>CAMHQF010000021.1:0-34147 GCA_946187445.1 uncultured Prevotellaceae bacterium
GCTAAGAAGGTAGTTATCTCTGCTCCTGCAGGCAACGACCTCCCAACCATCGTTTACAACGTAAACCACGAGACACTGACAGCTGACGACAAGATCATCTCTGCTGCTTCATGTACTACCAACTGTCTGGCTCCTATGACAAAGGCTCTTAACGACTTTGCTCCAATCCAGAGCGGTATCATGACAACAGTACACGCTTACACAGGCGACCAGATGATTCTCGACGGTCCTCAGCGTAAGGGTGACGTACAGCGTGCTCGCGCTGGTGCTCAGAACATCGTACCAAACTCAACAGGTGCTGCTAAGGCTATCGGTCTCGTAATACCTGAGCTCAACGGTAAGCTCATCGGTGCTGCACAGCGCGTACCTACTCCTACAGGTTCTACAACTATCCTGCACGCTGTTGTTAAGGGTGAGGTAGCTGTAGAGGATATCAACGCTGCTATGAAGGCTGCTGCTAACGAGAGCTTCGGCTACACAGAGGAGAAGCTTGTTTCTTCTGACATCATCGGCATGAAGTTTGGTTCACTCTTCGACGCTAACCAGACTATGGTAAGCAAGATCGGTGACGGCAACTCTCTCGTACAGGTAGTATCTTGGTACGACAACGAAAACTCTTACACTTCTCAGATGGTTCGTACTATCAAGTACTTCTCAGAGATTTAAACCGAGTAAGAATATTTGTAAGATATATAAAAAGGAAAGTGTGCTCACTACGCGATGTGGGCACACTTTTTTTGTGTTTATAGGAGTTAGAGGGGAGTTAGAGGGGAGTTAAAGGGACAAAAGCTGAGTCCTCAATCAATCTGGTGCAAAGAGCTTGGAGAAGATCTTTCTTCCTTTGACGTAGTACTGCCAAAGTAGGGAAAACGACGTGCGGCCAGCGGGGGAGGCAATGATGGCGGACTGCTGGATATGCTGGCGGTCGGCATCAAAATCACTGCGCCACGCATGGAAGTCGCGGCGTGCCTTGACGACAGCCATAAAATGGGCGAGGCTGTGCTCAAGTATCAGCATCTTGAAAGCTGCGACATAGTCGAGCAACAGACGCATGCGCATGACCGGCTTCAGTTCCTTCTCTGGAAGGTT
Source organism: uncultured Prevotellaceae bacterium (assembly GCA_946187445.1). Classification (GTDB taxonomy): domain Bacteria; phylum Bacteroidota; class Bacteroidia; order Bacteroidales; family Bacteroidaceae; genus Prevotella. The sequence continues at coordinate 1,090 of CAMHQF010000021.1, forward strand.
CTTGTAAAGCATGGTGAGATTGTTGCGGAAATTGAGGTAATCCTTGCGTGGATTGCCCTTTGGCAAGGTGCCACCGCCATAATGGTACACCTTACTATGGGGTATGCACATCACCTTGCGATTCATAAGGTTGAGATGCCAGCAGAGGTCTATCTCCTCGTTGTGGGCAAAGAAGCGACCATCGAGTCCGCCTGCCTGCCAGTAGTCCTTGCGACGTATGAGCAGACATGCACCAGTAGCCCATAGCACCTCCGTAGGGGTATCATACTGTCCGTGGTCTTCCTCTATGGTATCGAATATGCGCCCCCTGCAGAAGGGGTAGCCATAGCGGTCAATGAAACCACCACAGGCACCAGCATACTCAAAGTGAGTGGGGGAGACGTCGCTGAGCAGTTTGGGTTGGCATGCGGCAACATCTTGATGCTCCTGCATATAGTCGAGCATGGGACTTAGCCACCCTTGTTCCACCCTGACATCGCTATTGAGCAACAGATAGTATTCGGACAGCGGTTTGTCTTGTTGCTCATTCTCCCTGTCGAGGGTCTCGAAAGCCTTGTTGTAGCCATCGGCAAAGCCCCAGTTCTTGTCTAACGTGATGATGCGCACGGTAGGAAAGTCCCTGCGGAGCATCTTAATAGAGTCATCCGTAGAGGCATTGTCGGCAACGACGACCTCTGCTCCTTCAGAACATGATATGACGGAGGGGAGGTACTTCTGCATCATGGCAGAGCCGTTCCAGTTGAGTATGACGATGGAGAGCATCATGGGATAGTCGTTTGTGTATTGTTTATGTATCGCAAGTTTTATGCTTCGTGAGGCCATGAGGCCACATGGTTATGTTACAATCTCAGCAGTTAGGGGTGCGACATCATCATTATTGCTTATGATGCGTGACGGCAGTAGTTTGACAGGCACTATCAGGTTGTCCAGGTCGGCTTGTGGCGTGCTGAGTGTCACTCTGATATAGTTCTCGGTAAATCCTTGCAGCGCCCTGCCTCGTGAGGCCTTTTCGAAGAGTACCATAGCCTGTGTACCTATATGGCTGTTGTAAAAATCCTCCGTCTTGCGTCGCGATAGTTCGAGGAGACGCTGGCTGCGTGACTTCTTATCCTTGTTGTCAACGATATATGGTATCTTCAGTGCAGCAGTACCAGGTCGCTCGCTGTAGGGGAAGACGTGGAGTTGGGTGACGGGCAGACGGTCGAGTAGGGCGTATGTTTCTTCGAAATACTCGGGCTTCTCACCTCTGCATCCCACCATTACGTCAACACCTATGAAGGCGTGGGGCATCGCAGACTTTATATGCTCTATCTTCTCAGCAAAGAGATGGGAGTCATAGTGTCGGCGCATGAGTCGGAGTACCTCGTCGCTACCGCTTTGCAGGGGTATATGAAAATGCGGCATAAAGGCACGGCTTGTAGCGCAGTAGTCGATGAGTTCGTCAGTGACAAGGTCGGGTTCGAGGCTGGAAATGCGGTAGCGCTTTATCTCCTCTATCTCGTCAAGTGCCTTTACGAGATCAAGAAACGACTCGCCTGTGGTGCGTCCGAAATCGCCTATGTTGACTCCTGTGAGCACTATTTCCTTACCTCCCTCTGCAGCAACCTGTTTGGCCTGTTGTACGAGCGATTGTATAGTGGGATTGCGGCTATTGCCTCGTGCAAATGGTATGGTGCAATAGGTGCAGAAATAATTGCACCCGTCCTGCACTTTGAGCCAGTAGCGAGTGCGATTGCCACGTGAGCACGATGGTGCGAAGGTGGTAATGTCTTTTACGTGTTTTTCAACGTTAATGGGAACGCTAACGGGAAGATTGTGCCTGAGAGAGAATTGTTCTGACAGAAACTGTATAAGATTGGCTTTCTCATTGCTGCCAAGTACCAGGTTTACTCCGTCGATATGGGCTATCTTCTCAGGTTCCAATTGTGCATAACATCCTGTTACGACGATGAAGGCTTCAGGGTTGTCCTTTATCATTCGCCTTATCTGTTGTCGGCATTTGCTGTCGGCGACCTCTGTCACGCTGCATGTGTTGATGAGGCAAATATCCGCTTTCTCACCTTTTTCAGCGGTTTGTACGCCCATGTCATCCAGCATCTTTGCGAAGGTGGATGTCTCGGAGAAGTTAAGTTTGCATCCGAGTGTATAGTATTTAGCTTTCTTTCCCTGAAAAGCGGATGTATCAATCATTTTTGAGTGATTATGCTACCTATACCTTATTATATATATATGTACAAAAGAGGGGGTGGTAGGATTATTATATGCAAAAGTAATAAAAAGTCGGTGATTAGGCAAATAAAACTTGTAAAAAGTGGCGTTTTTAGCTCTGTGTACGCACACATGCGTAATATTAACATTTGTTTGCATTCTCTAACTGTCACATTTATAGAGTATTACAAAAAAGTTACAAAAATAGTGTAAAAAAAACAATAAAAATGTTTGCGTGTAATGAAAAAAGTGTGTAACTTTGCATCGTTTTAATAAACAAAGATTGTTTTACAGATTTAAAAAGCTTAGAAAAATGAAGAAATTAGTTTTTATGTTCGTAGCTATGGTTGCTATGTCAATGGTATCTTGTGGTAACAAGACTGAGCAGGCTGCTGGTAACGACACTGTTGATACAGCTGCTGTTGACACAGTTGCTGCTGACTCTGTTGACTCTATCGCTTAATAGAGCACTTAGTTTACAGAACTAAAAGGACTATCACTGGTTTGACGCGAGTCATTCCAGTGATTTTTTTGTGTACGTACGTCGCCCGTGGTCCTTGCCGTGCCACCATATGCGGAAGCAAAGCGTCTGCATGTGGAAGCAAAGCATCTGCATGTGGAAGCAAAGCGCCTGTATGTGGAATATTGCACCATACTAACAGAAAACAATAAAGGACCCACAAAAATGTGAGTCCTTTTTGGAGGTGCGTGGCGGAGTCGAACCGCCCTGGCCGGTTTTGCAGACCGGAGACTAAACCGCTCATCCAACACACCATAGTCGTTTTTTTGTTCCAGTGGATAAACCTGTTAGCGATTTAGCGGGTGCAAAGGTACAAAAAATAATTCACAATTCACAATTTGCAATTCATAATTATGGCTTGTTTTGCATTTTTTAACAAGGTAAACGAAAAAACTGTGAACTATGAACTGTAAATTATGAATTATTTTGTACCTTTGCAGACGCTTTTAGCGCCTGTGGCGAAATTGGTAGACGCGCTAGACTTAGGATCTAGTGTCTTGCGATGTGCAGGTTCGAGTCCTGTCAGGCGCACAAAGAAAAAGTCTAATCACTTCACATTCGAGTGGTTAGACTTTCTTTTTTGGCGACTTTTTGGCGACATTACTATAGTTTGTTTCCTATATTTCCATTTCCTGCCTACTTGGCCTGCGATGGCGCTCCGTTGACGAATCCGCCGAGGTTGCAGTTTTGCAGGGTGATGTCGAGGGTGTTCATTGATGCATATCCTGTTGCAGTCTTGCCTACGTTGACGTTGCGGAAGGAGATGTTGCGTAGAGGTTTGGCCTCAGTGCCTTGCAGCACGATGGCAGCTGCGCTTGCGCTATTGCAGGTGACATCCTCTACATGGATGTCGTGAACGTCTGTAAAGTGATTGTCGTCAGCACCCTCGCCAGCATACATGGATGTGATATAGAAGAGGTCTTCCACCTCGCCAAACTTGCAACGGTTGAAGTATATGTTGTTGACAAAGCCGCCACGGTTAGGGTTGGTCTTGATGTAGAGTCCTCGCTTCACATAGCCTGCATAGTCACAATCCTCTACAAACACGTTACGTACGCCGGCACTCATCTCAGAGCCTATCACCACTCCGTGCAAGCCCTTGAAGTGACAATTCCTTATTATAATATTCTCTGAAGGACGTGCGGCAAGCCATCCGTCGTTGTCTCGTCCAGCCTTGATAGCCACATTGTCGTCGCCATTATTGAAGTCAATGTTCTCTATGAGCAGGTTACGGGTCATCTCGGGATCTATGCCGTCGTTGTTGACCAGTTTGGCGTCATAGCGCAAACCGCGACAGATGACATTCTCGCAGCATAGCAGATGTACGCACCAGAAAGGGCTGTTGGTAATGAAGATACCACTCAGCGTAATATCCTTGCAGTCATAGAATTGCACCAGTTGCGGACGAAGGAAACTGCCTTTGCCATACTGCCGCCGGCTAATGTCAGCCTCGTCATGATCCTGCTTGCGCAGTCGCTGCTGGTCAGCCTTCTGCTTAGCCTTCCATGTAGGGAAGGTGTCCATGCAGTTGCCGTCTATGGTTCCCTCGCCTATGATGGCCACGTTGTGTAGCTTGTAGCCATAGATAAACGGACTGTAGTTGTAGCAGAAAGAGCCCTCCCACGATGTGGGCACAACGGGCAGGTAATCGTCGGGGTCGGGTGAGAAGAGTAGGGTGGCGCCACGCTGGAGTTCGATGGTCACGTTGCTGGCAAGGTGCAGCGGGCCTTTGACAAACCATTTGCCTGCAGGCACCACGATATGAAGACCCTGCATATAGGAGCGAGCCTTCCTGATAGCCTTGTCGAAGGCAGGCTTGCAGTTGCTCTTGCCGTCGCCCTTGGCTCCGAAAGAGGTTATGGCAGCCTTACGCTGTGAGCTGACTGCATGGCGTTGAGAGGGTGCTCCGTTAATGACAGAAAGTATGGAATCGCGAAGCACTTTCGGGTTGTTGGCTGATGCGCATAAACACATCATTAACAGTGGGATAAGGATAGATTTCTTCATGATGTTTTAGGTGGGGGAAATGTATGGTTTTAGTGTTTGTTAGGCAAAAGTAATTCTTTTATCCGAAAAAAGTAAAAAGAGAAAGTTAAAAATGGCTAATAAAGGCTTTTTGCCGTTTTTAATTAAATAATTAAACGATTTCTTCAGCAATTCGTTTTTTTTTAGTAACTTTGCAAACTAATAAAAAAGCGACTCTGCGGTCAAGGCTGGCAAGGGTCGGAAAAACAGTTGACAAGCAAAAACAAGACAAAGAGATAAAATGCCAGTAATTTCAGTTCGTGGCGTAGAAATGCCAGAATCGCCGATACGTAAACTCGCTCCCCTTGCTACTGCAGCTAAAGAGCGTGGTGTCAAGGTGTATCACCTCAATATCGGTCAGCCTGACCTGCCCACTCCCAAGGTAGGACTTGATGCTCTGAAGAGTATTGACCGTACCATCCTTGAGTATTCACCCTCGCAGGGTTACCTGTCATTCAGGGAGAAGATGGTGGGCTACTATGCCAAGTATAATATCAATGTCACCGCTGACGACATCATAATAACGAGTGGCGGATCGGAGGCGATACTGTTTGCCTTTATGGCTTGCCTCAACCCAGGTGATGAGATTATCGTGCCAGAACCAGCTTATGCCAACTATATGGCATTTGCCATCAGTGCAGGAGCCAAGATACGTACTATTGCAACAACCATCGACGAGGGTTTCTCACTGCCTAAGGTGGAGAAGTTTGAGGAACTTATCAACAGCCGCACCCGCGCCATAATGATATGCAACCCCAATAACCCAACGGGTTACCTCTACACACGCAGGGAGATGAACCAGATAAGAGACCTGGTGAAGAAGTACGATCTATACCTTTTTTCTGACGAGGTGTATCGAGAGTACATCTATACGGGCAGTCCATATATCTCAGTATGTCATCTTGAGGGCATAGAGCAAAACACGGTGCTTATCGACTCAGTATCAAAGCGATACTCAGAGTGCGGCATACGTATAGGTGCCCTGATAACTAAGAACAAGGAGATACGTCAGGCAGTAATGAAGTTCTGCCAGGCAAGGCTGTCGCCACCCTTGATAGGACAGATAGTGGCAGAGGCATCGTTAGATGCGCCAGAAGAGTACTATCGTGACGTATATGATGAATATGTAGAACGCCGTAAGGTGCTCATTGACGGGCTGAACCGCATACCAGGCGTATATTCGCCAATACCGATGGGTGCTTTCTACACTATGGCGCAGTTGCCTGTTGATGATGCAGAGAAATTCTGTCGTTGGTGTCTTGAAAAATTTGAATACGAAGGTGAGACGGTTATGATGGCACCAGGAGCGGGTTTCTATACAACGCCAGGAGCAGGAGTAAACCAGGTGCGTATAGCTTACGTGCTGAAGAAGCCTGACTTGGAACGTGCCCTTCTCGTACTGCGTAAGGCCTTAGAGGCTTATCCTGGAAGGACCAACATGTGATGAACCTGCCATTCTACATAGCACGCCATCTATATACTGCAGGTGATGACTCGCACAAGGTTAGCAAACCTGCTATACGCATCGCTATGTTGGGCATTGCCCTCGGTGTGGCAGTGATGATAATCTCTGTATCGGTGGTGCTGGGTTTCAAGCATACCATAAGAGACAAGGTGGTGGGATTTGGCAGTCACATCGTAGTGGCAAACTACATGACCCTGCAGACGGCAGACCAGACGCAGCCTATCAATGCCAGTGACTCGCTGGTGAAGGTGCTGAAGGGTATCAAGGGAGTGAGACATGTAGGAAGATACTCACACAAACAGGGAGTGCTAAAGACAGACAGGGACTTTCTCGGTGTAGTATTCAAAGGCATAGGTGAAGACTTTGATACAACATTTATTGCCTCCAGTATAGTACAAGGTGCTATGCCATCACTGAGTCAGGGTAAGAGCACCCGTAAAATGGTGGTGTCAAAGGCGATAGCACAGAAACTGCACCTTAAGGTGGGCAGTAAGGTGTATGCCTATTTCCTTGGCGATGGCGACGTAAAGACGAGGTTGTTTGAGGTCGCTGCCATATATCAGACAAACCTCACCAAATATGATGATGCATACTGCTTCGTGGACCTATACACCGTAAGCCGCCTCAATGGTTGGACATGCGACAAGGCTGAAGGAAAGGTGGAAGTGACGGGATGCGAGTTGCTCGTAAATGATTTCGACAGCATCGATGCCGTAGAGGACAGAATCATAGACCACGTGAACAAAACCCTTGATGAAGAGGGACACACACTGTCATCATTGACTATCAAGGAGATGAGTCCGCAGATATTCTCTTGGTTGGACTTGCTTGACCTCAACGTATGGATAATACTTGCACTAATGGTGTGTGTGGCTGGCGTGACAATGATAAGCGGACTGCTCATAATAATACTTGAGCGCACCTCAATGATAGGACTGATGAAAGCCATGGGTGCACGTAATGCACTGATAAGAAAGACCTTCCGATGGCTGGCGCTATTCATAGTGCTCAAAGGTATCGTCATAGGCAATGTAATAGGGATAGGATTGTGCCTCCTGCAGCAACATACGGGTTTCGTGAAGCTCGACCCAGAGACGTATTACGTGGCAGAAGCCCCGATAGAACTGAGTTGGACGGTCATACTGTTGCTCAATGTGGCAACGCTGATAATAAGTATTGTCGCTCTCGTGCTGCCAAGTTTCTTTGCCTCTATGGTAAAACCAGCACAGACAATGAGAATGGAGTAGAAGTTCGCCCTTATGAAGAGCGGAAGAAAAAAGTAAGAAGTAAAAAGTAATAAAAATAGATGAGTAAGAAATTTGCAGAGCATAAGAGTCTTAACCTCGTTGAGACCAATAATGAGATACTTGCAGAGTGGGAGAAGAATGACGTCTTCCACAAGAGCATCACAGAAAAAGAAGGATGTCCGCAGTTCGTATTCTTTGAGGGACCTCCTTCTGCTAATGGTCACCCTGGCATACACCACGTGATGGGACGTACCATAAAGGATACGTTCCTGAGGTATAAGACCATGAAGGGCTATCAGGTAAAGCGCAAGGCAGGATGGGATACACATGGTCTGCCTGTGGAACTGTCTGTGGAGAAGTCACTAGGTATCACCAAGGAGGATATAGGCAAGAAAATCAGCGTTGACGATTATAATGATGCCTGTCGTAAGAATGTGATGATGTACACCAATGAGTGGACCCAGCTGACAAACAAGATGGGATACTGGGTTGACTTGGAGCATCCTTACATCACTTACGATATCAAGTACATAGAGTCATTATGGTATCTGCTCAAGCAACTCTACAATAAGGGACTGCTCTATAAGGGTTACACCATACAGCCATACTCACCAGCAGCAGGAACGGGACTGTCATCACACGAGTTGAATCAGCCAGGCTGCTATCGTGACGTGAAGGATACCACGGTGACGGCACAGTTTAGGGTTGAGAAGAGTTCATTAAGCTCTCAACTCTCAACTCTCAACTCTCAACTTCCCGTATATATCCTCGCATGGACCACTACACCGTGGACTCTGCCATCTAATACCGCTCTCTGCGTAGGTCCAAAGATAGACTATGTAGCGGTGAAGGGACGTAATCCATATACTGACGAAGAGGCTGTGTATATCATCGCCGAGGCGCGTCTCAGTGCGTATTTTAAGAACGAAAATGACAACGAAAACGAAAGTCAGGTTGAGGTGCTGTGGAAAGGCACGGGTACAGACCTCGTAGGTTTGCATTATGAGCAGCTGATGCCTTGGGTTAAGCCTTCCGCTCTCGAGGGTGACAAGGTAGTTGACAAGTCTGCTGACGCCTTCCGCGTAATCCCAGGTGACTATGTGACCACTGAGGATGGTACGGGTATAGTACACATTGCTCCAACCTTCGGTGCAGACGATGCCAAGGTGGCAAAGGATGCAGGCATACCCTCGCTGTTTATCCTCGACAAGGCTGGTGACACGCGTCCTATGGTTGATTTCCAAGGTAAGTACTTTGTCAAGGACGACATTGACTCTCAGTTCTGCGAGTTGTGCGTCAATGAAAGCTACTGGAAGCACTCCGGCGACTACGTAAAGAATGCTTACGACCCCAAGTATAACGTTGACGGCAAATACGACGAGAAGGCAGCCGCAAAGGATATGGACCTTAACGTGGTGATATGCCTTGAGATGAAGGAAGAGGGCAGTGCTTTCAAGATAGAGAAGCACGTGCACAACTACCCTCACTGCTGGCGTACGGACAAACCCGTGCTCTATTATCCGCTTGACTCGTGGTTCATACGTTCTACGGCGAAGAAAGACCGTATGTTTGAACTCAATAAGACCATCAACTGGCATCCAGAGTCAACAGGTACGGGACGCTTTGGCAAGTGGCTTGAGAACCTCAACGACTGGAACCTCTCACGCTCCCGCTATTGGGGCACACCACTTCCTATATGGCGCAACCGCGATACCAAGGAAGAGATATGCATAGGCAGTCTGGAGGAACTCTACAACGAGATAGAAAAGGCTGTCGCAGCAGGCGTGATGGAGAGCAATCCGCTGAAGGACAAGGGATTTGTACCTGGCGACATGAGTCAGGAGAACTACGACCGCATAGATATACACCGTCCATACGTGGATTATATCAAACTCGTGGGCAAGGACGGCAGCGTGCTGACACGTGAGCTCGACCTCATCGACGTGTGGTTTGACTCTGGTGCTATGCCATACGCACAGATACACTACCCATTTGAGAATAAAGAACTCGTAGATAACAATTTAGCCTATCCTGCTGATTTTATAGCAGAAGGCGTTGACCAGACACGCGGATGGTTCTTCACCCTCCATGCAATCGGAACGATGGTGTTTGACAGCGTGGCATTCAAGAACGTGATATCCAACGGACTGGTGCTTGACAAGAACGGCATAAAGATGTCGAAGCGCTTGGGCAATGTCATCAATCCGTTTGAGTGTATAGACACCTACGGAACGGATGCAGTGCGTTGGTATATGGTTACCAATTCCAGTCCGTGGGACAACCTCTCCTTTGACCCAGACGGAGTGAAGGAGGTGACGTCAAGCTTCTTCATCAAGCTCTATCAGGCATACTCATTCTTCACACTTTATGCCAATGTTGACGGCTTTGAGTATAAGGAGGCTGATATAGAATACAGCAAGCGTCCCGACTTTGACCGTTGGTTGCTCTCTGAACTCAATACACTCGTGAAGGATGTTGACAAGTATCTCGCCAACTACGACGTGACACCTGCAGGACGATTGATACAGAGTTTCGTTATCGACAAACTCTCCAACTGGTATATACGTCTGAACAAAAAGCGTTTCTGGGGTGGGGGAATGACTGATGACAAACTCTCTGCTTACCAGACCCTATATACATGTATAGAGACTCTGGCACGACTCATCGCACCAGTTTCGCCTTTCTATGCTGACCGCCTCTTCAAGGACCTCAATGAGGTGACAGGGCGTGACAGCGCTGTTAGCGTGCATCTTGCAAACTTCCCCGAGGCAGAGGAGTCATACATCGATACCGAACTGGAAGCTGCCATGCAGGTTGCCATGCAGGTTACCTCTATGGTGCTCTCACTTCGCAAGAAGGTTAAGATACCAGTAATACAGGCACTGCAGACTATATCTATACCTGCTGGTGATGCTAAACTTCGTGAGCGTATAGAGCGTATGAAGGGTGTCATCCTCGCCGAGACTAATGTCAAGGAACTCTCATTTATCGATGACGATTCGAATATGCAACTCGTCAAGAAGGTGAAGTGCAACTTCCGCGTTATGGGTAAGAAGTTTGGAAAATTGATGAAGGACGTCAATAATGCCGTACTCGCTATGACGCAGGAGCAGATAGCCATGCTTGAGGAGAGTGGCAGCATATCACTCACTGCAGCAGGACAAAACGTCACGGTCGAGGCAGCCGACGTGGAGATTATATCCGAGGATATACCAGGATGGACTATAGCCCAGGAGGGTACTGTCACAGTGGCACTCGATATAGAGATTACACCACAACTTAAGAGCGAAGGACTCGCGCGCCTGATTATCAAGAGGATACAGACGTTGCGTAAGGACTCCGGATTTGAGATAACAGACCGCATAAAAGTGGTAATAGAGAGTAAGCCTGAACTCGAGGATGCTGTGAAAACCTTTGGGGAACATATATCATCACAGGTGTTGGCAAATAGTCTCACCTTTGGCGATGCCTCACAAGGTACCGAGCAGGACTTCGGTGACTTCAGCGCCAATGTGCTTATTGTTAAGGATTAATAATAGAAAACAACTAATAACCTAAAACATTTTATATTATGGCAGAAATTAAAAAGCGTTACAGTGATGAGGATCTCGCAGAGTTCAAGCAGATCATAGACGAGAAGTTGGAGCGTGCACGTAAGGACTACGCTGACATGATGAAGCAGCTCCGTAATGACGAGGGAAACGACGTTGCTGACACCTCGCCTACATATAAGGTGCTTGAGGAGGGTTCAACCACCCAGAATCGTGCAGAGATACTTGTGTTGGCAGAGCGTCAGCAGAAGTTTATCAAGGGACTGGAGCAGGCTCTCATACGTATCCAGAATAAGACCTACGGCATCGATCGCATGACTGGCGAACTGATACCAAAGGAGCGTCTGCGTGCAGTACCTCATGCTACCCTTTCTGTAGAGTCCAAGATGAATAAAAACCACTGATTTTAATTCACAATTCTTAATTCACAATTAAGAGTTCACAATTCATAATTCACAATTAAGAGTTTACGATTAGGAAATAAGGGATTTTTGCTCACTTCGTTGGTGGTGCTGCTCCTCGTTATTGACCAGATCATCAAGATATCGGTCAAGACGGGTATGTGTCTGCATGAGAGTGTACGTGTGACGGATTGGTTTTATATATCGTTTATTGAGAATAACGGAATGGCATATGGTATGTCCTTTATTCCCAAACCGTTGCTAACATCATTCCGGTTTGTAGCCTGTATCTTTCTCGTGTGGTATATACGCAAGCAGCTACTGTCGGGAGCGCGTATGGTGTGGCTTGTGATGCTCTCACTCGTACTTGCCGGTGCAGCAGGCAACCTTATAGACTGCATGGTGTACGGACTCATCTTCTCAGGCTCATCGCCCTACAGCGTGTCGTTTCTTGTACCCTTTGGCACTGGTTATGCGCCTTTTCTTGAGGGTAGGGTAGTCGATATGTTCTACTTCCCCATCATCGTCACGCAGTACCCCGACTGGTTTCCTATGTGGGGCGGTCAACCGTTTATATTCTTCTCACCAATATTCAATTTTGCTGACGCCTGCATCTCAGTAAGCGTCGTGGCGATACTCCTTTTCTGCAGACGGGAACTTGCCGTCCTCAATAATGGCCTAAGATGATACGTCGCAGCTACATACTGCTAATAGTATTCTCGCTGCTCGTGGCGTGCAGGCCTGCAGTACCCTCTGGTGTACTGTCGGAAGGCGACATGGCAGACATACTCTATGACATACACTTAGCACAGGCGATGTACGAGTCATCCGACGTGCTCCATGACGGGCGCGATGTGGTAGCACTTCGTTCCGCCGTACTCAAGAAGCATGATGTCACACCAGAAGAGTTTGAACGCTCATACCAGTTCTACTGCAGCCATGCCGACCGTATGCACGATATCTACAGCGAACTCTCAGAGCGCATCAGGGAAAATGTCATAGCAGCTGGTGGTAAGATACAGGGTATAGAGACCGAAGAGGCCGATACAGCCAATGTGTGGAATCAGGAACCCAGCGCCATACTGATGGATCAGCCACCATACAACAAGGTGACTTTCTCCGTACTCCCTGACTCAACATTCCGTCTTGGCGACCGCATCAATCTGCAGTATGACTTGCAGACTGTGGCACCCGATGCCGCTTGCGACATCATGGCATGCCTAAACATATTCTACCCCAATGACAGCATCGCCAACAAGAATACTCAGATAAGCAGCAACGGCAGGGGAGTACTCTCTCTCAATAGCGACAGCACTACGCCCCTCTCAAAGATTACAGGATACTTCCTCTTGATGCCACGTGCTGCTGGTGGTGCCGAGCGTCTGCGCACCCCTTTCCGACTCGCCGTGCTGCGTAATATAAAACTACTTCACCTACATGAACAAGGAACAGGAACTGTTAAGGAAGAAAAGCCCAGTGCAGATCAAGAATAAGAAAGCTGCATTTGACTATTTCTTCGTTGATACATATACCGCTGGCATCGTCCTCACGGGTACCGAGATAAAGAGTATCCGTATGGGCAAGGCCTCACTTGTCGATACATTCTGTTATATCCATAACGGTGAGATGTGGGTCAAGGGTATGAATATAAGCCCATACTTCTATGGGTCATACAACAACCACGAAGCACGGCGCGACCGCAAACTACTCCTCACCAAGCGGGAGATACACCGTCTGACAGAAGATACCAAGGCTGTTGGATATACCATCATACCTACGCTCCTATTTATCGACGACAAGGGACGTGCCAAACTTGACATCGCACTCTGCCGAGGAAAAAAAGAGTACGACAAACGCGAAACGTTAAAACTAAAGCAGGATAAGCGTGAGATGGAACGTGCAATAAAGCACTTCTAATTCACAATTCACAATTCACAATTCCCCCTTGCCTACACTTCTCGATAATGCCGTAACACAGTTTTCCCGTCTGCCAGGGATAGGGCGCAAGACAGCCTTGCGCCTCGTGCTCCATATGCTACGCAGCGACCAAGAGGACGTTAACGCACTTGCCGAGGCACTCACTATACTACGACGTGACGTAAAGTACTGCAGCGTATGCTATAACATCTCCGATACCGATATATGTCCTATATGCGCCGACAGCCACCGCGATGCCACCACCATCTGCGTAGTGGAGAATATACAGGATGTCCTCGCCATCGAGCAGACCCAGCAGTATAACGGACTATATCATGTTCTTGGAGGAATTATATCACCCATGGACGGTATAGGACCTAGCGACCTTCGTATTGACGAACTTGTAAAGAGGGTAGAAGGAGGGCAAGTCAAGGAGGTGATATTTGCACTCGCCAGCACCATGGAGGGAGATACTACAAATTTTTATATCTCACGACGACTACAACAGTTTGATGGTGTGAAATTATCGGTTATAGCACGCGGTATCAGTGTCGGCGACGAATTGCAGTACACCGACGAGGTCACGCTCGGACGCAGCATACTCAACCGTACACCGCTTAACTAAAAGATTAAGAGACAAAAAGATTAAGAAACAATCACAAATTCTTCGAGATGTTCATCCACGTACGTTGCAACCTGCTCCGACCATATCTCCTCATTGCTGACAAACTCGTCGTCCAGGTCCTCAAAGGCTGGTAGTCTTTCGTACAGCGACATAAACTCCTCATCGCTCATCTCCTTTTCTATGTCATCCCTATAGCGCTGGTATTGTTTCTTTGCGTGTCGTATCAAACTGCAAAGGTCTGCTATTCCCCATTCCCTTACAGCTTTGTCAAACGGATTACGAAAGAAGAATGGAGCGTAGCCGTTGTGTATCAGTTGCACGAAGCCCCCGTCCATCAGTTCATCCCTCAGTGTGGCATATCCTATCAGTGTAATCTGTTGGCTCGACATCTTAGCCATATTCTCAGCTGTCAGTTCTCCGCCTATGGCTTCGCGTGTCTTGTCTATTACAAGGTTCAGGAAAGCATCCCATCCCTTCATCGCAGCCTCTCTTAGTTCAGCATCCAGTATTCTTACGTCTATCATAACCTATATCTTTTTTTGCTATCTTTACTTTGCAAAGGTAGTAAAATTTTCCTATACAAGTAAAAAAACACCCGGTAAAAGCACTTTTTCCTGTTTTTTTTTGTACCTTTGTAGGGATTTTTCGGACATTTATTTTATTAACAAACATTAGAATATGATTTACACTAAGGAAATCAACGACATGTGTGTCGTTGCAAAAGGTCCTAACCACGGTCCTGCTCCTATTCCAGAGGAGGGCAAGTGGATTCAGGCTAAGGAGATAAAGGACATCTCTGGTATGACCCACGGCATTGGTTGGTGTGCCCCACAGCAGGGTTGCTGCAAGCTCTCCCTCAATGTCAAGGACGGAATTATCGAAGAAGCTCTCGTTGAGACTATCGGCTGCTCAGGCATGACCCACTCAGCCGCTATGGCATCTGAGATACTGCCAGGCAAAACCATTCTCGAGGCTCTTAACACTGACCTCGTTTGTGATGCCATCAACACTGCCATGCGTGAGCTCTTCCTCCAGATTGTCTATGGTCGCACACAGTCAGCCTTCTCTGAGGGCGGTCTCGCTATAGGTGCAGGACTTGAAGACCTCGGCAAGGGACTCGTTTCACAGTGCGGCACTCTCTATGGCACCAAGGCAAAGGGCACACGTTACCTCCAGCTCACTGAAGGTTACATCACCAAGCAGTTCCTCGACGAGGACAACGAAGTATGCGGCTACGAGTTCGTTCACATGGGCAAGTTCATGGACGCAGTCAAGAAGGGCGTCGATGCCAATGAGGCTCTTAAGGCAGTTACAGGCACATACGGTCGCACCACCCCAGAGCAGGGCGCAGTTAAGTTCATCGATCCACGTAAGAATTAAAAATAGAGGAGGACAAAAATATGATAAGAGAAGTAAAATTCGAGTCACAAGACCGTCGTATGAAGCAGGTGCTCGCTGCTCTGAAAGAAAACGGTATTTCCTCTATTGAAGAGGCAAACGAGATATGTGAGAAGGCAGGTCTTGACCCATACAAGACTTGTGAAGAAACCCAGATGATATGCTTTGAGAACGCCAAGTGGGCTTACGTGGTAGGCTCTGCTATCGCTCTCAAGAAAGGTTGCAAGACAGCAGCTGACGCAGCAGAAGCTATCGGCATCGGCTTGCAGTCATTCTGTATCCCTGGTTCCGTAGCCGACGACCGCAAGGTAGGTATTGGCCACGGTAACCTTGCAGCACGTCTGCTCCGTGAGGAGACAGAGTGCTTCGCATTCCTCGCAGGTCACGAGTCATTCGCTGCTGCCGAGGGAGCCATCAAGATTGCTGAGATGGCAAACAAGGTACGCCAGAAGCCACTCCGCGTTATCCTGAACGGTCTTGGCAAGGACGCAGCCATGATTATCTCCCGCATCAACGGTTTCACATACGTACAGACACAGTTCGACTACTTCACAGGCGAGCTCAAGGTTGTCAAGACCAAGGCTTACTCCAACGGTCCACGTGCAAAGGTCAACTGCTACGGCGCTGATGACGTTCGTGAGGGTGTAGCAATCATGTGGCGTGAGAATGTTGACGTTTCCATCACAGGTAACTCAACCAATCCAACACGTTTCCAGCACCCAACAGCAGGCACCTACAAGAAGGAGCGCATCCTTGCTGGCAAGCCATATTTCTCAGTAGCATCAGGCGGCGGTACAGGTCGTACCCTTCATCCAGACAATATGGCAGCAGGTCCAGCCTCTTACGGCATGACTGATACCCTCGGTCGTATGCACTCAGACGCTCAGTTCGCAGGTTCTTCCTCAGTACCGGCACACGTAGAGATGATGGGCTTCCTCGGCATTGGCAACAACCCGATGGTAGGCTGCACAGTAGCATGTGCTGTAAACGTAGCACTTGCACTCAGCAAGTAAACCTTACTTAGGTATACACAAATAAATGTTTCTTTATGTCACGAGTTAGCGTCATGCAGGCTCGTGACATATTTTTCTATTTCCTTTTGCCTTAATTATTATTTTCCGAACTCTTTTTGGAAAACTACGCCGATACCCTGTGTGTTGAGAGAGTTGCGGGTGAAGTATCGGTCGTTGGACTGATTATAGACCTTTAGTGATATGGTTCCACTCTTGGTGAGCAGGTACTGCAGGGTGAAATCTCCGATGAAACTTTGGGAGTTAGTGCGTATGTTGTCACGATAGCCAAACTGTCCGTTAAAGATGAGACGGTTGTTGAAAAGTCGTCCGCTGAGCAGTCCTTCATATTCGGCATTATTGAATCCCTCGTCACCAGGTGCTATGTTGGCTCCAAAGGAGAGTGTGCCTGCCTTGCCGAGCAAGCCCGACATTACTCCGCTCATAACATTATTGAACTGTTGTGAGAGGGTGCCGCTGAGGAAGCTCTGCATGGCGAGTGTCCCCTGGCTGACACTACGTTCGTCGCCCATTACGTCATTACCGATATTGCTTGGGGCATAGAAGCGTCCGATGGCAAGAAGGTATAGCACTTGCTGATTCATCTCCTCCTCGGAGTTGATGACAGACTGTACCATATTGCGGGCGTCGGATGACAGTGATGGTAGGTCGAGGTCAAAGTCAACGGAGGGTTTGCCTGGCGTACCAGTAATATTCATGAGACAGTTTACGGGTACGTTGTTTGCTGTCAGCGTGTTTCCGATGTTGAGGTCAGCGAGTGGTACGCTGTTAAGTGAGTATAGCGCTTGCATTTGTAGTGTGGCATCGTATGGATCTCCACCAAAGGTGATAGTGCCACCTTTCTGAAATGTAAAGTCACGTCGCAGCAAGTTCTGGATAGTCATCTTGTATGTACCATGACTTACGGTATAGTTGCCAAAGATGTCGAGTGCTCCCTTGTTGTAGTATCCAACCTGTAGGTCGCCATTACCAAATAGGTCTATATAGTCTCCTGACTGCTCATCCATTATGAGGTGCAGTTTGGCATTTGGTGTGGCATGGATGAGGAATCTCATGCGTATGTTGGTGCGTTCGTTGCCAGCATCGAGGACCTTGGCAATTGCGCTACGTGGTGGTCGTTGCTGTGTGGTGCGCTGGGTAGCGCTTCGCCACGTGATGATGTCGTCTGAGCGTATGGCATCGGGTGAAGAGGCGTTGTAGGTGAGGTATGTACCTGCAAGTGGAAAGGCGTCAGCGTTTATGAGTAGTTCGGTGCCTTTGCCGTGTATGCCTATATCACCGTTGATGATGGCATGACCACAGAAGGTGTCGTTGCCCTGAATGGTAGGGAAGTCGTAAGCGAGGAATCGTGACGTGGTGGCATTGATGTCGTACGACATCTGGGTGAGGTGCTTGTGGTGTATGCCACCGGTGAGGAGTGCTACGTTGCCAAATTTGTCATAAAGGCGTGCATCGCGTAGCATTATCTCATCAGGTATGAATGTTATGGTATCTCCAGGAAGGGAGTAGCGACAGTTGGTTGACGAGAGAGTAAACTCGCCATCTGCTACGAGTGTGCCCTTGAGGTTTATATCGCTGAAGGGGCCGTAGAGCAATACTTTGCCAGTGCCGTGAAGGTCGGCATTCTTCATAAACGAGGAGCAGAAGGTCTGCATAAACTCCATACGTGTGTTGACTGCTTCTATATCGAGGTGTATCTCCCCTGGTGATGGTACCACATATCCACTTAGCAGTGTTCTGCCGTATGCTGACGGGTCGTCGCAGATGCCTTGTATGTTTATCCTGCCTTCATCGTTGGAGTATGTGGCATCGACTGAGAGAGTACCCATGCGCCCCTGTTCGAAGGTGAAGTCGGTGACGTCGATATGTCCTCCAGCCTTTATGCCGTCAGTTATACTGCTTAGTGCTATGCGTCCTGATGCGTAGCCACCGAAGTCCACGGAGTGGAAGTCTGCGAGGTTAAGTATATAGCTGACGTCGATATCGTTGAGCGTAGCGATGATTGAGTCGGTGCCGTGTCTGGTATATGTACCGTCGAGGGTTACCTGCTGTGATGCTCCCTCGACCTTGAAGTTGTCGATATCTACGTTGTCCTCCTCATAGTGTATGTTTCGTGCCTGTATGCTCCACAGACTGTCGCCTACCTCAAATGTGGAGTGGGGTATTGAGATGTCTAATGTTACGGTGCCGCGTGGGGTGGCGTGAAGCGTAGTATGTGTGGTGACTGTGCCTCTAAACAGATTGGAGCGTCGGTTGTCCCATGCTATGACGGTTGTGGCATGGTCGTCGCGGCACTGCATGTCGAGGCTAATATCCACGGGACCTCCTTCTTCCAAGAAGGTGGTGGATAGCGATGCTTGCAGCGAGCCCTCGGGGGCATGGAGGTGCAACACGGCATCCTTGAGTTGACGTTCGTATAATGTCATGTTGGATGTCTGAAGGGTGAGGTCTGCCGTTGATGTGGTGGCATCGAGGAAGCCGCTTAGCGTAACGCTGTCTGCACACTGTATGGGTAGTGAGGTGATGTGCTGCAGGAATGTAAGGTCCTTGATATTAGTTTGTATGGTAAAGCGGTCTGTAGTGTGTGTGTTACGTGGCAGTCCATGTATGGATGGCATGCGTGATGCTACGATGCTCATGACGCTCTGTGGTAGTGTGGCAAGATTGATATTGCCGTTCATGGTGATATCGGCGATGTCAGATGTCACCTCTATAGCATCGGGGGCTACCCTTATATGCGCGCTAAGCTGTGTGTCGCCAAATATATCGGTGAGGTGAAGGTGCTTGGCTGAGAGCCTGTCGATATCAGCGGTGGCATTTATGACAGCCTGCTTTCGTATGTCGCCGCTACCCTGTGCATGGAGTGCTACATTTGGGTCATTAATGTCGATTACACCTGACAGTAGGTCGCCACGGAGCGTGCCGTCCACGTTGATATTGTGGTACGTGTAGTTATTGTACGTCAACTGGTTTACCTTACCTCTTACGGTAGTTTGACGCCGTATATTATTGATATCCTGTGTAGTGAGGGTTATATCGCCACCGATATGATTTATGGTTGATTCGCCGAGTATGGGTGACAGGTTGAGGTCAGGAGTGACGATATGTGTGGTGACAGCCTTGTCGTAAAGGGTGCCTGTCAGCTTCATGGTGCCAGCCTTGGATAGGGCTATGTCAGCACTTCCTAAGATGTGTGTGGGGCTGATTATGTGTGAGTGCCCATTGATATTGATGTCGCCGAGATGCAGAAGTGCCTCAGGCAGAGGAGTGATATGTTTGCTTATGTCTGCGATGAATGATTCAGATGCGTGTAGGTCACGGATATTGACGTCGCCGTGCATAGTGGTGAGAATGTCATACACGGTGGCATCGACATCAAGAGCCATAGTGCCGGATGGTGACTTGGCTGATATGTCGGCACGGCACTTCCTGTCTGTTCCTTTTGCTCTCATCGTGAGTGTGACGGGTGTGTGTAGCGACTGCAGAGTGTTTTGGAGAAAAGCGAAGTCGGAGGGCATCACTGTGCCCTCTATGCCCATATCGCAACTTAGCGACGTGATGGAACCGCTTGTGCCGTTGGTAGCATACTTCAGTTGTGATGACTGGGAGCGTATATCCGACTGCGGCAGCCTTATCAGTAGGCTTTTCAAGAGTATTTCGCCATGTGTGGCAAGAATGTCGCACGATAGGTGCCGTATGTCGAGCCCCGACTGTTCCTTGAGGCTGAGGCGCTTTATGCTGACATCGAGCGAGTCGTCCGTGAGGTGATGCAGCATGAGGTGGGTTGAAAGCTGCGTGATGCTCAGGTGATGGGGTGACAGCACACCTCGTGGGCGTGGCACGTCAAGTCTGTCGTATGTCACTTCTCCGTGGCGTACTACAAGTGACTGTATGCTCAGGTCGAGTGGGGTGTGGCTTAGGGTGTCGCGGCTCTTGAGAGAGTCGATTACAAACTGGCAGTTCAGTGGCGACGAGGCATCCGCCTGTGTGAGGTGTGCCCTCATACCAAATATCTGCGCAGAGGATATGCGTATCTTACCCCCCAATAGTGGCATGATATCCACCGATGCTGCCACACGTCCTATGCGCACCATGTTGTGGTGCTGCTGGTCGAGAATGTTGACATCATCGATAATTATCCTGGCAGGCAGTCGCAGGTCAACATTTCCTATTGACACCTCTGTGTCAAGTTTGTCGCTGAGTGCTGAGCCTATCCTGTTGCCTAGAAACGACTGTACTGCGGGAATACGTGGCAAAACAAACGTGAGGAACCATAGGAAAAGTACGGTTCCTGCGATGATACGCAATATCGTTTTTACCTTATTCACTAAATATCCTACTACCTACGCGGACGTGGTTGGAACCACACTCTTGCGCGAGGAGGTAATCATTGCTCATGCCGTATGAACGCACGTTGAAACTTTCCTCGTTGGGGAAGTAACGTTGCTTGATGGTGTCAAACAACTCCTTGGCGCGAAGAAACTCCGACTTTATCCTTTCACGGTCATCGGTGTTGCTCGCCATCATCATTATACCACGTATGCGCACGTGTGGCATTGTGCGCCATTCGCCATCCTCAAGTAGCTGCAGGCACTCCTCGGGCAACATGCCGCTCTTGGTCTCCTCTTGTGCCAGATGCAGTTCGAGAAGTATGTCTATCGTACGGTCATGCTTAGCAGCCTGTTTCTCTATCTCTTTCATTAACTTGAGTGAGTCAACAGCCTCAATCATAGTAATGTATGGTGCGATATATTTTACCTTATTGGTCTGCATGTGACCTATAAAGTGCCAATGTATGTCCTTTGGCAGCTGTTCGTATTTTACGCGCAGTTCCTGTTCGCGGCTCTCGCCAAATACCCGTTGTCCTGCCTCGTACGCCTCCATGGCAGATGATACGGGGTGGTACTTGCTCACCGCCACAAGTTGTACGTTAGTCTTCAGACTGCTGCGTACCTGTTGTAGATTTGATTTGATGCTCATAGACGTCAAGTATAGATGTTTCAACGACTGATGCTATCTTCCAGTCCTGCATACCGGTGTTAAGTACATCCTCGATATTCTTTACGGCATTCTGGAAGGTATTGCTCTGCACGAGGTAGGTGACGCCAGAGAGTTTCTCCTTGCCTGTCTTTTCGTCGATGATGATAAAGTTCACTTTAGCCCTGTACCACTTGTCGTCGCTGGGGTTGTCGGAAAAAAATATCTCGCGGTATGCTGCCTTCTTGATATCAGTAACATCAAACTCGCCTGTAGAGAAGTGCGCAGCTTCCTCTGTCACAGCCTCTTCTGCTTCGGTAAATGACAGCGCATCAACGACATACAATTCTGGTACTCTCTTCTGTGAGCCATCCTCCATCATCTTGTCGTACTTTACTTTGGTCTCAAACCATTCTGCTGTTCTTGATCGCATTATTTTTATTTGTTAAGAGTTAATATTTATTTTCTTCAAGGGGTCAATTGCCTGCTATCCAATTCTTTATTATCGTTCGCCCTTCAGGTGTGAGCACGCTTTCGGGGTGAAACTGTATGCCGTGTATGTCGTACTCCCTGTGGCGCAGAGCCATGATCTGTCCCTCGTCGCTCTCGGCTGTTATTTCGAGGCAAGCGGGGAAGTTGTCTTTGCTTACCACCCACGAGTGGTACCTTCCCATGGTGATGCGCTGGGGCAGTCCTGCGAATATGCTGTCGTTGCCATACTGTGTGCCCTCCGTTGCTATGCCGTGAAATACGTCAGAGAGGTTTGTCAGCGTGCCGCCGAAGTACTCGCCGATGGCTTGGTGTCCGAGGCATACACCGAGTATGGGTTTCTTGCCAGCGTATGTCTTTATCACGTCAAGGAGCAGTCCAGCCTCACTTGGTATGCCAGGGCCTGGCGAGAGAATAATCTTGTCAAACGCCTCGAGCTGTGGCAACTGAAACTGGTCATTACGGTACACCGTGACGTCGGCGCCCAGTTCCTTCACGAGGTGGCTCAGGTTGTATGTGAAAGAGTCGTAGTTGTCTATTATTACTATTTTCATGATGCTGTGTCCTTACAATTTTTCAGCCATTATGATGGCCTTGCGCAAAGCGCCAAGTTTGTTGTTTACCTCCTGTAGTTCATACTCCTCGTCGCTCTTTGCCACGATGCCTCCGCCAGCCTGGAACCACAGTTCGCCGTTGCGGCTTACGAAGGTGCGTATGGTGATGGCTTGGTTGAGCGACCTGTCAAAGCCTATGAAGCCTATGCATCCGCCGTATGCTCCGCGGTTGTGTGGCTCATACTCCGAGATGAGCTGCATGGCACGTACCTTGGGGGCTCCTGACAGGGTGCCTGCTGGGAAGGTGTCGATGAATGCCTTGATTGGGTCGGCACCCTCGTCGAGAGTACCGCTGACGCGGCTTACGAGGTGTATGACGTGCGAGTAGAACTGCATGTCCTTGTAGAAGTCCACGTGCACGTTGTGACAGTTGCGCGACAGGTCGTTGCGTGCGAGGTCCACGAGCATCACGTGTTCAGCATTCTCCTTCGGGTCGTTGCGCAGATACTCCGCATTCTTACGGTCCTGCTCAGTATCGCCGGTACGCTTTGTGGTGCCTGCTATAGGGTCGATGTATGCGTGGTATTCGCCGTCTCGGTGCTCTATGCGGCAGTGGGTTTCAGGAGAGGAGCCGAAGATGCGGAAGCCTCCGAAGTCGAAATAAAACAAGTACGGGCTGGGATTGATGGAGCGCAGGGCGCGATATAGTTTGAAGTCGTCGCCCTCGTACTTCTGCTTGAAGCGTCGTGACAGTACTATCTGGAATACATCGCCCCTGAGGCAGTGCTTTATGCCCTTGCGTATATTGGCCTTGTGCTCCTCGTCGGTGAGTGTTGACCAGTATTCGCCCACGGGGTGAAAGTCGTAGGTACGTATCTGGCGGTTGTTGATATCCCTTTCCAGCACGTCGAGGTCTTCCTGTTCACCGTCGCCGATGAGTTCGATGATGAGCATCTCATTACGAAAGTGGTCAAACACCACCACGTCCTTGTAGAGTATGTACAGCAGGTCGGGAGCATCGTTTTTACTCTGCGTCTCGTCCTTGACGTCGATATTTTCGAAATACCTCACGGCATTAAACGAGGTGTAGCCAAACAGTCCGCAGCAGTCCTTGTTGTCGCCCTCTATGTCGAAGTGGCTGAGAAAGTCGTTGATAAGCTGTGCCGAACCGTATTCCGACGTTATGTCATGCTGTATCTCGGTGCCGTCTGGCAGTTTGCATATACCCTTGCCGTGGGCTATTGACACGCTGGCTATGGGGTGTACGCCGATGAATGAGCGTGAGTTTTCGCCGCCGTGATAGTCGCTGCACTCCATGAGAGCCGACATGGGGTAGTCGTCGCGTATCTTCATGTAGGCAGATACTGGGGTGTTGAGGTCGCCCAGTATTTTCTTCGATACAGTGTTGTATTTATATTTCATGACTGTTTGCTTTTTGCTTTAAGATATGTATCCAGGTCTTTGTCGCCTCTGCCCGATACGGTGAGTACCACGACGTCGTCTTTGCTGAAGCGGTCTGCCACCTTAGGCAGCAGGGCGAGGGCGTGAGCCGACTCAAGAGCAGGTATGATGCCCTCCATACGAGTGAGTTCGAATGCTGCCTTAAGCGCCTCGTCGTCATCAGCTGGCAGCACCTGTGCACGTCCCGTATCGTAGAGGTTACAGTGCATAGGTCCCGTACCAGGGTAGTCCAGTCCGGCAGAGATGGAGTAGGGCTCTATAATCTGTCCGTCCTCCGTCTGCATGAGTTTTATGCGTGAGCCGTGCAGTATGCCCAGCGTGCCCACCTGCATTGATGCAGCAGTCATGTCGGTATCCACTCCCATGCCTCCTGCCTCGCCGAGTATTATCTTCACCCTCTCGTCATCGAGGTAGTGGTATATGGTGCCGGCAGCATTTGAGCCGCCTCCCACACATGCCATGAGATAGTCGGGGTAGTCGCGTCCTATCTTTTCCTTCAGCTGCCACTTTATCTCCTCCGATATGACGCTCTGCAGTCGTGCCACCATCTCGGGGTAGGGGTGCGGTCCTACTGTCGAACCTATGATATAGAATGTGTCGGCAGGATGGCAGCACCAGTCGCGTATTGCCTCGTTGGTAGCATCTTTAAGGGTCTTATTGCCCGACTCCACGGGTTGCACCTTTGCTCCCAGCATCTTCATACGCTCCACGTTGACGTGCTGTCGCTCTACGTCGAGTGCTCCCATATACACGGTGCACGGCATATCCATGAGAGCACACACCGTGGCAGTTGCCACGCCGTGCTGTCCTGCTCCCGTCTCGGCTATGATACGTGTCTTGCCCATCTTCTTTGCCAGCAGTATCTGTCCTATGGCATTATTTATCTTGTGGGCTCCGGTATGGTTGAGGTCTTCACGCTTGAGGTACAGCTGGCATCCGTACTTCTCGCTCATGCGCTTGGCGTAGTATAGTGGTGAGGGACGTCCCACGTAGTCTTTCAGCAGCGCGTGGTACTCCTTCTTGAAGCCCTCGCTCTCTATGATAGGCTCATAGGCTTTCTTGAGGTCCTCTACCGTCTTGTAGAGTATTTCGGGTATGTATGCCCCTCCGTAGATTCCGTAGAATCCATTATTGTCAACAGTATATTTATTCATTTTCCTTGAAAGTCGTTTTGTTCTTCTTTTTTACACTATTTGCTCAGGGCATCGTAGAGGTTGTCCATCGCCACCTCGGCATCGCCGTTGGCATCGCTGAGCAGCTGTACGAATTTCGAACCTATGATGGCTCCTGCAGCGTTCTGCTGACTCGTCTCGAGGGTCTGCTTATTGCTTATGCCAAATCCTATCATGCGTGGGTTGCGCAAGTTCATCGCGTTGATGCGCTGGAAGTACTCCTGCTTCGCCTCGTCAAATGACTTCTGGGCACCCGTTGTCGATGCTGACGATACCATGTATATGAAGCCGTCGGTATTGTCGTCGATAAAGCGTATGCGCTCCTCTGATGTCTCAGGCGTTATGAGCATTATGATGCGTATGTCATACTTGTCGGCAATGGGTTTCAGCTCGAGGTAGTCCTTGAATGGCAGGTCGGGTATTATGGCACCGCTGACGCCACACTCCTGGCATGAATGGAAGAACTCCTCAAATCCGTACTGCATCATCACGTTGAGGTATCCCATGAGTATGAGGGGTATGTTGACACTCTCCTTTATGGCTTTCAGCTGTGCGAAGAGTTTTCTCAGCGTCATGCCGTTTTTCAGCGCCCTTGTGGCAGCCTCCTGTATCACGGGGCCGTCAGCCATAGGGTCGGAGAAAGGCACTCCCACCTCTATCATGTCTATGCCGCGTCTTTCGAGTGTCTGTATTATTTCGCCTGTTCCCTCCAGGTTGGGACATCCTGCGCAGAAGTATAGCGATAGCAGTTTTCTGTCCTTATTATCTGCAAAAAGTTTATTTATCTTGTTCATTTACCTATTATCCTTATTTATTTCACTTATAAACACCCTAAGCTTTTCAACGTCCTTTATGCCTGGCTCAGTTTCAAATCGTGAGTTGAGGTCTATGCCAACGCACATGGGATGGTGAAAATCATTTACTCTCTGAGCATCATCAGGTCCTATGCCCCCTGACAACAGGAAGGGTATGTCGCCGTCGTACGCCTCGAGAATATCCCAGTCATACTGCTCTCCCGAACCACCGTAGTTAGCACACTTGGTGTCAAAGAGCAACATGTCTGCGATACCGTCGTACTGTCGCCATCGTTTAACGTCGTCAGCTTCGCGGATATTCAGTGCCTTGATGATTTTCACGTTAGGTAGGATATCAGGTATTATAGTGCTTTTCAGATTGGCTATATATACCGGCGTCTCGTTGCCGTGCAGTTGTATGTAGTCAAGCTTGTAGTTATATGCGTGGGTGATGACCGTCTGTGGCATTTCATCGACAAACACTCCCACCTTCTCCGGCTGACGGTTATTCAGTTTGCTGCTCTGCATTATCCTCCTGTCAGCCATGTTGGGTATAGTGCCGGCATTGGTATTGATACTCCTGACGTATCGTGGACTTTTGGTATAAAATATAAACCCCAGCATGTCGATGCCGAGTTCTGTTACCGCGCGAATGTTGTCAGGCTCACGCATGCCACAAACTTTTATCTTCAAGTCTTTAACTATGAATTGTGAACTCCTTCAGCGCCTTGCCGGGGTCGGCAGTCTTCATAAAGTTCTCACCTATCAGAAAGCCGTTGAATCCCGCCCTGCGCAGGTCCCTTACCGTGTCGGGGTTGCTTATGCCGCTCTCGCTCACCTTACATGCCTCACGTGGCAGGAGCTCCGCCAGTCGGTAGCTGTTCTCCACCTTTGTCACGAAGGTTCCGAGGTTACGATTGTTTATGCCACACATGTCAGGCTGCAGGTCAGCATACTCCAGTTCCTCCTCCGAGTGCATCTCGAGGAGCACTTCGAGCCCCATTTCGTGAGCTTTGTGCAGCAGACCGCCGCACTCCGCCTTGCTCAGGCATGCAGCGATGAGCAGTACGGCGCTGGCACCACATAGGCGTGCCTGCAGGAGTTGGTATTCGTCGATGACAAAATTCTTGTACAGTATAGGAATCGTGACGCCGCTCTCACGCGCCATGGTGATAAACTCGTCCTTGCCGCCGAAGTAATGCTCGTCAGTAAGTATCGACAGGGCGGCGGCGCCGTTCGTTTGGTAGGCGAGGGGTATCTCGCTGGCCTTGCCTTCCTCCTTTATCCATCCCTTAGAGGGGCTCTTGCGCTTAAACTCCGCTATGATGCCCCAGTCCGACTCCATCAGCGCTCTGCGCATAGATGGTATGGAAGAGAGCGAGAGCATCTGCTCCACCTGCTTTTCCAGCATGGCGTATGAGCGCTCAGCTTTGAAGGCAGCCACCTCGACCCTCTTGTGGGCCACTATTTCATCAAGTATATCCACGTCTTTTACTTACTATCTTCCCAGTTCCACATATTTCTTGAATGCCGCCAGCGCCTTGCCGCTTTCTATCGACTCACGCGCCATATCTACGCACTCCTCTATAGACTTGCCGCTTGTGTCAATGGTCTGTATAGCGTATGCCGCATTGGCTATCACCACGTTTTTCTGTGTCTCGGTGGCGGTGTTGGCGAGTACGTTGTCAAAAATCTTCACCGCCTCTTCTTTTGTCTGTCCGCCTTTCAGCTCGTCTGCCTTCGCTACGGGCAGTCCTATGTCGGTAGGTGATACTATGCGCTCGTAGCTGTTGGTGGTAATCTTGAAGTTGCCCGTCAGCGATATCTCGTCATATCCGTCTATGCTGTTCTCTATGCAGTAATCCACGCCCAGCCTCTGATATACGGCGTTGTATAGGCGCATCTGGTCGAGTGTTGCCACTCCGAGGAGCTGGCACTTGGGCTGCGACGGATTGACTATTGGTCCGAGCAGGTTGAATATCGTGGGGAAAGAGATGTTTTTCCTTATAGGAGCGACAAACTTCATGGCACGGGCAAAGAGCGGCGCGTGCAGATATGTGAAGCCCGACTCGTTGATTTGCCTATTCAGCGTGTCCGTGTCGTTAGTAAACTTCACGCCATGCTCCTCTATGACGTTTGAAGCTCCCGATACAGATGTAGCGGCATAGTTGCCGTGCTTAGCCACCTTATAGCCAGCGCCTGCCACCACCAGACATGCACATGTAGAGATATTAAACGTGTTTTTCTGGTCGCCTCCCGTACCCACTATGTCGATATAGCGTGGGGCCTGGAGTAGGGCAGGCACACCCGTCTCGAGTATGCCGTCGCGAAAGCCGAGCAGTTCGTCAACGGTGATGCCTCGCATCTGTAGCGCGGTGAGCAGGGCAGCGATCTGCTCCGTCGGATACTTCTCCTGTGTTATCCCGATAAGTATATCATGCATCTCCTGACGTGTCAGAGTCTCGCCAGAGAGCACTTTTTCCAATATCACTTTCATGTCCTTTTTTCTTTTGTCGTTTGCTGTGATTTATTATGTCTGTTGTTGTCACTGCAAAGGTACAAATAAAAATCGGAATGGCAAAGAAAATGCAAAGTTTTGTTTTCTCCCCGCTTTGTGCTTCCTGTTCCAGGTGGATAGTGGGAACAGTCGCTTGAATTATTTTTTTTGTCTCGAAGTTTGGAGGAATGAAAAGTTATTGTTACTTTTGTGGAGGAAAGTAACAATACGAAGATGAAAAACGACAAACAGATGGCGGCAGCAGCTGCTGATTTTGCTAAGCGATGGCGGGGCAGAGGCTATGAGAAGGGTGACTCTCAGGTCTTCTGGACGGAGCTCCTCACTGAGGTGTATGGTGTAGAGAACCCCAGCACGTTTATACGCTATGAGGAACAGGTGAAGGTAGATAAAACTAACTTTATCGATGCTCATATACCTTCCACTAAGGTACTGATAGAGCAGAAGTCGCTGGGCAAAGACCTGCGCAAGGGCATAGTGCAGAGTGATGGCTCGGTGCTCAATCCTTTTCAGCAGGCGAAGCGCTATGCTGCTGAACTGAAGTATTCAGAGCGTCCTCGCTGGATAGTTACATGCAATTTTGCAGAGTTCTTAGTTTATGACATGGAGCAGCCCAATGGCGAGCCTGAGCAGATATTGCTCAAAGACCTCGGTAAGGAGTATTACCGTCTGCTGTTTCTTGTCGATAATAAGAGTGAGCATATATCCAAGGAGATGCAGGTATCCATGCAGGCAGGCGAGATAGTAGGCAGGATATACGAAGCATTGCTGAAGCAATACGATGACAACTCGCCTGAGGCACTGCGTTGGCTCAACATACTGTGTGTGCGCATAGTGTTCTGCCTCTATGCTGAGGATGCAGGCGTCTTTGCCCATGACCTGTTCCACGACTTCCTTGTTACCTACGAAGCAAAAGACCTACGCAGGGCACTGCGTGACCTATTCGATGTGCTCAACACCCCTATAGAGAAGCGCAGCAAGTACCTCCAAGATGAGCTTAAGGCATTCCCTTACACCAATGGCGGTTTGTTTGAGGAAGCGATAGAGATACCCCAGTTCACGGAGGAACTCAAGCAGATAATCCTTCAAAACGCAAGCCTTGACTTCGACTGGAGTGAGATATCACCCACCATCTTCGGTGCCGTGTTTGAGAGTACTCTCAACCCCGAGACTCGTCGTTCAGGTGGCATGCACTATACCTCAATCGAGAATATACATAAGGTGATAGACCCACTGTTCCTCAACGACCTACGCAAGGAACTCGACGACATACTCGAAGACAAGGTAGAGCGCCAGCGCCAGAAGAAACTCGATGCCTATCAGGAGCGTCTTGCCTCACTCACTTTCCTTGACCCCGCTTGCGGTAGTGGTAACTTCCTCACCGAAACCTACCTCAGCCTTCGCCGATTAGAGAACGAGGTGATACGTGAGCGTTATCATGGGCAGACATTCATAGGCTTTGACGAAGTAAACCCCATCAAGGTAAACATACAGCAGTTCTACGGTATAGAGATTAATGACTTCGCCGTTACCGTGGCCACCACTGCCCTGTGGATTAGTGAGGCTCAGATGCTCAACGAGACGGAGCGCATCATACGTCATGACATCGACTTCCTGCCCCTTAAGAGCTACAGCAACATACGTGAGGGTAATGCCCTGCGCATGGATTGGAACATCGACGGCGTGCAATATGACTATATCATGGGTAATCCTCCGTTTGTGGGGTATTCTCTGCAGAGCAAGGAGCAAAAAGATGACATTCTAAGTGTGTTTGTTGATATAGATGGCAAGCCATTCAAGACAGCAGGAAAGATCGACTATGTTGCAGGCTGGTATTATAAAGCAGCTCAGCTAATTTGCAATAGCAAGAACACTCGCGTCGCCCTGGTGTCAACCAATAGCATAACGCAAGGCGAACAAGTCGCTGCTATATGGAGACCACTAAAGGATTTGTTTGGCATTCACATTGACTTCGCTTATCGTACTTTCCGTTGGGA
The DNA here is from genome assembly GCA_946187445.1 of uncultured Prevotellaceae bacterium. Lineage (GTDB taxonomy): Bacteria > Bacteroidota > Bacteroidia > Bacteroidales > Bacteroidaceae > Prevotella. The sequence goes on from CAMHQF010000021.1 coordinate 31,437, forward strand.
TAGTGAGGCTTCTATTAAGGCGCACGTACATTGTGTTATTATAGGATTTAGTAACGTGAATGTACCTAAGACTATATATGATAATGATAAGCAGAAGGAAGCTGAGAATATCAATGCATATTTGATAGATGCACCTAATGTGTTCATTAGTTCTCGTTCAATCCCTATATGTGAAGTGCCACAAATGAGAAGTGGTGGTAAACCAGTAGAAGGAGGTTTCTTAATTCTTTCTCCTGAAGAAAAAGAGTAAATAGATAAGAATGAGCCTAATATCTCTAAGTATATACGTCCCTTTACTAGTGGTGACGATTTCATAAACGACAAAAAACGCTATTGTCTATGGTTGGTAGGTGTGAGTCCTACTGATATAAAACATTCTTCAGAACTGATGAATAGAGTAGCAGCTGTTAGGGACTTTAGACTTAACAGTGTGAAAGAGGCAACGAGAAGATGTGCTGATACGCCTACGTTGTTTATGGAGATAAAGGAACCTAAGAGTGATTATCTCCTCATACCAGCGACATCGTCAGAACAAAGGAGATATATTCCAATAGGGTATGTTGGTCAGGAAGTTATACCAAATAATGCTGTACAATTTGTTCCCGATGCCACCCTCTATCATCTCGGCATTCTAACGTCAAACGTTCACATGGCATGGATGCGTGCGGTGTGTGGAAGGTTGGAAATGCGTTATCGTTATTCTGCCAACATCGTCTATAACAACTTCCCTTGGCCTACACCAACGGAGGCACAGAAGCAGAAGATAGAGCAGAAGGCACAGGCGATACTCGACGCTCGTGCGAAATATCCCGACAGTTCACTTGCCGACCTATACGATGAGCTCACCATGCCAGCCGAGCTACGCAAGGCTCATCAGGACAACGACCGTGCTGTGATGCAAGCCTACGGCTTCGACGTAAAGACCATGACCGAGAGCCAGTGCGTGGCAGAATTATTTAGGTTGTATAAGAAAATAGCAAAATAAGAGTTAGAAATGCAGAACGAACAGGAATTACGAAAACGTATAAAGACTTTAGACTTCATAACTATCTGTAATATGAGTTATGATGGTTTAAATTTGTTGACGGGATATAAGGAGCCTTTAGTAAGAGCGTTGATATGCCAAGGAAAAGACAATAGTGAGCAGAGAGACATTCTGCTGTCTATCAAGAAAGGATACAAAGAATGGAAGATAGAAAACAATTTCTTGGGGATAAAATTGCCCCAAATGGTATTCTTTCCTGATTACATGGTTAAATTGCAACTTGACATAGAATGTGGAATGCTACTGACAAATAGCGAACCAGAATATACTGACGATATGGAGGAAGATGAGCGAAACCTTACCAAAGTGGATCTTGAGGTTGAGATTGAAAAATTAAAGGCAAGAATAAAGGATTTAGAAGCACAATTAGAAGAGGTACGTAATAAAGACAAAGGTATATCTCTTGGCCTAAATCAGGAACAGGCAGCACTGTTTGGACTGTCCTTGGCAAATGCTTTTGGATTCAACTACACTAACAAGAAAAAAGACTTGGCTCCAATGCTACATGGACTTTTCGGATGGGGAGAATCCAGATTAAAACAAGGTTTGAGTAACCCATATGAAAAGGCTGAAAAAGAGAAATTAGCTAATCTTTTCAAAGATTTGTGTCCCCACCTTTATGATGTAATTATGAATAAAGGAGAACGACTTACTCAGGACACCCCCCAGGACACCCCCTCTATCTGAAAAAGTCACCCCCTCAGAGGGGTGACCTTTCAAAGAATCCCTTTCCATACTAAACTGATATTTGTAATTTTGCGTTCGGAAAAGACTCTTTTTCCGGGCGCATTTTGTATTTGTGACGGTTTTAAAATGAGACATCTTCCAAATGATATATTATATATAGGGAATATCTCTGAGCACGGAGTCCGTCACTTTCTGAAATCGTCTATGGGGAGTGAAGTGCGAGACATAACTTCCATAAAAATTAGATTAACAGTGGAAGACAAAAACAAGAACTGCTCTCTGGAGCAGGAGCTGGCTGACAAGGCTGGCAAGTTAGTAGCTCAGCGCTCTATGCGCGAGCAGGAAATGGTGGGACTGACGCTTGACAGAATTGCCGAGGGCGTAGTGTCACACCAGAGTGAGATAGTGCAGTTGGTGGCAAGCACCAAGGGGCATTGTGACAAGCAGCTTAGGCAGCTGGTGATGGATGCTGTGGTGCAGTCAGCTGACGGATTGCTGCTCTGTACGGACTACTCTCAGCGTGCGAAATCCGAACAGCAGGTGATGTGCTTCACAGGCAGTCACTGGGAGGTGATACCGCCTGCTAAGTGGAAGAAGTTCATCGACAGCTGTGCGGAGCGTTGCGGACTACCCGTTTCCAACTGTAAGGATCATGCGTTTATGAACCTACTTTACGAGAACGTGGCGTTCAACGTGAAGGGGTGTTATGAGCGCAGGGTGCCAGCAGGCGAGGTGTGGCTCAATCCCCTCAACGGCACGCTGGAGCTGAAGGGTGATGGCACAGTAGAGCTACGTGAACACCGTAAGGAGGATATGTTCACCTACACGCTGGACTATGCCTACGACCCTGCGGCAGAGTGTCAGCAGTGGCACAGGTTCCTTGACCGCGTGCTGCCCGAAGCGGAGGCACAGCAGGTGCTGGCAGAGTTTATAGGCTACTGCCTGATGCCCGACCACCGCATGGAGAAGATGCTGTGGC
>CAMHQF010000022.1:0-33296 GCA_946187445.1 uncultured Prevotellaceae bacterium
CCACGTCCCCACATCCCTTAGTGCAGATGCGTGACCATGTCATAAAGGGTATAGAGTTGGACAATGCCAAACAACCACGGGCAGCATTGAGGGAGCTTGAGGCGGGTATGCAGATATGCGAACGCATGCAACTGCTTGACCGTTTTGCTGACGACGGCAAGAACCTGATATTCCGTATAACTATACCTATGTATGTCCTGTCTGCTGGTATATACGACAGGTTGGGTGAGACGGAAGAGGCGATAAAACTCTGTCGCAAGTCGATGGCATGGTTAGAGTACTGTGACAGTATAGAGCTCCGTGAGCGGTATGCCTATGAGGTGTGCCTTATAATGATGGGGCACCGCCGTCTGGATATGGCACAAAGGTTCGTGGCGCGCACCTACAGTGATGCCGATGCACTGAATAAACATGATGACGCCCTGCTGTGTGCCGCCTTTATGCTTGAAATAGAAAGCACGAAATATGCTACCTTGCCACCAGACAATCCATGGATAGAAAAGGGAAAGAAGCATTATGGTAATGCTACGCAACCAGAAGCGAAGACGCTCTTCCTCTCCTTTCTGCATAAGGCATATCTGAAAGCCAATATGCACGATGAAGCGAAACGCTTGGAAAAGCAAGTGAGACAGGCAAGGGCAAATGGCATAAATCCTTTCCTCAACGACAATAAAGTGACGCCCTATGATACAGCGTATATCACTACCCTTAATCGTGAGAAAGGATTGTCTTCAAATGAGCAAACGACAGCAAAAGACGAACAGGCTGACAGCACCTCTATAGTCCCAAAGACTATCAGCAAGATACAGTATATCTATCGTCAGCATAACGGACTGATTATAGCCATTGGCTCAGTACTTGCCATTGTAATATTGACTTTCATAGCCTATGCAATAAGACAGAGATACCTGCGTCGGCATTCTCAGCAAGAGTCTGAGATGCAGCAGAACAAGCGTTTCCTTGAAGGCATGGAGCAGGAACGCAGTCGCCTGGCGAAGGAACTGCATGACGGCGTGAGCAACCAGCTCTTTGCCATAGAAATGAAACTCAGCGAGAACGATGGCGTCAGCGAAAACGCTCGGCACGCCCGCCGTTTGGTAAACGAGAGCCGGGAGCAGGTGCGCCGCGTGTCTCATGAACTGATGCCACCAGAGTTCCTTCATGCCCATCTCGGTGAGGTGATAGATAATTATATTCAGGAGATAAGTGGCACTGGAAGATGCACCCTGCATTACGAGTCATTTGTCAGCGATGACAGCTACAGGGCGATACCTGCGGAACATGCCTTGGAGATATACCGCATAATACAGGAGGCTGTGACCAACGCCGTAAAACATTCACGTGCTTCAGATGTGTATGTCGTAATACAAGAGGATGCAGAAACCATGACGTTCCGAATAACAGACAATGGCGGTGCATCCAGCGTAGCTCAGGACAAGGGCTCAAGTAACGGCATAGGATGGCGCACTATGAGTCAGCGTGCTCAGGCCATAGGAGGCACGCTACAGTACAGCAGAACACAATACGGAACAGTCGTGACGCTGAGATATATTAAAAAAACTTAAAGAACGCAGACTAGCATGGCAAAATCACGGAAAACCACGATATATGGTTTTGCATAAAATGAGTACCTTTGCGCTTAAATATGACGAAGACGATACCCAATAAATACAAAGAATTATCAGTTGCTGCTGTCGATGACCACGAGGCAGTGTTGCAGGGAGTAGGTAGCTTCCTGCGTGAGAATGGGTTAGGCAAGATAGACCTGTTTCTCGATGGCACCCAGCTTGCCGAGGCACTCGCGGAAAACGACTATGACCTCTATATAATAGATTTGGAAACAAAGCAACAGACCGGATACGAAACTATCGACATGATACGTCGTCACTATCCTGATGCCAAAATCATCATCTATACTATGCACGACGAACTGTGGACAGTGCGCGAGGTACAGAGCCGAGGCGTCAATGCCGTGCTCTACAAAGAGTCAGGCATGGAAAACCTCATCCTCGCCATCAACGCAGTGCTCAGCGGCAAGACATATTTCTGTGACAAATACCAAGCAATAGCAAGAAAAAGCGCCGTGGCATTTGAGAAACCCTCAAAACGAGAGTTGGAAGTGCTGAAAAACATCGCCCGCGGCCTGTCATCCAAGGATATCGCAAAGGAGATGTTTATAACCGAAAATACCGTGGAAACCCATCGTCAGAGCCTCTTCAACAAACTGCAGGCAAACAACGTCGCCGACCTTATGGTCAAGGCTATCGCCCACGGACTTATCGACGTGAAGGAGATATAGGGAGAGAGAAAATGATTACACATTTTGTGTTACACATTTTGTGAAATCAAAAAAGATTGGAATTGTCACTGATTTATTTTATTCTTTAGGATTATCACCATATTCATTTTCACCTTTATCGCCTTTTCCAAACATCATCCACAAAATATAGAGTGGTATTAATTGGTACCATCCTGAATTACCTCTATCATGGCATCGTTTTGTATTCTGCGCACACAAGAACCAAAGCATGGGAATGAATGAAAAAAGAAAGAAAATGGACACAATGGGGGAAGGAACGGAAGTCTTATACACTATGACTCTAACTACATCCCATATAAAATAAATAATGTAAGATATACAGTATTCCAATCTTCTGATTCTTCCCTTGAAAGAGAATGGGCGTTTAAACATTCCTTTATTAGAAATTGCTTTTTCTGTATTAACAGTTACAGGATCCTTCTTTTCTTCCTCTAAATTTGGTGAAGCAGTTGCTGCTATAGTTGGAGTTTGTTGTACTCTCTCAAGAATCATCACCTTATGCGATGGCTTTATAACATGTTCGTAAATATCAACAAATTCATAGTATAGCTGATCTTGCATTTTGTCACACTCCTCTATTGTGTGTCCTTTCTCTATAAAGCTTTGCGCCCACTGAGGCCAACCAGATATATAGATTTTTTTTCGACCATCACTTCCTTCCAAAAGATGACGGAACTTTAAGCCTGAAACATGTGTAGCGGATTCATTTGATGAATTTACTTGCCAATCTTTGATAAATTCTTTCAGTTTTCGAGCCATTTTTTATTACTTCGTTACGGTGGGTTCTGCTATTAGAAGTTCTGATACCGTCAAGAAGGTGAGGTGGAGGATTTTCCTTCTTCCTCCTCGGAATCGGCATTGCCTGCTGCCCAGATGATAAGGATGATAAAAACAAATAAAATTTTTCCGCCCCATGCATTCCAGAAAGACAAGCTGGGTTCTAATGGCACCGTGTTGACTCCGAATCTATCCTGCATAGCCTTTAAACCTTCCCCATGTAACTCTGAATAGATGTAATCACCATCTCTTTCTGCATATAGGACATACACCTCACCATAGTTTTATACAGGAATCCACAGGATGGAAACCTGTTTGTACTTGATTCCCAGGTCTGCATGATAGTTGTTGTTATTATATTCTATAACATAGTCCGACGGAAGTTCCATGACTTCTTCAAACTCATCGCCATAGCTGAAAATGATGGGTATGCCACCAGCTTTAGCGTCAATTACTGTAAAGAAGCATAACAGCAACACAAATAAATTTGTTTTTTTATACGTAAATCTAAATTAGTTTATTGGTTGATTAAATATGTAAAAATCTACTTATATTCCCATTCGCCTGTTTTAGTGGTTTCCATTAATGCTCCATCTTTCCACGTGCCTTGTCTCCATGTTCCTCCAATATAGTATGCAGTGCCCGTACCATTCCAAAGGTTGTCTTTCCAATATCCTTCATATCTGAGTATGTATTCATACCTGTTTTCGTTATAGTCGGCCACACCGTATCCACTGCGTTTGCCGTTTACAAACCCTCCTTTGTATTTTGTCATGTACCCCTGTCTACTGTCGTTCAGTGTCATAGTCCCGTTTTGGTCATTCCATAGTCCATCTTCGTATTTTCCTTCATATGTCCAACTTATGCCATCGGAAGATGTTCCACTTTCTTTGCCATATCCGTTATAAATTCTTCCGTCAAAAGAAAATTCTCCTTTGCCGAGAATCTCGCCGTTTGCGGACTTTAACGTGCCGTCGTGCATACGTCCATATTGGAACTTTCCCGTAAAGACGTTGCCATTTGCGAATGTCTGCGTTCCTCTTGTACGCTCTCCATTAACATATTCCCCGTCAAACAAAACAGTGCCGTCGGAGTCATACAGAATGCCATGTCCGTTGGTTACGCCATTCAGAAATTCGCCAGTGAAGCGCTGACCGCTTGAATACGTGATGGTTCCGTGTCCATTCATCTCGCCATTTTTCAGTCCACCTTCATAAGTACCACTTCCCATTGAGTCATACCAAACATCTTTCGTTCCATATGTGGTGCTGGGTTCAAGGTTAGTCGTAGTGGTAGGGGTAGTTCCAGAGGAACTACTTGTTGAATTCATATTCAAATGATAAAAGAAAAATGCAAAGATTACAATACCTACGATAATACCCAAAATTATTAGCACCACGGTGCCATTCTCATTACTGTCAGAGTTGTTGCCTGCTGTGTTGCTATATTGTTGGGAGTAGCCATTCTCGTTCACGTAACCGTCTGTCTGTGAAAACTCTGTCTCTTCATTTTGGTACTGATTAGTGAAAACTGTCTCTTCTTGTCCTGTTGCAGACTGTGAGAATTCAGTTTCCTCATCAGATATGTTTTCTCCCAAGAAATCCATAATCTCAGAGACAGACTGTGGGCGTTTCCTCCTACTCGTATTCATCATCCATACTATGAGGTCACGCATCTTCTTGCTGACGGTGCTCAGCATGGCAAAAACATTGCTTTTGTCTGACGTACTGTCATCCTCTATGTCTGACGGTAGCGGGGGACGTTGATTTGTTAATAACGCATAGAGTGTTGCGCCAAGTGCGTAGATGTCCGTCCAAGGTCCGAACTGGTTGTATTTTTTGTCTATCTGCTCCTGTGGCGCATAGCCTACGGTATAACAGATAGCCGTGTGTGATGTTGCACCACCCTTTTGGGCATCAATCTGCTTGGATGCACCGAAATCGATCAATTTTACATTTCCTGTATTATCCACCATGATATTACCAGGCTTCAGGTCAAGATGCCACAAGCCTGCATCATGTACTGTTTTTAATGCGCTCAGCACTTGTGGAAGCATGTTCCATACTTCATCTTCTGTTAACGGGCTACCTGTTCGCTTCATGCGTTCGTGAAGGTTTTCACCGTCCACGTAGTCCATAACGTAGTATGCCGTGCCATTCTCTTCAAACTGGTCGTGTACGCATACTATGTGCAAGTTCTGTAATTGGCGCAGTCTCTGTGCCTCTTTCCTGAATTTCTCCTTCTGCTCTTGAAAGACTCTGTAATTAGAGATGTTGCTCACACTGACGGAAAGGTCATACTCATCCCTCTCCGTCACGCCTTTCATGAAGAACTCTTTTATAGCAATGCGTTCACCACGTTCCGTGTCATAGCCACGATAGGTTATTCCGAAACTTCCCTGTCCCAGAGTCTGCTCAATTCTATATCTTCCGCCCTGTAGTAAACTGTTTGTCTTTAGTTGTTGTAGCATGATCTGCATATATAAAGTGTACGCTTTCTAATATGTACCCGTTAGATAGTTCATGTATTTGTCAGCTTCTGATTTAGTCTTATACCCAGATTTGTCATAATACTTCTCGGCGATGTCATCGTCAGCTTTTACTCCTTCTCCAAACTCATAGCATAGTCCTAAATAATATGCGGCAGATTTAGAACCTTTCTCGTCTGCTTGTCTAAAATATTCTACAGCCTCTGCATAGTTTTGTTTGACGCCGCCTTTTCCGTAATAATAGATGTATCCTATGTAGCATAGTGCGGGACCCGCATAGTAGCGACTACTTCCATATGCCACTACCTTAAGTTCATCTATTACATACTGTCCATTTTTTTCCATAGCAGATTTTGCATTGGGGATAATGTCCAATGCAAAAGCATTATACCATTTTGTTGCCAGCTCTGTATTAGCAGTCACCCCCAGCCCGTTTTCATACATATCCGCCAAGGCAAATTTTGCAAAGGTATCGCCCCATTCCGCTGCTTTTGAGAACAATGTAAACGCTGTTTGGTAATTTTGAGAGACCCCCTTACCTTCGTAAAAGAGATATGCTGCTCGTCTTGCTGCCTTTGCATGTTTATTTTCAATGGCTTTCAGATACCATTCTAATGCTTTATTGTAATCATGGGTGCATCCTTCTCCGTTTTCATACATGTAACCGAGATAATACTGAGACAGGATATGTCCCCCGTTGGCTGCCATTTCGTACCATTCCTTTGCCTCAGAATAGTTCTTTGCTTCGTAATCTTCTTCTCCCCACCGAAAAAAGTCCTCGGGAGTTAGGTCAACTTCTTCTTTATCATCATTAGGTACGGCGTGTTTCTGCGACCTTCTATGGGTATTAATGGAGTGTCGCCTGTTTGCACTCGTACCTCCTCTTCTTTGGGTAACCTGTGGTTTGTGCGCGGCAGAGCTTCCCCTCCTTATCTCACCCCCGCTTGACTGGGCGGAAACCGTCAAGGCGGAAACCAATAATATGAGTAAAAATGCATAATTCTTCATACTATGTTCTTATCACATATAGTGAGCCTCTTTTTTTTCTCCATCAGTAATAAGCATGGTGCCACTGTCGGTGAACTTTACGACTTTAGGTATAAAAGACAAACCCTTAATCTTTGTCTCGACATTTGTGGGTATGTTGCTATAGTAGCAACCTTTCTCGCAGCAAACCACAAGTCCCTTTGGAGTCGTGCACGCTGAGTATATCAAACCATATTTATCATGAGCCTTTGTCAAAACGTCTTTGTCCGAGGAGTGGGAAGCATGGAAATGTTTGTCTGTTATTATGGTGAAGTGTCCTCCAGAGTTTACGCTTACAGACCATATTTCTTCTCCATTACCCACATACTCTTCCAATGTACTCTTCATGCTGCCAGGAACAACCCCATACCATGAGTTCTTCTCATATACTATGATCCACCATGAATCACCCGACAAAGCCACATCCTTTATTACTTTCTTGTTTTTGTTGAGTTCCTTTATTTTGTCAGACATACTTGTAGGAATTCCCGTGAATGAATACCCGTTAGTTCCATAGATGACAACTCCTGAGCCAGTTTCGTCTATTGCCCCAGTCTTACATTCTCCCCATTCCTTTATGCTTTTTGTTAGCGAAGGAAGTGCCTTTGCCACATCAGTATATGTACGTGTTGTTCCTGTGTAGCCATAACCACTGCTGCCAGAACCCCCACTGCTGCCACTCACAGACACATTGCCTGCTGCTTGTATCAAATGGATGTCTATCTGTTTTCCATTTGTTGCTTTTACTCTGAACCAGTCTGTACGTTCTGTAGATCTGGGATTCGCATCTTGACGTATCAAGAAGTAATTTGGGAGTTTTGCCACCAACTCGCACCATGTGGGTAACAGCGAAACTTCATAGTCGGAGCTACATTCCACATCGTAAGTATATGTTTGTGCTTCAGCAGAGACATTGTAATAGATGTCATTACTGTATCCATCTACTCGTAAGTATTTATTTGAGGTTGAAGATCTACGAGGAGTGGTACCACTCCTGCGCTGACCGCCTTGCGGTTTGCGTGCTGTCGAACTTCCAGGCTTCTTACCTCTCCTAATCTCGCCTCCGCTTGACTGGGCGGATGCCATCAGCGTGGAAACTGCCAATATGATAAGCAACAGAAATTTCTTCATAATGATAAATTACAATGGTTCAGTTGTATTTTGCTATAACGTAATTTACTTTACTTCCTCCAAGAAATAGCCATTTTTATCATACCACTTCCCTTTTGAAGGGTCGCCATTTTTGAAATAACCCTTAAAAAAGCTACCATCGTTCTTCTGGGTGTAAGTGCCATAATAGAATCTGTTGTCCTTAAAGGTACCTTCAAAAGTATCGCCGTTAGCATATCTGAAATAGGCTTTGCCATCCATGTCGCCATTTACAAATTCTCCTTTGTAATAGCGTCCGTCAGAGAAGTTAGCTTCGCCTTTGCCCTGTGGCCAGTCATAGCCGTCTTCCCATTCTCCAGTATAAGAAAACTTACCCATTCCACTGATGTTGTAGGTTCGGTTCGTTACGTATATTATGCCACCACTGATTGAATCGGCTAACATATCATCAACAGCCAGAGTGTCTACAGCAATAGTGTCAACCGTGTCAACAGGAAAGGCTTCCTCATTGGATTTGCTACATTTATTTCTTGGTGCAAATAAAAAGACGAATACCGCTATGATGCCAACGATGACAGCCCCGACTTTTAGCCAATCTTTCCATCGTTCTTCTTCATCATCATCGTCATTATCGTCCGCGCTGCTGTTATCACTGTCACTATTGTTGACATCGTATCCTTGCGACTGATAGTACTGCCGTGCTTCTTCTTGTACAGAACCTCCAGCACCTGTGAAGACGGTTTCCTCTTGCTTGTTTCCATGTGAGGAAACAAACTCCGTCTCCTCCTGAGTGGCAGAAGAGTTTACAAACTCTGTTTCTTCATTGTTGGTTTTTGTCTCCTGTTTCGTCTGCTCGTCTTTGCTGCTATTGATGTTGAGCAATGCCTTTACCTCGTCAATAGACTGCGGACGACGGTTGCGGTTGGTATTCATCATTTTCACGATGATGTCACGCATCTTCTTACTTATGCCAACCGGCAAGTGAAGCACCTCATGTTTGTCTTCACTGTCATCGTCGTCAATGTCTGACGGCATGGGGGGACGGCAGTTTGTCAGCAGGGCATAGAGTGTTGCGCCAAGCGCATAGATGTCAGTCCAAGGACCGAACTTCTCGTAGTTCTTCTCCATCTGCTCACGTGGGGCATAGCCGTTGGTAAACGTCACCGAAGTATGCGCGGTGGCTCCGCCTTTCTGCTTGTCGAACTGCTTTGAGGCACCGAAGTCTATGAGCTTGGCAACACCGTTCTTGTCCAGCATTATGTTGCCAGGCTTCAGGTCAAGGTGCCACATTCCGGCATCATGCACACACTTCAGGGCATCAAGTACCTGTGGCAGTATTTTCCAGACTTCCTCTTCCGTCAGCGGCATCCCCGTGCGCTCCAACCGCTCACGCAAGTTCTCTCCGTCAACGAGATCCATGACGTAGTATGCCGTGCCGTTTTCCTCGAAAAGGTCATGCACGGCAATGATATGTTCGTTTTTAAGTTTGCGTAGGCGTCGTGCCTCTTTCTTGAATTTTTCTTTCTGTTCATCAAAAATGTCGGCACTGTCCGTGTTGCTGATGCTTACCGATGTCTGGTCGTCCAGTCTCTGTGCCACTCCTTTGAGGAAGAACTCCTTAATGGCTACCTGTTCACCGAACTCTGTGTTGTATCCTACATACGTTTTTCCAAAGCCGCCAGATGAGAGGTATCTGTCAATGCGGTATATGCCACGTAAGGTAGTACCTATACGAAGCATTGAACTGCTGTCTGTAAAATTCTGAACACTCATATCTTACTCATTTCATGTTAAGAAGGAAGCCGATGGCGAAGTTCGCATCCCAGTCAAACACTACTTGTTCTGCACATGTAGCATCAACGATTGCCTTGTAGATGTTTATGCCAGATTTCATCTTATCGCCCTCTTTCTTTATCAATTCATCATAGTCTGATATCTTAGTACTCAACACGGTGTAGCGTTCGTCGCCTTTCTTCTGCATCTTAGCCATTTTGAATGGTACACCGCCGATAAGGAACAGTGTCTTGCAGTTCTGTTCAGGAATGCCTGTCAACTTCACCTTCACGTCTTCATATACTGTTTTGTCATCAGTTCCCTTCTGGAAGTATTTTGCTCCGTAAGATTCCTCTGTTTTTTTCTTTCCATCTGCCATCCAAGCAACCTTTGTGTTGTTCGAACCGATGTCTGTCACGAAAGCTTTGTCCTCATATCCTTTTGGCAGTGTGCAGAGGAAGGCATACTCAGCTTCCTGTTCTGGTGTGACGGTATTAACGTAATATCCTATCTGTTTCAGTGCACCAGTTATTTCTTCCGTTATCTTTTCCTTGGCTGCGCCGGAACTTACTACAAAATGGATATTTTTGCCGTCAACACCAGATGAGTCTATGACAGACTTGATGTAGTCTTCAAGTTTTGTTTTGATAACCTGAGCACTTGTCATGCCCTCAGAAATAACGCTTGAACCGAAGTCTTTCCTCAATGCCTTCCAGTTTTTGTCCTTGTCGATTTCTACGACAAAGAGATTGAAGCCTGATGCTCCGAGTTCTATGACTGCCTTCTTGGTTCCGTTTACAGGTTCTGTAGGGGTGTAGTCAAAGGATGCGACAGCAGTGCTGTCATTCTCTGCATTATTAACTTCGTTGTTCTTTTTTGAGTTACAACTGCTCATTATAAATATTATTGCAGCACCCAACAGTAATGTAAAAAGACTCTTTTTCATAATTATTTTTTGCTTTTTGTTATTATTAGTATGGAATATTCATTGCTGGTATGGTAATGATAAGTTCGTCACGACTTTGCTTACTGACATATTTGAATTTCATATCAATGTTCTCTTCCTTCATGAGACGGTATAACTCTTTTACATCCTTGTCGGTTTCCTCTTTTAATGATTGTACCATAGCTTCGTACATTTCAGCTTTCGCTTCCTTTAAGGCCTCTATGACAATCTCATTTTCATCGCATTCTATTGTGTATATCACGGAGTTTCCAACAAGTTCACAATGTGTCATTACCATGCCGTCTCCCATATCCTCAGGCAACTCGGCATTGGCTTCTTCTATGTCGATTTCCAGTTGTGTACGGTTATCACAGCTGCCCATTGCGAATACGAGCAACATGCCCGTCATCAATGTAAATAGATACTTTTTCATAATCGTAATTGTTTTAGGTGTATAATTAAAGATTTTGGTTAGCATACTCCTCTATCATAGCCGTTTCATTGCCCGAGAATTTATTCGGGTTATAATAGCTTATGCCAAGGCTTCGTTCTATAAGCCTCCTGTCTATAGCCTTTATCGCTGGATCCTGTGCGAGGTTTCGCTGTGCGATGAATACTATCTTTGCTGAGGCGTAGGTGGAGGCTATCTTGTCTATGACGGCATCAATCTTGTTTTGCTGGTTAACCTCTTGTCGGGTGGATACTGCCACATTGACCTGGTCGTCGGCTGGAGTGAAATTTTCTACGGTCTTCACTACCTTATATTTTCCATTGTCCTCCTTGCCGAGGGCGAAGTAGTCCAGTTTGTCGGCAGATTTTAAGACAACCACAACGGCACTCACTTTTATGTCTTCGACTATTTCAGTATCGTCTTGTGATGCATTGTTTGCATTGTTATCGCTTCCTCTCAAGAAAAACATTCCACCTGCCACACAGAGTATGCACGCGGCAACACATGCAGCGATGATGATAGTTTTTGCTATATGTGGTTGTGCAGCGTGTCGCACGTGGTTATCCAAAACGATGGGTTCTGACTTTTCTTCTGTCGTAGAGTCGTTGCAGTAAACGATTATATCCTCTATGGACTGCGGACGGCGTGAACGACCAGTATTCATCATCCATAGTATGAGTTTGCGCATCTTTTCGCTCACTGTAGCAGGCAGGGGAAGTGCTTCATGCTTGTCCTCGCTGTCATCGTCATCAATGTCTGATGGCAGTGGAGGGTGCTGATTTGTCAGCAGGGCATAAAGTGTTGCGCCAAGGGCATAGATGTCCGTCCATGCACCAAATTTTTCATAGTTCTGCTCCATCTGCTCACGAGGGGCATAGCCGTTGGTGTAGCTCACGGAAGCGGTGCTTGCCGTAGCTCCTCCTTTTTGGGCGTTGAGTTGTTTGGATGCACCAAAATCGATGAGCTTTGCCTTGCCGTTTTTGTCAACCATTATGTTGCCAGGCTTCAGGTCAAGATGCCACAGTCCTTCGCTATGTACAAACTGCAGTGCATCAAGTACCTGCGGCAGCAACTTCCACACCTCGTCTTCTGTCAGGGGCTTGCCAGTACGCTTCATTCGCTCTGCAAGGTTCTCGCCATCGATGTAGTCCATGATATAGTAAGACGTACCGTTTTCCTCAAACAGGTCGTGCACACCCACTATATGGTCGTTCTTCAATTTGCGCAGGCGCTTGGCTTCCTTTTTGAATTTTTCGTTCTGTTCCATGAAGCTGTTGCTGTTGTCCAGATTGCTGATGCTTACGGAAGTCTGGTTGTCGTCTCTCGCCGTAACACCCTTCATGAAGAACTCCTTGATGGCTATCTGTTCGTCAAATTGCGTGTTGTAGCCTACGTAAGTGTTGCCGAAACCACCGGAAGACAGGTATCTGTCGATACGGTATATGCCTCGGAGCACCGTACCTACTTTCAGCATTGTAGATGTGTTATTGTTAGTTTCTTCCTGCTTCATTGTTTGTCATGTTGAACTGTTGTCCTGACTGCTGTGCATTTTTAATCTTTAAATCGTTTGCATGCCTTTCGGCATCAATCCTATTGTCAAACACCTTGCCGTCTTCACATACATATTTAAGTATCTTTTTGGTGTATGTTTTCTGTTCGATGCGAAATATTACTGGTCGTCCATCCTTGAAGCCTTTCTGATATTCATATGTTTTTCCAATATCTGTGTTTGTCTCTTTTGAAGGGCCTGTTACAGTTTTAGTTTTGTTATTTAACAAGAAATACCCGCCACCACCAAGAATCACCATTGTCATCAAGGCTATACAGCATATTTTCCATACATTGGCAGATGGCAGTTTTTTTTCTTTTGGAGGTGTCACTGACTGTCCTACAACGACGACATCGTTAGCGGTGCCATAGCTGAAGCTGACGTTGTTTTGAGTTGGTGCCGATGGCGCAATGAATGTCTCTTCCTGTGTGGTAGGCTGCTTGCGCAGATACTCGTTGATGGCATTGCGTTGCGATGTTGTTTCATTTTCAGGGAGGAGTTCGTCACCAGCCTCAGGAACCACATCCTTTACGTGCAATATCCATGCGGTATGGTTGTCATGATTGTTTTCTGTCGCTTTAATAAGGTAATCACGTTTCTCCTCGTCAGTACTGTCTTCAGAGAATAGAGCCAACAGCTCGTCATTGCTCATTTGCTCCAGCATGCCGTCAGAGCAGAGATAGAACCAGTCATTAGGTTTTATGTCCGTTATGTGACATATATTAGGTCTTATATCCACGCGGTTGTCCTTGCCTGTCGTCACTGCCTTAGTAATGACATTCTTCTGCGGGTGAGTTGCCATCTCCTCGTATGCGATTTCCCCTGCCCAATATTTGTCATATACAAGGCTGTTGTCACGTGACTGGTACATGATACGGTCGTTCGGACGAATGTGATAGATGCGGCTGTCACCAATGTATGCCACAGTGATGCCGTTGGTGTCAATATACAAGAAGGTGAGGGTCGTGCCCATCTTCTTAAATTCTCCGCCGTCTTCTTCATCGAGTCTCTCGTAGGCATATTCGATAGCCTGAAGTAACTGGTCATCGGAGAAAGGACTCGTAGCATTATGCTCAATCCAGTCGCCGAGTCCTTTACTGAAGGTCTGGCTTGCCACTTCACCTTTTTCATGTCCGCCCATGCCGTCGCAGACGATAAACAACTGTCCATTGATTTTTTCGCCTTCTCTCGGCCATAGAGAGTCCTCTTGATTAGGACGCTGTCCAACCTCATGAATCGATAGCGGTTTGAATAGTTCAATTCTCATATTCTGTTCGTTTTTACATTGAAAATTTCATTGTGGTATGTCCCATGGTGATGTCGCACACATTTGGCAGCCATATGTGATCGTTCTGCTCAAGTACTCTGCCGTTTATGGCAGTCTTGTTCTTGTTGTTGTAATTGCTCACCTGTGCCCTAAGCCTGCCGTCGGCCTGTGGTACTACGGTGATGCAGCAGTGTTGGCGGCTCATATACCTGTCATCAACGTCAATCTGAACCGTTGCCTGTGATGTCTTACCCTTTCTGCCAACGATATTACGTCCGTTGGAAAGGAAGTACTGCCTGCCATTCAGCATCAGGCGGGCTTTCATTTGTTGTCCGGAATCGAAAACTGTTTCCTCTCCTCTGTTGAGACGGGCATTGCTGTCTACTGTCGTGCTCCCTGCATATCCGCCGCCATGGAAATTATCACTTGCTTTGCTTTGAAACTGACGTGTCCTCTGTGTGGGTTGCTGTCGCATAGGTCTGCTGCTCACCTCCTGTATCTTGGGATTAGGTCCGTATTTGTTGCTATTGGGGTCACTATCAGTTAGTTCAAATACAAAGATGACGATGCTCAAGATAAAATCAATGATGCCAATGAGTATTCCAATCAATGGAATAAGGCAAAAGATACCAAGTATGATGCATGTACCATACCACCATCCGCTTTTTCCAACGTCATGCAGCCTACGGACTGTTACTGCCATGTTTGGCAGAAGTAGGATAAGACCTCCAATTATAGTAAAACATGAAAGAAAAAAAGCTAGTTGAAACCACCAGAATTCCGACCTACTGGCACGCCCCGAAAATGTGGCATATTTGTTAAAACACGTTTTTATTGACTCACCGAATCCCATAGTAATAAATAGTTTTAGTTATTAGTATTTGTTTTGGTTATTGTTTTAGAATAAAGGTTACTGTGGTGCGCCCCATAGTTATGGTGTTACCATCAGCAAGCCTTATGGCATCACCACTGTCTATCTGGAAACCGTCAATGGAAGTGACATTCTTGTTCTGGTAATTGCTCAGCACCGCCTTCTTAGTACCGTCAGACATGGTGGTGACATTAATGATGATATGCTGTCGACTCATTGACAGGTCGTCTGTGGCAAGCTGTATATTAGCTGGTGAAGTGCTTGCACGTCTTCCTACAATGTTGCGTCCCTCTTTAAGGGTATATGTCATACCGTTAAGGGACAGCCGTGCGTATGTCTCAACCTTGTTTGCCGATCCTGTGCCAAGCTGAGTCTCATCGCCCGATGGACTGCTTCCGCTGAAACTGCCTCCCAGTTGCGTTTCGCCACTGTCATACCTCGGCTTCTGACGTGCATAGAAAGTATGAGCCTCTATAGGGTCAGCCTTGGGCTTGAACTTTACGATTAATTCTGTTCCACATCGAGGGCAGTTGATATGTTTCTCGAGAGTTTCCTCTTGATTCTTCACATCAAGTACCGTCTGACATTGGGGGCACTGTATTCGCTTTATCTGCATATTGAGAAATCCTTTTATATTGTTACCACCAACTGATGATGGGGGTGTTGGGGTCGAATCTTCCCCACATCACAGGATGCTGCTTGCCGTCAACTATTTGGGTGACACCGTCATGTACGAACTTGTATATTTCGCGTGCCGTTACCACCTTGTCCTTGTTGGCATCAGCTCCTCCGCGGAGACCACGTTCAAGGTACATAGTAAACAGACTATTAGAGAATCCTGTTTCACGTGACTTTTCATTGGTGCGCGATGACAGGAAAAGTACTATGTTGTCGGGATTGTACTTCTGCTGCGTCCTCTTCTTGCCAGTTCGCATCTTGCCTGCATAACAGGCATCGGCTATAATGATTTTATTCTGTGCTTTGCACTCCTTCAATATGCTGAAAAGTTGCTGATACTGCAGTCCCCCGTCATAGCATTGGAAGGTGCCTGGTGACCCGTGACCGCTGAAGAAAAAGATTACGGTGTCATCAGATCCAGCCTTGGCGAACGTCTTGCGGATAGTGGAAAGTACGTTGGCAAGTTTTGCTGCATCGTTGACGAGAGTATGCGTCTCCGCTGCTCCTGAGGATGAATAAATCTTGGCAATAGTCTTGGCATCCTTGGCACTGACTCGCAGGTCGTTTTGCTTGCCGGGGTAGTCAGCAATGCCCACGCAGACCACGTAGGTCTGCGGGGGCTCCATGTCCAAACTCCACGCCTCTAACGTAGAGACAATTATCATCAGAATCAGTATGGTGGACTTTCTTATCATGCTGTTTTGCTATGCGTCAATAAGTGCGTTATCCATGTAGTCTGGCATGTCTGTTGCCGTTTCAGGATTTTCAAGTGTAGCGAGATAACCGTCAGATCCCTCGGTGGTGTCTGTGCCGCCATTATCCACAGGAGTTTCTTCAATTGGTGGCTCCTGTCCTTCATAGCCAGCCATGACATTGTCGTTGTCAACGGTGTAGGGATTGCCTTCGAAGGTGGTGCCCATTTCTCTCAAGTCTGCTATGGTAGCAATGTCTTCACCATTGGTTACGATGTCAACATCACTCAACTGCTGGTTGTCATCCATGTCAATAATAGCTATGTCTGCCTCACCATCGTCATCCACGTCAATGAACGAAGTAGTATGTCCGTCAACTTCATCAATACCGACTATAGCGATATCATCACCAGAGTTGCTCGTAGGTTCAGGCACTATCCCAGGCTCGGGATGCGTATCATCTGGAGGAGTGGTAATTTGATTTGCAGGTGTGGTTACAGGTACCTGAGCGATGGTTCCATTTTGCTGCTGATGTGACATGGCATTCCATTCCTCTGCAGTATGGGTGCTATATACACCGCCATGCCATACAAACACTCCATCAGGACCTACTGCGGCACGTGCAGCTGCGAAAGCTTCGCCAAACGACATGTCGTCAGCAGGCGGTGCTACCTCGACCTGAGTCTCTGTAGCTATGGTCTCTCCACCGTTACCCTCACCATCAGTTTGGCTTGCATTGGGGTCTTCTGGTTGTGGTTCAGTTTCTGCCGTAGAAGGTTCTTCGCTTCTTTCAGCATATGCTTTTGCACCATACATCAGACCTGCGCCGAGCAGTATGCCTGAAACACCACCAAGAGTGACGTTAATCCATGCATTTCCGCCTTTCTTGTTTGCTTTTGCATTTACTGGAGCATCAGCTCCAGCCCCTGCTGCTATTGTTCCTCCATTGTTCATTCCAGCCTCAGTATCGAGGATTGTGCTTTCGTCGTTGCTCATGTTCTGGGCTGCATTAGGGTTAGTCTTGTTTTGAGTCGTTCCCTCATAGATAGTCTCTTCGTTCATAGTTGTAATTTTTTTAGGTTAGACTTTAGTTATCTGTTTCTGGTTGCAAAGGTAAGGGTTAATACCACCTTCTCCAAGTTTCTGGAACCATTCTGTATGAAATACCCCGATTTCTGTATGAAATGTTCTCAAGTGAGATTTTATTTTATGAATTTCGCTTTGCAATAGGTGCATTGATCCATCTGCTGAATGAGAAGGTCATAGTCCTGCATACCAAGGAACTTGCCGCATTTGGGACATACATAGCGTTTGTACATCGACTTAGTAAGCTCTTCTTTGTCATCTCTGCTTGTGTCGTTTTTGCGTCTTAACAAAGAATATATAAGTAATGTTACAGCTATAATGGCAAATACTATCATGAGATCTCTGTAGCCGGTGAGACCGGTTATTACAGATCCTATCATGGAAAATGTCATCGGTATGCTTGATAGGAGCATGGTGTTTTTCTGACGATCCTCTATTTCGCGGAGCTCCTCCTTATATTCATCCCACACTTTGCGTAGATGACGTATGTCTGCCGTTTCTTGTTTGGGACCTCTTATGATATCCCACGAAAGAGCATAGCGAGACGTCCCCAGTTCAATCTTGTCAGATTCGGAGATCAATTTTTTTTCTATTGCTACGCCATTAACGTACGTTACGTTTTTGTCGTTTAAATTTTTAATTTCCCATTTGTTTTTTTCTTTTGAACATAACGACACATGCTGACGACTTACGTCCATAGGCACGCTGCCTGGATTTCCCGCGAGTTGCGTTTTGCCGTCACGGATGACACTCAGACGACGCGAATGTTGTTCTCTGCCTACTGTTACTTCCATCACATTATTATATTTAAGGGTTATATCTTTATTTTCATCACTATGTCCTTTACCTGTTTCAAGGCATCCTTGGAGATTGGCAGGGTGAAGACGAAATGTTCATAGTCAGACAGAAGTAGCTGTTGCTTTTGAATATCTACTTGGTAGATATACCGCATATTCACTATAAATCGCTTGCCTACGCGCATGTACTGTCTCGCTACCTTGCCGAGCTGACTCGCAATTGCTTCTTCTGTGTGCGCCAGATTCATTGTGATGCATATCTTCTGATTGTAGGATGTCACAATATACGTGTAGTTGCCGTCACTCTCAAAGTATGCAATCTTGTGGGCATCCAATCGGATTAGCTTGTCACGCGAATTGAAATAAACCAAGAGTTGTTTCATAGATGCGTTTTAGTTTTTAGGCACACAAAAAGAGGGCGCGAACCTGTCAGCTTATCTACTGATGGGCTCTCGACTGCCTAAAAACACGATAAGATAACGGCTCACGCCCCTTTATCGATACGTATTATATATGCACAAATATAATGTACGCGATAATAAGGGAGGAACGCATTGACTTATTCCTGTGTTTTAGATGAGTTGTCGAGATTCATCAGTAAGGAATGAAGCTATGACGCTTTTCTCAATATGTGTTGTCGTATGTTACGACGGTGCAAATATAAGAAAAATTTTTAAAACACGTTCATTCGTGAGCCGTTTTTTTCATTTTTTGCTGAAATTTCTTTCTACTTGGTGCCAAAATGTATTACTGTTTGCAAAGTTACGAAGACTTTTTCTTTCTCGCAATAGCGGAAAACCATGATTTCTTTGTTCTGCCCTCGTTTTTTTCGTAACTTTGCCTCATTCTGAGTCGAGTTACTTCGTCTCGGAAGAAAAAACAAATGAAATTGTTTTGTTCTTCTCTCGACTTTTCGTAACTTTGCAAATAAATTGTTTACATTTTTATGAAGAAGATATTGACATGCTTATTGGCAACATTTGGATTGACGACTGCTTGTTGCCAACTTAATAATGAGACTGCTGACAAATATGAGGTCGATGTTTTTAAGACTAAGAGCGGGAAGGCCGTCAAGTTTTACGCTCTAATGCACTCAAGTATCAGGATTGAATATGATGGCAAGGAGATAGAGATAGACCCAGTGCTGAAACTGCGTGAGAGGATTATTGACTTCTCCACAATGCCCAAAGCCGACTATATCTTTGTAACTCATGAACACCAGGATCACTTTGACAGGGAAGCCATCAGGCAACTTTCTGGGGAGAATACCTTGCTCGTAACAAACAAACGATGCGGAGATATGTTGGGCTATGGTACTATAATGGCGAATGGAGAAAGCATTCGGATAGCTGATGACTTTATCGTTGATGCAGTACCAGCCTACAATACCACTGAGGCTAACAAGCGATTCCATCCTAAAGGGAGGGATAACGGCTTTATCTTTACCATTGACGGACTGAGGATATATATTGCAGGAGATACTGAGGATATCCCAGAAATGTCTGCTGTCAAAGACATCGACATCGCTTTCCTACCATGCAATCAGCCATTCACGATGACACCAGAACAACTTGTAAGGGCTGCAAAAATTGTGAAACCAAAGGTGTTGTTCCCCTATCACTACGGACAGACTGATGTGAGTGGTATTCCTGATTTGCTGAAGGAAGATGGTGTAGAAGTAAGAATCAGACACTATGAGTAGTACGACGGTAGTTGCTACGCTTTTACCAAGCATTGCGTGCGACTAAAAGATTCCTTGGGTGAGAGTAATGTGAAAAAACGAATAAAGGCAGCTGACAAGCTGCCTTTATTGTGCCCAGAACGGGACTCGAACCCGTACACCGTGAAGTATTGGTGTTTGAGACCAACGCGTCTACCAATTCCGCCATCTGGGCTTTTGCGGGTGCAAAGTTACAAAAAACGAATGGAATGACAAAATAAAAATGAATTTATTTTGTCATTCCTGAGTGCATTATAACTTATCTAAAATATCGTCTGTAGATATTTCTCGGCATCGAGGGCCGCTTTGCATCCTGTGCCTGCTGCTACTATCGCCTGGCGATAGGTGGGGTCGCAGACATCGCCTGCTGCGAATACTCCAGGGATGGGATTGCCATCGGGGGTGCATACCTGCTGTGTGGTGCCGAGGGTCTTGATATAGCCCATCTCGTCGAGGAGTATCTTACCCTGGAAGATATCGGTGACGGGTTTGTGGCCTATGGCGAGGAAGAAACCATCGATTGCCACGTCATAGTGTGACTCGTCTGCTTCGCCCTTGCGCTTTACGAGGTGCATGCCTTCTACGCCATTCTCGCCGTAGAGGCCTGTGGCATTGTGCTCGAAGAGTATCTCGATGTTTGCTGCTTCCTTGACGCGCTGCTGCATGATCTCGGAGGCGCGGAGGTAGGGTTTGCGCACTACGAGATATACCTTCTGGCAGAGGTGGGAGAGGTAGAGGGCATCTTCGCAGGCTGTGTCGCCTCCGCCTACTACGGCAGTGACCTTCTTGCGATAGAAGAAGCCATCGCAGGTGGCACAGGCGCTGACGCCCATGCCGTTGTACTTCTCTTCATCGGGCAGTCCGAGGTATTTCGCCTTGGCTCCTGTGGCGATGATGACGCTGTCGGCCTGCAGGGTGTCGCCGCTATCGGTCTTGAAGGTGTAGGGGCGCTGTGAGAAGTCGGCCTCGACGATTTCGCCATCGCGAATGTCGGCTCCGAAGCGTTCGGCCTGCTGGCGTAGCTCCATCATCATCTGATTGGCATCGACACCATCGGGATAGCCAGGGAAGTTTTCTACTATGGTGGTCTGGGTGAGCTGTCCGCCTGTCTGGGGACCGCAATACTCTACTGGTGACAGGTTTGCCCTGCCTGCGTATATGGCAGCTGTATAGCCTGCAGGGCCGCTGCCGATGATTAAGCACTTCATTGTTTTAAATTGAAATTTGAAGATTGAAAGGTTGAAACGAATTATACTAATTAAAAATTAATGTTAAAGAAAATTCGTGTCAAGTGGGTTAGCGAACTAACTGTGAATTGTGAACTGTGAATTGTGAACTGTTTAAAGTATTTCCTCTATTTTGCGTTCGATGGTGGCGAAGGAGGTGGTGGCATCGAAGCGTGCTACGACCTTGCCGATCTTGTTGACGAGAAACTTGGTGAAGTCGTCGGTGATGGGTTCGCCGCCTGTCTTTTCTACGAGGTAGCGGAAGAGGGGATCGGCATCATCGCCGCTGACCTTAGCCTTCTTGAAGCGTGGGAAGGAGGTGTCGTAGTTGTCCTTGCAGAACTGGTGTACCATCTCATCGGTGCCTGGGCACGACTTGGTGGGTTGGTTGCTGGGGAAGTCGAGCACCTCGAAGCCCTGTGAGTGGTATTTCTCGTAGAGAGCCTGTAGGTCTTTGTACTGTGGGGTTAACGGGCTCTGCGTCGCTGTGTTGACGATGAGCACTACTTCATTAGCGTAAAGATTGAGCGGTACGGCGTTGCCTTTGCGGTCTTTTACCGTGATGTCGTTGAGGGAAGTCATGTATAGTTGATAGTTTAAAGTTCAAAGGTTTAAAAGTTCAAAAGTTTAATAGTTTAAAAGTTTAATAGTTCAAGGGTTAGGGAAGTTCCTCTGCCTCGATGACCTCGGCATCAGAGAAGTCGGGTTTTTGGTTGAGGTTGTAAAATTTCTCTGCCTGCTTGCGGTTGCTACGCGCCTTGAGGGCATTGATGCACTCCACTATGCCGTAGATGATGAGGAACCATCCGATGAAGAAGAGTGGGGCAGAGGCAAAGACGGTGGGTTTGAAGAGGGCGATGCATCCCAGGATGAATAATATGGTGGGCATAACCCAGTAGAAGAACCCTACGGCACCGTTGCGGCGTGCTACTGCGAGGGTAGCAAACTGTTGTATGGCACCTATGATAAGGAATGCTGAGATGATATATACGAGAAAATCGACAAAGGTCTTGGGCATGAGCACCAGGATTAGTCCGAGTATCATACAGCCCATGCCGACGAAGGCGCCCCATCCCCAGCCGTTACGCTTTGAGGTTGGAGATTTGAGGTTTGAGGTTTCTTTTTCAACGTCAACGTTAACGGGAACAACCTCGCTATCGTTAAGGTTAGGGTTATCGTTAAGGTTAGGACTCACTTTCTTCTTGCTCATGGAGGCTATCATGGCGATGGCTCCCGAGATGAGGAAAAGTACTCCGATGGCGATGGTCATCCACTCTACCATCTGTTCGCGAAACTTCACGAGCAATGCGCCCACTGCTATGGCACAGAGAGCGCGAAAGATGCTGTATGTCAGAATTTTCATATAAGTGTAAGTGATAAACTGTGCACTATGAACTATGCACTGTGAATTGTGAATAGACTACCGTCTGCCACCACGTGCTCCGCCGCTGTGTCCGCCGCCGCTGTGTCCGCCGCTATATCCTCCGCTGTGGCTGCCACCACCCATGCTGGAAGAGCCGCGTGCGCCTCCTCCCATGTGGGATGAACCCATACTGCTGTGTCCTCCGAAACTGCTGCGTGAGCCTACGCTGCTGCCACTACCTGTATGGCCTCCATGACTACGTCCGAAGGAGCTGCTGCTGGGTGAGTTTCCGCTGCTGGGTGCAGTGGGACGCTCGCCTACTGTGGTGCGTGTGCTGCTCTCACGAGTGCGCATGCTGGAGTTGGGGGTACTGGTGCCATAACTGCCTGTGTGGTGCCCACCATAGCGAGGTGAGGCATTGCGTCCGAAGTTGCCACCGCGTGAGTGGGAGTCGTGACGTGGTGCTGGTGCTCCGTGATGTGTGCCGCCTACGTGGTGTGGCGCATGATGACGCATGCCATGATGAGTAGCGGGGCGCAGTGATGGTCCGCGGTCTGCCCACCATGAGCGTCCGCCATTGTAGCGCCAGCTGTGTCCGCCACGGTATGATGACCATACTACGGGACGTGAGAAGTAGAAGATATTGCGGTGTGGGTAATGAGCATATATGCTGAAGTGCCACACGCCAGCATCCCAGTAGAGCGGACGGTAGAAGTATGATGCCGCGCAGAAGGCTGTCCACTGCCAGTCGTAGAAGATCGCCTGCATGTCGAAATTACGCTGACGCCAATATACGGAATACAGGTCATCGACGGTGTTGACACTCATGAGGTAATCGAGGTTGATCTCATAGGCTGCCTCATACTGCTCTTGTGACAGATTGAGTTCATAAGCCATCTTGTCGGTGAGGAAGAGAGCCTGTTCGCGTGCCTGTTCGTAACTCATTGCCTTTGCGCCAACTGCTGTGATGAGCAGGGTAACCATTGTTATGATAATCTTTTTCATAATGCGTAGTTGTTTTTTATTGGTTTTGCTGGTGCAAAGATACTTACGTTATTAGTGTTTTGGAAGGGAAAAATCCCTATGCGTGGGAGGGGAAACCCCTATACCTTGCGAGATATGACGCTGCCACCTATCTTCTTGGCAATGAGGGAACGCAGTTTCTGTGCTTGCTGCAGTTCTGCGAGAAGTGTCATCTGGCGGTCGGCATCGTCGGTGGCGAGTTTTATCTCAGCTGTCAGGGTGTTGATACGCTGCATTATATACTCATTGCGGAAGTCAAGCAGCAGGTGGTTGATATGCTCGCACACGGTGTATGGTGTGGCCTCCATCTGCAAACTCTTGGAGAGGATGACATTGTCGGAGCATAGCGTGATGGCTATCTGGGAGATGTCATAGTCGTGGTGGAGTGTGAAGTAGCGCTCGCTGTCAAATCCCTCCTGCTTGGAGTGCTCCACTGCCTCGGCGAGGATCTGGTTGTAGAGGGGTTCGGCAAACTGAAGCCCATCAGTCTTGAGGTCGTAATCTACAAACTCTGCCAGCGTGAGCGATACTGTGGTGCCTTCACCAGTCTCGACATTGTCATAGATAATCATGCTACCATGACGTATTACCTCTTTTATTATGAGGGAGGATAGGGTGGAGGGGTTAATGGTATTCCCCAACTCCTCCGCAGGAGGGGTAGAATCTGATTGCGTGGACTCGTGTGCACTCTCTTCGCTGTTGTCTTCCGATGAGGTGGGAGATGGTAGGGATGAGGCTTTTCTCCACTCTGCTTTACGCTGTTCCTCACGATAAGTGCGTATATTGTTGTTCATCTTGGCAGTGAGCGTCTGTTCACTGTATCCCAGCCGGGCAGAGCAATCCTGTATGTATGTGGCCCTTACGATAGGGTCGCCGATGACGCTGATACTCTGTATAATGCTTGATATGGCCTCCGAACGTTCGCGGGGGTCGGTGACATCCTGCAGCAGCACTTTGGTCTTAAACTCTATGAAGTCGGTCTGGTGTTCCTTGATATATGCACGAAACTCCTCTGCCGTGTGTTTGCGTGCGAAGGAGTCGGGGTCGTCACCATCGGGCAGGAGCATAACTTTGACGTTCATACCCTCGCGAAGCAACATGTCGGTACCACGCAGGGCTGCCTTGATGCCTGCCGCATCGCCGTCGTAGAGCAACACGATATTGTGGGTAAAGCGGTGGAGCAGGTGTATCTGGTGTTCGGAGAGTGCTGTGCCGGAGTTTGCCACCACATTCTCTATGCCACACTGATGCATGGAGATGACATCGGTGTAGCCCTCCACCATATATACGAGGTCGGCTTTGGCTATTGCCTTCTTGGCTTGGAATATGCCGTAGAGCTCGTGGTCCTTGTGATAGATGTCGGAATCGGGAGAGTTGACATACTTCTGGCTGACACCCTTTGTACGACTGTCGAGCACTCGACCGCCGAATGCTGTCACCTTGCCGCTGACACCTATCCAGGGAAACATCACCCTGCCAGAGAAACGGTCAACGAGACTGCCGTCCTTCTCGCTCTCATATGCCAGACCCGTCTTGATGAGGTACTCCTTCTGATAGCCTTTAGTTAGGGCAGCGTCTGACATGGCATGGCGGTCGCTGAGGCAGAAGCCCAGCTGGAACTTCTCGATGATGTCGTCACGTATTCCACGCTGGCGGAAATACTGCATACCGATGGCTCTGCCGTCGATATCGTTGTGCAGGATATTCTTGAAATAGTTTGCCGCCCACTCATTGGCGATATACATGGCTTCGCGGTCATTCTGCTCTTTCTTCTGTTCCTCGGTGAGCTCCTTCTCCTGTATGGTGATATTGTAGCGACGTGCCAACCAACGCAGGGCGTCAGGGTAGGTCATCTGCTCATGCTTCATGATGAAACCCACGCTGTCGCCACCCTCGCCGCACACGAAGCAGTGGCAGGTACGTCTCGCTGGTGAGACGTAGAACGAGGGGGTATGGTCATTATGGAAAGGGCACAGACCGCGGTAGTTTACGCCTACTTTCTTAAGTGACACAAACTCTGAGACGACATCGACGATGTCGGCTCTCTCCTTGATGCGTTCTATGGTGGGGCGGTCGATCACTTTTTTTTAGGAGTTAGAGGAGTTAAAGGAGTTAGAAGGAGTTAAAGACAATAGTGAGTGCCTCAATTGTAATTATTTAAACAGGCTGAAGTTTACTGAGCCATAGCAGCGATGCTCTATGAAACGGGGATGCTGCGAGAAATCGTTCTGCTTGCCGTGCTCGAGCACCAGGATGCCACCTTCTTTCAATAGCGGTAGTGCGAGGTCGGGGATGGTGTCGATATTGGTCAGTGCATAGGGCGGGTCGGCAAAGATGAAGTCAAACTGCTTCTTGCAACTCTTGAGGAAACGGAATACATCGCCCTTGATGAGGGTGTGACCCTGCGCACCTATTTTGTCGATGCACTGCCCTATGAAACGTGCATGGTCGCGATCCATCTCCACGCTGACTACCTCACTGCACCCACGACTGAGCAACTCCAGAGAGATGCTACCCGTACCGGCAAAAAGGTCGAGCGCCGCAGACCCCTCAAAGTCGATGTAGCCCATCATTACGTTGAAGATATTCTCCTTGGCGAAGTCGGTAGTGGGGCGTGCCTTGAAAGTGCGTGGCACATCGAAGTGACGTCCCTTATATATTCCGGTAACTATTCGCATATCGTGATGTCAAAGGGAATGTTGTCGTTGTGGTCGATGGTGGTGACGTGACTGAGATAGCTCTTGTAACGTTTCAGTAGCCAGTCGCCATGTGGCACGTCACCTGCTATGTACAGTTCGTCGTAAGTCTGACTCATACCCAACTGCTTCCAGATGAAGAGAGTATAGTACAGTGCGTCGTGTGCATGTGTAGCGGGGAAGGAGTTGGCAAAGTGGATGCGATGCTGTCCGAAAGCGCAGATATCCACCACCTTGTCGTGGAAATAGGTGAAGAGACGGCGCTGCTTGCCACTCTCATAGTAATTGTCATAGAAGTACCGCCATACGCCTGCCATCACGTTGCGAGTATCGACGATAGAGAAGTGGTCGCTGACAACCATGTGCAGGTCGTTGTTAACGGGGAAGACGGCTGTGGCATTCAGTTCGCTGATGTCAGTGATTATCTTTTTCTCGCCCTTATGCCCTGTGATGACGTTGCCATACACCTCATCAGCATCGAAATTGTCGTAGGAGGCAAACTCGTTGGTGGGGATGAGCAGCGTGGGTGATGACACGAGCAATACAGCCTTACTGCCGCCATTGACGAGGAAAGTCTCCTCCTTGAAGGTGGTGCGTAAGTTGGCTGCTATCGACATGCCGCTCTTGACGGGATAAGGATGATATGTAGGTGTGCCACTCTCGGAATGCATAAATCCCAGCGTGCCCTGTCCTACTCGTATTATGATGGAGTTCATAAAATAACGCGTCAAATGTTTAAGAGTTCAAAAGTTTTTTGTACTTTTGCATGCAAAAGTACAAAAAATAAATGAGAACAAAGAAATAAGAACCTCTAAATTTTTGTAAAAGACCATTTATAAGTTGTAAAGTGACATTCTCCGATTTTAAAAATGACATACTAAGACATTTTGGTCATATGCCTTCGGCAGACCAGGAAAACGCTATTGAAGTGTTTATGCGTTTTCTGGCGTGTCGTAGCGGTATGCCATCCATGATACTGCGTGGTTCGGCAGGTACGGGCAAGACCTCCCTCGTGGCGGCTATGGTGCAGACTCTGCTCGACCTACGACAGAAGGTGGTGCTGATGGCCCCTACGGGAAGGGCAGCCAAGGTGCTGTCGCTAAACTGCCAGCGTCCTGCCAGTACCATACATCGCAAGATATACCGTCAGAAGACGGGTAGCAGCGATTTTAATCTCGATATAAACCTGCATACTGATACACTCTTTATAGTAGATGAGGCATCAATGATAAGTACCCAACCACAACTGCAGACAGATGGCATGCCAATATTTCACGGTAATGGCGGAGGGGTAATCGATGACCTCGTGACATATGTCTATTCTGGGCGCAACTGCCGCATGATGCTTATCGGAGATACGGCACAGCTGCCACCGGTGGGCGAAGAAGAAGCACCTGCACTGCAGCGTGGCGTGATGGAGTGCTATGGGTTGGAGGTATATGAATGCGACCTCAACGAGGTGATGCGCCAACAACAGGAGTCAGGTATACTATGGAATGCTACCATGATACGCTCGCTCATCACCCATGATGACGTGACGCAGTTGCCGAAACTGAGGTTTCGGGGATTTGCTGATATCGTAGCACTGCCAGGCACCGAACTCATTGAGAGTCTGGAAGACAGTTACTATAGAGTGGGGCAGGATGATACTATCGTTATAACGCGCAGCAATAAGGCTGCTACCATATACAACAATGGCATCAGAGCCCGTGTGGTGGACCAGGAAGGTGAACTCTCATCAGGCGACCGCATCATGGTGGTGAAGAATCACTATTTTGATGAAGAAGACAGAGACAGTGTCAGCGGAGGGAAGATGCCATTTGTCGCTAATGGTGACATGGCAGTGGTGAGACGAGTGCGCAATGTGCGTTCGTTATATGGTTTTACCTTTGCCAATCTCACCCTTACCTTTCCTGACTATGATGATGCTGAACTCGAGATGACGTCCATCCTTGATACCTTACAGGGCGATGCCCCAGCTCTCACTGCTGCTCAGCAGAAAAATTTGTATGACAGCGTGATGGAGGACTATATGGACATACCACGTAAGGCAGATCGCCTGAAGGCCTTGAAAAAAGACATATATTACAATGCCTTGCAAATAAAATTCGCCTACGCGGTGACGTGTCACAAGGCGCAGGGTGGGCAGTGGTCGCACGTTTATATAGACCAGGGCTACATGACCGATGACATGCTTACACCTGATTATATCCACTGGCTCTATACTGCCATTACGCGAGCAACAAAAAAACTGTTCCTTGTCAATTGGAACAAGGAACAGATTCTATCTTAACTGTTAACTGTGAATTGTTAACTGTGAATTGTTACAGTGCTTCCAGCATTCGCTTGATTACGACTTCGGCGCTTATCTCGCGGTTTGCTGCCTCAGGGATGACGAGCGAGTTTTGACTCTCGATGACATCGTCAGTGACTATGAGTCCACGTCTTACTGGCAGGCAGTGCAGGAATTTGCCATTGTCAGTCCATGACATATGTTCTGCATCCACAGTCCAGTGTGCCATCTGCTTGTAGTCGTGGAGTATCTGACCATAGTTCTCTGGGCGTGTGACACCAGGACAGGACCAGTTCTTGGCATATATAAAATCGGCGCCCTCGAAGGCTTTCTTCTGGTCATACTCTATCGTGGCTCCATTCGTGAATTGTGGGTCGAGTTCGTAGCCCTCAGGGTGAGTGATGACAAGGTCAACATCAGGTGCAGCAAGCATCCACTCAGCGAAGGAATCAGGCACTGCCTGAGGCAAAGAACGGCAGTGAGGTGCCCATGTCAGCACAGCCTTGACGCGCTCCTTTGTCTTGTGTTCCTCGATTGTGATAAGGTCGGCAAATGCCTGCAAGGGGTGTACGGTGGCTGTCTCCATAGCAAAAACGGGACGACCAGAGTACTGCACAAACTGATTGACGATGGTCTCGGCATAGTCGAATTTCCTGTCGGTAAGTCCGGCAAAAGAACGTATGCCGATGAGGTCGCAGTAGCTTCCCATCACGGGGATTGCCTCAAGGAGGTGTTCTGACTTGTCACCATCCATTATTACTCCGCGCTCTGTCTCCAGTTTCCATGCGCCGGCGTTCACGTCGAGCACTATCACGTTCATGCCCAGATTCATCGCTGCCTTTTGTGTTGATAAACGGGTACGCAGGGAGTTATTGAAAAATACCATCAGCAGAGTCTTGTTCTTACCCAAATGCTGAAAAGCGAAACGGTCTTTCTTTACCAACTGTGCCTCAGCGAGTGCTCCTTTTATGTCGCCAAGGTCTTTTGCATTGAAAAAAGTCTTCATATTTACGTTTGTAGTGATTATATTTTTGCGTGCAAAGTTAAGGATTTATTTTCAAACGACAAAAGAAATGTCATTTTTCATAGAAAATGTTTGCGCGTATGCGAAAATATTGTTAATTTTGTAGCATGAAACTGTGAAAAGCGTGTCCCACGGAAGTGGCTTGCGACATGGAAAAGATGATAATGGGCATACTCAACTGCACTCCGGACTCCTTCTATGAAGGAAGCAGGAAGCAGACGGCTGATGACATCGCAGCAAGGGCTGACGAGATAGTCAGTGAGGGAGGTTCAATCATCGATGTGGGCGCTTTCTCTACTCGCCCTGGTGCTACGGAAGTCAGCGAAGAGGAGGAGATGCGCCGTTTGCGCACGGCTCTTGAGGTAATAAGGCATGGACATGAGGGAGTAATGGTCAGCGTTGATACGTTTCGCCCCACCGTGGCACGCATGGCAGTGGAGGAATATGGCGTACAGATCATCAATGATGTGTCGGAGGGCTGTCCTGAGATGTTCAGGGAGGTGGCACGGCTGGGCGTCGGCTATGTGCTGATGTCGGTTCAGCCAACGATAGACAGTATGTTGGCGAACTTCAGACGTGAGGTGGCAACGTTGAGGGAACTGGGTGTGAAAGATATAATGCTTGACCCTGGTTTCGGTTTCGGCAAAGACGTGATAGACGGCAACTACAACGTACTGCGTGACATGGGTAAGATAAGGGAAGAGTTCCCTGAACTGCCCTTGCTTGTCGGAGTAAGTCGCAAACGAATGATATGGAAGGTGCTCGGTTGCACGGCGCAAGACGAAGAGGCGCTGCACGGCACGATGCTTGTCAACCTCGTTGCGCTGCAAAAGGGGGCGAGCATCCTTAGGGTGCATGACGTGAAGGAAGCTGTGAACACCATAAAGATATGTTCTTCTCTTTTGGCATAAAGGACGCAGTGGACATAGTGCTGGTGGCACTCTTGCTCTACTATACGTATCGGTTCATGAAGGAATCGAGAACGCTCAACGTGTTTGTCGGAATACTGTCGTTCGTAGTGCTTTGGCTCTTGGTGTCGCAGGTGTTTGAGATGCGACTGCTCGGAGCCATCTTCAACCAATTGGTGGGAGTGGGCGCTATAGCCATCATCGTACTCTTTCAAGACGAGATACGCAAGTTCCTCTACTCCATAGGAGGTCACAGCAAGTTGTCTGCTTTCCTGAAATGGTTTGTGAAGGACAGACACTCGGACAAGGGAAGCGTGGACCGTGAGGCTATAATGCCTATCGTGATGGCATGTATGAGTATGGCGCGACAGAAGTGCGGTGCCCTGATAGTTATAGAGCGTGCTACCCCATTGAACGATATAGTCGAGACGGGTGATGTCGTCGATGCAAGAATCAATCAGCGATTGATAGAAAATATATTCTTCAAAAACTCACCGCTTCACGATGGAGCGATGATAATATCCAAGATGCGTGTCAAGGCGGCAGGATGCATACTGCCAGTGAGTCACGACCTCAACATACCTCGCGAACTCGGCCTGCGGCACCGTGCCGCAATGGGCATATCACAACAGTCTGACGCCATAGCGATAGTGGTATCGGAGGAGACGGGACGCATCTCGGCAGCAGTGAGGGGGCAGTTCCGCCTGCGCCTATCGGCTGAGAATCTGGAGGCTATACTGACAGACGAATTATAAGTGAAAAGATACAAAAAACATATTACTAATAATAAAAAAGAATTACTATGAGTTTAATTGATCAGATTGTAGCGCGTGCTAAGGCCAACAAGCAGCGCATCGTACTCCCTGAAGCAGAGGAGGAGCGTACACTTATCGCAGCAGACAAAGTGCTGGAGCAGGATATAGCAGACCTTATCCTTATCGGCAACCCAGACAAGGTGGCTGCACTTGCTAAGCAGCACAACCTCACACACCTTGATAAGGCTACCCTCATCGACCCAGAAAACTATGAGCGTTCTGAGGAACTGGCACAGCTCCTGCAGAAGTTGCGTGAGAAGAAGGGTATGACCATCGAGCAGGCTCGCGAACTGGTGAAGAATCCTCTCTACCTCGGATGTATGATTATCAAGACAGAGGGTGCTGACGGCCAGATCTCTGGCGCTCTCTCTACCACTGGCGACACTCTGCGTCCAGCCCTGCAGATTATCAAGACTGCTCCTGGTATCTCATGCGTATCAGGTGCTATGCTGATGATAACTGACAAGCCTGAGTATGGCGAGAATGGTGTACTCGTATTTGCTGACGTCGCTGTTACTCCTATGCCTGATGCTAACCAACTCGGACAGATAGCCGTTTGTGCTGCACAGACAGCTAAGAGCGTAGCAGGCTTCGCTGAGCCACGTGTGGCTATGTGCTCATTCTCTACCAAGGGTTCTGCTTCTCATGAGGTAGTTGACAAGGTTGTTGAGGCTACCAAGGTAGCTAAGGCTCTCGACCCATCACTCAAGGTTGACGGCGAACTGCAGGCTGATGCTGCTCTCGTTCCTTCTGTAGGTTCTAAGAAGGCTCCAGGCTCTGACATCGCTGGCAAGGCTAACGTACTTGTATTCCCTAACCTCGAGGTGGGCAACATAGGCTATAAGCTCGTACAGCGTCTCGCTGGTGCTGTGGCTCTCGGTCCTATCCTTCAGGGTATAGCACGTCCTGTCAACGACCTCAGCCGTGGCTGTTCTGTAGAGGATATTGTCAACCTCGTGGCTATCACCGCATGTCAGGCTATGGACGCTAAGAAGTAATTACACCTTATTTATATATATAAGAAAGGAAAGAAAAAAATGAAGATTCTTGTATTGAACTGTGGTTCATCATCAATAAAGTACCAGCTCATCGAGAGCGATACAAAGGAAGTGATAGCAAAGGGTGGTATCGAGAAAATAGGTCTGCCTGGCGCCTTCATCAAGTTTAATGCTGCTAATGGCGAGAAGAAAACCATCGAGCAGGACATACCGGAACATACCGTGGGAGTAGAACTCATTTTCAAGGTGCTCACAGACCCTGTTGATGGTGCTCTGAAGTCGCTCGAGGAACTCGATGCAGTAGGTCATCGTGTGGTACACGGTGGTGAGAAGTTTGCAGAGTCAGTACTCATCAATGATGAGGTGCTCAAGCAGATTGAGGCATGCAATGACCTCGCTCCTCTGCACAACCCTGCCAACCTCAAGGGTATCGCTGCAGTTACCAAGTTGCTGCCTAACCTCCCACAGGTGGCAGTGTTTGATACCGCGTTCCATCAGACTATGCCAGCCAAGGCATATATGTACGCTATCCCTTACGAACTCTATGACAAGTACGCTGTACGTCGCTATGGCTTCCACGGTACCTCTCATCGCTATGTCTCAGCACGCGCTTTGGAGTACCTCGGTATGCCAGTAGAGGGTTCTAAGGTTATCACTGCCCACATCGGCAATGGTGGTTCGCTCGCTGCAGTGAAGGATGGCAAGTGCATCGACACCTCTATGGGTCTCACCCCGCTGGAGGGTGTCATGATGGGTACTCGTTCCGGTGACATCGATGGCGGTGCAGTATCATTCATCATGAAGAAGGAAGGCCTTGATGCCGATGGCATATCCAACCTCCTTAACAAGAAGTCTGGTCTTGCCGGCATATCATGCAAGTCAAGCGACATGCGTGAGGTGTTCCAGGGTAAGGTCGATGGCGATGAGAAGTGTACCCTCGCTATCGATATGTACACCTACCGTATCAAGAAGTACATCGGTTCCTATGCTGCGGCCCTCGGCGGTTGTGACGTTCTCGTGTTTACCGCTGGTGTGACAGAGAATCAGTCCGACATCCGTGAGATGGTGTGCGACCAGTTGGAGTGGATGGGTATCAAGCTCGACAAGGCTAAGAATGCCACCATCCATGGTGTAGAGGCAGTCATCTCAGCACCTGACTCTAAGGTCAAGGTAGTCGTTATACCTACCGATGAGGAGATGATGATTGCTATGGATACCAAGGCTCTCGTAAAGTAAGGGAGCCCCGTAGCCCAAATATGTAAAAGTACTCTCTGTCGTACTTGGGAGAGAGTGAAATAAGAGCAAAAGCCTTGATTTCGGTCAACGAAGTCGAGGTTTTTGCATTTTTCTTTAATTTTTTCTCGAAAAGATTTTGTCATATCGGAGAAAAAGCGTACCT
>CAMHQF010000023.1:0-30802 GCA_946187445.1 uncultured Prevotellaceae bacterium
CGAACGCCTGTTCATGCAACTGAAGGAACTGCTGCCCTCGCTGCAGCACCACCAGTTGCCGCCTGACTGCAAGGACTATGGGGAGTATTATGTGAAGACCCTCCCTTGCCCTCCAACGGTTAAAGGTTAATGGTTAAAGGTTAAAGGTTAAAGAATAAACGATATGGAAGACTTCAAAATCAAAGCATACACCAAGAAGGAGCTGGCGCTGAGGTATTTTCCCGACAGCATGCCACGCACGGCGGTGAACCACCTCATGGCGTGGATACGCCGATGCCCCTCGCTGTGGCAGGCGCTCGCTGCCACGGGCTACGAACCCACCTGCAAGGCACTCACACCACGGCAGGTGAAGATAATCACCGAAATGCTCGGCGAACCCTGAGGGCTTTTTCTCTGTTTCTCGCAAAGACTAAGGACAACTCCTACGGAGTATTGATGGCTCATTAACCCATCCTTATGTGAGCAAGCTCACCAAGTATGTCTTAATTGCTCCATCACTGGCTCTGCCAGTTGTCCTTAGTTACGCAAAAGAGCAAAGGTCGTGCTTTCAGCACTCACGCCAAGCCATGCGGATTGTGTGCAAAGTTCTCCCCCTTTAATGGGGGAGTTTGAGGGGGTCTCCTTGCGTAAGCTTCGAAGAAGCGTCTTGGCTCTTGGCGTAGAGATGATTACTGACCCGGTCAGTAGTGTATCGAGAGAAGGCACTTGCAGAAGCTTGCTTATGGCATGAGACTTATCGAGAGACACGTATGGCTCGAAGAGCTAATCATCTCGGCTTTGCGAGAAACAAAAATAAAAAGGGCGGGCATCGCACGGCAAGGTGCGCTATCGCACAGACAGGGCGCGAGAAAGTAGTAACTTTGTACTTGTGAAAAGGAGCTGAGCTTTTACCCCTCAGATGCATTACTTCCGGACGCGGAGGGAGTGCTTCCAGAGACGGAGGCAATGCTTCCACAACATCACAAAAGAGCGCTCAAAAATTCAAATTTTTCAATTATTAATTATCAATTATCAATTATCAATTAAAAACTAAGAATTATGGCAGTAATTATCGATGTGCGCCAAGACAAGCGCAGAAACTCAAACCACCTGTGGTACGGCCACGTATGGCACCCCACCATCCTCGACACCCGTGCTCTGGCACACCGCATTCAGGCTAACGTCTCAGTGAAGGAGAGTGACGTGTATGCCGTGCTCATAGAGCTGGCAGAGGTGATGACCTACGAGCTGGCAAACTCAAACAAGATTCTGCTCGACCGCTTCGGATACTTCTACCCCTCGCTGCGCTCCAGCGGCTCGCTCGCGCAGGCAGAGTGGAACGTGGCCGAGAACGTGAAGGACTGCAAGATACGCTTCACGCAGTCGTTTACCCGCTCCGTCGAGAACGCAGCAACTGGCAAGGCTTCAGGACTTTCAAGCCGTGCACTCGCCGACGGTTTTGACTACGTGCTCAAAAACCCCGTGAAGACTGAAAGCGGCGGTGAAGGGGAGTAAGAAGTAAATAATTGGCAGTTAGAAGCACGAAGTGGTGAGCTTCAGCGAATAGTTAAAAAAAAATCACCCGTGTAGGACAATGGAGAGCCTGCACGGGTGATTTGTATTTTATTGTATGTATTAATACTACCTAATTAAATCAGAACTTCTTGAGTGTGACGTTCTTCACGCTGATTTCGCAATCGGGGTCGATGTCGGTGTTTGTCTCGGTGTACGTGATATGGCAGTCGTGGATGTCGATATTGTGTACGGTGCCGCGTGCGCCCTTTGCGCTGATACCGATGCGTGCCTTGTTGCACGTGAGGTTGTAGATGTGTATGCCCTGGAACTCTGGTATCCAGTCGGTGCCTGAGGCTCCCTCGGTCTTGTAGATGGCCTCGTTGATGTAGTCGGTCTGGAAGCCTATTGCCTCGTCGCGTACCTTGTCGAGGAGCATGTTCCAGATGTAGATGTTGTCGGTCTTGCCGCCGCGGCTGGTGTAGCTCTTGAAGCGAAGGCCTGTCTCGGTATTGACGAGGGTGTTGTCATATACGCATACGTTGCTGATGCCTGAGGCAAATTCTGAACCGATGTCGAAGCCGCCATGGGCATAGAGCACCGTATTGCCTGCTATAACGACGTCTTTCATGGGCTGGTGGTCGAAGGCGCGCTTGCCGGTGGCTGCCTTGAGCGAGATGCCGTCGTTGCCGCAGTCGATGGTGCAGCCTGCGATGAGCACCTTCTGGCTGGTCTTGAGCACTATGCCGTCGCCGTTCTGGGCGTTCCATGGGCAGTTGACGATAATGCCGTCAACGATGAGGTCGGTGCAGTCCTCGAGCTCGAGTTGGAACTTGGGTGAGTCAACGATGGTGACGCCTTGTACGAGGACGTTATGGCAGCCCTGTATATATACTACTGACTGGCGGAGTGCCTCCTGGCGTAATACTGACTCATCGAAGTTGGGGAGCGAATTGAGGTTGAAGGGGTACCATATCTCATCGTTGCCCTTCATGGCTGTGGTGCCTCCGAGTGACTTGAGCTGGTCCCACTCGGTAGCGGAGTACTTGGAGCGCTTTGCTGCGCGCCAGTATATGCCGTTGCCGTTGATGATGCCCTCGCCCGTGATTGCCACGTTATTGCAGCCGAGTGCCTGTATGCCGTGCAGGGGCTTGGTAGCGCCTGGCTTGAGGTGCTTGGTGCGGTCGGGGGTGATGACGAGCATGGCACCCTTGGCAAGGTGCAGATTGATGCCTGACTTGAGGTAGAGGGGTGCTGTGAGCCATGAGCCTGCTGGCACATATACCTGTCCGCCGCCCTTGGCAGAGAGGGCATCAATGGTGCTCTGTATGGCCTGGGTGCAGTCGGTGGTGCCGTCGCCCTTGGCGCCGAAGTCGGTTATGATGGAACGTGCGTCCTTGATGGTGGGCTGCTGTGCCTGCTCGATACCGATGGGCAGGTTTTTGTAGTAGCTGCTGTAGTCGGCAGCTGATGCCGTTGCTGCTGTGAGCATGAGGCCGAGTGAAATAAGTAGATGTTTCATATAGATTGAATTTTTTTTAGGAGTTAAAGGGGAGTTATATACTTAGCTCATTGAGCACGGTAAACAGTTTCTTGTCGAGGGGCTTGTCGGAGCGTATTGCCTCGGAGAAGGGCACATAGACTACCTCGTTGTTGCGCACGCCTATCATGACGTTGCGCTGTCCCTGCATGATGGCTTCGATGGCGCCTACGCCTGTGCGGCTGGCAAGTATGCGGTCGCGTGCCGTGGGTGAGCCGCCTCGCTGCAGGTGACCGAGTATGGATACGCGGACGTCGTACCCGGGAAACTCCTTCTTGACGCGCTCGGCGTAGTACATGGCGC
Source organism: uncultured Prevotellaceae bacterium (assembly GCA_946187445.1). GTDB lineage: Bacteria > Bacteroidota > Bacteroidia > Bacteroidales > Bacteroidaceae > Prevotella. The sequence continues at coordinate 3,335 of CAMHQF010000023.1, forward strand.
CGCACTTGGGCGACTCGGACACTATCACGATGCATGACTTCTTTGACTTGCGTATGCCGCGCTTCATAAACTCGGCGAGCTGGTCGGCGTCGGTCTCCTCCTCGGGGATGATGGCTGCTTCGGCACCGCATGCTATGGCGCTGTTCTGGGCGAGGAAGCCTGCGTCGCGTCCCATGACCTCGACGAAGAATATGCGCTCGTGTGACTGCGCGGTGTCGCGGATGCGGTCCACACACTCCATGATGGTATTCATGGTGGTGTCGTAGCCTATGGTGGAGTCGGTACCGTAGAGGTCGTTGTCGATGGTGCCGGGCAGTCCGATGCAGCATACGTCAAACTCCTGTGCGAACTCACGGGCGCCAGACAGGGAGCCGTTGCCGCCGATAACGACGAGGGCGTCGATGCCTTCGCGCACCATGGTGTCGTAGGCTTTCTTACGGCCTTCGTACTCACGGAACTCGGTGGAACGTGCAGTCTTGAGAATGGTGCCGCCGAGGGTGATGATGCCTGATACGTCCTCCGTGGTGAAGGTCTTGATGTCGCCGTTGATAAGGCCCTCCCATCCGCGGTAGATGCCCTTGATGGTGAAGCCGTTGCAGATGCCCGCACGTGTCACGGCGCGTATGGCGGCGTTCATGCCTGGTGCGTCACCGCCTGATGTCATTATTCCTATTGTTTTTATCTTGCTCATTGAGGATTACATGAAGATTGAATATTGAAAACTATGAACTGTGAACTGTTAAACCGTCAATTGCAGGCACAGCACCACGAAGGCGATGATGCCTGAGATGAGGGTGAGGGGGGTGATGTGCTTGAAGTACCACTTGAGACTGACGCCCTGCATCTGCATCATGATGATGCCGCTGATGGAGCCGACGGCGAGTATGCTGCCGCCTACGGCGGTGCCAAAGGAGAGTACCTTCCAGTATGCTCCGCCGACGGAGTAGTAGGAGATGGTGTCGGAGACATCATGCAGGGATACCATGGTGAGGCATGAGGCGAAGCTGTCAAGCAGGGTGCTGATGCACGCCGTGATGATGCCTATTATCCAGATGTTGCCGATGAGCATGTCTATCTGGTTAGCAAACCAACTGATGGCGCCCGTCTCGGTGACTACGCCGAGGGCAAGCATCACACCTATTATATATAGTATCTGCTGTATGGTGTTGTACTGCATCTTCTGAGGGGTGTCGTCGAAACTGATGCGACGCTTGTGGTTGTCGAAGAGGGAACGGTTGAACACCTCGTTGACTATCCACAGGAGGCTGAGGGTACAGAGGGCTCCGAGGAACGGAGGCAACTGCGTGATGGTGGTGAAGGTGGGTATGAACCACAGTCCGCCGATGCCTACGAGGAACATCACGAAGCGCTGCCATACACGGAGGTTGGTGTCGTCGCCGCGATAGGGCAGGGTGGGGCGCTCTATATCGACGTTGGGACGCAGGCGCAGGCTGACCAGCGCCGTGGGGATAATCCACGCCAGGGCACAGGGTATGGCCATGGAGAGGGTGTAGTCGGATGCCGTGATGGCGCCCTTATTCCACAAGACGAGACCCGTAGGGTCGCCGATGACGGTGAGGGCACCGCCGAAGATGACTGCCAGGAGCACCATGGTGCCGTAGAGCTTGCGGTCCTTGGTGCGGGGCAGTATGCTATTGGTGACGGTGAGCATCAGCACGATGGTGGAGATGTTGTCGAGATTGGCTGAGAGGAAGAAGGTGAACGCCGTGAGCTTCCACAAGAGCAGCCGACTGTTGCGCGTGCGCATCCACAGGGTGAGGAAGTCGAAACAGCCGTTGGTATGTAGGATGCTGACGATACTCATCGTGGCAAGCAGAAACAGTACTACGGCGGCTGCCTGGCCGAGGTAGGGCAGGAAGATGCTCTTGGCGATGTACTGCTTGACTGCGAGGCTGTTGGACTGTATGCCGTCGAGAAACGACGTATAGTCGGCCATGTGCTGCCTCTCGACAAAGTCGGCGCCGAAACTGATATACAGCACCCATCCCAGTGTGCACGCAAAGACGGCTACTGCTGCCTTGTTGATGTGGGTATGCCGCTCAGTGGCTATAAGTAAGAGGCTTACCAGGAGGATTGCTGTGATGAGTATTGTCATACACTTGTATTTGTGAGTAATGTGTAGTGCGTAAAATAATTTCGGACACAAAAATAATACATTTTTTTAATATCAGCAAGAAAAAAAGGAAAAATTGTGCTTGTAAACGAAAAAAGAGGTTGATACAGGACGCATCAACCTCCAAAGCGATTTCGTTTCGAAAAACATAAAAACACGAAATCTATACTTGTGGGGCAAAGTTAAGGATATTTGTTGTATTCTGCAAGATTTTTTTATGAAAAATGTTATTTTTGTCAAGAAAAGTTTGCAGTTTCAAAAACTTTTGCTAAATTTGCGGTCACTATACAGTCTTCTAAACGAGGAAAAATAACTTTAAACGCAAAAATATTATGTCGCAGATTATTGGACACATCTCTCAGATTATTGGTCCGGTTGTCGATGTGTATTTCGACACAGAAGGACAGGATGCAGAGAAAGTGCTGCCTAAAATCCATGATGCCCTTATCGTAAAACGTGCCGACGGCCGCGACCTCGTCATAGAGGTGCAGCAGCACATCGGCGAGGATACCGTGCGTGCTGTCGCTATGGACAATACCGACGGACTGCAGCGCGGTCTGGAAGTGACGCCCACGGGCGCTCCTATCTGTATGCCTTCGGGCGAGCAGATGAAGGGCAGGATGCTCAACGTGATAGGTCAGCCTATCGACGGCATGGCTCCACTGAAGAAGGACAACCCATACCCCATCCACCGCGAGGCTCCGCAGTACGAGGAACTGTCAACAACCAAGGAAATGCTGCCTACTGGCATCAAGGTGATCGACCTCCTGGAGCCATACCTGAAGGGTGGTAAGATAGGACTCTTCGGCGGTGCCGGCGTGGGCAAGACGGTGCTCATCATGGAGCTTATCAACAATATCGCCAAGGGCGGTAACAACGGTTTCTCAGTGTTTGCCGGAGTGGGAGAGCGCACGCGTGAGGGTAACGACCTCATACGCGAGATGATAGAGTCAGGCGTTATCAAGTACGGCGACAAGTTCAAGGAGGCCATGGCGGAAGGCAAGTGGGACCTCTCACTCGTTGACCCCGAGGAGCTCAAGAAGTCACAGGCAACACTCGTTTACGGACAGATGAACGAGCCACCAGGCGCACGTGCCTCAGTAGCCCTGTCAGGACTGACGGTGGCAGAGGAGTTCCGTGACCAGGGCGGCGACATACTGTTCTTCATCGACAACATATTCCGTTTCACCCAGGCAGGTTCTGAGGTATCAGCTCTGCTGGGACGTATGCCATCAGCCGTAGGTTATCAGCCGACGCTGGCATCAGAGATGGGTACGATGCAGGAGCGCATCACGTCAACAAAGACGGGCTCCATCACGTCAGTACAGGCCGTGTATGTACCTGCCGACGACCTTACCGACCCTGCTCCTGCCACCACCTTTACACACCTCGACGCTACCACGGAGCTGTCACGAAGCATAGCACAGCTCGGTATATACCCCGCCGTTGACCCGCTGGGCAGTACGTCACGAATACTCGACCCGCTCGTGGTGGGCAAGGCACACTACGACTGCGCACAGAGAGTGAAGCAGATACTGCAGAAATACAAGGAACTGCAGGACATCATCGCCATACTCGGTATGGACGAGCTGTCAGACGAGGACAAGCTGACGGTAAACCGTGCACGAAGGGTACAGCGATTCCTCTCACAGCCATTCGCCGTGGCAGAACAGTTTACCGGCGTGAAGGGCGAGATGGTGAGCATAGAGGATACCATCAAGGGCTTCAACATGATACTCGACGGAGAGCTCGACGACCTGCCTGAGCAGGCGTTCCTCAACGTGGGTACCATAGAACAGGCCATAGAAAAGGGCAAGAAACTCCTTGCACAGGCACAGGGGTAGGACGAGCCCCTTTGACCAGAAGGACTGTAGCAAAACCCCTATTTTAAGAAAAGGTAAGAAAGAATGCTTAGACTGAAGATAGTATCACCAGAGAAGATCCTCTACGAGGGCGAGGCAACCAGCGTGAAGGTGCCTGGCGTGCTCGGAGCGATGGAGATATTGCAGAACCATGCCCCGCTGATATCAGCCCTTGCCGAGGGCAAGGTGGCATACACCAACGCCGAAGGTACGGTGGAGGAGATACAGGTGGCAGGCGGTTTTGTGGAGGTGCTGCACAACAACGTGTCACTCTGCATAGAGCGTGAAAGCGCATAAAAAAAGATAGAGCGATGTGGCCCTGGCTCGTATTCTCCGTCTTTTTCTACACATTACTCATATACGCATGGGTGGTGGGGCTCAGAGCTGTACAGAGATACCAGCCCGAAAAGGCGGTGACATACTACTTCATCATGGCGTCGATACGCTTTGTGATGGCGCTCACGGTAGTGGCACTCTACATGCTCTTTTCACGCCATACACACGAGGAGGCGGTAACGTTCTGCCTGACATTCTCGCTGATGTACGTGGCGATGGTGATTATCTCGATAATGTTAAAACATTGATTAGTCAATATATGAATAAACTGAAATACATACTTTGCCTGGCAGCACTACTGCTGTGCCTCACGCCCGCAACGGCAAGCGAGGAGGAGGGCAAGGTTGACGTCAATGGCACCGTGCTGGGACATATAAAGGACTCCTACGAATGGCACATCATAGGCAGCCACGAGAACGCAGTGGCAATACCGCTGCCCGTGATAGTGCACAGCTCCACAGGATGGCACGTATTCCTCAGCGACAGGATACTTGAGGGAAAAGTGTATGAGGGACTGACGATAGCAGAGGAAGGTCCCAACGCAGGCAAGATAGTGGAGAAGGTGGGCGACGCAGAGCAGAGCGTATTCGACATCAGTATCACGAAGACGGTATGCGTGCTGTTCATCGACTCTTTCCTCCTGCTGCTCATCATATTGCTGCCGGCACGCTGGTATAAAAACCGCAAGCCAAGCGACGAGGCCCCGAAAGGCTTCGTAGGCTTCATAGAGATGCTCGTGATGTATGTGGTTGACAATATGATAAAGCCAAGCATAGGCAAGGGCTACGAGAAGTATATGCCGTACCTGCTGACGTGCTTCTTCTTCATATTCTTCGCCAACGTCTTTGGCATCATACCGTTCCCACCGTTCGGCGGTAACCTGACGGGCAATATCGCCTGCACGTTCTTCCTGGCATTCTGCACATTCGTGATAACGCAGTTCTCAGGTTCGAAGCACTACTGGAAGGACATTTTCTGGCCTGAGGTGCCACTGGCGCTCAAAGCCATACCGCTGATGCCCCTGATAGAGTTTGTGGGAATATTCACCAAGCCGTTTGCGCTGATGATCCGTCTCTTTGCCAACATGATGGCAGGCCACGCCATAGCGCTCTCCATAACGTGCGTGATATTCGTGGCTGCCACGATGGGCTACGGCATGCTGGCAGGACTCGGTGCGGTGAGCATGCTGATGAGCGTCTTCATGCTTACGCTGGAGTGCCTCGTATGCTTCATACAGGCGATGGTGTTCACACAACTCTCGGCAACATTCATCGGACTGGCAAGAATACACCCCGAGGAGGAATAATCTCGAAATAACGTCATAACGAAATAACGAAATAACAGAATAATAACAATAACAAATTTATAACTAAAATTTTAAGGCTATGATTTCTATGATTTTGGCAGCTGAGGCAGCTGCAGGTATTGCTAAGTTGGGCGCTGGTCTCGGCGCTGGTCTCGCAGCTATTGGTGCAGGTATTGGTATTGGTAAGATCGGCGGTAGCGCTATGGATGCTATGGCTCGTCAGCCAGAGGTGATGAACAAGCTGTTTACTAACATGATCGTTGCTGCAGCCCTCATCGAGGGTGTTGCCCTCTTCGGCGCAGTTATCGCCCTGCTATGCTCTTTCTAACGCATACCAACAGAAAGAATAAACTAACAAAGAAAACTCTATACAGCGTATGGATTTGTTGATTCCGAGTACCGGCTTGCTTTTCTGGATGTGCATCACGTTCTTCGTAGTGCTTGCGCTCCTGTGGAAGTTTGGGTTCCCCGCCATCGTGGGTATGGTCAATGAGCGCAAACAGTTCATTGACGACAGCCTGCGTAAGGCACAGGAGGCCAACGAGAAGCTTGCCAACATACAGAAAGAAAGTGAGTCCATCCTGCGTGAGGCCCGCGAGAAACAGGGCCAGTTGTTGAAAGAGGCTACCGCCACCCGCGATGCCATCGTGGAGAAAGCCCAGGACAAGGCAAAGGAAGAGGCAGCACGCCTCATCGCCGACGCCAAGGCACAGATAGACGCCGAGAAAGCGTCAGCCCTGCGCGAGATACGTGCAGAGATGGCACAGCTCTCAGTAATGGTGGCAGAGAAGGTGATACGAAAGGACCTTTCAGACGACAAGGCGCAGATGGTGCTTATAGACAAACTGCTGGATGAGGTTTCTGTTGACAAGCAGTAACGCGAACTATGGATATAGGAGTGATATCAGTAAGGTATGCCCGCGCGCTGCTCAAGTGCAGCGTGGAGTCGAAGGCTGAGGACCAGGTGTATCAGGAGATGCAGACTCTGGCAGAGAGTTACATCAAGGTGCCTGAGATACGTTACGCCATCGACAATCCCATGGTAGCCCGTGAAAAGAAGGCAGAGCTCATAAAGGCTGCTGCCGGAGGCAAGATATGCAAGGTGACAGAGAGATTTATAGACCTCGTACTGCAAGAGTCGCGTGAGTCGGTACTGCAGTTTATCGCCAATGCCTTTGTCACGCTTTACCGTCAACAGAAGAATATCACCCGTGGAAAGCTCACTACGGCGGTTCCCGTGTCGGATGCCATGGAGCAGAAGATGCGCAGTATGGTGGAAAACCGTACAAAGGGAACTGTGGAATTTTCCACAGAGGTGGACCCCGACATCATAGGAGGCTTCGTGCTCGAATATGACACCTACAGGATGGACACCTCGGTGAAGTCGCAACTCAGCAGAATTCTCAAACAGTTGGGGTAGGAGGGGCACCCTCATCTTTTATCCTCAAACTGAACACTTGTCAATAGTGGCGGAGATGTTGCCGCCTTAACCAATAAAACAAAAAAACTAACAATGTCAGATAAAATCAAACCAAGTGAAGTCTCACAGGTCTTGCTTGACCAACTTAAGGGAATCTCAACGTCTGCCAACTTCGACGAGGTGGGTACGGTGCTGACGGTCGGCGACGGCGTGGCACGCATCTACGGCCTGCGCAACGCGGAGGCGAGTGAGCTGTTGGAATTTGAGAACGGCACGATGGCTATCGTGATGAACCTGGAGGAAGACAACGTCGGTTGTGTGCTGCTGGGTCCTACCAGCGGTATCAAGGAGGGACAGGTGGTAAAGCGCACCAAGCGCATCGCTTCGATACGTGTCAACGACAATATGCTGGGACGCGTAATCAACCCTCTCGGACAGGCTATCGACGGCGGTGGCGACATAGACCTCACCGATGCCTTCGAGATGCCGCTTGACCGCAAGGCGCCAGGCGTGATATACCGTCAGCCGGTAAAGGAGCCTCTGCAGACGGGTATCAAGGCTGTTGACTCCATGATTCCTATAGGAAGGGGACAGCGTGAGCTTATCATCGGCGACCGCCAGACAGGTAAGACCGCTATTGCGATTGATACCATCATCAACCAGAAGTCGTTCTACGAGGCTGGCAAGCCCGTTTACTGTATATACGTGGCTATCGGCCAGAAGGCATCAACGGTGGCTGCCCTCGTGCAGAACCTCAAGGAGCGCGGAGCCCTGCCTTACACTATCATCGTTGCAGCTACAGCCAGCGACCCTGCTGCCATGCAGTATTATGCACCGTTTGCCGGTGCTGCCATCGGTGAGTATTTCCGCGACAGGGGCGAGCATGCCCTCGTGGTGTACGACGACCTCTCAAAGCAGGCGGTGGCTTACCGTGAGGTGTCACTCATCCTGCGTCGTCCTTCTGGACGTGAGGCGTATCCGGGTGACGTGTTCTATCTCCACTCCCGTCTGCTGGAGCGTGCTGCCAAGATCAACGAGCAGCAGGAGGTTGCCGAGCAGATGAACGACCTTCCAGCTTGTCTCAAAGGCAAGGTGAAGGGTGGCGGCTCACTTACTGCCCTGCCTATCATCGAGACACAGGCAGGCGACGTGTCAGCATATATCCCTACAAACGTAATCTCCATTACCGACGGACAGATATACCTTGAGTCTGACCTGTTCAACCAGGGCTTCCGCCCCGCTATCAACGTGGGTATCTCAGTTTCCCGTGTGGGTGGCTCGGCTCAGATAAAGTCCATGAAGAAAGTGGCTGGTACGCTGAAGATTGACCAGGCGCAGTACCGCGAGCTGGAGGCATTCTCAAAGTTCTCAAGCGACATGGATGCCGTAACGGCCATGACACTTGACCGCGGACGCAAGAACAACCAGTTGCTCATACAGCCACAGTACAGTCCTATGCCGGTGGGAGAGCAGGTTGCCATCCTGTATTGCGGCACCAAGGGCTTGATGAAAGATGTACCCGTCGATAAGGTGCGTGAGTGTCAGGACACCTTCCTTGAGACTATGCGCAACCAGCATCAGGATGTGCTCGACTTCCTCGGTTCGGGAAAGATTGACGACTCAGCGACAAATGCCATAGAGGAAACGATGGCTAATGTAGCAGAGAGCTATAAGTAAATGAGTCAAACTTCATTTTGAAAAAAAAATATTCCTAACAGAATAAGGAATGGCAAGTTTAAAAGAAATAAAAAATCGTATCACGTCTGTACAGAGCACGCGCAAGATTACGAGTGCCATGAAGATGGTGGCATCAAGTAAGTTGCATCATGCTCAGCAGATGATAGAGAATATGCTCCCGTACGAAGGTATGCTGGAGCACATTCTCAAGACGTTCCTTGCCAGCGATGTCGATGCAAAAGGCAGTATAACTCAGGCGCGTCCTGTCAAGAGGGTTGCTGTCCTCGCCTTTTCAAGTAATTCAAGTCTTTGTGGAGGATTTAACGCTAACGTATTGAAACTCACACAGAAAACGGTGGAGGGTTACCAGGCTAAAGGTGTAGAGGTGACTGTATATCCCATAGGTAGGAAAGTGGCTGAGAAGGTACAGAAGATGGGACTTGTATCGGCGGGCAACTTCATGCAGCTTGCCGACAAACCCAACTCCATCCAGTGTGCCGAGATAGGAAGAAAACTGCAGGAGGACTTTGATAAGGGTATCATCGACAAGGTGGTGATGATATACCACCATTTCAAGAGCGCAGGCAGCCAGATACTCCAGAACAAGACGCTCTTGCCGATAGACATAGAGTCGGCGATGGACTATGACCACTTCCGTGACCTGAAGAGTACCATAGCCTCCGAGGAGGCAACACGCTACCTGCAGGAACACCAGAAGAAGCGTGAGTACGAGAACGAACAGGGTAAGGCGCTCAACGACAACTTCATCGTGGAGCCCGATATGCAGACCATTCTTTCCATGCTCGTGCCACGCTACGTCAACCTTATGATTTATACTGCGCTGTTGGATAGTAACGCCTCAGAACATGCGGCACGCATGGTGGCTATGCAGACGGCAACGGACAACGCCGACGAATTGCTGCGTACGCTCAACCTGCAGTACAATAAGTCACGCCAACAGGCTATCACCAGCGAGCTCCTCGACATCGTAGGCGGTTCCATAAACAACTAATGTTTAAAGAATATTAAAAGTTTGCCCAAAATGCAATCTCGGCTTTGCAATTTGGTATTTTTTTAATAACTTTGTAGCTCAAAATTATACTGTCGGACAGAAATGGAGGATTTTTACCGCACTCACAGATACCTTGTTGAGCATTGTAATGCCCCTGTGCGCCGCGTCCTTATGGACGAGATAGACTGGAGTGCGCGCATGATAGGCATAAAGGGAACGCGGTGTGTAGGCAAGACCACATTTCTCTTGCAGTATGCAAAGGAGCGGTTCAGTTCCACAGACAGGCGCTGCCTGTATGTCAACATGAACAACTTCTATTTCCAGGGACGTGGCATAGCAGACTTTGCTGGTGAATTCTACAAGCAGGGTGGAAGAGTGCTGCTGATAGATCAGGTGTTCAAACAGTTTGATTGGAGTAGGGAACTCCGTCGCTGTTATGACCTATACCCAAAACTGAAGATCGTTTTTGCTGGCTCCAGCGTGATGCGACTGAAAAAAGAAAACCCAGAGCTCTGTGACATAGTGAAGAGTTATAATCTCAGGGGCTTTTCGTTTAGGGAATATCTGAATCTGCGTACAGGCTTACATTTTAGATGGATTCCTCTGAGCGAACTATTGATACACAAGAAGCAGATAGTGGAGGAGATAGTAGCAAAGGTTGACCCGCAAAGGTATTTCAAGGAATACATAGAGCACGGCTTTTACCCCCTGTTTCGCGAGCATGATGATTTCTCGGACAACCTGCTGAAGTCAATGAATATGATGACAGAGGTTGATATACTGCTCATAAAGCAGATAGAGCTGAAGTACCTCACTAAGATAAAGAAATTATTCTACCTTCTCGCTGTAGCTGGTCCGCATGCGCCAAACGTAAGTAAACTGGCAAAAGAGATCGAGACAAGCAGGGCTACTGTGATGAACTACATAAAGTATCTTGCAGATGCTAGACTGATAAATATGATATATCCAGTAGGGCAGCGATTTCCTAAGAAACCTACTAAGGTGATGCTTCATAATCCGAATCTCTACCAAGCAATATACCCGATAGCCTACGACGTGCAGACGCAGATGGAGACTTTTTTTGTTAATACTCTATGGAAAGACCATAAGGTCAACCAAGCAAGCAAAGAGACGCACTATACTATTGATGGCACCAGTCGTTTCAGGGTATGTAACACGGTGACACCGAAAATGATAATGGGAGATGATATATTCTTTCAGTATGCGGACAATACGGTAGGCGATAATATAGTACCGCTGTGGCTACTGGGATTCTTATATTAAACAAAGAAGTATTTACACAATTTTTATTTACTACATTTATCTTAATAACAAAAATGGCTAAAGAAAAAAAGTTTATCACCTGTGATGGTAACGAGGCTGCGGCTCACGTGAGCTATATGTTCTCGGAGGTAGCTGCTATCTACCCTATCACACCATCGTCTCCAATGGCGGAGCACACTGATGACTGGGCTGCACGTGGTCGTAAGAACATGTGGGGTCAGACGGTACTTGTACAAGAAATGCAGTCAGAGGGCGGTGCTGCCGGCGCAGTACACGGTTCTCTGCAGGCAGGTGCACTTACCACTACATTCACAGCATCTCAGGGTCTTCTCCTGATGATTCCTAACATGTATAAGATTGCAGGTGAGCTCCTTCCATGTGTATTCGACGTATCTGCTCGTACACTGGCTTCTCACTCTCTCTGTATCTTCGGTGACCACCAGGACGTAATGGCTTGCCGTCAGACAGGCTTCGCAATGTTCTGCTCTGGTTCTGTTCAGGAGGTTATGGACCTCACAGCCGTTCCTCACCTCGCTACTCTCGAGACCAAGGTTCCATTCATCAACTTCTTCGATGGTTTCCGCACCTCTCACGAGTATCACAAGATTGAGGTTATGGATATGGAGGACATCAAGGCTATCACTCCACAGCAGTTCGTTGAGGAGTTCCGTAACCGTGCCCTCACTCCAGAGCGCCCTGTAACACGTGGTACAGCTGAGAACCCAGAGACATTCTTCACACATCGTGAGGCTTGTAACTCTTACTACGACGCAATTCCTGACGTAGTAGAGAAGTACCTCGGCGAAATCTCTAAGATTACTGGCCGTGAGTATCATAACTTCAACTACTATGGTGCTAAGGATGCAGAAGACGTAATCATCCTCATGGGTTCTGCTACTGAGGCAGCTCGCGAGGCTATCGACTACCTCGTTGCTGAGGGTAAGAAGGTAGGTATGATTGCAGTTCACCTCTATCGTCCATTCTCTGTTGACTACCTCATGAAGGCAGTACCTTCTACATGTAAGAAGATTGCTGTTCTCGACCGTACTAAGGAGCCAGGTGCTGAGGGTGAGCCTCTCTACCTCGACGTTAAGTCTGCATTCTACGAGTGTGACAAGCGTCCTCTCATCGTTGGCGGTCGTTATGGTCTTGGTTCATCTGACGTTACACCAGCCATGATCATCTCTGTATTCAACAACCTCGCACTTCCACAGCCAAAGAATCACTTCACTGTTGGTATCGTTGACGACGTTACACACCTCTCTCTCGAGAAGGTTGAGGAAATCGCTCTCGGCGGCAAGTCAACTCAGGAGTGTAAGTTCTTCGGTCTTGGTGCTGATGGTACTGTTGGTGCTAACAAGAACTCAGTTAAGATTATCGGTGAGAACACAGACAAGTACTGCCAGGCATACTTCTCTTACGACTCTAAGAAGTCAGGTGGCTTCACCTGTTCACACCTCCGTTTCGGTGACGAGCCAATCCGCTCTACATATCAGATTACCACACCTAACTTCGTAGCATGTCACGTACAGGCTTACCTGCACATGTACGACGTAACACGTGGTATCCGTGAGAACGGTTCATTCCTGCTCAACACTATCTTCGACGGTGAGGAACTCGTTAACTTTATTCCTAATAAGGTAAAGCGCGTATTCGCTCAGAAGAACATCAAGGTTTACTACATCAACGCTACCAAGATAGCACAGGAGATTGGTCTGGGCAACCGTACCAACACCATCCTGCAGTCTGCATTCTTCCGCATCTCAGAGGTTATCCCTGTAGATCTCGCAGTAGAGCAGATGAAGGCATTCGCTAAGAAGTCTTACGGCAAGAAGGGTGATGACGTTGTCAACATGAACTATCAGGCTGTAGATCGTGGCGGCGAGTACAAGCAGCTCACCGTTGACCCAGCATGGGCTAACCTTCCAGACGACGCTCCAAAGGCTGACGATGCACCAGCATTCGTTAAGGAACTCGTTCGTCCTATCAACGCTCAGATGGGTATCGACCTCAAGGTATCAGACTTCGTTAAGTTCGACACCGTTGACGGTACATGGATGAACGGCACAGCAGCTTACGAGAAGCGTGGTGTTGAGGCATTCGTACCAGTATGGAACGTTGAGAACTGTATCCAGTGTAACAAGTGTTCATACGTTTGTCCTCACGCAGCTATCCGTCCATTCGTTCTCACTGACGAGGAGCTCAAGGGCTTCAACGGCGCTACTCAGGAGATGAAGGCACCAGCAGCCATGAAGGGCATGCACTTCGTTATCGAGCCATCACCACTCGACTGTCTCGGTTGCGGCAACTGTGTTGACGTATGTCCAGGTAAGAAGGGTGAGAAGGCTCTCAAGATGGTTCCTTACAACCCAGACGCTCAGGAGATGATTGATCTCGCTGCAGGTTGGGACTACCTCGTAAAGAACGTTAAGACCAAGCAGGAGCTCGTTGACATCAAGGCTAATCCAAAGAACTCTCAGTTCGCAACACCTCTCTTCGAGTTCTCTGGCGCTTGCTCTGGTTGCGGTGAGACACCTTATGTTAAGCTCATCTCTCAGCTCTTCGGCGACCGTGAGATAATCGCTAACGCTACAGGTTGTTCTTCAATCTACTCAGCTTCTATACCTTCTACACCTTATACTACTAACGAGAAGGGTCAGGGTCCAGCATTCGACAACTCTCTGTTCGAGGACTTCTGCGAATTCGGTCTCGGTATGGTTATCGGTAACAAGAAGATGAAGGAGCGCGTTGCAATGCTTCTCCAGAAGGTTGTTGACGAGAAGATGGGCTCTGCTGAGTACCAGGCAGCAGCAGCTGAATGGATTGAGAAGCGCGAGGATGCCGACGAGACAAAGCGTCTTGCAGCTATCCTGAAGCCAGAGATAGCTAAGGGTGCAGCTTCTGGTTGCCCAGTATGCTCTGAGCTGAAGACTCTCGACCACTATCTCATCAAGCGTTCACAGTGGATTATCGGTGGTGACGGTGCTTCTTATGATATCGGCTACGGCGGTCTCGACCACGTACTCGCATCAGGTGAAGACCTCAACATCTTCGTAATCGATACTGAGGTTTACTCTAACACTGGTGGTCAGGCTTCTAAGGCTACACCTCTCGGCGCTATCGCACAGTTCGCTGCTCAGGGTAAGCGCATCAAGAAGAAGGACCTCGGTATGATTGCCACAACCTACGGCTACGTTTACGTTGCACAGGTTGCTATGGGTGCCGACAACGCACAGTGTCTGAAGGCATTCCGTGAGGCTGAGGCATACCACGGACCATCACTCGTCATCGCTTACGCACCATGTATCAACCACGGTCTGAAGATCAAGGGTGGCATGGGTCGCTCACAGGAAGAGGAGCGTCGCGCAGTAGAGTGCGGTTACTGGCACCTGTGGCGTTACAACCCAGAACTGGCTGAGCAGGGTCAGAACCCATTCTCACTCGACTCTAAGGAGCCACAGTGGGATAAGTTCCAGGACTTCCTCATGGGCGAGGTTCGCTATCTCTCTGTTAAGAAGGCTTACCCAGCAGAGGCTGACGAGCTCTTCGCTGAGGCACAGAAGATGGCACAGCGCCGCTACCAGTCTTACGTTCGTCAGACCAAGATGGACTGGGCTGAGTAATAATTATTCTCAGACACAACAAATACACTCAATAGAAAGGGCGTGCCACATACATCGTGGCGCGCTCTTTTTTTATAAATCACTACTTTTCATGAAAAATCAATAATATAATATATCAGTTATTCGTATTTTTTTTGTAACTTTGCATGCAAAACAAACTATACTATTATGACAGGAAAAGTAGATGTGCTCCTCGGACTGCAATGGGGCGATGAAGGAAAAGGTAAGGTTGTCGACGTGCTCACGCCGAAGTATGATGTTGTAGCTCGTTTTCAGGGAGGACCTAATGCAGGTCATACATTAGAGTTTAATGGCGAGAAGTATGTACTCAGATCTATTCCTTCAGGTATATTCCAGGGTGGAAAGATAAATATCATAGGCAATGGTGTGGTGCTGGCTCCCGATCTCTTTATGGATGAGGCAAAAGACCTCGAGAAGAGCGGACATGACCTAAAATCACGCCTGCACATATCAAAGAAAGCCCACCTCATAATGCCTACGCACCGTGTGCTCGATGCAGCGATAGAAGCATCTAAGGGTAAGAATAAAGTAGGCACTACCGGAAAGGGCATAGGTCCTACATATTCTGATAAGATAGCACGCACAGGACTTCGCGTAGGTGATATCTTAGATAACTTTGAAGAGAAGTATGCTGCGCACAAAGCTAAGCATGAAGAAACGCTAAGGGCGATGGGCTATACCGATTATGATATCACCGATGTAGAAAAACATTGGATGGAGGGTATAGAGTATCTGCGTCAGTTCCAGTTGGTGGACTCAGAGCACGAGATAAACAAGACATTAAAGGCTGGTAAGTCTGTTCTGTGTGAGGGCGCTCAGGGCACTATGCTTGATGTGGACTTTGGTTCTTATCCTTTTGTAACCTCTTCCAATACCATCTGTGCTGGTGCATGCACTGGTTTAGGACTCGGTCCTAACAAGATTGGCGAGGTGTATGGTATTATGAAGGCCTACTGCACCCGTGTTGGTGCAGGTCCATTCCCCACAGAACTGTTTGATGAGACGGGTAAGAAGATGCGTGATATCGGTCACGAGTATGGTGCTGTGACAGGTAGAGAACGTCGTTGTGGCTGGATAGACCTCGTAGCATTACGCTATTCTATCATGGTAAATGGTGTAACTCAACTCATTATGATGAAGAGTGATGTGCTTGACACCTTCCCAACTATCAAAGCATGCGTGGCATATAAAGTGAATGGTGTAGAGACACCAGACTTCCCTTACAATATTGAGAGCGGTGTAGAACCAGTATATAAGGAACTTCCAGGCTGGCAAACTGATATGACACAGTTTACAAGTGAAGAGCAGTTCCCTGAAGCATTTAAAAACTACATCAAATTCCTCGAGGAACAGCTTGAGACTCCTATTGCTATAATCTCTATCGGTCCAGATCGCGAACAGACCATAGTTAGGGGGTAAAAGGTTCTTGCGCTCCAGTAGGTGCTCAGGTGAGCAAACTCGGAGCAAATTTTCAAAGTTTAAAAGGTTCAAAAGTAAAAAGGTTATGGCACAAAAACCTTCTATCCCCAAAGGTACAAGGGATTTCGGTCCTTTGGAGATGGCCAAGCGCAACTATATCTTTAATACTGTCCGTAGCGTATTCGAACTCTACGGATTTCGCCAGATAGAAACACCTGCCCAGGAAAATCTTTCCACACTCATGGGAAAGTATGGAGACGAGGGTGACAAACTCCTTTTCAAGATACTTAACTCTGGCGATTTCCTGCATGGTATGACAGCTGAAGAAGTTGCCAACACAAGCACACTAAAACTGGCAACGAAGTTTTGTGAAAAAGGCCTGCGTTACGATCTTACTGTACCATTTGCACGTTATGTGGTACAGCATAAGGAAGAGTTACAGTTGCCATTCAAACGTTATCAGATTCAGCCAGTATGGCGCGCTGATCGTCCGCAGAAAGGACGATACCGTGAGTTTTATCAGTGTGATGTAGATGTTGTGGGTTCCGACTCATTACTCAATGAGGTTGATCTCATGCATATCACAGATGATATATTTACACGTTTTGGCGTGAGAGTGCAGATAAAACTCAATAACCGCAAGATACTCTCTGGTATAGCAGAAGTCATCGGTGAGTCAGAGAAAATTGTTGATATCACTGTTGCCATCGATAAACTCGACAAGATAGGACTGGATGCTGTCAATGAGGAACTACGCAACGATGGTATCTCTGAAGCTGCTATAGAAAAACTCCAACCCATCATAAAGTTGGAAGGTACCAACGCCCAGAAACTCGACACTATATCAACAGTACTTCGCGAGTCGGAGGTGGGTATGAAGGGTGTTGAGGAAGTTCGTTATATACTCACCCAACTTGGTGCCCTTGATACAGACGGTATCAGCGCCGTGCCTACATCTGAAGGATGGGGTAGCGCCATGGTACAGTTGGACCTTACATTGGCACGCGGACTCAATTACTATACAGGAGCCATATTTGAGGTGAAAGCTCTTGATGTGCAAATTGGCAGTATCACAGGAGGCGGACGTTATGATAATCTTACTGGCATTTTCGGCATGCCAGGCCTTAGCGGTGTAGGTATTTCGTTTGGTGCAGACCGCATATATGACGTACTCAACCAACTGGATCTTTATCCTAAGGAGACAGTAACAGGTACTCAACTGTTGTTTATCAATTTTGGCGAGAAGGAGACAAACTATTGTATGCCGATAGCACAGACCATGCGTAAGGCTGGCATATGCACAGAAGTATATGCAGATGCTGTAAAGATGAAGAAACAGATGTCATACGCTAATGCCTTGAACATTCCATACGTTGCGCTCGCTGGAGAGAATGAGATAAGTCAGGGCAAGGTGACACTCAAAGATATGGTCACAGGCGAACAACAACTGCTTTCTCCCGACGAGATGATTGCTGTACTGAAAAGATAATCGACAATAATAAAACCTATAACAGTGAAGAAGCTACTTTCTATAACATTGGTACTGTCATTACTCATCTTAATGACATCCTCCACCAGACAGTTCACCATTTATATGATAGGTGACTCCACAATGGCTGACAAAGACATGAAGAAGGCTCCAGAAGAGAGAGGATGGGGAATGGTGTTGCAGGGATTCTTTACGGAAAATGTGAAAGTGGACAACCATGCTGTTAATGGACGCTCCTCAAAATCGTTCATAGACGAAGGACGCTGGCAGAAAGTTCTTGACAGCATGAGACCGGGGGATTATCTCGTGATACAGTTTGGACATAATGACGAGAAAAGTAAGAGTGCCGATCGCTATACTCGTCCTTGGCAGGAGTTTGCCGAGAACTATCGCACTTTTATACGTGGTGCCAAGGAGAAAGGTGTTACTCCCATAGTGATGAACTGCGTGGCACGTCGTAACTTCTTCAATGCCAAGACGAAAGAGGAGATTGACGACGAGGCTTTGCGTAGTGTAAATCGTGATAAGTATCATGGTGATGAGAAAATAAACAGCGACACCCTTGTCGATACCCACGGAGATTATGCTAAGGTGCCTCAAACTATTGCAAGAGAATTCCATGTGCCGTTTGTTGATGCCAACAGGATATCAACCGAACTGGAGAACAAGCTTGGTGTAGAAGGCTCAAGGGAACTGCATATGATAAAGTATAATGGTAAGGACAACACCCATTTCAATGTGTACGGAGCAAGGATTATGGCTTCGTTGTTGCTTGATGAGACGACAAAGGTTTGTCCTGAACTCAAGAAGTACGCACGCCACTATGACTATGTGGTTTCTGCCAGGGGTAGGGGAAACTTCCTCACGCTTCAGGAAGCGGTTGATGCTGCACCTTCTTGCAAGAAAACTAAGATACTCGTTCTTGATGGGACATGGAAAAAACCACTTGTACCAAAGGGAAAGAAAATTAAATATATAAAATATAGTGGTGTGTGTATAGATTAACTCTCACCCCAGAATGATAGAAAAAATAATTCGGTAGCAGTTGAAATAAATTTGCTACCGAATTGTTGTATTTATGAAATAGTATTGTTATTTATAGTTCGTCGCTGGCGTATAGGAAGGGGAACTGTGGTTGTGGATAGTCAAAGATTTCGTCTTCTCTGAAGAAACGGCGAAGTTCTGTCTCTGCTGTTTCTGGTGAATCGCTGGTGTGAACTATGTTTTCTTGAAACGACATGGAGAAGTCACCACGTATAGTTCCAGGGAGAGCCTTGCGACCATTGGTGGCACCTGCCATCTGGCGTACCACGTCAACGGCATCCACACCTTCATAACAACATACTATAACAGGCGTGACCATCATAGCGTCCTTGAGTTGCTGAAAGAACGGTTTGCCTTGGTGCTGAGCATAGTGCTGACTCATCTGCTCGTCTGTGAGTTGGCACATTTTCATTCCTGCAAGACGCAGTCCTTTCTGTTCAAAGCGTTTTGTCACTTCGCCTACCAGTCCGCGCTGCAGGCATGATGGTTTGAGTATTACGAGGGTTTTCTGCATAGTTGTTACATTTATTCTGAGTATTCTGATTATTCTGATTAATCTGATATAAGGGAGAAGCGATAGATTGTTGTACTACGGAATGTTTCACCTGGGCGGAGCAGGGTTGAAGGCCACTGAGGGTTGTTGGGTGAATCAGGGAAGTGCATAGTCTCAAAGCAGATTGCATTCTGCTTGATGTAAGGTATGCCTTGCTTACCCTTCAGTGAGCCATTGTGACTGTTGGCGGTATATATCTGCATGGCGGGTTCAGTGGTAAGCACCTCCATTGATATACCCGTGGAAAGGTCGCTAAGGCGTGCAATGGGTGTAACGAGAGGCTTGCTGTTACGCAGCTTGTAGCAGTGGTCGTAGCCTTTGGTGATAAGTAGCTGTTCGTTATTGCTGCCTATGCGAGAGCCGATAGCGGTGGGCTGACGGAAGTCGAATGGCGTATCTGTGACGCTGGCAAGAAAGCCTGTAACACGTTTGTCTTTGTCATAGATTGCAGTACTGTCGCTGTTTATCCAAAGGAGTTCGTCAAGAACGGTGTCGCCGAGGTTGGCACTGAGGTTGAAGAAAGAATGATTAGAGGGGTTAAGTACCGTGGTTTTTGTAGTAGTGGCGCTGTAGTCTATACGCAGGGCGTCATGCTGCAGGGTGTAGGTGACATCAAGAGTCAGTTCACCAGGAAAACCGTTCTCACCATCAGGGGAGACGAAACGCAGCACGCAGCTGCTATCAGTGTGCGCTACTAACTGCCAATATTGTTGTGAGAAACCAGGGGTACCACCGTGTGAGCAGTCGCCGTTGGCTCCAACTTGCAGTTGGATGAAAGCCTCCCCCTTCCTCTTACAGGTAGATTTTTTCCTGTTATGGTTAGGGTTAGCGTTAAGATAACTGCATGGCAGTTTGCCGCTTATGATACGTCCTATGTAGCGACCCACTATAGCACCAAAGTTTTGTTTCTTCTGAGCATAGTGACTGAGGGTGTCAAACCCCAGCACCATATCCTGTCCAGCAAACTTAAGTGCTTGAATGCGAGCACCATAATTGATGACACTCATCTCCATATTGCCCTTGCGGAGAGAGAGGGACTGCATGTCCTGTGCCATTGCAAATTGACAAATTGACAAATTGACAAATTGACAAATTATGATTACTACAGCCAGTCTTCTTATCATATCATCTATCATCTATAATCTTTCATCTATCAAATAGATCTCAGTGCTCCGAGCAGTTCGTTGTTTTCGTCTCTGGTGCCGATGGTGATACGCAGGCAGTTCTGACACAGTGATATACGTGTGCGGTTGCGCACTATGATGCCCTTCTCTACGAGGTAGTCGTATGTTTTCTGTGCATCAGTTACCTTAGCAAGGAAGAAATTAGCATCTGTTGGATATACCTTCTCGCATATCTTCAGTTCGGCAAAGGCACTGAGCATACGGCTACGCTCCTGTAGGAGCATTCTTACCCACTGTTCCACGTCATAGGTGTTGCTTAGCCTATTGAGAGCCTGCTGCTGGGTAAGGAGGTTCACGTTGTAAGGGTATTTCACCTTATTGTATATGCTGATTATCTCCTTTGAGGCGAACGCCATTCCGAGACGTATAGCAGCCGAGCCCCATGCCTTGGAGAGTGTCTGGAGCACGATGAGGTTAGGGTATTTGCTGAGCAGCCTCGAGATAGTCACTTCGCGTGAGAAGTCGATATATGCCTCGTCAACTATCACCAATCCGTCAAACGCCTCAATGACCTTGATGATTTCGTCGCGGTTGATGCTGTTGCCAGTTGGGTTGTTGGGACTGCATATCCATATCGCCTTGGTATTGCCATCGCAGGCAGCAAGGAGTTTGTCGGCACACACCTGGTAGTTCTCGTCAAGCATCACGTTGCGATACTCCACGTTATTGATGTCAGCACACACCTCATACATGCCGTACGTTGGGCATATTGCCACTACGTTATCCTTCTGAGGTTCGCAGAAGCAGCGATATACGAGGTCGATAGCCTCGTCCGAGCCATTACCTAGGAAGATACACTCGGCGGGCACACCCTTAATCTTACTCAACTTCTCCTTCACCTCCTCCTGGAGAGGATCGGGATAGCGGTTGTATGGATTGTTATAGGGGTTTTCGTTGGCATCGAGAAACACGTGAGCCGCATGTCCGCTGTATTCGTTGCGGGCACTTGAGTATGGTGCTAATGACCAGATGTTTGGTCTTGTAAGTTCTTGAAGGGATTTCATTTCTTTTAGAAGTTAGAGAAGTTAACTATATATTCTTTCAAAACTCTCAGCGAGCCTTGCGCGCTGTGTGGCAAGGTTTATGCGAATGAAGCGGTTGTCGCCGTAGATGGAGCCTGGACTAATGAATACGTTGCACTCCTTTTGGAATCTTTGGCATAGAGCATCGGCATCTTCTCCTACATCAACCCACAGGAGGTAGGTGCCTTCGAGAGGGTAGGGCTTCCATTGTGGGAAGTGCTTATGGATAAAGTCAACCGCGTAGTCGTAGTTGGCATAGATATATTCATTCAAGGCTGTCAGCCATTCTTCTCCATCCTCTGTGTAGGCGGCTTGCAAGGCTATCACGCCAAAGGGGTTGACGTCACACACCTCATTGATGTTTATTGCCCTGTCTATGCGTCGGCGTATGCTGTCATCAGGACAGATGATGTTGGCTATCTGCAGTCCTGCTATGTTGAATGCCTTAGAGGGCGACACACAGACGGCATAGCGCAAAGGGTTAACGTTAAGGTTAGCGTTAACTTTTTCTGCTATAGTGGCGAAGGGTATATACTTTTTTCCGCATGAGGGATTGATGAACTCACAATGTATCTCATCGGCTATGACAAAGACATCATGTTGTTGGCATACCTCGGCGATACGTGTCAGTTCTGCCTCAGTCCACACATGCCCCGTAGGGTTGTGAGGGTTGCACAGCAGGAGGACTTTTACGTTTGGGTTGCTGCATTTCTCTTCTATATCGTCGAATACCCCAACACGCTCAGTCTTGCATTCGTTGTTTCTTATGCTTGAGAAGAAACAGTTGTATGCAGGGTTGTGGAGCGCCACACTGTCGCCAGGTTTAGTCATCGCCTTGA
Source organism: uncultured Prevotellaceae bacterium (assembly GCA_946187445.1). Lineage (GTDB taxonomy): Bacteria > Bacteroidota > Bacteroidia > Bacteroidales > Bacteroidaceae > Prevotella. The sequence goes on from CAMHQF010000023.1 coordinate 25,560, forward strand.
TGATAGCTGAGATGGCTGGTACTACGCCAGAGGTGTATATGAACCACTCCTTCTTTATCCCCTTCCAGCCATGCCTGCGGGCAAACCAATCGATGGTAGCTTGATAGAATGAGTCAGGCACGGCGGTATAGCCGAAGCAACCGTGCTCCATGCGCTTCCTTAGTGCCTGCATCACGCAGGGCGCAGTCTCGAAGTCCATGTCTGCCACCCACAGGGCTATAGGCTCACCCTTGCCACCATTCTCTTTGGGGAGTGTGTCATACTTATAGGAGTCTGTGCCTCGTCTGTCTATTATCTTGTCAAAGTTGTAACGCATGCATCAGCTGGCTGTTTCTGGTTTTTATCGAATATCAGTTCGCCTATCTTTCCCTCTATGGTGATAGTACCCGACGTAGGGTTCTTTATGGATGTCACGTCGCCTTTTATATTACCGTTTACTGTTGAGTATTCAAAGAGCAGGTTGGCATCCTCGCCGAAGGTGCAGTCCTCGAGGGTCAGACCATCAACATAGCATAGCAGCTGTTCGCCAGTGAGGTGGCAACGTATGAGGTGTATGTTCTTGCCATACCAGGCGAAGTATTCGCCGTTCACCTCGCAGTCGACAAGCGTGACGTTCTCAGCCTCCCAAAATGCGTCCTTGGAGTTTATCACCGCGTGGTGTATCTCCACATTCTTGGAGTACTGAAAGGCGTAGTTGCCATCTTGACGATAGTTGTCTATCCTAATGTTGTCGGTGTGCATGAAGAGATAGTCACAATCCTTGATTATTACGTCCTTCAGCCTTACGTTGTTGCAGTCCCACAGCATCTCCTCGCCTTTGTTGAATACGGTGTTCTCCACGCGTATATTCTCCATTCTGCGAAACATCTTGGGCGCATCGACCTTGCAGTTCGTCATCACGCAGTCCTTGGAGTACCACAGACTGGAGCGTGCACTCTCGTTGAAGTAGCAGTTGTTTATCTTGAAACCGTATGTTTCCCAAAACACATACTTTCCCTCAAAGGTGCAGCCCTCTGCCTCTATATTGCTTGATTCCTTTACAGACGATTCGCCCACATGGATTGTCACGTTCTCAAGGCGCAGGTCATGAGAACAGTATAGTGGGCGCTCGCCTCCAAATTCCTTGTCTCTTATTATATTCATTTTACTCTTTACTCTCCTTAACTCCTCTTTTACTCCTATCCTTTATGTACGACCACTTCCTGGTACATAGTCTGAGGGTGAAGATGGTGCCGCGGAAACAGAGTTCTATAGCCATCGCTATCCACACACCACGCAAGCCCATAGTGGGGGCGAGTAGAAGGGTGAGTGATACTCTGACTATCCATATACTGCCCAGGTTCATCAGCGATGGTATGAGCGTCTTGCCTGCTCCCACAAATACTGCCGATGCTATTATAGCAGCAGCAAAACCAGGTTCTGCCCATGCCTCTATGCGCAGTATCTCCGTGCCGAGGGCTATCACCTCCCTGTCGGGTGTTATGATGCTGAACATCTCTGGGGCAAACATCCACATCAGCAGTCCCATCAGTGCCATGATGTTTACGCCAAGTGCCATACATATCCACGCAAACGAGTGCATCAGGTTGCGCTTGGAAGCTCCCTTGCTCTGTCCCACCAGTGTAGTGGCAGCCTCGGCTATTCCGTGCCCAGGCATGTAGCATAGCGACTCTATATTGATGCCGAACGTGTTGGCGGCTATGGCGATGCTTCCCAGTGGGGCGATGATTGATGATATCGCTATCTGTGCCGTACAGGTCACTCCGCGCTCCAGTCCTATTGGGAAACCTATGCGGAAAGTCTTCTTGAGTATCTTCAATTTAGGTTTGAAGTCGAGAATGGCATCCTGCTTGAAGTTCAGCACCTTATCCCTTACCGACATAGCATACACCATAGCACACATGGTGATAAAGTAAGCCGTTATTGTGCCGTATGCTGCTCCTGCCGTTCCGCAGTTGAGCATAAAGATGAAGATGTAGTTGAACAAAACGTCCAGAACGCACATCATCACCATCAGCATACTCGGCACCTTGATGTTTCCTGAGCATCTCAGACTGCCCGCCGCCACTCCGTTAAGCACTATCAGCGGAATGCCCAGAGAGAAGATGGAGAAGTAGTGTGATGCCTCCTCGCATATATGCTGTGATGCTCCGAGCCAGTGGGGCAGGTGTGGCGCTATGCTCAGCCCTATTGCCATCATCATGCAGGCGAAGACGAACCCTGACAGCAGTCCCTGTCTTATCACACTGCGTGCTCCCGCCTTGTCGCCAGCCCCAATGCGGTGAGCCACCTGAACGGCAAAACCGCTGGCAAAGGCAGAGGTCAGTCCGCCAAAGAGCCATATAGTGGTCGATACCAGCCCTACGGCAGCTGCCTCGTCAGTACTGAGGTGTCCCAGCATGGCAGCATCAATCATCTGCATGGCGATGAAAGAGAACTGTGCTATTATGGCTGGTATGCTCAGCAGGACGGTGAGGTGCACCTTCTCGCGAAGCGTCATCTCACAGCCTTCTTGCCTCAGCAGGCAGAGTAACTCGTCTTTAGTCATTCACTCTCACCCTCATTGCGTTGGCGTGAGCCTCCAACTCCTCATTTTCAGCCATGCACACCACGGCATTGCCTATGGACTTGACACCCTCCTTTGTCAGGTGCTGGAAAGTCACCTTGCGGTTGTATGAGTCCAGGTTCACACCATTGTAGGCAAGGGCATAGCCGTGAGTAGGCAGCGTGTGGTTGGTGCCCGAAGCGTAGTCGCCGGCTGATTCGCAAGCGTAGTTGCCAAGGAACACTGAGCCGGCATTCACCACCTTCTCGGCAAGAGCCTCGTAGTCGCTTGTTGCTATGATGAGGTGCTCAGGAGCGTAGGTGTTGCTCAGCTCCATCGCCTCGTCCTTGTCCTTAACGAGCACAAACTGTGAGTTGGCGAGTGACTTTTCGGCTATCTCCTTGCGAGGCAACACGCTGAGCTGCTTCTCCGTTTCTTCAGTAACCTTGTTGAGCATGTCCTCAGAGGTGGAGATGAGTATAACCTGCGAATCCACCCCATGCTCAGCCTGCGACAGCAGGTCGGCAGCCACAAAGACGGGGTTGCTCGTCTCGTCGGCTATCACGCACACCTCACTCGGTCCGGCAGGCATGTCGATAGCCACATCGTGCAGCGATACCTGTTGCTTTGCCGCCATCACAAACTGGTTGCCAGGGCCGAATATCTTATACACCTTGGGCACCGTCTCCGTGCCGTAAGCCATCGCTCCGATAGCCTGCACGCCGCCAGCCTTGAATATCTTGCTCACGCCAGCCACCTTCGCCGCCATCAGTATGGCAGGATGCACCTTGCCCTCGCGGTTAGGAGGTGTGCACAGCACTATCTCCTTGCAACCAGCTATCTTGGCAGGAGTGGCAAGCATCAGCACGGTGGAGAACAGCGGTGCCGTACCCCCTGGGATATACAGTCCCACCTTCTCTATTGCCACGCTCTTCTGCCAGCATGTCACGCCAGGAGCCGTCTCCACCTTCTCGCCCTCAAACTTCTGCGATTCGTGGAAGTGTGCTATGTTCTTGTGAGCCAGCACGAGGGCATCCATCAGCTGTTTGTCAACCAACTGCTCCGCCTCCTGCATCTCAGCCTCAGTTACGGCGAGACTGTCGAGGCTCACTTTGTCAAACTTCTCCTCGTATGCCTTCACAGCCTTGTCGCCATTCTCCCTGATGTCCCTGAGCACACCCTCTACGATAGCGTTCAGCTGCGATGTGTCCATTTGCGGACGCTCGCATATTTTGGCGTAATCCTCTTTATTCGGAAATTTTATCGTATTCATTTTTTTATAGTTCCTATAGTTCTTATAGTTCTTATAGTTCCTATAGTTTTCGTTTTCGTAGCGAAGCGTTTCGTTTTCGTACGAGCGAAGCGAGTTAAAGTATCATTTTCTCAATCGGCAATACAAGTATGCCCTCCGCACCAGCAGCCTTCAGCTGACCCACTATCTCCCAGAAGTGCTTCTGATCCACCACTGTGTGTATGCTTGTCCACCCCTCAGTGGCAAGGGGCAGGATGGTAGGCGACTTGATGCCAGGCAGTATAGCGCAGATGTCCTTCACCTTCTCCGTTGGCGCATTCATCAGCACATACTTCTTGTCGTCAGCCACCAGCACAGACTGTATGCGGAAGAGGAACTCATCCAGCGTCTGCTGCTTCTCTGGTGTCAGCTCCTTGTTGCCTATGAGCAGGGCCTCGCTCTTCATCACCACTTCCACCTCGCGCAGTTTGTTGCTCACCAGCGTAGAACCTGATGACACGATGTCGAAGATGCCGTCAGACAGACCTATGCTCGGAGCTATCTCCACAGAGCCCTGAATCACGTGCACATCAATGTTGATGCCCTGTTCCTCAGCATATTTCTTCAGTATGTTAGGGTAGGAGGTGGCAATCTTCTTGCCGTCAAACCATTTCACTCCCGTGTATTCTATTGCCTCGGGAATGGCAAGCGAGATGCGGCACTTGGAGAAGCCCAGCCTCTTCACTATGTTAGCATCCACATTACGCTCCACAAACTCGTTTTCGCCCACTATGCCGATGTCAGCCACACCGCTTGCCACACACTCTGGTATGTCGTCATCGCGCATGTAGAGCACCTCTATGGGGAAGTTGCTTGACTGGACGAGTAGCATCCTGCTTGCCTTGTTTATCTTGATACCCGTCTCCTTGAGCAGGTCCATTGTGTCTTCATAAAGACGTCCTTTTGACTGTACTGCAATTCTTAACATATTTCTTTCTTACTTTATACTTTATCCTTTTTAGCTTATTCATATAAGATGCAAAGGTACACAAAAAATCCTGAACTACCAAATCAATTCGGGAAATGTTGATTCTCATTCTCTTTTTGCCTTGTTAGCTGGACCACCTCACCCTGACGAAGAGTGGTCCAGGTTTTTTACTTTTTACTTCTTATTTTACAGATGACTCACACAACTGGTGGTTGTCAGGATGGTGCAGATTGCAGTGAGAGTTAGTTGATAATGTTGTTTGCGTTATTGTTTGAAAGAGCTCTTGGCTCCCTTCAGTTTTCGTTTTCAACCCCTCTTGAACCAGCGTAGCGCCTTGAACCAGCCCCTTGGTGTGTCCAACGACCCTCAGGAAGTTGATGCAAAGTTACTACATTAACTTAATCTGTGCAAGAAAATGTGTAGATTTAACATTTCGCCCCCTTTCCATCCTCCTGCCTCCTACAAACCCACTTCCAGAG
>CAMHQF010000024.1:0-30596 GCA_946187445.1 uncultured Prevotellaceae bacterium
TAATTGTAAGACAGTGTTTTACATGATTCAGTTTAAGGTTTGTTTCGGTCTGTTTTGACCCAATTTAGTTGGTGAAGTTTTCTATTCAAAAGATGGAGGTCTTTCTTTACGTCCCGAAAAATACTACGAAGTAGGCGGTGCTAGGACTAGCATGAACCGACTATCAACCATTATGCACAATATTGATGAAACCAAGGCCATATCGAAGGAAATCAAAGACAGACTCAATACGGCGCTTAGGCATTTACGTGTGGGTGACGATCAGGCAGAAATTGAGCAGCGATTTCTAAACTATTGGATAGGATTAGAGTTTTTATTTGCCACACCTAGGAGCGGCGACAGCACTTTTGCTAGGTTGATGCAGAAGTTCCCTACAATAAAGACCCTATTCTATTTGAAACGCAATGTGTCAGACTTAGATTTAAGGCTTAGGGAGAAAATGCTGATTGGCGAGAATGATTCTTTTGGAAAACTGACAAATACCCAAATAGATGATTTATTTAATCGTACAACAGACATCTTATTGAAGTATAGAATTAAGTGTATGAAATCACATTTGCATAATCACGAAAAAGTGGAAAAATATCAGAAAAGGCATATCCAGAATTTAGAATGGCATTTGTCACGAATCTATCACCTACGCAATGAACTTGTACACGAAGCTGCTATCAAGCAAAGTATCGACAGTGTAGCCAGCAATCTCAGGTCATATCTGGTGTTCATGCTCAATCTGTTGTTGGATTATTGTAATCTACAGATGCAGCATCCCCAAGATATTCCCATGACAATGGACAACTTTTTTTGGCACTACGAATTGCTATGGAAGAAATGTACGCCAGAGTATGAGAAAGAAGAATTTTTAAAGTTAGAGAATCCAACTGAGTATGTGAGTTAATATTAATCTTATGCAGTAGTTAATTTTTCCCAATCTGCGTCTTTTACTTATGGATGCTTATTCCTACGTACTATCTGTTATCAAAAAATTGGGATATATTTGCGACACGTTTCCGTATCTCTCTGATTATCAATACGGATTATTTTCGAGGAGGTAAAATAAATCTAATGACAACATACCACAGACAGAGAATCCGTGCACATCGCTTATATGTGCACGGATTTTTTGTAATATTTGGCATTATCTAGAAAAAGTATTATCTTTGCAAACAAAAAAGGAATACTGATATGAAAAATTTTCACAGACATTTTGAGGCTCCGGGGCTGCCTCTTTACTGGATTATCATTGCCTACATAATCATCGGATGGTTCTACCCCATTGTGGGACTTGCTGCCATAATATGTATGATAGGTCCTGTGCTCACCTCCATATGGAAGGGACGTTTCTGGTGTGGCAATGTATGTCCGCGAGGCAATCTGTATGACCGTGTGCTGTCAAAATACTCACCACATAGACCTATACCTCGCTTTGTACGTACGTTTGGGTTCCGACTGTTTATGGTGTTTTTCATCTTCGGCATGTTTGGTACGCAGCTGACGCTCACCGTTCCATGGAGCGAGGGGGGCGTGGCAATGTGGAGTGGCATCGGCAGGGTGTTCTGGACTATCATCGTGATGACCACCATTGTCGGCATCATCCTGTCGTTCATCTATGCGCCGCGCACATGGTGTTCCTTCTGTCCCATGGGGTCACTGTCATCATGGGTAGCTCCACGCAAACAGCCACTGCCTGGTGCTTTTACCAGCATTCACGTCGACAGTTCCTGCCAAATGAAGTGTAAGAGCTGTGCACGTGTATGTCCTATGCAACTGATGCCCTATGAAAGTCGTGGTGACGAAGTGGGCTACCTGCATCCGGACTGTCTGAAGTGCAATAAATGCGCTCTCGCCTGCCCCACAAAGATTATGAAACTGAGAAAATAACGTACTATTTTATAATATTACACAGCTTGTGCCACAATGACATTGCCGTGCGTCATTGTGGCACAAATTCATATTGGGCACTATAGTTGATTTGTTAATATGCGAAGGAGGTTAAGAAATAAAGAATAAAAAATAGAATAGTATAAAGTTAACGTTTTAAAAATAACAGGAGGACAAAATTATGTTACCAGTAATGTTTAAGAACAGTTGGTTTCCAACAGTATTTGACGATTTTATGAACAGTGAGTTTGCTACACCAAAGGGCTGCACTGCACCGGCAGTAAACGTAAAAGAGAGCAAGGACGCCTACATCATGGAGGTGGCTGCACCTGGTATCAAGAAGGAGTTCTGTCGCGTCAGCATCAACAATGACGGCAACCTGAGCGTAGCTATCGAGAACAAGCAGGAGCACAAGGATGAGGACAAGAAGCATCACTACCTGCGCCGCGAATTCTCATACACCAACTACGAACAGAACTACACACTGCCTGATGACGTGGTGAAGGACAACATTTCTGCCAAGGTGGAAGACGGCATACTCACCATCACGATGCCTAAGGCCATACAGCCAGAGCCGACAACAAAATCAATCGAAGTGCTGTAAAAACAGAACGGAATCAGACAATACCAAATAAGTTTTAGGTTTTAGTTAGTTAACAAGAGAAGCCTGACGGAGAGATTTCCGCCAGGCTTCTTCATTTTTTTTTACTTTTCTTGCTCCTATCAATATAAATTAGTATTTTTGCGGGCAGAACGAGAATAATAATAACTAAAACGACAAATCAATGTTCGATAAAGAAAGAGGACTTTACATTGCTCATTGTGCCAACGGGCCACTGAGCATTATTGGTAAGATGGCTAACCGCCATGGACTGATAGCTGGTGCCACAGGCACGGGTAAGACAGTATCGCTGCAAGTCATGGCTGAGACCTTCTGCCAAAATGGAGTGCCATGCTTCATGGCTGACATGAAGGGCGACCTTAGCGGCATATCGCAAGCAGGTGCGATGAACGGCTTCATAGAGAAGCGCAAGGGAGAGTTTGGCATTGACAACCCAGAGTTCCAGCCCTGCCCAGTAAGATTCTATGACGTATTCGGCGAACAGGGACACCCCATGCGCGCCACAATCTCACAGATGGGTCCGATGTTGCTGTCACGCATCATGCAACTCAATGAGACGCAAGAGGGTGTGCTGAACATTGTATTCCGCATTGCTGATGACATAGCGAGGGAGAATCCCAACATGTTGCTGCTCGATCTCAAGGACCTGCGTGCCATGCTCGACTATGTTTCAAAGCATGCCAAGGAATATACCACAAAATACGGCAACGTGTCAAGTGCTTCTGTAGGTGCCATACAGCGTGCCCTGCTGCAACTGGAGAACCAAGGGGCAGACAAGTTCTTCGGCGAACCGTCGTTTGACATCTACGACCTCATGCAGGTGGAAGACGGCAAGGGCGTGATGAGCGTACTGGCAGCCGACAAACTTATGATGCAGCCCAAGCTTTACTCCACCTTCCTGCTGTGGCTGCTCAGCGAACTCTACTCCACACTGCCCGAGGTGGGCGATATGGAAAAGCCAAAACTGGTATTCTTCTTTGACGAGGCGCACATGCTCTTCGACGGCACCAACAAGGCACTGCTCGACAAGATAGAGCAGGTGATACGCCTGATACGTTCAAAGGGCGTGGGCATATACTTCATCACGCAGAGCCCCACCGACATACCAGAGAACATACTCGGACAACTCGGCAACCGCATACAGCATGCCCTCAGAGCCTACACCCCTAAAGACCAGAAGGCTGTGAAGACGGCAGCCGATACGTTCCGACCAAACCCAGCCTTCAAGACCGACGAGGCGATAATGAACCTCGAAACTGGCGAGGCACTCGTCAGCTTCCTCGATGACAAGGGTGCGCCATCCGTCGTTGAGAGGGCCAAGATCCTCTTCCCGTTGTCGCAGATAGGTGCTATAACGGAGGGACAGCGCCTCGACATCATCAAACAAAGTCGCATATACGGAAAATACGATACGCTCAAGGATAGGCAGAGTGCCTATGAGGAACTGCTGGAAGAAAACGTTAACCCTAACGATAACGTTAAAGATGACGACAGTCCTAACGATGGCGACAACTCCAACGAAAAGGAGAACGAGACTTCGGAAAAGTCAAAGAAGAAGTCTGGCATCATCAGCAAGGTGATAAAAGCCGTGATGACAGCCATCACCTCTACCTTCGCCCTCCTTGTGGGTACATACGTATCGGACAAGATATCGGGCAAGACGACGAAGAGGCGCACCTCTACCAAGCAGCGTGTGGTGAAGAATGCCACGAGTGCTGCCACACGTACCATAACTCGTGAACTGACGAGAGACATCCTCGGAAACTTGATAAAGTAATCATACTTCCCACTGCCAAGTGAGGATGTAATAAAACTAAAACCTATGGGGAAAAACAAGTATATCATGATGGTGGCGCTGCTGGCGATGGTGTCGGTAGCGCCCGTATTCTCTGGTCCGAAAAAGGAGCGGAAGGCGTACGTGCAGCAATTGATCGGTGAGATAGCGAGGGGCGAGGCGGCTATGAAGATGGATGTGCCCGCCTTCTTGCTCGACGACATGGAGGCGAGTCACTACTGCAGCGATATTCTCGGCAAGAGCGATGAGCAGTACGCCCAGGACACTGCGCGTGTAAACAGGGTTGTAAATGAAGCAATGTGGTTACTGGACAATCGCCGCATGCCTATAGAAGAGGTGGTGGTGATGCTCGGGAAGAAGGGCTATGACATAGGCAGGCTGGAACACTGCTACAGTTGGGCTTGGGAGTTTGTACAGAGCATACACCCACGCTATGACATCATGAAGAGCTATTGCGAGCTTCAGTTGAAGCGCAGGCGCGAGGCACAGGAAAGGTCAATGCCCGATGGAGCGTTGGTTAAGTTCGAATACAGGGAGTACGGCTCGTATCGCCCCACGGAAGTGCTCATCAAACTGACACGCAATGAGGATGGCAAGTGGATGCTCAACAGCAAGGAAGAGAGCAGGTATGTTGCTGACAGAATACGCCAGGAGGTCAAAGAAGTGGATAAGGATGTTGCCGTCAAGATACGCCAGATAGCTGAACAGTCAAAGCTCTACCAGTGTCTGAACTACTATGAGGGGCAGCCTGCCTTCGATAAGGCGCCGCATCTGCTGGGCGGTCCGCCTTCGTGGTCGTTCCGTTGCGAGTTTGAGGGTGGCACGATACGCAGTGAGTCAGAGTGTATGCCCGTTCCTGTGGGTTGTGCTGAGATAGTGGATTACCTTAGAACTATACAGAAATAAGTATGAAAGAGTCAACAACAAAAAAACTAACTTTTTTTTCCCGTTTGTGGGCAGTGTCTATGATTATATTTGCAGTATTGTGTATTGTGGCAGTCATAGCCACGATGAATGAGAACAAGGACGTGATGGGCATCGCCGTACTGGGCGCTTGTGTGATGTTCTTGGTTCAGGTGGCTCATGTGGTCACCTCAGTGATAGTGAAGCGCGGCTGGTGCATAGCAGGCAGCGTGTTTGGCATTGCGGTGTCAGTATTCGTGTCGCTGTGCTCGGTAGTGGCACTGGCAGCAGGACAGTACCGTCCGCCAAAGAATGCCAATGGACCAGTGGAGGAAACAGAGCTGGTAGCTGGTGACAGCGTCACCTTCTCATTTGCAGGGGCAGACGTGACGAGCGACATCGTGGCGATGGTGCCAGAGAAGAACGTGAGGCGTGCCGTATCGGAATGGCTTGATGAAAGCCTCGGTGGTACGTTTGACGGTGACAAGGAAGACATGGGAGCAATCGTGGGGCATTACGGCAACATGTATGTCGATACGCTTAACAGCATCAGTTCACAGGGAGTGCCCGACTATGCGGAGCTAAGTTACTATGCGCGTATGGACAAGATATACGAGACAGACAAGGTGGTGACCTACGGGCTGACCATCGACATCGACCTTGGGGGGGCACATCCGCTGTCAAAGGAACTGGGTGCCACCTTCAGCAAGGCTGATGGCAAGAGGCTGACATGGGACAACATGGTGAAGAAGGATGGCACGACGGGTGTGAAGAACGTGGTGAAGAGAATGCTGAAGAACTATTTCAATGCAAAGACGGATGCAGAACTGATGAAGATTGTGCAGGACATGAAGGATGCAAGTAGCATACCTCTGCCCAGGACAGCACCATATATGATGGAAAATGGTTTCGTACTGATATACCAGCAATATGAGATAGCCGCCTATGCCGCTGGTATGCCGGGCGATACCATACCTTACAAGACAATGAAACCTTACCTCACCGACGAGGTGCGTAAACTGATAGAGAAATGAGAAGGCTTTTGAACATATTCCTTCTGCTGCTCATGACTATGACAGTAAATGCCGAGGAACTTGACTTTAGTTTTCCTGTGAATTTTCAAGGCGCAAAGCCCACGATAGGTGACTTCGTGACAGCCATCTGCAACAGGGAAGAACCTGGCGAATGGATGACATATGTTGGCGAGGACTGGGAGAGAAACCAGAGGGGGGAGCAGACGAAAGGCAGGTTCAAGGTGAGTTGTAGCAAGGGCTACATGACCTATGTGGAACAAGACAGTGAGGATGGCTATGTGCACAAGGGTACGTCGGAGTTTCGTTGCTGGCCGTGCAAGGACTGCAACTGCGTGATAGTGGCGGAAACCAGCCACTTCTACAGGGACGGCGTGGCGTATGTAGGACAGCACGACGGTCTGTCGCTATACCTCTACGACCCTGACAGCAGGAGGATGGATATGGTGTATCTGAGCGACTACGGTATGGAAGGACCAGAGATTGACGCCCACTTTATCTACACCTTGACACGCAAGGGCATAACGGGCATTGCCGATAAACCCGATGGCAGCAAGTACAGGGTGAAATATATGTGGAACGGGAAGTCGTTTGCTAAAACTGAATAATGAAGAACAGACTGTTGATGACAATATCGGTGTGCGCTATGCTGGTGTGGGCAGTGGAGATAAGCACTGCACAGCCACATGAGGGCGGAAGGAGCATAGTAGTGCTCTATGAGAATGACGTACACTGTGCCATTGACGGCTATGCCAAGATAGCGGGACTGCGTAATGCCATTGCTGACACGGCAGACGTGGCAGTAGTGTCGAGTGGCGACTTCATACAAGGCGGAACGGTTGGTGCCATATCAAAGGGACAGTATATCATCGACATAATGGACGCAGTGGGGTATGACGCCGTCACGCTGGGCAATCATGAGTTTGACTATGGCACACCACGCATGTTTGAACTGCTGAGGCGCATGCCTATGCCTGTGGTAAATACCAATCTGTATGACATCAGTGCAGGGCGCAACGTTTTTTCTCCCTATACTATAAAGACTATGGGCGACAGGCGTGTAGCCTTCGTAGGTGTTACCACCCCGGGCACTATGGAGTCTGAGGCATACGCTTTTTATGATGACACAGGCACTTTGCTCTATGACTTGCAGCACGTAGATGTGTATGCCCAAGTGCAGGAAGCCGTCAACACAGCACGCAGGGCTGGAGCTGATTACGTGATAGTGCTGTCACACTTAGGCGAAGACAAGACAAAGAGGAATGTGGACTCGCACGGGTTGGTGTCAGCCACCAGAGGTATTGACGTGGTGCTTGACGGACATACGCATTCCGTCATTCAGGCCGACACCATGCTGAATAAGGAAGGCAAACCTGTATTGGTAACACAGACGGGAACGAAGTTCCAGAATATCGGCAAGCTACTGATAACTCCCGATGCCAGATTCTCCACAACGTTGCTGCCCATAGACACCCTCATGCCATCTGACGTGTACGTCAAGCATGTGACGGACAGCGTGAAGGAAGTGATGAGAAAAATTGTAGAACGCAAGGTGTGCAGTAGCGATGTGGCATTGCGTATCCTTGACGATGCAGGCAGACAAGCGGTGCGAACTGGCGAGACAAATGCTGGCGACATAGTGGCTGATGCCTTTCGCTATGTGACGGGAGCAGAGATAGCTGTAGTCAATGGGGGCGCCATACGCACGGAGTGCAAGGCAGGCGACCTGACTTATGGAGATATCATAGCCCTCCTGCCGTATGACAACAACCTTATGCGCATAGAGGTGAAGGGCAGCACCATAGTAGATATGCTTACCGACCTCATGAGCGACCTGCCCAAGGAGAGCGGACAATTTCCGCAGGTGGCAGGAATGAAGTTTACTGCCCATGTGAGTATGCATAGCGTTTCAGATGTGATGGTGCTCAATGCTAAGACCCAGCAGTATGAACCGATAGACCTAAGCCGCACCTACACCGTTGGTACAACGGACTACTGCGTAACGGGTGGCGGACTGAACAACAAGCTAAAGGGCAGCAAAGTGCTGAAGAGCGGAATAATGAATTACGGCTATGCCCTGATAGAGTATGTCACCAAGGTGCTGAAGGGCAACATCGGTCAACAGTATGCACAACCACAAGGTCGCATCACGGTAGTGCGGTAAGCGCATACAAAAAAGGCAACCATGTGGTTGCCTTTTTTATTGTCGTTGTAAAGAGTTTTCGTAGGTGCCTTAGCACCGTTTCGTCTTCGTAGCTTGCTTGCAAGCGTTTCGTAGGCTGAAAGCCTTCAGCCGTTTCGTACTCGCTCAGCGAGTTACACCAAGTGTGCAATCAAGTCCTCGCGCTCACCTGGCAGATAGTCTATCACAGGAATCTCCACCATGGTGTAGGCACCGGGCTGCTGCTTCATCGAAGCACGAGCCACGTTGACGAGCACCTGAGCGGTGAGGGCAGGGTTGTTGATCTTCATGTTGAACTCGAAGAGCTGGTTGTGCGTCTTACCGCTCACGCCCTTGCGGGTGAGGTTCACGCCGTGACCTACGTCGTTGAGCGCATCAACGCTCTCCACCTGGAATACATGAGTCTCGTCGTTGGCAAAGTAAGGGTCAGCCTTTATAGCCTTTGTCACCTCAGCGAGGTCGGCACCTGGCTCCAGTTCTACATATACCATACGACGGTGTATGCCCTCGCCAACCGGGATGGTCATTGACAGCGCGTCCTTCACTCCAGCCTTGGAGCGCACGCATACGCTGTGACCCATAGAGCGGCCGGGACCGAAGTTGGTGTATGACAGTCCCTTTGGAGCCAGTGACTGCATCAGGGTGCGCACTACAGAGTCGGAACCTGGGTCCCAACCTGCTGCTATGACTGCAACGGCGTTGTTAGCCTTACAGATAGGCATGAGTGCCTTGCGGTAGTCCACGATGGAGGTGTGTATATCGAAAGAGTCAACAGTGTTGATACCCTTGGCGAGTATCTTCTCGGCAAACTCCTGACAAGAACGAGTAGGCGTAGCAAGGATGGCCACGTCAACGTCCTTCAGTTCGTCGATGTCCTTCACCACCTCGTATGGAGTGAGCTCCAGAGGTTTGTTCTCAGCACCGTTGCGACGTACTACGCCAGCAATCTCAAAATCCTCAGCTGCCTCGAGAGCCTCGATGGCAAACTTTCCAATGTTGCCGTAACCTACTACGGCTGCTCTAATCTTTTTCATTTTCTTTATACTTTATACTCTATTCCTTACTTTTTGTAATATTTTAACCCGAATACGGTTGCAAAATTACACAATAATTACGATTCAACCAAACATTTCGTCACTTTTTTGTATGACAATTAAATTTTTTGCATTATCGGCATCTAATCTGCAGAAAGCATAACCATCCTATTCGAGTATATGAAGAAGAAAAGTTCAAAAAGTCAGAGCGTAAGCAAAATCCCATTTTTCCTTACACTCCTGCAAACCATGTTTACCTGACAGTCATCCACACGTCCATATTGCATTTTATCCATTTTGGATAATCTTTTTTGGATAATTGCTTTGTAGTATCAAACAAATATAATATCTTTGCACTACAAAAATGGTCGAATAGTGTGACTATATTTGCAATAAGAAGCGAAAGAGCGCACCCAAGATGAAGATAGCATACGACGCAAAGCGATATTACCATAACAGGACAGGCCTGGGCAACTATAGCCGCACGCTGGTGAGTGAGATGACGAGCCGGCATGAGGATATCGAGGCGGTACTCTACGACAGCAGGGCTATCGAGCGCACGTTCCGCTTAGGCAGGAAGGCTGCGAAGGAGGGTTGCGAACTGTTTCACGGACTGAGCAACGAGCTGCCCCGTGACATCACGGAGGCTGGCATACCGAGCATAGTGACCATGCACGACGTGGCATGGCGCACGTTTCCCGATATGTATAAGCCGTGGGACAGGCTCATCTACGACTGGAAATACGGCTGGTCGGCTAAGCACGCTACGCACGTGGTGTGCATCAGCGAATCGACAAAGCGCGACGTGATGCGTTACTACGGCGTGCCGGAGGAGCGCATCAGCGTGATATATCAACCTGTGCAGGAGATATTTTATAAAGTCCCCCTTAGTCCCCCCATAGGGGGAGAAAGCTCATCACTGTTGAAAGAGTTGGAGAGGGGCTATATCCTCACCGTCGGCTCCATCAATTCGAGGAAGAACCTCTTGGGCATGGTAAAGGCACTGGAGATGCTGTCTGAAGATGAGCGTCCGCTGCTCATGGTGGTGGGCAACGGCAGGGAGTATCGTAAACTGGTGGAGCAGTATATCAGCGAGCATCACCTCAGTGAGTGGGTGCGCATAGAAAGCAACATTCACGATGCTGAGACGCTGCAGACGCTCTATGCCAATGCACGGTGTATGCTTTACCCCTCATTTTACGAGGGTTTCGGACTGCCCGTAGTGGAGGCTTCGCTGCAGCGATGCCCCGTGATAACGAGCAACGTCAGTTCGCTCCCCGAGGCGGCTGGTCCTGACAGCATACAGGTCAACCCTGGCTCACCTGAGGAGATAGCCGAGGCATTGCATCGCCTGATGAACGACGAGGCGGAGCGCCGACAGCGCGGAGAGGCAGGCTACAAGTACTGCATGGAGCGTTTCCACCCCGATGTGCTCACGGAGCAAATGTATGAGTTGTACGGACGTATAATTCACAATTCACAGTTCACAGTTTACAGTTAAGGGTTTGAAAGAGGTATTGAAAAATAAG
This sequence comes from uncultured Prevotellaceae bacterium, assembly GCA_946187445.1. GTDB lineage: Bacteria > Bacteroidota > Bacteroidia > Bacteroidales > Bacteroidaceae > Prevotella. Next base: position 10,975 of record CAMHQF010000024.1, read on the forward strand.
GCGAAGGCTATTAAGAATGGCGATCATGGTAAGGCACAGTTTGTGCGCTTTATCCTCAACGGCTGTTTCTCCGCCTCAGTTCATTACGTCGTTTACTACCTATTGCAGTTGGTGATAGAGGTAAACACGGCGTATGCCATCGGATATATCGTCAGCTTCCTCGTCAACTACTACACTACGTGTCGCTTTACCTTCCGCCAGCAACCCACTTGGAAACACTTCATTGGGTTCTCTGGTTCGCATGCCGTGAATTTCGGACTGCATATCGTCCTCTTCTGGCTCTGCATGCAGATAGGCATACACAGACTGGTGGCACCAATTATTGTTATGGGCATAGCCATGCTCATACAGTTTACGATACTGCGCTGGGTGTTTAAGAAGAAGTAAACGAAGTTTCTTTTGCAAGACTGTGCAATAGTGTACAACTCAAAAATAATGAAAAAAACTTGGTCTTTTTTTTTCTTATATACATTATTTTTATTATCTTTGCCAACAGATTTTCAAGATTTACTAACCTAAAAAAAGAGAGAATTATGAAAAAGTATGTTTGTGATGTATGCGGTTATGTGTATGACCCAGCTGTAGGTGACCCTGAGAACGGCATTGAGCCAGGAACAGCTTTCGAGGATTTGCCGGAAGACTGGGCGTGTCCGCTCTGTGCAGTAGGCAAGGACCAGTTCTCGGAAGAGTAACATGCGACTTTGCAACGCCGTTGCAAGAACTTCTTCGTAACTTTGCAGAAAATTTTAAAGAAGTCATGAATGAAGTTCTGAATCTTATCAATGAGATGTCGCCCTTCCTCTTGTTGGGTTTCTTCTTTGCTGGTTTGCTCCATGCCTTCGTGCCTGGGGCAGTGTATAGCCGTTACCTTAGTGGTCACAACTTTCGCTCGGTATTTTATGCCGCCCTGCTGGGTGTGCCCCTGCCACTCTGCTCCTGCGGAGTATTGCCTACGGCTATGTCACTGAGGAAACAAGGGGCATCCAAGGGTGCTACTGCAGCTTTCCTTATAGCAACGCCAGAGACGGGTGTCGATTCCATCGCTGCCACCTATTCACTTATGGGACTGCCCTTTGCCATAACGAGGCCAGTGGTGGCATTCTGCACAGCACTGTTTGCAGGAGTGCTGGTGAACCGTTTTGATAACGGGAACGATACGCAGGGCAAGCTCTGCTACGATATGGAGCATAGCTCCTACGATACGCCTACGGCTACGGAAACTTGCTGCCATAAAGAAGATGAGCATGAGGAACATAGTTGCTGTTGTCAACACACTCATGTCAATGTTCAATGTTCAATCTTCAATAAGATAAAGGAGGCTCTCCACTATGGTTTTGTAGAAATGATGGGCGACATAGGCAAATGGCTCGTCATAGGACTGATAGTGGCAGGACTCATCACCGTCTTTGTGCCTGACAGTTATTTTGAGGTATTCAAGGACAACACGGCTCTCTCCATGCTCCTGGTGCTCGCCATAGCCATACCTATGTATATATGTGCCACGGGGTCAATACCTATTGCCGTAGCCCTCATCATGAAGGGGCTCACGCCTGGCGCTGCACTCGTACTGCTCATGGCAGGACCAGCCTGCAACGTCGCCTCTATGCTCGTCATCGGCAAGCAGCTTGGCAAGAAATCCCTGGCACTCTATCTCTTTGCCATCATCTGTGGTGCCATAGTGGCAGGCAACATCATCGACCTCATGCCTCGTGAATGGTTTATGCCAACGATAATGCAGACTGCATGTTGTACTCCAGAGGAAACATCATGGTTCAACTGGACCTGCACAGGCATACTCGCCATGCTGCTGCTCTATGCACTCGTCCGCCATCTACACGGCGAGGACGAGTGTTGTCACTGCCACGAACATGAGCACAATCACGGACATGAACATAAGCACTAACATCATAGCCGCAGAGCTTTTCTATGACCGAAAGCATGCCTTTCAGCTATTATAGCTTAGCTTCTGTACAAAATTAACTAGTTAATTCGCAAAATTAACTAGTTAATTCGTCAAATTTACTAGTTAATTTCGAGCAGGGACTATGCCTTAGCATGCTAAAGCCTTACATCTTACAGCAGTTTCTTTGGTAGTTTAGCCTGATAATCCTTAAAGTACTGGGGGGTAAAATAAGCCACATCCTCAAACTGTCCTTTGCGGAGTCGCATCTCGGCAAGGGGCATCATGTTTTTGGCAAGGGGCTGAATATTTTCCACGAAGTGGGCATTGGGATGATTGATTACCTCCATACACTTCTGGGCACCATTGCCAAAGAAAAAGACATGATGTTGGTCTAGGAAAGACTTGTATGTGTCTGCATCTACTATATCAGACTGCACTCCACGCACCTCCTGGAGCGAAGTATCATAAATGGCTGCAAACACCTCCATGCGGCGGGCATCTATCATAGGGCAGAGAAGCACTTTATCCGTCTCAGCAAGAGAAGCGAAGTGTTTCTCTTCATTGAGTAATAGAGGTACACAAAGCAACTGCAAGGTGGGCACTGCTATGAGTTTGGCATCGCTACCGTATGCCAGTCCCTTGGCCATTGACGTACCTATGCGCAGTCCAGTGTAACTACCTGGACCTGAGGAGACTGCAACAGCGTCGAACTTTAAGTTTCCTGACTCCACACACTTCATGGCCTCATCGACCATGCCACCCAGTTTTTCGGATGCCTGAGAACCTCTCTCGCCACCCTGCTCTATGCGCTCAAACAAGCACTCGCCATCGCGGCTTACTGCCACGCTGCATACCTCGGTACTCGTCTCAATATGTAAAATACATGCCATAATCAAGTGCAAAGGTACTAATAAAAGTTGAAAGTTTTGCCAATTCAACTATTTTTTGTAATTTTGCAGAAATATTTAGCATCAAAATTATGATATTATCAATGACGGGTTACGGCAAAGCCGTAGCGAAATATCAGGACAAGACCATACACGTAGAGGTCAAGGCGCTCAATTCCAAAGCGTTAGACTGCTCTACACGCATAGCACCCATCTACCGCGAGAAGGAGATGGAGATACGCAAGATGATACAGGAGAGTGCCGTGAGAGGCAAGATAGACTTCTCCATCTGGGTGGAGAAGGAGGTGGCTGGCGATGCACAAGCTGTGAACATGCCCCTTGTGAGGAGTTACTACGCACAGCTGCAGGAACTGTCACAGGAGTTGGGCATACAGACCGCCGACATACTGCCCGTGCTGATGCGCATGCCCGATGCCGTATCGCGTCAGGAGATAGAGGAACTCTCAGACGAGGAGTGGGCTGCAGCCTCAGCATGTGTGAAGGAGGCTCTCGAAAACCTGCATGACTTCCGCAAGCAGGAGGGCGAGGCTCTGCAAAAGAAATTTGAGGAGAAACTGGACAACATAGCTCAGCTCATGGGCGAGATAGAGCCCTACGAGCAGAGTCGTGTGGAGAAGATACGCCAGCGACTTACCGAAAACCTCAAGGCAATTCCCGATGTGGAATATGACAAGAACCGTCTGGAGCAGGAGCTGATATACTACATCGAAAAACTCGACATCTCCGAGGAGAAGCAGCGACTCACCAACCACCTGAAGTATTTCCGCGATACGATGAACGAGGATATACCACAGGGACAGGGCAAGAAACTTGGTTTCATAGCTCAGGAGATGGGCAGAGAGATAAACACTACTGGTTCAAAGAGCAATAACGCCGAAATGCAAAACATCGTGGTGAAGATGAAAGACGAACTGGAGCAGATAAAGGAACAGGTGCTGAATGCACTGTAACAGTTAAACGGTTCAAGAGTTCAAAGGTTCAAGAGTTCAAAGGTTCAAGAGTTCAAAGGTTCAAATGAATATAGAAGGATTAGACTATAACACCGAGCGCGAGAAGATGCGCCTCAAGGCATACGGACGCGACGTACAGCAGATGGTGGAGCATGCTGTGACACTACCTACCAAGGAGGAGCGACAGAGGTGTGCAGAAAGCATCATCGAGACCATGAAACGCGTAGTGCCAAGCCAGCAGAGCTACAAGGAGCGCACACCCATGCTATGGTATCACCTCGCGCTGATGAGTGGCTTCAAACTCGACATCGACTACCCCGTAGAGTTTGAGCAGGAGGATAAGATGGCAACGGCACCTGAGAAGATAGAGTACGACAAGAACAAGGTGCCCGTGCGACACTATGGCAAACTGCTCTTTAGCATGTTTGACAAACTAAAGGAACTGCCCGAAGGACCACTCCGTGACACCCTCGCCAGAGAGACTGCTGAACAGATGTACCGTAGCCTTGCCACATGGGGATTTGGCTCTGTCGATAAGGAACGTGTAGTATCGGACCTGGCACGGTTTACCGACGGCAAGATACAGCTGATGCCTGATGATGTACACGTCAATGCGGCTAATGGCGACAGCACCGGCGGCAAGAACAATGGCAAGAAGAAAAAGAAATAACCAGAGATGCCCATGGAGACATTTATCATCGAGGGAGGCCACCCATTAAAAGGCGACATCACACCACAGGGAGCCAAGAACGAAGCACTGCAGGTGATATGTGCTACGCTGCTCACTGAGGAGGAGGTGACCATCAGCAACGTCCCCGACATACTCGACGTCAACAACCTGATAAAACTGCTCAAAGACATCGGAGTAAAGGTGACAAACCCTGCAAAGGGCACGTTTACCTTCAAGGCCGACAAACTCGATCTGCTGTACCTCAGCAGCGACGAGTTTGTGGAGAAGTGTGCCAAGTTGCGTGGCTCTGTGCTCATGATAGGTCCGCTGCTGGGACGCTTTGGCAAGGCTACTGTGGCAAAACCTGGTGGCGACAAGATAGGACGCAGGAGACTGGACACACATTTCCTCGGCTTCCAAAACCTCGGAGCGACATACAGCCGCGTGGCAGGACGTGAGGTGTTTGAACTGAAAGCAGACAGCCTCAAGGGTTGCTACATGCTCCTCGACGAGGCTTCAGTGACGGGTACTGCAAACATCATCATGGCAGCAGTGATGGCTGAGGGCACCACTACGATATACAATGCAGCATGTGAACCATACATACAGCAACTGTGCCACATGCTCAACAGCATGGGGGCCGACATTACCGGCATAGGCAGCAACCTGCTCACCATAAAGGGAGTGAAAGACCTGCACGGCACGGAGCATCGGCTGTTGCCCGATATGATAGAGGTAGGCTCATTTATAGCAATGGCGGCAATGGTAGGCGACGGAATACGCATAAAAGAGGCATCAATAAAGAACCTCGGCATCATACCCGACACCTTCCGACGACTGGGCATCACCATTCAGGAGGAGGGTGACGACCTCTATATACCGCGCCACGACCACTACCAGATTGACTCATTCATCGACGGCACCATAATGACGCTTGCCGATGCACCGTGGCCAGGACTGACACCTGACCTTATCAGCGTGCTCCTCGTTGTGGCAACACAGGCAGAGGGCAGCGTGTTGATACACCAGAAGATGTTTGAGAGCCGACTGTTCTTCGTGGACAAACTCATCGACATGGGGGCACAGATAATACTCTGCGACCCACACCGCGCAGTGGTGGTGGGACACGACCGCAAGATAAGGCTGAGAGCCGCACGCATGTCGAGCCCAGACATACGCGCCGGCATAGCACTGCTCATCGCAGCACTGTCAGCAGACGGCACATCGCAGATAAGCAATATAGCACAGATAGACCGTGGCTACGAGAATATCGAGGCGCGACTCAACGCACTGGGAGCGAAGATAGTTAGGAATTAGGATTTTCAATTTGTCAATTTGATAAAGGAAGAGGTATATAAAATAGGTAAGCTCGGCAAGGCTCACGGTATCAAGGGTGAGGTGACGATGCACGTGGATGACGACGTGTTTGACCGCGTGGATGCTGAGTACCTCATATTGGAGCTCGACGGCATCATGGTGCCCTTCTTCATGGAGGAGTATCGCTTCAAGACCGACGAGACGGCGCTGATAAAGTTTGACGGCATCGACACCATGGAGAGGGCTCGCGAACTGACAGGTGCCGACGTGTTTTTTCCACGAAGCAAGGCAGCAGACGATGACAGCAACGAACTGAGCTACGCTCAACTGGTGGGCTATACCATCATCAATGCTAACAACGGCAAGACGGTAGGCGAGATAGCCCTGATAGACGAGCAGACCATCAACATCATGTTTGAACTCACTGACGGCACGCTGATACCTGCCTCGGAAGAACTCATAACTGATATCAACACAGAAAACAGAACCATAACCCTCAACATACCGGAGGGACTGCTATAGATGAAGAAACAACAAATCTGCATACTCGGCTCTACTGGCTCTATCGGCACACAGGCACTGAAGGTGATAGCTGAACACAGCGAACGCTTCGAGGCTTACTGCCTGACGGCTAATAACAAGGTGGAGCAGCTCGCCGAACAGGCTCGACGTTTCAACCCTGCCTGCGTAGTGATAGCCAACGAGGACAAGTACGACGAACTGAAAGAACTCCTCAACGACTGCCCCGATATAAAGGTATATGCAGGTGCCAAGGCGCTGTGCGAAGTAGTGACGGCAGAGCCTATCGACATGGTGCTCACCGCCATGGTGGGTTTCTCAGGACTGGCTCCCACTATCGCTGCCATCAAAGCACACAAGAAGATATGTCTTGCCAACAAAGAAACTCTCGTAGTGGCTGGAGAACTGATATGCGAACTGGCGCAGGAGTATCACTCCCCTATCCTACCTGTTGACTCTGAGCACTCTGCTATATTCCAGAGCATAGTGGGCGAGGCAGGCAATGAGATAGAGAAGATACTGCTCACGGCAAGCGGTGGACCATTCCGCCTGAAGACACTCGACGAGATGAGATATGCCACTGCTGCTGACGCCTTGCGACATCCCACATGGGACATGGGTGCCAAGATCACCATCGACTCTGCTACGATGATGAACAAGGGTTTTGAGGTGATAGAAGCGAAATGGCTCTTCGGAGTGGAAGCCGACAAGATACAGGTGCTGGTACACCCACAGTCGATAGTACACAGCGCAGTGCAGTTTCGCGATGGTGCCGTAAAGGCCCAACTCGGTGTGCCCGATATGCGTCTGCCCATACAGTATGCCTTCACCTACCCCGACCGTCTCACCATGTCAGGCGAGCGGCTCGACTTCTTCCAGCACAAACTGGAGTTCTTCAAGCCCGACCTCAACAAGTTCCGCTGTCTGGCACTCGCCTTTGAGGCCATCAAGCGTGGGGGCAACGCCTGCTGCGTCGTAAATGCTGCCAACGAAGTGGTCAACCTCGCCTTCCGTCAGGGCAAGATAGGATTCCTCGATATTGGTGACATTATCGAACAGACCCTTGACAAGGCAACGGTAATTAAGAAACCGACATACGAAGATTATATCAATTCAGATACTGAAGCAAGAAAGATAGCAAATGACACCATTCTTAATAAGAACGCTTGAGTTTATACTCGCAATAACGATTCTCGTAGCTCTCCATGAGGGAGGGCACTTCTTCTTTGCCAAACTCTTTGGCGTGAGGGTAAACAAGTTTTACGTATTCTTTGATTATAAGTTCTCACTCTTCTCCACCAAGTTCAACTGGTGGCGCCGTCTGCGTGGCAAGGTGGACAGCGAGGGTAAGGTGATACCTGCCAAGAAGGATAAGGACGGCAACTACGAATATGAGGGCACGGAGTACGGCATCGGTTGGATACCGCTCGGCGGATACTGCCAGATAGAGGGTATGATAGACGAGACGCAGCACGACGTAGAGAAACTCAAGGAACCCGCCAAGCCATGGGAGTTTCGTGGCAAACCTACATGGCAGCGCTTGCTCATCATGATAGGTGGCGTATTGGTCAACTTCCTCCTTGCACTCGTCATATACTGCGCCGTATTCTTTACATGGGGCGAAGAGTACTACGCCCTGAAGGATATGCCATACGGCATGAAGTTCAATGAGGTAGCTCAGTCGTATGGTTTCCGCGATGGTGACAAACTCATAAGTTCCAATCAGGGTGAGTTCCGCGAGTTTAGTGCCAACATGATGCGCGATATCTCATCTGCCACCGAGGTGACGGTAGAGCGTCAGGGCAAGCAGGTAAAGATACAACTGCCAGGCGACATCTCGCTGCTCAGCATGCTCAAGACGGAACCCGTCTTCTGTCGTCCCTTCGTACCTGCTGACATCGACACCGTGATACCCTCCACAGCAGCGGCAAAGGCCGGACTGCAGAAGGGCGACCGCATCATAGCTATCGACAGCACGGCAATCGACTCATGGAACTCCTTCTCCTACGAGACAGGACGCATAGCCGATGCCCTCGCCGACTGTAAGACCACTGCTGACTCCACCAAGGTGCTCGCCAAGACCATCGTATATAAAAGAGGTGAACAGGTGGATACCGCCAAGGTGGTTTTTGAGGCAAATGAAGACAGTCCCTCTGGCGTAGTGATTGGTGTCGGCATGACCACCATCGGCAAGTATATGCAACCCACCCACATCGACTACGACATACTCTCATGCATACCAGCAGGCATAGGGTATGCCCTCGACATGTTGGGAGGCTACGTCTCTGACCTGAAGTATGTCTTCACCTCCGAGGGTGCCAAGAGTCTCGGCGGCTTCGGTGCCATCGGCTCTATGTTCCCACCAGTATGGGACTGGTATATGTTCTGGATGATGACGGCATTCCTCTCTATCATCCTCGCCTTCATGAATATACTACCCATCCCAGCCCTCGATGGCGGACATGTATTGTTCCTACTTTACGAGATGATATTCCGTCGCAAACCGAGCGACACATTCATGGTCAAGGCCGAGTACATCGGCATGGGCATACTGCTGCTCCTCATGATTGTGGCAAACCTCAATGATGTCTTACGCTTCTTTGGAGTAATGTAAAACGGTATGGGCAGGTTAATAATCTTCGCCGCCCCTTCGGGTAGCGGCAAATCAACGATAATCAACTGGTTGATGCAGGAGCATCCCGAACTCAATATGCACTTCTCCATCAGTTGTACCTCGCGTGCTCCCCGTGGCACCGAACAGGATGGCGTGGAGTACTTCTTCCTCACCCCCGAGGAGTTTCGCAAGAAGATAGAGGCTGATGAGTTTGTAGAGTACGAAGAGGTGTATCAGGACCGCTACTACGGCACGCTGAAATCACAGGTGGACAAACAACTGGAGCAGGGCGAGAACGTAGTATTCGACGTTGACGTGCATGGCGCCATGAATATCAAAAAGGCATACGGCGACCGTGCCATGAGCCTCTTCATCCAGCCCCCATCAATCGAGGAGCTACGCCGTCGCCTCAACGGTCGCGGCACCGATGCGCCCGAGGTGATAGAACAACGCATAGCACGTGCCGAGTACGAACTCTCCTTCGCACCCAAGTTTGATACTGTAGTAGTTAATGATGATCTTCAAGAAGCGAAGGAAAATACTCTGCAAAAGATAGCACAGTTTTTAGCAATTTCTAATTACTAATTACTAATTTCTAATTATCCCCCCCAATGACCAACATAGCAATATTCGTATCAGGCAGTGGTACCAACTGCGAAAACCTCATACAGTACTTCAAAGGCTCCGACATCATCAACTGCGCCCTCGTGGTAAGCAATAAGAGCGATGCCTACGCGCTGGTACGCGCCCATAATCATGGCGTGCCCACTGCCGTCATGCCTAAGGCAGACCTCAATGATGCCGGCAAGATGATGGCCTTGATGCGCCAGTACCACATCGACTTCATCGTCCTGGCTGGCTTTCTGCCCCTCGTACCCGACTTCCTCATCGATGCCTACCCACAGCGTATCATCAACATTCACCCCGCCCTCTTGCCCAAATATGGCGGCAAAGGCATGTGGGGACATCATGTGCACGAAGCAGTAAAGGCAGCCGGCGAAACGGAGACTGGCATCACCGTACACTATGTGTCACCCGTATGTGACGGCGGCGAGATAATAGCACAGCACAGAGTGGCACTCCTGCCTACCGACACCGTTGACGATATCGCAGCAAAGGAGCACGAACTCGAAATGAAATACTTCCCTGGCATAGTGGAGGAAGTGATAAAAGGCATTTGACACCCCCACCGATGATAAAGTTCTATGACCTACAGAAAATCACCTCTCTGCATGGTGACGAGTACAAAGCTGCCGCCCATAGGGTGATAGACAGCGGATGGTTCCTTCAGGGCAAGGAGACACAGACCTTTGAGTCTGCCTATGCCCAGTATATCGGCACCAAGCACTGCATCGCCGTAGCCAACGGCCTCGATGCCCTGCGCCTCATCATGCGTGGATACAAGGAGATGGGCATCCTCCACGATGGCGACGAGGTCATAGTACCTGCCAACACCTATATCGCCACGATCATCGCCATCAGCGACAACAATCTCGTGCCCGTTCTCGTAGAACCCACATGGCAGCACCTCGAGATAGACATCGACAGCATCGAGAGCGCCATCACGCCACGTACCCGGGCTATCATGCTCGTCCACCTGTATGGGCGCAGCGCATACGATGAGCGGCTCGAGGATATATGCCAGCGACACGACCTCTTACTCTTTGAGGACTGTGCCCAAAGTCATGGAGCATACGCCACGCAGGAGCGCAGGCTTGGAGCTGTGAGCCATGCAGCAGCCCACTCCTTCTATCCTGGCAAAAACCTTGGTGCCATGGGCGACGCCGGAGCCGTGACGACTGACGACAGCGCCCTCGCCGACACCATACGCGCCCTCGCCAACTATGGCAGTCAACGAAAGTACGTCTTCCGGTACAAGGGCATCAACAGCCGCATGTCAGAGATGGATGCAGCACTGCTATCTGTAAAACTCAAGTACATCGACCAAGACAACGACAAGCGCAGGAGGCTCGCTGCCTATTACTACGACAATATCAGCAACCCCCTCATCACCCTGCCACAGCGCATCCCTGATGCCTACAACGTGTATCACCAGTTTCCCGTATTCTGTGAGCACCGTGACGAGTTGCAGGCCCACATGCGGGAGCACGGTGTGGAGACACTCATACACTACCCTATCCCACCCCACAAGCAGGAGTGCTATAAGGAATGGAACTCACGCAGCTACCCCATCACCGAGCGCATACACGCCCAGGAACTCTCCATCCCGATGAGTCCCGTAGTGACTGATGACGAGGCACGCACCATCGTCAACGCACTCAACAGTTTTACAGTTCACAGTGCACAGTTCACAGTGCACAGTTGAAGCACTCCCTATCGTCCTCTTACTCCTTTAACTCCTTTAACTCCTTTAACTCCTAAAAACAATGTTCAAGCAGTTTTTCGAAATAATGAGGCGTTACCTCAGTCCCTACAAGAAGTTCCTTGCTGGGTCTGTAGTACTCAATTTCCTCTCACAGTGGCTCAACGTATTCTCGTTTGTAGTCCTTATCCCCATACTCAATATCCTCTTTCAGATAGACCAGAAGGTCTATACCTACAAGGAGTTGACATGGCAAACCCTCGACAAGGAGACACTGCTCAACAACGGCTATGCCTACGTACAGGAGCTCATAGCCTCCCATGGGCAGTTTGTCACCCTCTGCATCATGGGTTTCGGACTGGTCTTCATGACAGGTCTCAAGACCTTCTGCTACTTTGCCGCCTCAGCCGTCATGCTGCCACTGCGCACTGGCGTGGTCAAGGATATCCGCATGGAGGTATATCGTAAGGTATTGCGTCTCCCCCTCGCCTTCTTCTCAGCCGAGCGTCGAGGCGACATCGTAGCACGCATGAGTGCCGACGTCGGTCAGGTCGAGACATCCATCACGAGCAGTATCGACCTGCTCATCAAGCACCCCATCGCCATCATCGTGTGCTTCTCCACCATGATCTTCGTATCATGGCAGCTCACCGTCTTTGTCATCGTGGTAGCACCCCTGGCAGGATATATCATGGGCAAGGTGAGTAAGAAACTCAAGGCACAATCTACTCGCGTACAGACACTGTGGGGCGACATGCTGGCACAACTTGACGAGACCCTCGGCGGACTGCGCATCATCAAGGCCTTCATCGCCGAACAAAAGATGACCGCCCGCTTCGAGGCTGTCAACGATGACTACCGCAACAGCAGCATCGCCATGTCCATGCGCCAGTCCTCAGCCCACCCCATGTCAGAGTTCCTTGGCACCATCATCATCGTTATCGTACTGCTCTTCGGAGGATGGCTCATACTGGCAGGCTCCAGCATCATCGATGCCTCCACGTTCATCTTCTATATGGTGATACTCTACAGCGTCATCAATCCCCTCAAGGAGTTTATGAAGGCCACCTACCAGATACCCCTCGGACTCGCCTCTATGGACCGCATCGACTTTATCCTCAAGGCCGAGAATCCTATCAAGGAACTCCCCCAGCCCCAGCCACTCACCAGCTTCGAGCACCAGATAGAGCTCCGCGACGTCTCCTTCCACTACGCCGAGGGCATGGACGTGCTGAAGCATATCGACCTCACCATCCCCAAGGGCAAGACCATCGCCCTCGTAGGACAGTCCGGCTCAGGCAAATCCACACTCGTTGACCTCATCCCCCGCTACCACGACGTCAGCAGCGGTTCGCTGCTCATCGATGGCAAGGACGTGCGCGAGGTAGGCATCGGCGACCTGCGCTCCCTCATCGGCAATGTCAATCAGGAGGCCATACTCTTCAATGACACCTTCTACAACAATATCACCTTTGGCGTAGATAATGCCACCATGGACGAGGTCATCGAGGCAGCCAAGATTGCCAATGCCCACGACTTTATCATGGAGTCCGAGAATGGTTACGACACCATGATAGGCGACCGTGGCGGCAGACTGTCAGGCGGACAGCGCCAGCGCATATCCATAGCACGTGCCATACTCAAAAATCCACCTATCCTCATACTCGACGAGGCCACCTCAGCCCTCGATACCGAGTCAGAGCACCTCGTGCAGGAGGCTCTCGACCGCCTCATGAAGAGCCGCACCACCGTCGCCATAGCCCACCGTCTCTCCACCATCAAGCATGCCGACGTCATCTACGTACTCCATGACGGCCAGATAGTGGAGCAAGGCACCCACGACGAACTCACCGCCCTGGGCGGATACTACAAGCGCCTCCACGATATGCAGTCGCTATAATAAGGATAGAAAAAAAATAGTCACCACCTCCCGACATTCCCAATGGTGGTAGTAGTAAAAGAATATAAGAGCAATTAGCCGATAAGCTAATTGCTCTTAATCTATTCTGTGTGTATGGACAGAAAAACAACTTTTATGCGAAAAATTTTGCACAATAAAAAAAACTTCGTATATTTGCACACGACAACAATAGTCATTTAGGACTTGACAGTCTGCACATTATCTACAAACCTATAAACACCATTATTATGAAAAAGAATTTAGCTAAAGTGTTTGCAGCCCTTTTTCTCTTAGGATGCACACAGACAATCACTGCACAGATTACCAAAGAGCAGCTTCAAGAGCGTAAGGAACTCCAGAAGATGGCAAAGACCGAACTCAAGGAGAAAGCCACCAAGGATGCTCGCAAGGAAGCCAAGAACCTGAAGAAACAGGGTTGGCAGATAGCACCTGGTGCCCTGCCTATTGAGAAGCAACTCGACCGCGTCTATACTATGAAGTATGAGATAGACGATGACATGTTCCCAAAGTGGATCATGGGTGAGGCTATGTCAATAGGCGAAAACTATGATGCTGCCAAGATACAGGCAATAGCCCTTGCCAAGCAGAACCTCGCAGGCGAGATTCAGACTGAGGTTACAGCCCTGATAGAAAACAATGTGGATAACAAGCAGCTCAGTCCTGAAGAAGCCGCATCAGTAGCAAAGACCATCTCTGCGGGAAAGCAGCTTATCTCACAGAATGTCGGTCGCACCCTCACAGTCATTGAGATGTATCGCGTGCTGCAAAACAAGAACAAGGAGGTGCGCGTACAGATAGCCTACAACGCAAAGATGGCGAAAGAGGCTGCTAAGAAGGCAATACGCGATGACCTTGAGAAACAAGGCGACGGCCTTGCAAAGAAACTCGATGAAGTATTAGGTTGGTAATGAAACGCATCCTCGTAATAGTACTAACACTGTTCTCCCTCTCCGTCTTAGCCCAAAAGACAAAGACGGTGGAGGGAGAATACACTTATTATGCTCCTGAGAATATCAGTCTGGAGGATGCTCTTCGCATCGCCCTTGAGCGTGCGCAGATACAGGCACTCGCCGATGAGTTCGGCACCATAGTGTCACAAACTGACATTTCCAGAGTAGAGAATAACAATGGCAAAACCGATGTCAACTTCCTTTCGCTTGGTGGCACTGAGGTCAAGGGTGAATGGATAGAGACCATCGGCGAGCCTATATATAATAGAAGGTTCGAGGACAATATGCTCGTAGTCACCTGCAGGGTGAAGGGCAAGGCACGCGAAATCGTCTCTGCGCAGATAGACTTTACCGCCAAAGTGCTCCGCAATGGCACGGAAGATAAGTTTGAGAGCGACCGCTTCCGTAGCGGTGATGAGCTCTACTTGCTCTTCCAAAGCCCTGTCAAGGGCTTCCTTGCCGTATATCTCGCGGATGCTGACGGACAGGCATTCTGTCTGTTGCCCTATCGCAACCAGACAGAAGGCATATATCCCATCAAAGCAAACCAGCGCTATCTTTTCTTCAACGAGAAACTTGCACCACCCTCCGAGCGTCCTTTCGTGGACGAATATGTCATGACCACCGAGCGCTCCTCGGAGCATAACCAAATCTACGTCATCTTCTCTCCCAACCAATTTGTAAAGGCAACAGATGGCAATATCGCGGATGGTTTGCCTCGACAGTTAAGTTCTGACGATTTCAACAAGTGGTTAGCGAAGTGTCGTAAGTACGACAAGGATATGAACCTCAAAATGATACCGATAACCATAAGCAAGTAAAAAGAACCATGCAAATGAGATAGAATGAGGAAACTTTTGTTTTTGTCTATATCACTCTTTGTTGCCCTCACTATGGCAACAGCGCGGGATGTCAATTTAGACAGCCTGTATGGGAGCTATATGACAGACAAAGAGAGGGCTATCATAGAGAAGTTCGAACAGATGGAGCAGCGACTTGCCGAAGAGAAGCGAGAGCGCCAGCAGAAGTGGACCATCATCTTCTCCATTTGTGCCCTTACCTCACTCACCACCACCGTATATATCTTCAAGGAGGTCTTCAAGCATCGCACCCCCGATACCCCCCTAAGCCGCACCATCCTGTCAGGCATCATCTGTCTCGGTGGCGGCATTGCCATTTTCCTGACTAACCTCGTATGGTTCTACCTCTCCTTTGAGGCTGACAATTTCACTCGTCACCTCTTCTTCTTCGCCTTACTCATCGCGCTGGGCATCGCCCTGTGGATATATACCAAGAACCTAAAGAAAGAAAATCCTGACGGCATATGAAACAGAGACTGACATTACTCCTTATGTTGCTCGTTATCGCCACAATGACGATGGGACAAACCAGAAGGAAACGAGTTGGCAATGTGCAACCAAGCGGACAAGTGCAACAACCCGTACAGCAACAGCAGCCTGTTCAACAGCAGCAGGTGCAAAATAGTCCAGCGACGACCCTTGACGGTGATGCACATACACTTTATCATAGAGGCAAAGCCCATGAAAATGGAAAGGGCGTGGAAAAGAGCTGGAAGCTGGCAGCAGAATATTATAAAAAGGCAGCAGAGCTGGGACTCGACTCTGCACAGAGTGCCATAGGATATTGCTATGACCAAGGAGATGGCGTAGAGAAAGACTACAAGCAGGCTGCCTACTGGTATCGTAAAGCAGTAGAGCAAGGCCATGCATTGGCAATGAAGAGACTGGGAGTTCTCTACCAATATGGTCGTGGTGTTCCACTGGATGAAAAACAGGCTGTGGAGTGGTATCGCAAAGGAGCAGAAAAGAATGAGAAACAGGCACTGGCTTGTTTAGGTAACTGTTATTACGAAGGTCTTGGCGTTGAATGTGACTACGAAGAGGCAAAGCGTCTGTTTGAATTGGCGCTGGCAAAGGACAAAGATTATCGTTACGCAAAAATGATGCTAAACCGCACTAACAGGAAACTTGAGGAACAGAAACTCTTGGCAGCCTCTTCTGTTAGTGTTGATAAGGGAATACCGGTGGCAGAACGATATGACATGAACAGCTTTGCCGTTATCATAGGCAACGAAAACTACGAAAGCGACGATGCCGTTGCCTATGCTGCAAACGATGCAAAGATATTCAAAGAGTACGTGATGCGCACCTTAGGTGTACCCGAAAACCATATCAACTACATCGAGAATGCAGGACTGAACAAGATACGCACCTCTGTACGCTGGCTTGCGAAAGCAATGGAAGTGACTGGGGGCAAGGGAAAGGCTATATTCTACTATGCGGGACAGGGCATTCCCGACGAAGCTTCCAAGACAGGCTATCTGCTTCCTGTTGACGGATTAAGCAATGACTTGGAATCAGCATACCCACTGAGCCGTTTATATCAGGAGCTGAATAATATTCCTGCCCAACAGATTACGGTTTTCCTTGATGCCTGTTTCAATGGCGCCAAGCGCGATGGTAACATGCTGGCATCGGCACGTGGCATAGCCATCAAGGTTAAGCCGTCCGTCCCCACAGGCAAGATGGTGGTATTCTCCGCATCACAAGATGCAGAAACTGCCTTTGCCTGTCAGAAGGAGAAGCACGGTCTGTTCACCTATTACCTGTTGAAAAAACTACAGGAAAGCAAGGGCGAGGTAACACTTGGAGAACTGCAAAGCTACCTTACTCAAGAGGTTAAGCGCCAGTCGTTTGCTGATAGAAACAAGATCCAGACACCAACCGTCATACCTTCTCAAACTTTGACAGAGAGCTGGCAACAGATTCGCCTAAAATAAAACAATAAGCAAACCCTATGGGAAAGTTCCGCACGATATTATGCACATTGTTACTGTCCCTCACAACCCTTGTCATGGGACAGCAGCAGGATATGACCATCATCCGAAGCAAGGCAGCTGCAGGTGATGCAGAAGCACAATTTCAGCTTGCTATGGAGTATGGAGAAAACAGCGACTGGGACAATATGTTCACGTGGATGGAGAAGGCTGGTGAACAGGGATACGAGCCTGCCATCAAGATGCTTTTTGCCATTTACAGTAGAGACTACTCAGTCAAGAGTAATCGTCCCGTGTGGGAACAGTTAAGGAAATTTGAAAATAATGAGAAAGCCTTCTATTGGATAAAGAAATGGGCAGAAAACGGTCAAATAAAGCAACTGGCAGTATTGGCAGCTTTCTATTATTTAGGTACGGGCGTTAAGGAAAACTGGGAAGAAGCTTATGCTATATATAAGAAGGTGGTAACTATGCAGCCCATCACAGAGAATGACACATTATGTATAGCTAATGCAGAGGCTATGCTGGGAACGTTCTATGAGGGAGGCAAAGCAGGCCTGGAGCAAAGCGATGAACAAGCTGCATATTGGTATAAAAGGGCTGCCGAAAGAAATGTGAAAGATAATGGCACTGCTGCATTTCAGTTGGCTAAACTCTATCTTGACGGCAATGGTGTCAAGCAGGACTTTGACCAAGCCATTCATTGGTTTAATGTAGCAAAAGAAAAAGGTCATAAGGAGATTGATATTTGGGTCTCTCGCGCAGAGCAAAAGAAACAACAGTATCTGGCATCCGCCAATAAGCCTACTGTACCCGAAGAAAACCGGTTGCCGGCATTGCCTTCACCCGTTGTGTCTGATAATGTCGATGAAAACATTCCGCATACTCATCTGACAGATGACAAGACCTACGCCGTCATCATAGGCAACGAAAACTACGAGAACGAGGCTGATGTGCCATTTGCAGAGCATGATGCTGAAACCTTCAGGCAGTACGCAGAATACACCCTCGGCGTGCCATCGCAACATATCAATTTCGTAACAAACGCAGGTCTTAACAAGATACGTGGCATGGTGAGATGGCTAAAGGAAGCCATGTCTATACACAAGGGACAGGGCAAGGTGATAGTCTATTATGCCGGACATGGCATACCTGACGAGAGTAACCATAGTGCCTATCTGTTACCCGTTGATGGTATTGGCAATGACGTGGAGTCTGCCTATCCTCTTGACAAGTTCTACAAGGAATTAGGGGAAATGCCTGCCGAACGTATAATCGTATTCCTTGATGCTTGTTTCTCTGGAGCCAAGCGCGAGGGCGACATGATGGCATCGGCACGTGGTGTGGCTATCAAGGTAAAAGATAGTGCGCCAAAGGGAAATATGATAGTCTTCACTGCTGCACAGGGTGATGAGACAGCCTATCCCTACAAACAGCAGAAGCATGGCATGTTCACCTATTACCTGCTGTCTAAGTTGCAGAAGACACAGGGTGATGCTACATTAGGCGATTTGAGCGATTACCTAATAAAAGAGGTAAAGCGCCAATCCTTCGTTGAGAACAACAAGTTGCAAACCCCTACCGTCATCCCCTCACAGGCGCTGATGAACAACTGGCAAACGATGAAACTGAAGTAAAAACTATACAACTATGAAACAGAGACTAACATTACTCCTTATGCTTTTTTCCATCGTCACGACAACGATGGTGGCTCAGGATATCAATGCTGTTGAGAACCTGTTACGCAAGAAATACTTCATGGTATACTACCGCACAGATTATGGTGGCTGGTTCGAAGTTAAACAGTACGACAAAGAACGCAAAAAGATCTACTGTGGTGTTTGCGACAAGAATGGTCAGGAACTGTTACCACCTGTATATAGTGAGTTGATAAGGCACGATGACTACTACAAAGTCACCAACAAGAACGGCTGGTTCGGCATCAGAGGTCTGCACAACGAGGAAATCCTGCCTTGTAAGTATCAGAATATATCTGACTTAGAGTATACCCTGGGTAAATCACCCTATTTCTATTTATGGAGCAACAATAAGAGCGGTGCCTATGACCACAAGCGCAGGATGGTGGTCGTGCCATGTATCTACGATAGGCTTTACTTTTACGAGTCACTGAATGTCTTCAAGGTTCAGAAGGACAACTTCTGGGGTGTATTGGATAAGGACGGCGATGTATTGCTGCCATGCAACAGATATACGGAACTCAATCTTGGATACATGAAACAAAAGGGTGGTTATTGCACTGTAAAGGTTGGCGACAAGGAAGGTGTCATTGATTCCACTTACAGAGAGGTTGTACCTTGTGTATATGACGATATCTCCTATGGCTATGAAAAACTGAAGGATTATAAAATATGTGACATAGGGAAAGACAACAAAAATGGTGTTTACGACATTGTAAAGCAGAAAGAAATAGTACCTTGTGTGTACTCAGACATCATTGCCGATGATATTACCAGAGGAAAGTTTTTCTTCGTGCATCGTCCAGGCAATACTCCCAGCCAACCAGAAAAGATGGGAGTCTTTGACCCCAAAACACTTAGTGAGATTCTGCCCTGCGGCAAGTATTCATATATGAAGAACCTCGACACCGAGAAGCAGACCGTCCTGGTATGTAAAGGCATGGACTTCACCTACGATGAAGACAAAGATAAGTTCATCATTCACAAGCAGGGCAAATGGGGTGTTTACGACCTGAAGAAGAAAAAGGAAATCATTCCCTGCAAATACGACTT
>CAMHQF010000025.1:0-28778 GCA_946187445.1 uncultured Prevotellaceae bacterium
AGAATCCGCAGGACTACGAGGCTCGCTCTAACATTATGTGGACTGCCACATGGGCACTGAACACCCTCATAGGTCTGGGCAAGCAGCAGGACTGGATGGTGCACATGATAGGTCACAGTGTGGGTGCCTGGACTCATGCTCCCCACGGTTATGCTCTGGCTTCAGTGTCTATGGCCTACTATCAGCGCGCCATGAAGTATGGTCTGCCTAAGTTTGTGCGCTTTGCCAAGAATGTGTGGAACATCAGCGGCGAGGGTATGACTGACCAACAGACAGCCGAGGCTGGCTTGCAGGCTCTGAAGGCATGGATGCTTGAGATTGGTCTTCCACTGACCATCAGCGAACTGGGCGCCAATGCCGACATGATTCCCGGCATCACCGAAGGCACCATCTGCTATCCCGCCGGTTATATGGACTTGAAGCCAGAGAATATCACGGAGATACTAAAGGAGAGTATGTGATATGAGAAGAATCATCACTTTTATAATAGTTATTCTGACTATGGCAACAATGAATGCGCAGACGCTCACGGAGCGTCAGAAGGGATTGGCGGCATGTGCCTGCCTGATGGCACAGGGTGATTTGGAGCGGCTGGAGCCTGCTGTAAAGGCGGCACTCGACAATGGCGTGACCATCAACGAACTGAAGGAGGCTTTCTCGCAACTCTATGCCTATACGGGGTTCCCGCGCTCGCTGAATGCATTAGGTGTATTGAGTAAGGTATTGGAAAACAGACAGCCAGAGTGGCAGGAGGGCAAGCCCTGGACGCGCCCAGAGATTTGGGATGACGCAGCAAAGGCACTGAAACAGGGAACGGAAGTGCAGACGAAACTCTCAGGCCGTCCGTTCGACTACGACTTCTGTCCGCAGGACGACTACTATCTGAAGGCGCACCTTTTCGGTGACATCTTCGCTGGCGACCAACTGACTCCTGCCGACCGTGAGATAGTAACGGTAGCGGCTCTGAGCGGACTCGAAGGCGTTGACCCGCAACTCGCAGCCCACAAACGCGGTGCGGTGAATATGGGCAATTCGCAGGAACTGGTAGATGAACTCTGTGCATGGCTTGACCATGAGGGCTACACCCTGCGCAGCCGATTCTCCAAGGGCGAACCCAATATGAACTATGCGCAGTACTTCATCCACGACAGCTATCTGGCTCCCATCAAGCCCGCCAACCTCGGCGAAGGCGAGAAGACCGTACTGCCCATCGCCAACGTCACCTTCGAGCCAGGCTGCCGCAACAACTGGCATGTCCACCACGGTATGCACCAGATTCTCATCTGCGTCAGTGGTCGCGGCTGGTATCAGGAATGGGGCAAGGCTCCCATCTCATTGACTCCAGGCACCGTCATCGACATCCCCGAGGGCGTGAAACACTGGCACGGTGCACAGCGTGACTCTTGGTTCCAGCACTACACCACCCATGTGGCCACGAGTGGCGAACAGAGTAATGAGTGGTTAGAGCCTGTGACGGACGAAGTGTATGACAAACTGAAGTAAACAGGAATAAGACACCTGGGTAAAAGGATTGTTCCAAATGAAACGTCCATGTCATAAAAGAATGGCAAGGGCGTTTTTACTTGTTATTTGGTCAAAGGAGGGGATAAATTGCTCCTTCTTCAGTTAAAAGAAAAATGTGAATTTTGGGAAACATCAAGTCGTTTCATTCTGTCAAGTTTAGGTTTACGTTTAACCATGTATATATACATGCACTTCTAAACTAAAAAATTAAACCTTCAATCTCCTGATTTGGGTTTACTATACCTTAATTATATATATAAGGACATCTAAACTTAAACCTAAACTTACATCATTGAAATCCACCTGTTTTTCTTTTAATTGAAAGAAAATTATTGCGTGAATAGTTATTGCTTTGCCTAAAATCGTTAAATATCAAACATATTCTGCAAGAAAAACATGTAAAATGTGCGTAAAGTCGTGAGAAATTATTAATTTTGCAAGCAAAATTTGCAGAACGTGCTTAAAAGTCGTGATGCAATCTGTGTTCTAACAATTAGTGTTTAACAATTAAAAGTGAAATAAGAAGTGACACGAATAATTGGTATGTTTGATTTTGAGGAAATCGGATGCAGAATGTGCAGTTCATGCTCATAATGTTTCCCAGATGCTCTGTAATGTACTGATATTCAGCCTCCGTTAGCCGCCCAGGCAGCCGTCGAGGAATAAGTTTTTTCTGTGACGGATAAATCCTAATCACGTAAATAGCAGTCCCCCGTTCCATGATGATGGAATGGGGGACTAAAGAAATAAAACGAAAATAGCATCACACCATGACACAAGAATTATTGTTACGCATACTGTGTGCCGCCATGCTGGGCGGGCTGATAGGAATGGAGAGGGAATATCGCGCCAAGGAGGCCGGTTTCCGTACCCACTTCCTCGTGGGTCTTGGCGCTGCCATCTTCATGATACTGTCGAAGTATGGCTATGACGACGTGCTGAAGGCCGACCTCGTAAGACTCGACCCGTCACGCATAGCGGCACAGGTGGTAAGCGGCATAGGTTTCATCGGCGCGGGGTGCATAATATTCCAGCGCCACGCAGTGCGCGGACTCACCACAGCAGCAGGTCTGTGGGTGACGTCGGCCATAGGCATGGCATGTGGTACCGGCATGTACGTACTGGCAGCCACAGCCACCGTAATGGTGGTGGTATGCCTTGAGACGGTGAGTTTCATTCACAACCGATTTGGCAAGAAAAACAAACAAACAGAAGAAGAATCAGAAGACTATGGAAGTAATACAGAGCTTTACAATTGACCACACCAAACTGAAACCTGGCATATATGTGTCACGTCAGGACAAGGGTTTCACCACTTTTGACCTCAGAATAACGGAGCCCAACAAGGAGCCCGCCGTGGCACCTGCTGCGATGCACAGTATAGAGCACCTGATGGCCACATGGTTTCGCAATTCGTCGGCTAAAGACGACGTGGTGTACGTAGGTCCCATGGGATGCCTCACGGGTATGTATATCGTCATGACAGGAAACTACAGCGTGCAGGATATCAGGACGCTCACAATGGAGTGTCTTGAGTGGATACTCACACAAGAAGAAGTGCCTGCCACACAGCCGGAGGCATGCGGCAACTATCTGCTGCATGACCTGCCCATGTGTCATTGGGAGTGCAGACGTTATCTCGACCGACTGAAAAACGATTTTCACTGCGAATACACCAAACTACAGATAACTCTCGAAGACGGAAAAGTTTTTGCCGACGCATAAAAAAGTTTTCGTTTTCGTTTTCGTTTTCGTTATATTTTTGTAACTTTGTAGGCAGTTTGCTGAGATAACAAGAAGATATAACCTAAATACGTATTTAAGAGAAAAATGAAAAAGAAATTGACGAAAGTATTGGTACTCGGTTCTGGAGCCTTGAAGATAGGACAGGCAGGCGAATTTGACTATTCTGGCTCACAGGCACTGAAGGCTCTGCGTGAAGAGGGCATCAGTTCGGTATTGGTAAACCCTAACATCGCTACGATACAGACGTCTGAAGGTATTGCCGACAAGGTGTATTTTCAGCCTGTTACCCCCCACTTCGTAACTGAGATTATCAAGAAGGAGCGTCCTGACGGCATACTGCTCGCCTTTGGTGGACAGACGGCCCTCAACTGCGGTACGGAGCTCTACCAGAATGGTGTGCTCAAGGAGTACGGTGTTGAGGTGCTCGGCACGTCTGTTGAAGCCATTATGCACACTGAGGATCGCGACCTTTTCGTCAAGAAGCTCGATGAGATACAGCTCAAGACTCCTGTCAGCCACGCTGTGGAGTCACTGGATGATGCCCTCAAGGCAGCACGTGAGATTGGCTTCCCTATCATGATACGTTCGGCTTACGCACTGGGCGGTCTGGGTTCAGGCATCTGTAAGGATGAGAAAGCCTTCGTGGAACTTGCTGAGAGTGCTTTCACCTTCGCTCCTCAGATTCTCGTAGAGGAGTCGCTGAAGGGTTGGAAGGAGATAGAGTTTGAGTGCATACGTGATGCCAACGACCACTGCTTCACTGTAGCGTCAATGGAGAACTTCGACCCTCTGGGCATCCACACCGGTGAGTCTATCGTTGTTGCTCCTACCTGTTCGCTCACCGAGGAGCAGGTTAAGATGCTGCAGGAGATAACTATCAAGTGTGTGCGCCACCTCAACATTGTGGGCGAGTGTAACATACAGTTCGCCTTCAATGCTGTGACCAACGACTACCGCATCATCGAAATCAATGCCCGTCTGTCACGTTCTTCTGCCCTTGCATCAAAGGCAACAGGCTACCCTCTCGCCTTCGTGGCAGCAAAGATAGCACTGGGCTACACCCTCGACCAGATAGGCGAGATGGGCACCACGTCCTCAGCATACGTAGCACCAAGCCTGGACTACATGATATGTAAGATACCACGTTGGGACCTTACCAAGTTTGCAGGCGTTTCGCGTCTCATCGGCTCTTCCATGAAGTCTGTGGGCGAGATAATGTCAATAGGCCGTTCTTTTGAGGAAATGATACAGAAGGGTCTGCGCATGATAGGGCAGGGCATGCATGGTTTCGTGGGCAACGAGCACGTTCATTTCGATAACGTGGAAGAGGAGCTTGCCAACCCAACCGACCTGCGTATCTTCGCCATAGCACAGGCTTTGGAGGAAGGCTACAGCGTGGAGCGCATAGAGGAGCTCACAAAGATTGACGTTTGGTTCCTGGAGCGCCTGAAGCATATCGTTGACCTCAAGCTCGAACTGAAGAAATACAACTCTCTTGACGAACTGCCTGACGCCCTGCTGCTCGAGGCTAAGCAGTGTGGATTCAGCGATTTCCAGATAGGTCGCTTCGTACTGAAACCACAGGGTGGCAACATGGAGAAGGAGAACCTCGCCGTGCGCCAGGCTCGTAAGGCAAGGGGCATCATGCCGTCAGTAAAGCGCATTCCTACTGTGGCATCAGAGCACCCTGAACTGACCAACTACCTCTACTTCACATATACCCACACGCCAGCCTTCGCTCAGCCTGACGGCAAGCCATACACCCCTGCTCACGACATCAACTACTTCAAGAACGAGAAGTCTGTAATCGTCTTGGGTTCAGGCGCTTATCGCATCGGTTCAAGTGTGGAGTTCGACTGGTGTTCCGTAAACGCTATCAACACGGCAAGGAAACTGGGCTATAAGTCAATCATGATAAACTACAACCCTGAGACCGTGTCAACTGACTACGACATGTGCGACCGTCTCTACTTCGACGAGCTGTCAATGGAGCGCGTGCTCGATGTGATAGAGCTCGAGGAGCCACGCGGCGTCATCGTCTCAGTGGGTGGACAGATACCTAACAACCTCGCCATGAAGCTCTATCGTCAGGGTGTGCCTGTACTTGGCACATCACCTGTAGATATCGACCGTGCCGAGAACCGAGACAAGTTCTCAGCCATGCTCGACAAGCTTGGCATCGACCAGCCGGCATGGCGCGCCCTCACTTCGTTTGATGACATCAAGAGTTTCGTTGACGAGGTAGGCTTCCCAGTACTTGTTCGTCCTTCCTACGTACTCTCAGGTGCTGCCATGAATGTCTGCTACGACTATGAGGAGCTGCAGCGGTTCCTCGAAATGGCCACAGAGGTGAGCAAGGAGTTCCCCGTTGTCGTTTCACAGTTCATGCAAGAGACCAAGGAGATAGAGTTTGATGCCGTAGCCGACAAGGGCGAGGTGGTAGAATACGCTATCTCTGAACACGTGGAGTATGCTGGCGTGCACTCAGGCGATGCCACTATGATATTCCCTGCTCAGCACATCTACTTCTCTACTGTGCGTCAGATAAAGAAGATATCACAGAAGATTGCCAAGGAGCTCAATATCTCTGGTCCCTTCAACATACAGTTCCTTGCCAAAAACCGTGAACTGAAGGTCATAGAGTGTAATCTCCGTGCCTCACGCTCATTCCCATTTGTGAGCAAGATTCTGAAGCGCAACTTCATCGAGACGGCGACAAAGATAATGCTCGATGCACACTATGAGCGTCCAAGCAAGTTCGAGTTTGACATCGACCGCATAGGTGTCAAGGCAAGCCAGTTCTCATTCGCTCGCTTGCAGAATGCCGACCCAGTGCTCGGCGTCGATATGTCATCAACGGGTGAGGTAGGCTGTCTGGGCGACGACCTCAACGAGGCTATGCTCAATGCCCTCATCGCCACTGGCTATCGCCTGCCAAAGCAGAGCGTGCTCATCTCCTCAGGTGCTGTTAAGGGCAAGGTGGCTTTGCTCGAACCCGCCAAGCAGCTCATCAAGAAGGGCTACAAGGTTTATGCTACGGCAGGAACGGCGAAGTTCCTCAACGAGAATGGTGTAGAGGCTATTCCTGTTTCATGGCCTGACGAGGATGGTGAGAACAATGTGATGGACATGATTGCCGACCACAAGTTTGACCTCATCATCAACGTGCCTAAGAACCACAGCAAGCGAGAGCTTACCAACGGCTACCGCATACGTCGTGGCGCCATAGACCACAATATCCCGCTGATGACCAACGTGCGCCTTGCCAAGGCATTCATCGAGGCGTTCTGTGCCCTCAGGGAAGAGGACATCAAGATAAAGAGTTGGCAGGAATATAACTCATAACCAATAACCAAAACCTTAAGTAACAATGGAAGAGAAAGACTTAAAGCAGCTACAGGCTAAAGGTATCAGCCAGGAAAAGTTTGAGCAGCAACTGAGTGAGTTCAAGACAGGCTTCCCGTTCCTTAAACTCGAGGGCTCTGCCACAATCGGTGCTGGCATCGTGGCTCCTACAGCAGAGGAAGTGAAGCAGTATGTCAAGGTATGGAACGACTATAAAGCTGAAGGCAAGAAGATTGTAAAATTCGTACCTGCATCAGGTGCTGCCAGTCGTATGTTCAAGGATATGTTTGCCTTTGTCGATGCCGACTACGACGTTCCTACCACCGACTTCGAGAAGAAATACTTTGACAACATCGAGAAGTTCGCTTTCTATGACGCCCTCGATGCTCTGCTGAAGTCACAGAAGGGCAAGGGGATCAAGGAACTCATTGCCGAGGGCGACTACAAGTCTGTTGCCAAGGGCATGCTCGCTAAGGACGGTCTCAACTACGGTCAGCTACCTAAGGGTATGTTGCTGTTCCACAGCTATCCAGAAGGTGCCCGCACTCCAATGGAGGAGCATCTCGTGGAGGGAGCGCTCTATGCGGCATCTAATGGAGAGGCAAACGTACACTTCACCGTATCTCATGAGCACCTCGACTATTTCAAGGCTAAGGTAGCTGAGAAAGCTGACGGCTACGCTAAGAAGTTTGGCGTAAAGTACGACATCTCTTTCTCCGAGCAGAAGCCATCAACCGACACCGTAGCAGCAAATCCTGACGGCACACCATTCCGCAACGAGGATGGCACACTGCTGTTCCGCCCAGGAGGACATGGTGCACTCATTGAAAATCTCAACGAGATTGCTGCCGACGTCATCTTTGTAAAGAATATCGACAACGTGGTGCCTGACCGTCTGAAACCCGAGACCGTAGAATGGAAACAGGTTATCGCCGGCGTGCTCGTGACACTGCAGAAGAAAGCATTCGAATATCTCGAAGTGCTCGACTCCGGCAAGTACGACCACGACAAACTCATTGAGATAGCACGTTTCGTAAAGCGTGACCTATGTTGTGTGAAGTCCGACCTCAAGGAACTTGAGGATACTGACCTCGCCATCTACCTCAAGAAGAAGCTCAACCGTCCTATGCGTGTTGCGGGTATGGTGAAGAATGTGGGTGAGCCTGGTGGTGGTCCTTTCCTCGCATACAACCAGGATGGTACATACTCTCTGCAGATACTGGAGTCAAGCCAGATAGACAAGAACAACGAGCAGTACATGAAATACTTCAAGGAGGGCACACATTTCAACCCCGTTGACCTCGTATGTGCTGTTAAAGACTACAAGGGCAATGCCTTCAACCTGCCTGATTATGTTGACCGTACCACAGGCTTCATCTCAAGCAAGTCAAAGAACGGCAAGGAGCTTCAGGCTCTCGAGCTGCCAGGACTGTGGAATGGTGCTATGTCCGACTGGAACACTATCTTTGTTGAGGTACCACTCGGCACCTTCAACCCGGTAAAGACAGTCAACGACCTGCTGCGTGACCAGCATCAGTGATTCTTAAGGAGCAGAGACTTTTACCCCTCTGCTCCTTTTCCTGTTTCTTAAATCTAATAACTTCATAACAGCAACAGCAAACATAATGAAATCATTTTTCCTATCTTTTTCCGTTCTGCTCCTGTTTACCGCATGCCAGCAGATAGACCTTGGCGACTATGCCAACACATCATCAAATGATGACACCTACGAAGTAAACATCACCTCCAAATCAGGAGAATCCGGAGTGGAACTCCCCTACCCCCTCACCATATATGCAGTGAATGAAGAAGATATTGTGGTGAGTTATATAAAGACTTCTGAAAGCTCTGCAACGAATTCACTGTCACTAAGTTCCGGTGAATACACCCTCTATGCCGTTGCCGGTACAGACGCTGGTGATTCCGATATACTTGACGAAAATGCTATTACTGCCGAGAACGGCTACTTCGATGCTCCTATTATGCACGGCAAAACAAACATTTCTGTAGAAGAGGACGATGTCGCTGCCGATATCTCACTGTCTTACGCTGTTGCAGCAGTAGATGTTACACTTAGCGAAATTCCAACGGATGTAAATACTATAACCGTTACCATAGGCAAGCAGTATCAATCTATGCCACTCGACAAGAACTACACAGGCGAAACGAGTGCCACACTCACACTTACCAAACAGGCTGACGGCACCACATGGAAGAGCAGCACCATATACGTATTCCCTGGCACAACTTCTAAAACCACCCTTACAATAAACAGCACATCTAACAGCGGCGAATCTTCTTACACCGTAACCTACGGTAGCGCACTCGTTGCAGGAAAACCATATCACTTCAACGGCACATACAAGTCACTTGAAAAGAGCATGACTATCAGCTGCAACATAGCAGCAAATGGGTGGGATGAAGCTATTGAATCATCATTTGATTTTGGAGAAGGTAAAGAAAATACGCAATCACCAGAAGTGGTAGGTGATATATTCAAAGTTTCAACACTGCCTGATGCAGGCACTGTGCTTGATGGACATGTAGTTGCATACGTGGATGCGGAAAATAATTTGGGACTATTATTTAGTAAAAAAGAATGGGAGAAAGTCAAGTGGGCTACAGCAGTAAGTAGCTATAGCGAGGGAGAACTTACAGGATGGAGTCTGCCCACCCTAAGCCAGTATCAAAATATAAGGTCTAAGTTGAGTGGTGTTGAATTAAATTCTATTTTACTTAGTGCATCGGGAACTAAATTAAATTTCGGAAATGATTATTATATGTGTGATGAGGCAGAAAATGCTTACTCTTTCTCTTCTAATAACTCTGTGTCTTTAACAAACAACCAAAAGGGTTATAAAGTGCGCCTCGTAAAACCCATAACATTCAAGATACAACAATAATGCTCCTACCCCACTATTACACTGGGAAGATTGAGGCTGGCTGTGACGAGGCTGGCAGGGGATGCCTTGCTGGTCCCGTCTATGCCGCTGCCGTCATCCTGCCTGACGATTATCATAACGAGACACTCAACGACTCCAAACAACTGACGGAGAAGAAACGATACCTGCTACGCGAGGAGATAGAGCGCGATGCTGTAGCGTGGGCAGTGGGCACATGCACAGCAGAGGAGATAGACAAGATAAACATACTTCACGCCTCATACCTCGCCATGCACAGGGCGATAGACCAACTGAAAGTCAAACCACAGGCTCTGATCATCGACGGCAATCGCTTTGACCCCTATTACCCTACGGTGGATCACAGTACCATAGACTGTTACGAGAGTCTACCCCTGCTGTATGACTGTCAGCCCTTGCCCCACACCACTATAGTGAAGGGCGACGGCAAATATCTCGCCATCGCCGCGGCAAGTATCCTCGCCAAGACATATCGTGATGATTTTATGAATGCCCTCGCTGAACAATACCCACAATACGATTGGCTGTCCAATAAAGGCTATCCCACCCAGAAACACCGCGATGCAATAAAAAAGTACGGCATAACGCCGTACCACCGTAAAACATTCAGTTTTTAATCCTTGTTGGCATAAAAAGAAAGAAGAGTTTAACTACGCGTTAAACTCTTCTTCTATTTGGTTGAGCATTTTGAAGGTTGCCTTGATGGCTGCCTCCGTCTGGTCGGCATCCAGAGCGCGAGTGCGCAGCACCCTGCCGTCCTTCATGCGCCATGTTATCTGTGTCTGCACCAATGCGTCCGTTCTACCACCAGGTGGGATGGTTACGGCATAGTTCTCCAGCATGGGGAAGGTGCGCCCAAGGGTTTCCTTGTATATATGGCGCAGTGCCTTAACGAAGGCATCATACTGTCCGTCGCCGGTAGCATCAGCCTCGTAGCGTTTGCCATCGATAGAGATTTTTATTGCGGCATGAGGTTTCAATCCGTATGACAGACTCACCATGTAGCCCCTCAGTTTTACGCGGTCTTCTGGGGCAGAGTGTTTGAGCACGTCAGCCACTATGAATGGCAGGTCTTCCTGCGTCACTATCGCCTTTCTGTCGCCCAGTTCGGTAATACGTTTTGTTACCTTCTTAGTCTGCTCAGGTGTCAAGTCCAATCCCAGTTCCTGCAGGTTCATCTCTATGTTCGCCTTGCCCGAGTTTTTGCCGAGCGCATACTCACGTTTTCTGCCAAATCGCTCTGGCACAAGGTCATTGCAGTACAGATTGTGCTTATTGTCTCCGTCGGCATGTACTCCTGCCACCTGTGTAAACACGTTACCACCCACGATAGGCTGGTTAGGCGCCACGGCTATGCCTGAATAGCCCTCCACCACATGGCTCACCTCGTTGAGCATGCTCTCGTCTATGTTTGTCTCTATATGCAACTGGTCTTTCAGCACCGCCTGCACACTGGCCAGCGGAGCATTACCACATCGCTCACCCAGTCCGTTCACCGTCACGTGCAATCCCTTCGCTCCGTATGTTACGGCACTGAGGCTGTTGCCTACGGCAAGGTCGTAGTCGTTATGAGCATGGAAGTCAAAGTGAAGAGCTGGAAAACGGCTTGTCATCTCCTTGAAGTACTTTGCCGTTTCCTTCGGTGTCAGCACACCGAGGGTGTCGGGCAGCATGAAGCGCTTCACGCCGCTGTCCTTCAGAGCCTCCACCATGTGATATACGTACTCCGCATTATCACGCATTCCGTTGCTCCAATCCTCAAGGTATAGGTTCACTATCAGTCCTTTGTCCTGTGCCAGTTTTATGTTTGCCTTTACGTCGGCAATATGCTCGTCGGGAGTCTTCTTGAGCTGGTGTGTGCAGTGGTTCTCCGAACCTTTGGTGAGCAGGTTGATAACCCTTCCGCCACAGTCTGCTATCCAGTCTATCGAAGCACCGTTATCAACAAATCCCAGCACCTCCACGCTCTCTAACCTTCCCAGTTGGTTGGCATAGCGACATATCATCTTCACGGCATCCTTCTCGCCTTCGCTCACACGAGCCGATGCCACCTCTATGCGGTCCACCTTCACGTCTCTGAGCAGCATACGTGCTATACTCAGTTTCTCATGTGGCAGAAAACTCACGCCGTTGGTCTGTTCCCCATCGCGCAGCGTGGAGTCCATTATCTCTATATTTCTGAGGTCACTTGTCATTCTATAATACAATTTTGGCTGCGAAACTATCCCTTTACTACAGGTTCGCATGTAAGTCCCACACCAAGTTTCTTGAGTATCTTGCGGTCAACTTCTGAGAGCATCACTGTGGCATGTGCCTGACAACCCTGCAGAAGTGGCAGTTTCTCAAGTGCCTTGACACAAGTATCGTTAACCTGCGAGAGTACGGAGAGGGCGACAAGTACCTCGTCGGTATGCAGACGCGGGTTCTTGCCTTGCAGATATTCCACCTTCATCTTCTGTATCGGTTCTATCATATTCTGCGGTATAAGTTTCACGTCATGGTCAATGCCTGCAAGATGCTTCATAGCATTTAGGAGCAATGCCGCGCACGAACCGAGCAGTTCACTTGACTCTGCCGTAATAATGGTGCCGTCAGCAAGTTCTATTGCTGCGCATGGTGTACCACCACTTCTATCTCTGCGCTCTTTTGCTGCCACAGTGACACGTCGGTCATCTGTGGTAATTTTTGCCTGATTAAAGAGCAACTGTATCTTCTGCACCTCATCCTCATTGTTTACTCCAAGGGCAAACTTATTGGTAGCATCGTAATAGCGGCGTATTATTTCCTGACGTGAGGCTTCGCTACATACCTCATCGTCACAGATGCAAAATCCTACCATGTTTACACCCATATCTGTAGGCGACTTATAGGGGTTTTTGCCGTATATTCCCTCAAACAGAGCATTCAGTACCGGGAATATCTCTATGTCGCGGTTGTAGTTAATGGCAGTCTTTCCATATGCCTCAAGGTGGAAGGGGTCAATCATGTTGACATCGTTGAGATCAGCAGTAGCAGCCTCGTATGCTATATTGACAGGATGTTTCAAGGGTAGCGACCATACAGGGAAGGTCTCAAACTTGGCATACCCTGCCTCTACGCCACGCTTGTTCTCATTGTACAACTGTGAGAGGCACACCGCCATCTTACCCGAACCTGGTCCTGGTGCTGTTACGATGACGAGCGGACGCTCTGTTTTTACGTAGTCATTCTTACCAAAGCCCTCATCGGATGCTATGAGTGATACATTATGCGGATAGCCGTCTATGAGATAATGTACATAGCACTTTATTCCCAAACGCTCCAGACGCGTGCGATAGTCGTTGGCTGCATGTTGTCCGTTGTAGTGAGTGATAACAACAGATCCTACCATAAATCCTCTGCTTATAAACTCGTCACGAAGGCGTAGCACATCTTCGTCATAGGTTATACCAAGATCTGCACGCACCTTGTTTTTTACTATATCCTCTGCACTTATGACTATGACTATCTCTATTTGGTCACTTATTTTGCTAAACATGCGCAACTTAGAGTCAGGCTGAAAACCTGGCAACACACGACTGGCATGGTGGTCGTCAAAGAGTTTGCCGCCAAGCTCCAGATACAACTTGCCCTTAAACTGTGCTATACGTTCCTTGATGTGTTCTGACTGAATACTCAGATACTTGTCGTTATCAAATCCTATCTTCATTACAATCTTTTTATCTGTTATATATCATCTTTCAAATGTTATCTTCACCCCTGCTCCATCGCAGTCGGCCGACATTGGAGGTGCTACCTTGCGAATATCTACAGTCACCGCCTCAGCCAACGGAAATGTCATCATTATAGCATCTGCTATACGCTTTGCCACATGTTCCACCAGATTACTGGGCATGCCCATCTGTTCTTTCACGATGTCGGCAAGTACGGCATAGTTTAGCGTATCACGTACATCATCACTCTGACAGGCTTCATGCAAAGGATAATCAACAGAAACGTTGACAACATAGTCGTTGCCAACCCTCCGCTCTTGCTCCAACACACCATGAAAGGCATGGAGACGCACATCCTTTATGTATATCTGCCCTTTAACTGTCAACTAACTCACGCCTCTCCCTGACTGCCTCCAAATGGTGTCGCTGTCTTTGGTGCGCTACCCTGCTGTGGGGCATTATTAAGATTTATCTTTCCAAACTCTTGCTCGTAACGCATGATATTTTCTTGCAATGCCATAGCGAGACGTTTTGCATGCTCAGGAGCGAGTATCACACGACTGACCACCTGAGCCTTTGGCGTACCTGGAAGTGTTGATGCTAAGTCCATGATAAACTCTGTATGCGAATGAGATATTATGGCAAAATTACTGTATATGCCCTTTGCCATTTCCTGCGATATATCTATCTGCAGTTGCTGTCCGTTTTGATTATTGTTCATTATCCTTGTTTTGGGTAGTTTTCTTTATTTTATCGACACAAAGTTAATGATTTTTTTTCATACGGCACAACGCGAGGAAATATTTTTTTTTAACTATCTTAATAAAATTTAAAAGATAACGACTTTCAACCTTCAACTTTCAACTTTCAACTATTATTTGTAACTTTGTATCTCAAAAATGCAGAAAAGGGATGAAGAAACTGCTTATCACACTTACACTCAGCATACTTACTATAGCTTCACATGTCAATGCCAGACGATTTACTCTGGTCATCGACCCTGGACATGGAGGACATGATGCAGGAGCGATAGGCGCATTCTCCAAAGAAAAGGACATCAACCTTAAGACGGCACTGGCTTTAGGCAAGTATTTGGAACGCTACTGCCCCGAAGTAAATGTCATCTACACACGCAAGACTGACGTCTTCGTGACATTGCATGGCAGGGCTGATATTGCCAACAAAGCAAAGGCCGACCTGTTTATCAGCATACACACCAATGCTGCACCGTCAAGACCATCATCAATCAAGGGTATGGAGACATACACACTGGGTATGCACCGCGCAGCAGACAACCTTGCAGTGGCGAAGCGTGAGAATGAGGTGATTCTGCAAGAGAAGGACTACCAGACGCGCTATCAGGGCTTTGACCCCAACAGTTCGGAGAGCTATATAATCTTCGAATTCATGCAGGACAACAATATGCACAAATCTGTAGAACTGGCCAAGTACGTGCAGCGTAGCGTGTGCTCCACAGCTTCACGTCCCGACAAAGGAGTGAAGCAAGCAGGATTTCTCGTATTAAGAGAAACTTCGATGCCGAGTTGTCTGATAGAGTTAGGATTTATCTCCACACCAAGTGACGAGCAACTGCTCAATGATGACAAGCGCATTGACGATATAGCACGAGGTATCTATCAGGCCTTTGCACAGTACAAAAATAAGTACGACAATAATATCACCGTACCATACAAGGCAGAGGATATCGAACCCATGGTGGTGAGCCAGTCTAACTTCAAACCCACTGTAACACAGCAGGAGCCACCGACGGAAAAGAAACCCGAAGTGAAACCTGAGCAAAAACAGGAAAACAAGTTTGAAGCCAAGCAAGTCAAGGCAAAAGATATGCCCGTCTTCAAGGTACAGATTTTTGCTGTTGACAACAAACTAAACTCATCAGACCCTCGCTTCAAAGGACATAAAGACACGGATTATTACAAAGAGAGCGGTATGGTGAAATATACCATCGGAGAGTCAACAGACTACAATGAGATAAACCGCCTGCGTAAGGAACTCAACAGCACATTCCCTGGTTGCTTCGTCATAGCATTCAAAAATGGTGACAAAATGAATATCAACGAGGCAATACGAGAGTTCAAACAAAACAAATAGAGCAAAACGCATATAGTATTATTATATTACAAGGTATAAAGCATCACATGAACAAGATATTTACAAAAGAGGTAAAAATATCCCTCGTGGCTATTGCAGCTGTCGTAGCGTTGTTCTTTGGGATGAACTTCCTAAAGGGACTTACCGTATTCAGCAACACCACAACATATCGCATGCTGTTCAGCAACCTCAAGGGACTTTCCAACTCCACACCCATATATGCCGATGGCTACAAGGTTGGTACAGTGACCGACATTGACTACGATTATGAGAATAACGGCAACATTACCGTAGAGGCCGAGATTGACCCTCAGTTGCGCATTCCTGCTGGCTCTACCGCCATGATAGAGAGTGACCTTATGGGCAATATAAAAGTCACCCTGCTACTCGCCAACAATCCCCGCGAACGCATTGAGGCAGGAGGCGTCATTCCTGGAGTAGAGGAAAATGGTGCTATGAAGCAGATGCAGGCTATGGTACCTGCCGTACAGGCTATGCTACCCAAACTCGACAGTATCATGGCATCACTCAACAAACTGCTTGCCGACCCTGCTATCGCTGCCACACTGCATAACGCAGCAACCATCTCATCCAATCTCACCACGTCAACAGCAGAACTCAATACACTCATGGCTACACTCAACAAAGAGATGCCGACAATGATGAGCAAGGCAAACAGCACACTCAGCAACACCGAGACACTGACAGGCAACCTTGCCAAGGTGGATATAGAGGGTACAATGGCACGAGTCAACAAAACACTTGACAACGTAGAACAGATAACAACTGCTATCAACAATCGTGAAGGATCACTCGGATTGCTGATATATGACAAAGGTATGTACAATCATTTGAACGCCACAATGCGAGATGCAGACTCACTTGTTGTTGACCTCAAGTCGCATCCGAAGCGATATGTCCACTTCTCTGTATTCGGAAAGAAGGACAAGTAACACACACACATTTTCTCAACAGGGTACTTACGTGAAAGACTCTAAGTCTCTCTGGCTGTCGTGCCAGAAATACATACAGCAAACAGTAGGACAGGAAGAATATTCCCGTCTATTCTCCTATGTGGAGTTTGAAGCCTTTAGAGTAGCAACCTCCACATTGGTATTGAGAGTACCCAGCAACTATATCTGTGAGGAGATTGAGAGTAAGCACCTCGATGTGATGCGCTGCGCCATTTTTAATACCTTTGGCAGAATACGACTCGACTGGAATATAGCAGTAATTGAAACTGGCCCTGGCAAAAACAGCAATCGACTCATCGTAGAGAGCAACGATGATACTACAGATTCCGACCTAAGCATACTGAGGAGTAAAGCCAATAGAGAGCGACAGATGAAGCAGGCACCCGGGTCGCCACTGCGAAACGAGTTGGAGCCTATTGACTCGCAACTCAATCCCAACCAAACATTCCGCACATTTATCGAAGGCACAAGTAACAAGTTGTCACGTTCCGTGGGTCTGTCGATAGCCGAGCATCCAAACACTACGCAGTTCAATCCTATGTTTGTCTTCGGACCATCAGGATGTGGCAAGACGCACCTTGTCAACGCCATCGGCAACCAATGCAAAAAGATATACCCTGACAAGAGAGTGTTATACGTCAATGCACGCACATTCCTGTTGCAGTTTACTAATGCCTCTGGCCATGGACAGCAAAATGATTTCATCTCCTTCTATCAGACCATCGACATGCTCATCGTCGATGACGTACAGGAGTGGATGGGTGACACGAAGGCTAAGACTCAAGATGCATTCTTCTATATATTCAACCATCTCTTTAAGAATGGTAAACGCATAATACTTGTCAGCGACCGCACCCCCGCCGAGATGGAGAGTATCAATCGCCGACTGCTCACGCGCTTCTCCTGCGGACTGCTTGCTGAGATGCTAAAACCCAACAAACAGCTATGCATTGATATTCTCAATAAGAAAATAGCCCGTGATGGCCTCAGCGTACCACAGGAGGTTGTGGAATATATCGCTAAAGTTGCTGATGGCTCCGTACGCGAACTGGAAGGTATCATCAATAGCCTCATGGCATACAGCGTCGTGTATAGCTGCAACATTGACATGGATCTCGTGGAGAGAGTGGTGAAACGTGCTGTAAAAACCGACAACATCCCTCTTACCATCGATGACATACTTGATACCGTATGCCGACATTATGAGGTGACTCCAAATACCATCAAAAGCAAATCACGCAAGAGAGAGGCAGTGGTGCCTAGACAAATATCCATGTACCTGGCAAAAAAATACACCAACCTTCCTGTGTCACGCATAGGCAAACTCATTGGTTCACGCGACCACAGCACAGTGCTTCACAGCATATCACTTGTTGAGGTCGCTGTACAAAATGACAAAAACTTTGCCAAAGAAGTAAGAAATATAGAGCGAGACCTCGATATCAAGAAAAAATAGTCTGTTTTCTTAAAAAATGCTAAAAGTGTACCGAAGGTGTTAACAAATAGACGTATATTGTAAAGTCAGCTTTGCAATATACTATTTTTTTTGTACCTTTGCAGGCGATTGTGAAAGTCAAAAAGAATTTTTACTAACCAATGAGCTTAAAAAGATTACATACGATTATTACCATAGTATTGCTTACGCTTGTGTCGAATACTGCGCTTGCGCAGGATTTGCTTGCCCGTCAGGCACCAGTTGATCGTCGCATGCGCTCTCTTGACACCCTCGCACTGCGCTCTGCAGAGGAGCGCGAGGAGGCTCGCACACCAGCTGCCAAGCTTTACGATGATTGGAACAATACTTACGCACATCGTGCTACAGAACTCCCCGATTCATTCCGTATAAACCTCAAGCACTTCTGCATGCCTTGCAAGAGCCGCGTCGTAACGAGCAATTTCGGTGCACGTTGGGGAAGGGCACATAAGGGACTTGACATTAAGGTTTATATCGGCGATACCATACGCGCAGCATGGGCCGGTAAGGTTCGCATGGTGAAGTATGAGGGTGCTGGCTATGGCAAATATGTCGTAATACGTCACAACAACGGACTTGAGACTATCTATGGTCATATGAGTGCATGGCTCGTAGAGGAGAATCAGACTGTAAAAGCAGGACAGCCTATCGGCTTAGGTGGCAATACTGGACGTTCTACGGGTTCACACCTGCATTTTGAGACACGTCTGTGTGGTGTCGCTCTCAATCCAGCAATTCTATTTGATTTCCGCAACCAAGACGTAGTGGCTGACTACTACATGTTCCGTAAGGCTACATACGAGCACGAGGCAGCAATTGCCAACGAGCTTCGTGGTAAGATCGGCAACGGAGGTTATGTGGAGTCTGACGTACGTGGTGAGACAATACCTAACGGAGGCGCTGTAGCACAAAAGCCTGCGCCTGCCAACCAGACACAGCAAAATGCTAATGCAGCAGTACGTTACCACAAGGTGGCTGCCGGAGAGACTCTCTATGGTATCGCAAAGCGTAGAGGCCTGACAGTTGACGAACTCTGCAAGCTCAATCATCTGTCAAAGGATGTAAAGGTACGTCCAGGTCAGTTGCTACGCTATTCATAATAAGAAAATAAAATCTCCTTTCATAATCATAAAACATAACTTTGCATTGAACCTGCTTAGACGTGAGTCTCGGCAGGTTTTTTTTAGAAGCTATCAACTATATAAATGGAACAGATAACAAGTCTTCAAAATTCTAAAATAAAACATCTTCTGACTTTACAGCAGAAATCCTCCCTACGCAGGAAGGAGGAGCAGTTTGTTGTGGAAGGTCAGCGTGAGCTAATTCACTGCATACAGGCAGGTTATGATATCTACAGCATCTTCACCCTTTCATACGACGATTATCTCATTAACATACAGGTACCCTACCTTGCATCGATGACTTCCATGCCCGATGTATATGAGGTATCTGGCAAGGTGTATGAGAAGATAGCCTATCGAGGCACCACAGAGGGCATCATCGCTATTGTCAAGGCAAAGCCCCACGACATATCCCTTCTCGGGAATGTCATTTCCGAGAAACCTCTCTATGTGGTCCTTGAGAGCGTTGAGAAACCTGGTAACCTTGGAGCTATACTGCGTAGCGCCGATGCTGCAGGAGTGGATGCCGTCATAGTGTGCGATCCTCTTACCGACATATACAATCCTAATCTCATACGCAGTTCTATCGGAGCAGTATTTACCGTTCCTGTCGTGGCATGTTCCTCAGAGGAGTGTATATCATACCTCAAAGAGCATGGCATACAGATACTCACCGCCCAACTGCAGGACTCATCACTCTATTATCAGCAGGACATGACACGTGCCACAGCTATCATAATGGGCACCGAAGCAACCGGCCTCACCGATGTTTGGCGTAATGCTGCCGATGCCCACATCCGCATTCCCATGCTTGGCAAGCTTGACTCGCTCAACGTGTCTGTCTCAGCCGCCATTCTAATGTACGAAGCTGTAAGACAAAGAAAAGGTTAAGGTCTGGTTAAGAAAAAGCGAAGCTCATTTGAGCCTCGCTTTTGCTTTATTCTTTCGGAGCCTGTCCTATCAGACTCATAAACTCATCGAGTTTCGGTGTGATGATAATCTGCGTTCTGCGGTTCTTTGCCTTGCCACTTACAGTATTGTTATCAGCCACAGGGTTGTACTCACCCCTTCCACCTGCAGTAAGTCGTTTGGGATCAACACCATACTTATTCTGCAAAGCCTGTACCACACTTGATGCACGCAGACATGACAGATCCCAGTTGTTACGTATATTTGCCTGCTTTATGGCATCTGTGTCAGTATTACCCTCTATCAGCACGTCATAATCTTTGTAGTCACTGATGATCTTGGCTATCTTACTGAGCGTAGCATCTGCAGCATCGCTGATTTCGTATGAACCGCTCTTATAGAGCATGTTGTCTGACAGAGAGATATATACCACACCCTTCAGTAC
Organism: uncultured Prevotellaceae bacterium; assembly: GCA_946187445.1. Taxonomy (GTDB): domain Bacteria; phylum Bacteroidota; class Bacteroidia; order Bacteroidales; family Bacteroidaceae; genus Prevotella. The sequence goes on from CAMHQF010000025.1 coordinate 20,264, forward strand.
CTGCACGTCAACATCTTTTAGATCTTCCTTTGACAGAGAGCGTGTCAGGTTATTAGTCAGCACTAGGTTCAGCGAGTCACTCTTTGACTTCACCTCCACCAAGTGACGTATATATTTGTTTGACTCATTTATTTGGTCAACAAGTTTAGTGATGTTGACATTGTTCGAACTTGCGTTAGCCAAGCTCTTCTCCAGACTGCTCTGCAGCGCCGCATTGTTGCTTTCACACGCTGCCAACTGATCTGTCAGGCTCGCAATCCTTGCGTTGGCAGCAGCGATTTGTTCACGTGCGCCCTGATATGACTGGCTCAGTGTCCTATTTTCATTCTGACAATTTTCCAAATCCTTCTTGCTTGCACAAGAGCTGATAGCGAGGCAACCTGCCACTGCTACAGCAAAAAACAATACTTTCTTCATAACTACTGCTATTTGTTTTTATACTTCGTTTTCTGTTATACTTACGGTGCAAAGGTAGCGATTTTCCTTGAACTTCCAAAGAAAGTACAGAGAAAATCACTACCTTTAAATATTTTTATTATTCCCTATATCGTTTCACAGCATCAAAAACGCCACTTCATACCAGCAACAAAGCAACGTCTCGGTTGTTTTATCGAGATATAGTCATAGTACACCTTATTACATATATTGGTGGCATTGATATATATCGTATATCGCGTATCATCCCACGACAGTCTACCATCAAGCACTGCGTATGGCATATTCTGCCCCACTCTATCCTGCCAGCGCCAGGTTAGCGCATAGTTTAAGTGCTTCCACAGTTTGCCGTCAGCACTCAGTATCACCTTATGACGCAGGTAGTCCATAGCATATTTGCTTTCCAGCACATGTACGTTATAGTCCGACTTCTCGTTGATATAACAGTACTTCAGACTCAACACTCTCAATGGAAACGTCTCACCCCATATCTCACGTGCCATCAGCGATGCATCCGTCTCATACCCGCTGTTGTCCATCTGGAAGTTTACGGAGTGAAACACATTATCTGTCTCACCATTCTCTATATACTTCACCCAGTCTATCATATCAGTCTTGTGACTGTAGAAGCCCTGCACCTTCAGTCTGACGCCACTTGCTATATACTCCGCACCAATCTGCAGGTCACTTGACTTCTCTGGCTTGAGGTTTCTGTTACCCTCTATACCCGTACCGCTGTAGTACAGGTCAGTAAACGTTGGCATCCTCAGAGCCATATTCCACGAAGCAAACAAATCAAGCCTATAGTTTTCGTAGGTCGCAAGACCGTTTCGTTTTCGTAGCGAAGCGTTTCGTCCTAATAAGTTGAACCTCACATCCACACCAGGATATATGCGCCATTTGGTGTCCAGGCCGTCATTAAGGTTTGCCAACAATCCCATCGAAGTTGTCAAACGTCCTATCGCGACATCATGTTCAAGAAACGCAGACACATTGCACCTTTGGTCGCGATATTTATAATATATGTCATCCTTACCATCGTGTCCACCTACGGAAGTCCACTCAGCCTCATCCATCATATTACCCAGCCGCGTACTTTTGATGCGCTCATCGCGCACCTCAACTCCGAGCAGTGTCTTGCCCAGCACCCAGTCGGTCCACACATTGAGCGCTACACCCTTCGACTCCACTCGGTGAAAGTTCTCTCCCACAGGTGAGTCCTTGTGCCACTGGTAGTGGTCATACCATCTATTGAAGAAAGTTGAAAGTTGAAAGTTAAAAGTTGAAACTCTGAACGTGCCGTTCACAGCAGCCATCCACCGTTCGTTACTCTCCCACTGATCGGTACTTGCCGTACCGTAGAAAGTGTTTGCCTCGTATGGCTTATAGCTGTATCCTGCCTGCCAGTTGAGTTTCAGCAACCCAGCTTCATCTCCACCCTTTTGGGGAATAGTAAGGTTTCCTTGATAAAATAGTTTTGTCGATGCAAAGGCGCTATTGTCTGTCGCTCCGTCGCTACGTGAGTAACCGGCACTGAGTGTATTCGTTACGTTTCCCGTAGCCACACTCGCCCTACCGTTTGCACCAAAGTACCCGTACGAACCACCTTCAACACCTACCAACCCTTGAACCCCTCTTGAACTCTCTTGAACTAGCGAAGCATTTGAACCGAGCTTTAGCTCCCTTGAACTCTCTTGCACCGTCACAATATTCACAGCCCCATTAAAGGCACTCGTGCCATACACCCTCGATGCAGCGCCCTCGATTATCTCTATGCACTCAATGTCGTCAGGCGATACGGGAAAGTCAGCCGAAAGATGTCCTGTGTGTGGTGAGGAAATGTTGACTCCATTGAGAAAAATGGTAATCTGGTCAAAATTTCCGCCTCTCACCGAGATGTCCGTCTGCACACCATAGCCACCGCGCTGACGGACATCCACGCCCGTGGCTAATTTCAATACGTCGTTGATACTCTCCACCGCCGCACGCTCTATGTCGTCGCGTGTGATGACAGTGACGATTTTTGCAGCCTCTGACAGTGTCAGTGGTGCCCTGGAACCTGTCACCACGACCTCGTCGAGTTTCAGTTCCTTGCGCTGCAGGCTGTCATCAGCAAGTGCCTCGTTGGTGCTTATGCCCTCTGCCTTGGCATTGGAGAGCATGGCAACGCTGAGGGTACCGATGAGCACCTCCTTTCCAAGCACGGAGAACAGGCTGTATCCCTTTCTCGAGAAACGCTTGAAACGAAGTGCCTTGCGGCGCATTCCATCTGTTGTCTTACGCATTTTGTTTGTTGTTGTTACATAAAAAACGCCATGTCACGATATTATGGCATAACGTCGATTGCAAATTTTACAATCGCCCGCAAAAGTACTAATAATAGTTGAATTGTCAAAATAAAAGACTAATAATTTGGTGGTTTTACAAAATATCCTTAACTTTGCAAAATATGTATTATGCTAAAGCATAATTTTTAGGAAAAGAAATTTCTTATGAAGAATATCATTACCCTCACACTCACACTGCTCACCACCTTGGGAGCAGGAGCTCAAAGCAAGTTAAGTTCTCAAATCACTGACATGCTCAACAGCGTCAGTCAACAGATTGCCTATGCACATCAAGGACAGGTAATGAGTAAATCTGCCATGTCTGCCACTGCCGATGTATGTCCTGTTGACACTGCCGCCATACTTGACAATATGGTTGCCAGTTTCAATGCCGACGGCACCGTCAATACCGTTGATGTCATAGCATGGTTGGCAGAGGGTGCCTCATGCCCCACCTCCGCACTCACTTCCAGGGGCATCATTGTCAATGACGAGGCATTAGGAGCCGTCTTCCTCACCGTACCAGTAGAACAACTTGATTTTCTGGAGACACTTGAGGAGTTTACCACCCTCAATGCCAACAGCGTCAATCATATCAACAATGACAGGTCACGCACCCTTATCAATGTAAGCAAAGTCAACGGCATCGACAATGAGACATATACCTTTGACAAGCCCTATACAGGCAAGGGCGTCGTGGTGGGTGTCATCGATACATCCATCGACTACAACCATATTGCGTTCATGGACAGCGACGGCAACAGTCGTGTAAAGAAAGTCGTTGACTATAGCACTGGCACAGAAAATGTTGTGACATCTCCCGAGGCCATCGCCGCCCTCACGTGGGATAAGTACAGTGGCAGCGACGACAAGTCACATGGTACCCACGTAGCATGTTCTGCAGCAGGTTCCTACGTTGCCTCTACAGTGAACTACTCTCCCTATTCACGCAACCTAATGGGCATGGCGCCAGAGGCAGACCTCGTACTATGTGGTCTCACCAGTCTCTACGATGCGAGGATTCTTAAAGCTACCCAGGCGATTGTTGCCACTGCCAAGGAACTTGGCGAACCATGCGTCATCAATATGAGTTTCGGGACCTCAGGCGGATGGCATGATGGCAAGACCAATATCAATTCTGCTATCGACGCAGTAGCCGGCAAGGGTGTCATAGTATGTATGTCAACAGCCAATGATGCCATCTACAAGTGGAACGTTGACAAGACCATTCCTACCGATGGCGACATGAAGATAGTGCTCTCCAAGACTGGTTCTGTCTCAAGCAGTGAGACCATCTATATCCCCGCTCAGACACTGACGTTCTATGTACCCAACTGTACCAACACATCACACGTCACCCCATCCTTTGAGGTCGTTGACTCACTGACAGGTGCATATACCACACTCGCCACATCACCGCTGAAGAATACGTCAGGCACCACCTATACCCCCAGTCTGTCATTCTCCAAAGATGCGTCGCATGGTGGATGGCTCAAAGCCTCATTGTCTCTTCCCAAGACCTACTTTGAGAGCAACAGCAAGTTTCTCGTCATCAAGGTTCACAATGCATCTGGCGCCGACCTTCGCGTATATGCCACGTCTAGTGAAAAGAATCGCAATGACTTCCTCTTTACCGACATTCCAAGCTACGATTATGACAAGGGTACTGCCGATATAAGTATCAACAATTCTTGTAGCGCTGAGAATTTCATCTCGGTAGGAGCATATAATCAGTCACGCTCATTCAAATCTTATGCAGGCAATTCATACTCATTCTCCATAGCACAAGCAGGTGACAAGAACTGCACTGCCATCTTCTCAAGTTACGGTAAGGATGATCACGGCAAGGCGCATCCCGATGTCATAGCCCCAGGCGTTGCAGTGACCTCAGCCTACAACTATTACAACCCCACCTACGTTGATGCCACCTCATCTGACTGGGTAAGTACATTAAAAGGCAATGGCACGGCTCTTATCGCAGCATACCATACCGATGATGCTAACGGCAAGAACCACTTCTGGTATGTCACCAACGGCACCTCTATGGCGACTCCTATCACGACTGGCACCGTAGCCCTCTGGCTACAGGCTTATCCTGACCTCACCCCCAATGACGTTCGCAATGTCATAGTACAGACCTCACACACCTCTGTTGACGGTGCCGACATCAAGATTTCCGCAGGCAATACCGAGCAGAATTATCTGCAGCTCGGCAACGGACTCATCGATGCCGAGGCAGGTTTGCAGTATGTCATCGACAACTATGTCACGCCAACGGGAGTCAGGTCTGTCTCTGACGGTGCTAACAAAGCCTCATCCGTCACCAAGAAACTCATCAATGGAAATATCATAATTCATAAAAACGGCAAATATTATAGTACTGCCGGTCAAATTATCAAATAAACAAAGAGAAAAAAAGACTCTGTTATGGCATATCAAGAAGTAACAACTACGGGATATGGTACTCGAGTAGGCAACTCCTTCAAGGCTATCGGCATAGGTTTTATACTCTTCTGTATCGGCACAGTGTTGCTATGGTGGAATGAGGGACGCGCAGTAAAGACGGAGAAGATGCTCGACGAGGCAGGCAATGCCTATGTCGAGATGACTGACCCCAACAAGAAAGACGCCTCATTAGAGGGAGAACTGATATGTGGCACGGCATTAGCCACCACTGAGGACTCTCTCAGCGACTCACAGTTCGGTATCGGCACCAAGGCGATAGCCCTGCGCCGTAGCGTAGAGTACTATCAGTGGGTCGAGCATACTCAGGAGAAGCATGAAGACAAACTGGGTGGCAAGGAGGTCACCACTACCACCTACACCTATTCTAAGGAGTGGGTCAGCCGTCCAATTGAGTCGGCATCATTCAAAGACCCAGCCTACCAAAACAAGAATATGGTGCTTACCACCCTTGACGACGCCGAGCAGTATGCCGAGAATGTCTCCTTCGGAGCCTACAAACTTAGCGAGAGCCTTATCCGTTACATCTCATCCAACGAGCCCCTTGACGTTGCTATCAACGAAGACCTCCTGAAGCAACTCGATAAGACTACACGCATAGCATACGAACGTTTCCATGGTACAGGCAAACAAGCAGAGCAGCCTGCCGAGACAGCCGTTCTTACCGACTCGGCAAAGGTTGCGGCAGACTCTCTTAAGGCTGTCAATGACAGTCTCATGGCCAATGCCGAGCACAAGAAGGATCTGGACTACATACATCAGGCAGGCAGCGTGCTCTACTTCGGACGCGTGCCTGGTTCTCCTGAAATTGGCGACGTCCGCGTTACCTTCGAAAAGGTCGTGCCTGCCAAGGTCACAGTGATGGCAGTAGTTGATGGCGACACTTTCAAACCCTTTAAGGCAAAGAATGGCAAACGTTTCCAGACTCTCGTGATGGGCAAGAAGAGTGGCGATGAGATTATCGATGCAGAGAAAGAGGCTAACACTATGCTGTCATGGATACTTCGCATCATTGGTGTACTGATGGTTATTGGTGGTTTGAGAGGTATCTTCGGATTTATCGAGACACTGCTCAAGGTCGTACCTTTCGTTGCCAACATCTTCGGATGGGGTGTAGGCATCGTCTGCACGGTGATAGGTCTGGTATGGTCGCTCATCATCATTGCATTGGCATGGCTGTTTTACCGTCCGTTGCTGGGCATAGCCCTTTTGGCACTATCAGGTTTCCTCATCTGGGTATTCGCCTTCAAGGGAAAAGACAAGCTGAAAGAACTTGCAGCATCACGAAAACAGTGAACAAAGAAAAGAATATATATCACCTGCGAATATACAACGAAGAGCGGTGCCTGGAATTTCCAAGCACCGCTCTTTGTTCACGTTAAGGTTATCGTTATCGTTAACGTTAAGGTTAACGTTATGGTTATTCAAACCTCCACAATTTGAACTTTCTCCACATCCAATGGTACACCCTGAACAATGGTTCCCATAGCACCTCCGACGGATAGTCGCTCAAGAACTGGAAGTTATGCCTCAAGCGAGTTATGGCGTATGAGGCGCCACGATAATCCATCGACCCATTCGTCGTCTCCGCCCAATTATATCGTTCGTCAAACTTTCCGAAGTTCCCTCCCATCATTATCTCCTCCAACAATTTCTTTCCCCTCTTCTCATTAGGTTCCCACAACATTCTCTCCCTCGGCATAGCAAACACCTCCTGCATCACATACATCACGGCGCCGGCAAAGCCCTCCAGTCCCAGCTTCTTGAATAGTTCAAGTCGCGCTCCGTGCTGGTTCAATACTTCGGCTGAAGCCTCAGAGTTCAAGTCGCTGCGCTGGTTCAAAAGGTTCAAGTCGCTCGCTTCAGCTCGCTGGTTCAAAGAGTTCAAGAGGATTATGTTGTCCTTGTTGTCCCTGTTGTCTTTATTATTGCTCCCGTTTTCGTAGTCCGAAGGACGTTTCGTTTTCGTAGCAATCTCCGATTGCGTTTCGTTTTCGTAGTGCTTCTGCACTACAAAATAATAATCCAGTAGTTGTCTCAGTCCTATTCCCTCCTCAAAAATATGCTTATACAAGTGCAGCAACTGAAACACCACATTAAACTCCACCGAAGGAATCTTATACTCATCATAAACCTTGAACTCCCTTGCTCTCTCTTGAACTCTTTGAACTTCTTGAACTTGCGAAGCACTTGAACCCTCTTGAACTTGCGAAGCACTTGAACCCTCTTGAACTTGCGAAGCAAACCACCTCTGCAGCGCCCTGTTCCGAAACGGGTTATACAACCACGTCGGCCTATAGTGCACCTCCACAGCAGTGTCCTTCAATATCGGGAAATCCATGTTATGATAATACACATACTCCCCCTTCTTCACGCTCAGGCAAAACTCAATCACTGCCCTTACGGGATGTTCAAGGCGCGCTTCGCGCTGGTTCAATACTTCGGCTGAAGCCTCAGAGTTCAAGTCACTCGTTACACTCGCTGGTTCAAACGCACTACGTGCTAGTTCAATGTTGTCTTTGTTGTCCTTGTTGTCTTTATTATATTCGTGTCCATCCGAGCCATCCGTGGTCTTCCCGTTCCCGTTAACGTTCCCGTTTTTTTTGCCTTTTGGCCAACACCATACATCTATATCCCCTGCCCCTCTCAGTCCCTGCAGATGCTCTGGATAGTACGCATAGTTTCCCTGTCCCTTTAGTATCACACTGTCGAAGCCATTCTTCTCAAAGAACTTGCTCACCTGCACACATTCCCTTGACACCTGTACATTCCTTTCCCTTATCTTATCCGCCTTCACAGCCCATTGTCTTATCCTCCTTCCTGGCGGCATCTGTTCCTGTGGCAGGCGCTCCACTCCAGCAAATGCTATCCCCGTCACCGACTGCTTCTTGCACACCTCGTACACCTCCTCCCACTCCTCCGCAGAAGGGGCATGCGTCAGCATGTCGCGATTACCTATCGCCACTTGCAGTATTTCAAAGAACAAATCATTCACTACGTTCATCTGTTCAAACGCACTTGTGGTGCTAGTTCAAATGCGCTTTGCGCTAGTTCAAGAAAGTTCAAACGCACCTGTGGTGCTAGTTCAAATGCGCTTTGCGCTAGTTCAAGAAAGTTCAAACGCACTTGTGGTGCTAGTTCAAATGCGCTTTGCGCTAGTTCAAGAAAGTTCAAACGCACCTGTGGTGCTAGTTCAAATGCGCTTTGCGCTAGTTCAAGAAAGTTCAAACGCACTTGTGGTGCTAGTTCAAATGCGCTTTGCGCTAGTTCAAGAAAGTTCAAACGCACCT
>CAMHQF010000026.1:0-26982 GCA_946187445.1 uncultured Prevotellaceae bacterium
ATATAATAGAAAAAATAACTACTGAATTAAAGGAAAATCAATTAGATAATGGATTTCAATATAAGCTCCCACATCTTAAAGAATTAAGGGGAATTAATAGACTCGATGCAGCAATGTATACTGAGTATTTTAAAAGTGAAATTAATAAGATTAAAAACTACAAGAATGGATACAGTGATATAGAAGAAATGGGCTTTAACCTTTCGAGGGGGCAGAATTTACAGGTCTCCAATATTGGTGAGAGTATATACACTTCTGATTGGCATGAAAATTTTTATAAACTTGTACTTCCCAAATACATATCAAAATATGGGACTATAAATGTCGATTCATACCTAGGAAATCGAAATAAACTAAAAACTCTAAAAGCCGGAGATTTAATATTTGGAGCAGAGGCATCTGGTCGGTCGTTTGTTGTAGTGGAGCAATTTGAGAATACTATAACTAATATACACGGTCTAACCATGCAACAAAAAAATCATGACCTTGTAAAGGCTATATATATAAAATGTTTCTTGGATTATTTATTATACCGTGGGTTGATTGAACTTATTTCCGTTGGAGGTAATGGCGGTAGTCTTGCAGAAAAATATTGGTCATTTATTCCATTCCCTAATTTTCCACAGAAAAAAAGAGAAGAAATAGCATTACTGTATTATAATCAGAAGCATTATAACTCAAAGGATTGCAAACTTGATAATTTCATGGACTATGATGCGGATTTTAATTCAACAGCTGGAATCTATGAGTTGGATAAGTCCGCAAAATATCTAAAAAAAATACTCAACAAGACAATAGACGATATTGTAAATAATAGAGAAGTTAAAATAGAGTTTTGATATAAAATAATCAACAGACTAACTCCATAATATCTGCACCTCTCCATAATCGGCAGTAGGAACTGCCCAAGAAATAAAATAGTAACGTTGTAAATGAATGAACCCAAAATAACATATGCCAGGAATCCAGAAGGTGTCTTAGTTCATATAGATACTGTTCCCAATGGACTCAAATGCAACTGTACTTGCGCAGGCTGTGGCAAGCCTCTAACTGCTCGTCAGGGGGATAAAAATCAGCATCACTTTGCGCATAAAGGAGGAAATATAAGGGAGTGCTATGATAAAACCTTACACTCTCTTGCAGAACAGATAATAAAGGATAATAAGCAGGTCTATTCGCCAAAATATGAAGGAGACTACTACAGACACCCTTCCGAATTGTTATCCTTTGTAGATGTTGAGGTCGAACAACGTAATGACTATCCTGACCTACAGCCAGATTTGGTAGGAGTTACCAAAGATGACAAGCGCATACATATTGAAATTCGCAATACTCATAAGGTTGATGCCAATAAAGAGAAGAAACTTAGGGACAGGGAACAGATATGCATGGAAATCGATATCTCCAAGCAGAACCTTGACGGACTAAAGGAGTTTCTTCTGGAGAAAGACGAGGATAGGAAATGGATCAGCCATCCTGAATTTGAGGAAGAAGAAAGAAAAGCGAGAGAGGCGGCATTCAATTTTGAAAGTGCTGAGATAGATGAGCCATATCATGAAGTGACAGATGACGAAATGAATGGTGACATAGAGTGGATGAGTGATTCGGATATTAGGACAGAAGGGTATGGTTTTGATGATGAAGAAGAATATTATGACGAACCTGTAAAACAGTCATCCACTGAAGTTCAAAGTACAGTGCCTACTGAGCCTCACAAAGTTATTGAGCCACCAACTATTGTGCGCAATGAGGCATTAGACCCTGTTATCAAGAAACTTCGAGCAGAAAGAGTAGTAAAGGATATTGATGGTAAAACGTATTATGTGGAATTTTGTGAGCAAGCATTCAATAGTAAATATATAGTAGCTCGTGTGTTTGATGAGAATTATAAGACATCACATCAATCTGCTCACATAGTTCATATAAACAGTTTAGGATATATATATCGTGATTTTGGCAAAGAAAGTGGTGAAAGTATCTATTCATGGAGGTATGCAAATGCAAGAAGGAAATGAAACGCTTAACTGACATAGACGAGATAATTGATGGATTGCGCTGTTTGAGAGGCATGGATGGGAACCTGCGTGTGCGACACTCCTGTGTTGCTTGAAAACAATGCGATAAGAGCTGGACTGCCTGAGGAACTGGGCAAGCTGGCCGCCGAAGGACTTGGAGAGTGAGAAAATGAAAAAGGCTGCCTCGAAAGACAGCCTTTGTTTCGTTCCTTTTATAGTGTAGTATGAAAGTCGAAACAATCAAGTGCACTTTTCTTGGTGCAAAGGTACAAAAAATAATAAAAGAAAGAGCAAAAAAAGACACTTTTTTGATAAAAGAAAGAGCAAAAACTACTGAAAAGTTGATAAAATACAGAGCAAACTTAATAAAACAGAGATAACGAACATAATAAAAAATGAACGAACAAGAGATAAAGGAAAAATCAAAGGGAGTTAAGCCATTTATTCATTTCCTGGGGGTTTGAGAAACTAATGCTCTTGCCCTGCTTGATTTGTTCCCTTGCCTCGTCAACACGGGCAAAGAATTCCTCCTCACTGAGAAGAGTAGGGGTTGCTTGTTTCTCATCGTTCATCTGTATGGCTGTCATAACTTGATTCCTTTATTTAATGTTGCAAAAGTACAACAAATATTTGAACAAACAAACAAAACAGATAAAAAAAACTATAATTTTGCTTGCAGATGCTTAGCTACCATGTGGGGGTGCATAGCTTCCGCATGTGGATGTTTAGCTTCAGCACGCGGGTACTTAGCATTTGCATTAAATTAACTAGTTAATTTTGCGAATTTACTAGTTAATTTTTAAAATTTACTAGTAAATTTGAGATAAAAGATTAGCAAAGGGGAAATAGATGTGTAGCTATCGGAGATATACTCATAGCTTTTCTTATACAAATCTTTACTCCTTAGTGTAGAGTTGTGAAAGGTTGTGAAGGATTAAAGAGCACTCTACACTAACCTATCTTGCATACTCTCAGCAGTTTACACGGTTTTAGTGAAGAGTGAAGGGTGGTTTGCGAATTTTATGGAAGTAAAAAAATAGAGAATGACTATTCGGATGTTTCCTCCCTGCGAATCTCATAGGAAATGCGGTGCATGGAGTACATCTCGAGGATGGCGGCGATGAGGAGTGCCACTACCCAGTTGTTGTAGATGTAGTGGATGTAGGCGTTGTAACCGTCGATGGTGGTGGCGAAGAGGGGGTAGATGATCTGAAAGACGTTTTCGACAAGCAACAGACCAGCAAGGATGAAACAGAGGTCGGCAAAAATCATAATGCGACGCAGACGACGGATGGTGAAATTGGCACCCGTATATACCTGACTGAGCTGCATGCCAGCGAAACAGAGGGCTCCGACGAGGTAACACACTGCGCCTGCCTGACGTACGGCTGGGGCGAGGGTGACGCCAAAGACTACCATGCCTACGCCGATGACCATGAGAAGGGCACCGAGGGCGAAGATGACGGACTGTGGTTTACTGAGCTGACGCATGGGATGATTCTTTTGATTGTTCACTCACCTCACGGCTGTCGGTACTGAGTACGAAGATATCCTCGCCTGGACGCTTCATGAAGTAGCGCTCGCGTGCTATGCGCTCCACTCCCTTGTGACCTGCCTCGAGGGCACGCAGACGGATGGAGTCGCGAAGGAACTGCTCCTGATATGCCTTGAGTTCTTGCTCTACTTCGTCTTGGTGTATCTTGAGCAGGGCATACTTACGAAAACTGTTTTCATCGATAACGCCGACGAGCAAGAGCCCCACAATAATCGTTATGAGGTACTTGTGGCGTGCGAGATAGTACCAAATGTTGTTTATCTTTCCCATACTGTGTGCAAAGGTACGAAAACGAGAGCAAATGACAAAATAAATTTGTTTATTTCTGCATTACTGAGTGCAAGTTACCTTATCTAAAGGTACTAAATAATTTTCTCTTCCATACTTTGTGCCAGATGATGTACTGCACGATGCCTCGGAGAAGGAGGTATAGGTTGAAGGCGAGCCAGAGGAGATGGTTGGGGGCAAACTGAAAATTGAAAAATGAAAATTGAAAGTTAAGGTTAGGGTTAAGGTTAAGGTAATAGTCGAGGTTGCAGACGAGGAAGAAGCCGAGGGCTCCGATGAAGGTGCCCCATAGCATGCCGCGGGTCTCGGTGATGCCGACGAAGATGCCGTCGATGACGAAGGCGGCGACGCCACAGATAGGGATGAGGACTGCCCAGGGCAGGTACTGCTGTGCTGCGAGATACACTCGCTGGTCATCGGTGAGGATATGGAGGAGCACATTGCCTCCGAAGGCGTAGGCTACGGTGAAGGCTGCGGTAAGCAACAGCGACCACTGCCATATGCCACGATGGGCGAGGCGGAAACCCTGTCGGTCGCCTGCTCCGTAGTACTTGCCACAGAGTGCCTCGGCGGCATAGGCAAAGCCGTCGATGACATAGGTGTAGAGTATGAACATCTGCATGATGACAGAGTTGACGGAGAGTATCTCCTCACCGCCACGGGCTCCGACGACGATGAAGTAGAGGTTGACGGCAACGAGGAAGAGGGTGCGCAGGAAGAGGTTGCTATTGACGGAGAGGAAGCGCCGCAGCTCGCCAAGCCTTACGGCGCTGCGCAGCCTGACACGCTTCCATACATCGCCATAGCGCCACAGGAGCATGATGACGGCGAGCAGCATGCCCGCCCACTGAGCGAGGAGGGTGCCGAGGGCTACACCTTCTATCTTCATGCCGAGGGCATAAACGAAGAGGAGCGAGAGGAGGATATTGATAATATTTTGCAAGATGGAGACGGTCATGGGCAGCGTGGTATTCTGCATACCCACAAACCACCCTGTGATGGCATAGAGGGCGAGTGAGGGGAAGGTGCCCCAGATGCATATATCGTAATAGGTGCGTATGGTGGGTTCGAGGGCGGCGCCTGGCGACACCACCCACATGAGGGCATCAAAGAGCGGTTGGCGTAACGCAATCAGGAGGAGGGCAAGCAAGAGGCACACGATGAGGGCACGGAGGAGCACATGCTGACACTCCGTGGTATCGCTCCTGCCGTATGCCTGAGCCGTCATGCCGCCTGTGCCGAAACGCAGGAAGGAGAAGAGCCAATAGATGACATTGAAGACCATTGACCCTACGGCTATGGCTGCCATATAGCGCGTATCGCCCATATGGCCAGTGATGGCAACATCGACCAGTCCGAGAAGGGGCACGGTGATGTTGGACACGATGGAGGGGATGGCTAAGCGGAGAATCTGACGGTGCATGCTTTTTCTAATATTTTTCTTAGTACCCTGACAGCCTCGGTGACATTGGGGATGCTCTTGATGACGAGGCGGTTGCTGCCTCCAACGACCTTGAAGTCGCACAGGCGGGGGTGGGAGGTGACATAGCCGAGGATGGCGGTGAAGAAGGGGCTCTTGTAGAAGATGCTGTCTTCGTTGGATACAAACTGCATCTGCATCTGATGCTGTCGGAGGATGAGACGCTCGCAGCCGAGGGTGCGGCCGAGACGCCTCAGCAGCACTACCTGCATGAGGTCCTCGCCCTCTGGCGGTACGGGGCCAAAACGGTCCTCCATACGCTTACGGTACGCCTCGAGGTCGGCATCGGTCTCTATGCCATCGAGTTCGCGGTAGAGCATCATCCTCTCACTGCTGCCTGGCACGTAGTAGTCAGGGAAGTACATCTGGAGGTCAGACTCTATGGTGCAGTCATCGACAAAATCATTGCCCGTGAGCGTCTCGCCATCGGCGAGTTGCTGGGCGAAGAGATCCTGAAACTCATCGTTCTTGAGTTCGTTGACTGCCTGGGTGAGTATCTTCTGATATGTCTCATAGCCGAGGTCCTCCATAAAGCCTGACTGCTCGGCACCAAGCAGATTGCCAGCGCCACGTATGTCGAGGTCCTGCATGGCGAGCGAGAAACCGCTGCCGAGGTCGGAGAATGTCTCGAGTGCCTCCAGACGGCGTCGGCTCTCGGCAGGCAGGTATGCCAACGGTGGTGCGAGGAGGTAGCAGAACGCCTTGCGATTGCTACGCCCTACCCTACCGCGCATCTGGTGCAGGTCACTGAGGCCGAAGTGGTTGGCATCGCTGATGATGATGGTATTGGCATTGGGGATGTCGATGCCATTCTCCACTATGGTGGTGGAGAGCAGCACGTCGTAGTCGTGATTCATGAAGCCGATGATGACATTCTCGAGTTCGTCGGGCTTCATCTGTCCGTGGCCTATGGCTACGCGGCAGTCGGGCACGTGGCGTGCTATTATCTCCTGCATCTTGGAGAGGGTAGCGATACGATTGCACACGAAATATACCTGTCCGTCACGCGACATCTCGAAGTTGATGGCATCGGCAACGAGTTCGGCAGAGAAGGTGGCGACCTGCGTGTCGATGGGTTGGCGATTGGGTGGCGGAGTGCGCATGATGCTCATATCCCTTGCTCCCATAAGCGAGAACTGCAGGGTGCGCGGTATGGGTGTCGCTGACATGGTGAGTGTATCGACATTGGTCTTCAGCTGTCGCAGTTTCTCCTTGGTCGAAACGCCAAATTTCTGTTCCTCATCGATGATGAGCAGTCCTAAGTCATGCCACTTCACCCCCTTGGTAAGCATACGGTGAGTGCCGACGAGTATGTCGATGCGCCCTGCTGCGAGGTCGTCGGTGAGTTGCTTGACCTGTTTGGGGGTGCGTGCGCGAGAGAGGTAATCGACCCTTACGGGCAGTCCGCTGAGTCGTTTGGTAAAGGTCTGATAATGCTGGAAGGCGAGCACTGTAGTGGGAACGAGTACGGCGACCTGCTTGCCATCGACAGCGGCCTTGAATGCAGCACGTATAGCCACCTCCGTCTTGCCAAAGCCTACATCGCCACATACCAGGCGGTCCATGGGGCGTGCCTGCTCCATATCGTGCTTCACCTCTTGTGTGGCCTTGAGTTGGTCGGGGGTATCCTCATAAAGGAATGAGCCCTCGAGCTGTGCCTGCATATAGGTATCGGGTGAGAAGGCAAAGCCCTTCTCGTGGCGGCGCTTGGCATATAGTTTGATAAGGTCGCGCGCAATATCCTTGATACGTGTCTTGGCACGCTCCTTGATGCGCTCCCATGCTCCTGTGCCGAGGGCAGACAGCCGTGGTGGCTCACCACTGTCGGCACGGCGGTATTTGCTTATCTTGTATAGCGAGTGTATGCTGACATCGACGATATCGTTACGCTGATATACTATGCGTATGACCTCCTGATAGCCTTTGAGCATGGTGCCGTCGGCCTGCTTGGTGATGGTGGGGACACGCACGAGTCCGGCAAACTTGCCTATGCCGAAATCGACATGTACGATGAAGTCGCCAGGCTCCATCTCCTGCAGTTCCTTCATGGTGAGTGCCATCTTGCCACGTCGTGCCTCCTGTCCTTTCAGTTGGTACTTGTGGAAGCGCTCAAATATCTGGTGGTCGGTAAATAGCACCGTCTTGGTGACATCGTCGATGAAGCCTTCGTGGATGGTGCCCTTGAGCAGTTCACAGTGCACTGTGCACTGTGCACTGTCTAATATTTCCCTCAATCGCTCCAACTGTTTGTCGGAGTCGGAGCAGAGGTATATGCTATACCCTTTGTGTGCATAGTCGCTGAGGGTATCGCGCAGCAGGTCGAAGTTTTTATGAAACAGGGGCTGAGGGGTGGTGGTTGCGCTGAGCTGACTGCTGTCAACTGACAGTTGACAGGATGAAGAACCCAGCTGACTGCTGGATAAACAGTTGGCAGTCATCTCTATGAGCTTGAAGCGCTGCAGGGCATTTTGAAAAATGCTCGCCTTGCAGAGGTTAAGGCTGGCAGTAAGCTCACGCACTATCTCATCCTTCTCCATCTCGGTGGCATCGGCGAGGCGGTCGGCAAGTGCCTGCTTGGAGAAGCCATCCTTATAGATATAGTCTATGGCATCGATGACGTAGCGCATGTCGCTCGCCATTATCACGGTGTCTGATGGCAAGAGGTCGAGGAATGGCACTCTGTCTGCTTCATGCCTCGTCATCTCAGGCACTATGGTGACGGTGTCGAGGATGGCATCGGAGAGTTGGGTCTCGACATTGAAGGTGCGCAACGTGTCAATCTCGTCGTCAAAGAAGTCCAGACGATACGGCTCCTCGCTGGAGAAGGAGTAGATATCGACTATGCTACCGCGGATGGCAAACTGTCCTGGTTCGTAAACATAGTCAACCATCACGAAACCCAATTCGCGCAGGCGCTCTCCGAGTGACTCGATGGTGATGATATCGCCCTTGCTGAGTACCACCATGTTGCTGTCAATCTCGGTACGTGGCGCCACCAACTCGCTGATAGCAGCTGGGTAAGTGACGATTATGGGAGTGGAGGTCGGAGATTTGAGATTTACCAGCACCTCGGTGCGCATAATCTCGCTGGCGGCATCGCGCTGTCCGAACTTTATCGCACGTTTGTAGGAAGAGGGGAAGAAGGAGGGGGGATGATGTAGGAGGGTCTTTAGGTCTTGATAGAGATATCCTGCCTCGTCGGCATCCTTCATGATAAACAACAGGGGCACACGGGGCTTGGAGGCTGCGACATTGACAGCAATAGCCGACTGCGTAAAACCGTTTAAAGTGGCTTTACGCAGTTTCTTATCATTCAGCAACTTAGCCAATGCCCTCACTTGTGGATGACTGGCATATCGCTGCAGTATGTCCTGTAAATGATGTATCAGTCCTTTAGTGCGTACGTCACGGTGGTCACCACACGTACTTTCTTTATATATGATGTGTTCTCATCACGATTGTCGATAGAGAACTGTCCCTGGTCGGCGCTGACGATCTTGCTGAGCTCCGAACTGGAGTTGTCGGCAAACTGCTGTGCCGTCTGCTGTGCATTTTTTATTGCCTCGGTCATCATCTTGGGTTTGAGACTCTGGAATGACACGAGGTCGTACTTCACGGGGTTCTCATATCCACCATCAACGATGGCTATGCCCTGCTGCAAGAGTTCGCCCTGGCGACTGATGAGCGAGCGTACCAGTTTTACATTGTCTGAAACGACGGTGATGGTAGAAGTGATATTATAACGGTAGTCGCGCCTGTTGTCCATATAGCGCTCAGCATTCATATCGATTACCGTAGGGGCTCCGATGCTTATCTCGCTGTCCTTGATACCATTATCTACGAGAAAACGCTTTATGGTAGCTGTAGTATGATTGATCTTGGAATAGAGCATGGGGAGGTCATCGCCTATCTCCTTGGTCTGTATAGGCCACGTCACCCTGTCGGCATCCACGATATGCTCAGAGAGTCCCTTTACAGTCACCTTGCGATCCTTGTTGGTGAAATTGTCGATGCCACCCTTGAGGCATAGGCCCAAGATGAGCATGCCCAGTACCAAACC
Source organism: uncultured Prevotellaceae bacterium (assembly GCA_946187445.1). Lineage (GTDB taxonomy): Bacteria > Bacteroidota > Bacteroidia > Bacteroidales > Bacteroidaceae > Prevotella. The sequence continues at coordinate 9,399 of CAMHQF010000026.1, forward strand.
ACATGCGATGATACCTGCTGCTGATGTGCTGTTGTTCTTCATAATCACTTGTTTTGTTGTCTATCGTTTGTTTCTATCAAGTCGGGATGACCAGACTCGAACTGGCGACCCCTGCGTCCCGAACGCAGTGCGCTACCAACTGCGCTACATCCCGTAATTGCCTGCAAAATTACAAAAACAAGGGCAAATGACAAAATAAATTTGTTTATTTTTGCATTACCCCTTAATATATCTCAAACGCTCCGAGCAGGAGTATCACCAAGAGGACAGGTACTATGTACTTGAGCATGACGACGTACACCGGTTTGCGCCAGAAGTGGTAACCATTAAGTCGCATCTCACCTACGAGGAGATCTGGGCGCGTCACCCATCCTATCAGTATGCACGTGCAGATGGCGAGGAATGGCATCAGCACGTTGTTGCTCACATAGTCGAAGATGTCAAGTATCTGTCCTACCGCCCCATTAGGCAGTTCGTACTCGAAATAGAGCACGTTATAGCCGAGATTGACCACTACGGCGAGTAGCATACCCCATGCTGTGATGATTCTGACGGCCTTCTTGCGTTGCCACTGAAACTTATCTATCACGCCTGACACACACGCCTCGAGGATGCTCACCGCACTCGTAAGGGCTGCAAAGAGTACCAGGAGGAAGAATGCCAAACCCAACAAGGCACCCACGAAACCCAAGGAGCCAAACACTCTGGGGAGACTCACGAACATCAGTCCAGGACCTGCTGACATGCCCTCTGTGCCGCTAAACACATATACCGCAGGGATAATCATCAGGCCTGCAAGGAGGGCTATCGTCGTATCGCACATCTCTATGCGGTCAACGGCCTTTCCGAGATTTACATTCCTCTTCATATACGAGCCGTATGCCACCATTATACCCATAGCGATGGAAAGTGAATAGAAAAGCTGTCCAGTAGCATCAAGCGCTATCATGAGAAAACGTTTTACGGTAAGGCCTTCAATGTTGGGTATCAGATATACCAATGCGCCCTCCAAACCCGTACGAGTCATGCCATCATCATCCGTATGGCTCAGCGTGAGGCCATACAGGGCAATAAAGACCACAAGGAAAAGCAATGCGGGCATCACGATGCGAGAGAAACGCTCTATGCCCCTCTCTACCCCTCGGCTGACCACGTAGTATGTCATAAAGGAGAAAACGCCAAGACACACCATAGGCTGCCAACCGTCAGAGACAAAGGAGTCGAAATAGCCCTCCTGCTCAGCACTGCTGCCATCAAACGTGAGATACACGGTGAGGTATTTAAGCACCCATCCGCCTATCACACAATAGTAGGGGAAGATGATAAAGGGAATGACAAACGAGAGTACGCCAAGAAATGCCCACTTGCGATTGAAATATCCATAAGCCGTAAGCGGTCCCTGCTTGGAGCGACGACCTATCGCCACCTCGGTGATAAGCAATGTAAAGCCAAACGTCAGCGCCAACACTACATAGATGCAAAGAAACAGTCCGCCACCATCACGTGCTGCCAGGTACGGAAAACGCCAAATATTTCCCAATCCTACAGCACTGCCAGCAGCCGCCAGTACGAAACCCAGTCCTCCGCTGAAGGTCCCACGACTGGCGTCACCTACTCTTCGCTTTGCGCTATGTGACTTCTTTTTAGTCATAACAGGGGTGCAAAGTTACTAATTTTCTGTTAAACAAGTGCGAAGCGACTCCTTTTGTTGACTTAAATCAATCTGGCATGTTAAAGTTTATCAAAACAGGCTCTTCTCTCGCTTGCCAATAAAAAATAATGTGTAATTTTGCAATCTGTTACGAAACCGAATAAAGTGCAAGGAGTTTTCATAGCAAAGATAATACTCCCCCAAAACTGACAATAATAATAAGGAGAAAAAATAGATGAAGAAATTGATGACTATTGTTGCTGTTGCCGCATTGTTGGTATCATGTGGCGGACAGTCAGGTAAGCCAAACTTTGGCGACAATGAGTACGCAGTACGCACCATTGGAGCTTCAAGCGCCGACCTTGAGACCTCCTACCCTGCAACCTTCAAGGGTATGCAGGATGTAGAGATACGTCCGAAGGTGGCTGGTTTTATAACCAAGATTTACGTCAAGGAAGGTCAGAACGTGGGTGCCGGTCAGGTATTGTTTGAGATTGACAATATAACCTATAAGGCTGCAGTCAACCAGGCACAGGCTGCAGTAGTGTCAGCTCAGAGCGCACTCAACACGGCTAAACTGACATACGACAATGCTCAGAAATTATTTGAGGCTAACGTAATAGGCGACTACGAACTTCAGTCAAGCAAAAACCAGTATGAGAGTGCTCAGGCAGCTCTGGGACAGGCTAAGGCAAGTCTTATATCAGCTCGCGACCAACTGAGCTTCTGCTCTGTCAAGAGTCCAACAAGTGGTGTTGTCGGTTCACTGCCTTACAAGGTTGGTGCACTCGTGAGTGCATCGATAGCAGAGCCATTCACCACTATCTCTAATGGGTCACAGGTTGACGTGTACTTCTCACTCAACGAGAAGGATGTCATCGAGTTTACCAAACAGTATGGTTCGCTGCAAGCTGCAATCAACCAGATGCCAGCATTAAAACTCAAACTTGCTGACGGCACCGTCTATGCCAGTCAGGGCAAGGTGACCAAGGCATCGGGTATCATAGACCCTGTGACAGGAACGACGAGTTTTATTGCTTCATTCCCCAACCCACAACATATACTCAAGTCAGGCGGTTCGGGTAATATCCTTATCCCCCACAAGGCTACAGGTGCCATCATAATACCTCAGGATGCAACCGTTGAGGTACAGGACAAGCACTTTGTATATGTAGTAGGCAAGGACAATAAGGTGAAATACACCGAGATAACCATTGATACACAGAACGATGGTCAGAACTACATCGTCACCTCAGGACTGAAGAAGGGCGACAAGATAGTAGTATATGGTGTAAATCAACTCAACGAGGGTATGGAAATCAAGCCCATCAGTGAGGCTGAGTATGCCAAGAAAATAAAGAAGGCCGAAGAGCTCTCTAAGGTACAAGGCGATGGCGTCTTTGCCGTTATTAAGGCGCTGAAGTCGTAAGAGTTCAAAGGTTTAAAAGTTCAAAAGTTTTTGTAACGAAATGAAGTTAGATAATTTTATCAACAGACCGGTACTCTCTACCGTTATATCCATTCTCATCGTGATCTTGGGTGTAATCGGTTTGGTGTCACTGCCCATTGAACAGTATCCGGATATTGCGCCACCAACCATCGTGGTGCGTGCATACTACCCAGGTGCCGATGCGCAGACTGTACAGAATTCTGTACTCGCTCCGCTTGAGGAACAGATTAATGGTGTTGAGGGCATGACTTACATGACCTCATCAGCCACCAACGATGGCTCTGCATCCATCACCATACTTTTTGAGCAGGGCTCTAATGCCGATATGGCACAGGTCAACGTACAGAACCGTGTGTCACAGGCATCAGCACTGTTGCCAGCCGAGGTAACACAGGGAGGCGTGACGGTGCAGAAGCGTCAGACCTCTAACGTGCTCATCATGGCACTCACATCTGATGGCAGGTATGATGAGAAATTCCTCAGTAACTATGCTGACATCAATATCATACCAGAGATGAAGCGTATTGATGGTATAGGCGACTGTGAGTCAATCGGCTTGAAGACTTATACCATGCGTCTGTGGCTTGACCCAGCCAAGATGCACGACCTCAAGTTGATACCTTCTGATGTGGTGACAGCCCTCTCTGAGCAGAATATCGAAGCCGCTCCAGGTAAATTTGGTGAGCAGTCCGACAGGCAGTATGAGTACTCCATGAAATATACAGGCCGTCTGAAGACGCCTGAGGAGTTTGGCAACATGATTATCAAGACTGATGACATGGGACGCGTACTGCGTGTCAAGGACGTGGCAAAGGTTGAGATGGGTGCCCTCTATTATACCGTTCAGTCTCAGATGAACAGCCATCCTGGCGTGGTGATGTTGGTGTCACAGCGTGCGGGTTCTAATGCCACCAAACTTGCCACCGATGTCAAGAAGACAGCCGAGAAACTGTCCAAGACATTCCCTCCAGGCATGGAGATAAGGTATGTGATGGACGTAACAGAGTTCATCTACGCCTCACAGCATGAGGTAGTGAAAACCCTTTTCGAAGCACTTGTTCTGGTGTTTATCGTGGTGTTCATCTTCTTGCAAGACTTCCGTTCTACTATCATCCCGATGATAGCCGTGCCAGTGTCATTGGTGGGCACTATGTTCTTCCTCAATGTCATAGGCTTCTCCATCAACCTGCTTACCCTCTCGGCCCTTGTGCTTGCCATCGCCATAGTGGTCGATGACGCCATAGTGGTGGTTGAGGCTGTGCACGCCAAACTTGATATGGGCTACAAGAGCGCCCGCAAGGCAAGTATCGATGCCATGAACGAGATTTCAGGTGCTATCATCTCCATCACTCTCGTAATGTCAGCAGTGTTCGTCCCTGTATCATTCATGAGTGGCACTACTGGTACATTCTATCGTGAGTTTGGTCTCACGATGGCTATGTCTATCATCATCTCAGCTGTCAATGCATTGACACTCTCTCCTGCTCTGTGTGCTATATTGCTGAAGCCGCACAGCGAAGGAGGCGAGCATAAGCAGGGTTTCAAGGAACGTTTCTTTACAGGTTTCAATACCTCTTATGATAAGTTGCAGTCTAAGTACCAGAATGCTGTAAGTGCCATTGTCCACAAACCTCTCATTGCTTTTGCAGCAGTGGTCATAGGTATCGTGGCACTCGTAGGCAGCGCCATGTTCACCAAGTCAGGCTTGGTGCCTGACGAGGATACTGGTACTGTGTTCGTAACTGTTTCCACCCCTCCAGGCACATCATTGGCTAAGACCGATTCAGTGATGAATCAGGTACAGCGCATGTTGAGTAACAACCCTGCAGTAGAGAACTCCATGCGTGTAACGGGTTACAACCTTATCGCTGGTCAGGGTTCAAACCAGGGCACATTCTTCGTAAGTCTTAAGCCTTTCGAAGAGCGCAGTCGTTCTGAATACTCCACCATGGTGTTGGGTATGATATACAAGCAGACGGCGGTAATCAAGGGTGCTCAGATACTGGCATTCCAGCCACCTATGGTGTCAGGTTTCTCTGCTACCAACAGTATGACCTTCGCTATGCAAGACCGCACAGGTGGTTCACTTGATAAGTTCTTTGGCATTACCAAGGACTTCATTGCAGCGCTCAACAAGCGTCCTGAGTTCTCTAACGTTATGACAGCATTCAACTCTTCATATCCACAGTTTATGATTGATGTTGACGTGGCTAAGTGTAAGCAGGCAGGCATATCGCCTAAGACAGTACTCTCAACTATGCAGGGCTACTACGGTGGTTTGTACTCAAGCAACTTCAATAGCTATGGTAAACTCTATCGTGTATATGTGCAGGGCGATCCTAAGACACGTGAAGACAAGACCTCACTGCAGAATGTATATGTACGTACGCCAAGTGGTGATATGGCTCCAGTATCAGAGTTTGTCAACCTCCGCAAGGTTTACGGTCCTCAGGTAATAGAACGTTTCAACCTCTTTACCTCAATCAATGTCAATGCCACACCGGCTGATGGTTACTCTACGGGTGACTGTATCAAGGCTATTGAGGAGGTTTCGGCAAATGTCCTGCCAGCAGGATACACCTATGAGTACTCTGGACTCACACGAAATGAGGCAGAGTCAAGTAGCTCTACGGCTATCATCCTTGCCCTCTGTCTGATATTCGTATATCTCATTCTGTCAGCTCAGTATGAGTCATACCTGTTGCCACTGTCAGTTATCCTTTCTATTCCGTTTGGTTTGGCAGGAGCATTCCTCTTCACCAACCTTTTCGGAAAGAACAACGACATCTACATGCAGATTGCGCTCATCATGCTCGTAGGTCTGCTGGCTAAGAATGCCATACTTATTGTGCAGTTCGCCCTTGAGCGCCGCCGTCTTGGCATGGCTATCTCGTGGTCAGCCATACTGGGTTCAGCAGCCCGTCTGCGTCCTATCCTTATGACAGCGTTAGCAATGATTATCGGCTTGTTCCCACTTATCATCACAGGCATACCCGGTTTGAGCCTCTTCATGCCACCAGCTGTAGGTGAGAATGGCTATATAACCCTTGGCGCTGCTGCTATTGGCGGCATGCTCGTAGGCACCTTCTGCCAAATTCTCGTTGTGCCAGCACTCTTTGTAATCTTCCAGTACTTACAGGAGCGCTTCACACCACTGCAGTTTGAGGAAAATCTCAATTCTGCTGTAGAGGCTGAACTGGCGCAGTACACCATGCCAAAGGATAAGCATATCTCAGAGATTAAAGGTAATTACGTAAAGTGATGAAGAAAAGTATATACATTATAATAGTAGGTGCATTCGCACTTTCATCGTTAACTGGTTGCGGACTTTACAAGAAGTACCAACGTCCCGATGTCAGCGTTGATGGTATAGTGCGCGATACTGCCGACATTACTAAGCAACTGCCAGCCTCTGCCGATACCACGAGTTTCGGCGATGTGGCTTGGCAGGAAGTGTTCACTGACCCTCAGTTGCAGTCGCTCATATATAAGGGATTGGAAAACAACAACGATATCTATGCCGCTGCTGCCAATGTCCAGAAACTTGAAGCAGCCCTCTCCTGTGCACGCCTCGCCTTTCTCCCGTCAGTGGTGTTCTCACCATCGGGCACCCTCAGTAAGGTGGTCACAGGCGACCGCAAATCCGATTGGTCCAAGTCATACGCCCTCCCTATTTCAGCCTCATGGACGGTAGATATCTTTGGTGGAATACTTTCAAAAAAACGTAATGCCGAGATGAACCTCGCCATGGCGAAAGATATGGAGCACGTAACACGTTCGAAGGTCATCTGTGGCGTGGCTAACAGTTACTATACTCTCCTAATGCTCGACCGTCAACTTGAGATTCTCAATGATATGGATAAGCTCACAGGCGAGACTTATGAGATGATGAAGCTCCAGAAGGAACTGCGTGGTGCCAAGGAAACCAGCGTGGTAAGTGCCAGAGCAGCCAACCTCGGAGTAAAGGCCGACATAGTTGATATGCGCCGTCAGATACGAGAAGTGGAAAACGCACTTTCGCTCCTTATTGGACAGTCTGCCCAGACCATAGCACGAGGAAAACTCGCAGACCAGACGCTGCCAGAACAGTTTAGCACAGGATGCTCCATAGCCCTGCTGCGAAACCGTCCTGATGTTCACGCTGCCGAGATGAAACTCGCAGCATGCTTCTATTCAGTAGAGAACGCTCGTAGCAATTTCTATCCCAAGGTAACCATAAGCGGCACAGGCTCGTTCACAAACAGCCTTGGCAGCACCATCGCCAACCCAGGACAACTGCTCGCCAATTTCGTAGCAGGACTTACGCAGCCTATCTTCCAGAATGGTAGGCTCATTGCCGAACTCAAGGTGGCAAAACTCGACTACGAAGTAGCAGAGCGTGACTGGCGTCAGTCAGTACTCAATGCAGGTGCCGAAGTAAGCAACAGCCTTGTAGAATATAACTCTGCACGCCAGAGCGGCGACCTCGACCGCCAGCAGGTAGAAGCTCTCACCAAGGGTGTTGACTATACCCTGCAGCTGTATCGCATGGGCTCCAGCTCATACCTCGAGGTACTCACCGCACAGTCATCACTCCTCAATGCCGAGATATCACAAGTAGTCGATGACTTCAACAAGATGCAAGCCGTAGTAAACCTCTACAGCGCACTCGGAGGAGGACGATAGTTGATAGTTGATAGTTGATAGTTGACAGTTGATAGTTGATAGTTGACAGTTGAGGCACTCACTATTGTCTTTTAACTCCTTAGCGGCTGCAAGCCGCGATAACTCCTTTAACTCCTTAAACTCCTAAGAAATATGATTTCTGACAAAGCATACATAGACCCCAAGGCTAAAATAGGCAAGGATGTAACGATCATGCCTTTTGCCTACGTAGAGGGCGACGTGGAGATAGACGACGATTGCGTCATCTATCCTTTCACCAGTATAATGAACGGTACGCGCATGGGCAAGAACAACAAGGTGCATCAAGGCTCCGTCATCAGTGCCATACCTCAGGATTTCAAATATCATGGTGGCAATACCCTTACCATCATAGGCAATAACAACATTATCCGTGAGAATGTCACCATAGCACGTTCCTCAGGCATTGATGGGCTCACAGCTACTCGCATAGCCGATAACAACTTCTTCATGGAGGGCGTACACGTCTGCCACGATGTGCAGGTAGGCTATGACAACGTTATTGGCTACGGCTGCAAGATAGCAGGCAAGGTGGTAATAGAGGATGATGTAATCCTTTCCACCAACGTGGTGATCAATGCCTTTGCGCGCATAGGCAGAGACTCTATGGTGGGTGCTAATGCCTTTGTCACCAAGGATGTACCACCATACATCATAGCCATCAACAACCCTATAGAGTATGCCGGAGTCAATTCGCATACCATGGAACGTCTGGGTAAGGATGAGAAGGTCATAGCCCACATAGCCAATGCCTATCGTTTGGTGTTCAATGGCCAAAACGACATTCTCGACGTATGTCGCCAGATAGAGCAGCAGATTCCTGACGGCAAGGAGATTCGCAACATAGTGAAATTCCTTCGTGAATCTAAGTTAGGGCTCATCACCAAACTTTGATTATACCAATAAAAAATATCTTTGCACTTTTTGATAATTAATCAGTAGAGGACGGCGTTGTGAAACGCCGCCCTCTTTTCAAGCCGAACTTTTTTATATACTAATAAACTCTCTAAAAGTGCGAGAAACGACAGACAAGTACGGAAATAACGAAAGTAATGAGAATAATGAGCATCTCAGTGATGTGTGCCATAGGGTCAACCCATATCTCGTTGAGCAGTCCGTTGCGAGCCATCACTTCTACGAAAGTCCAGAAGACAATGACGGTGGCGAGGGCGTAGCGGATGCTCCTACCCCACGACTTGATGCGCATCTGACGGCGCAGCATGAAGAGAGAGGCAACGAGTGCCAGTATGCCGATGGCGAGGGTAAGGGGATGACGTGAGCCGAGGAACACAGGGTCATAGCAGAACATCAGCAACAGGTAACTGCCCCACATCATGACGTTCCACTGCATGAAGACGGTGAGGGAAGATCCTCCACCTGTTGAAGGGGTAAGATGAAGGGCATTTTCTATATTTCGACATGTCGATGTGTCGACATGACGGATCTTTCGCTGTATCCAGTTCAGAAAATCACACCCAGTGCGGGTACGGAAAATGTAGAAGAGCATCACCATAACCCACAAACCGAAAGTGGCGGGTAGGATGAGATATTCAGGACGTGAACCACGGAGTGCCTTGATTTCCTGACGCGAGAAACTGTCGAGAGGCTGACCGTTGACGAGGAAATCATGACTTACACCGATGCCGTCAATGTAGTGGGTGGTGGTCTGCACCATGCCTGAACCCACCAGATCACAGTGCACACCATAACGCTGAGCGTAGTAGGCAAAGAGAAACTCCACCCAACCGGTCCAAAAGAGCATAGCACCCGTAATGCCGTAGATGGTTTGACGGGTATCACCCTGTCTGAACATTCCGACGATAGTGATAACGAGTCCAATAAAACCCATCAGGAAAGCTCCGTAGTGTAAAGCGGTGGGTGTCATAAAGTGCTCCATCAAGATCATCAGTGCATGTCCGAGCGGCATTAGCAGAAGGACTATAAGAAAGGAAAATAGGGGTTTCATCTATTATTCTATAATCTATAATCTGTTATCTATAACCTAAAGCTCCACGCTTAACCCGAGCATTACATCCATGCCGTCAGTGATGGGAGCATTGTAGTAATAATACCGTGGTTTATAATTGAAGAGGTTGTCAAATGCGAGGGTGATTCTTACCTTCTGCCACAGATGCTGGACAATGCTGAGTTTCCACAGACTGTAGGCTGGATAGTGAACAGAGGTGGTTCCTTTGCTGACATCGTAATAATCTATGTACTCCGTATTGCTGACGGAGGAGAGGAACCTGCCGCTAAGGGTGAGGCTAAGGGTGTAGTGTGAGGAAAAATCTCTGTCGTAGGTGCCTTCACACGTGAAGGAATGCGGACGTGCCGGGATATACTGGTTGTTTGTCTCGATGCCGTCATCAGTCTTGGGCAGTAACTCCTTTGTATAGGCATAGGCAAAGCGAAGGGTGCTTCTCCACTTTCCTTTTTCTGTGGGAGAGAGGACATAGCGCCCTGACAATTCCCCTCCATAGACGTGATAGCGGTTGAGGTTAACGTAAGGCAGCCTGCCATCGATGGGCACGCCAGTGGCAATCTTGTTGCGCACACTATTATAAAAGCCCATGAGCATGAAGTCGCATCTATCATTGCCCAACTCCATTGAGGCATTGACATTGTGGCTCGTCTCGGGTTTGAGGTCTGGATTGCCAGTGATAATCCAAATGCCAGCCATGTCGAAGTCGTAGTATTTCTCCTTGAGCGACGGAGCACGGAAACCCATACCGTAGGAGGCACGAAAGACTCCCTCCCAACCTTCCCCAAAGTGAGGAGTCTTATAGCGGGCGGAGAGCTTTGGGGTTACTCTTGACATATTGCCATCAGAGAAATAATCGTAGCGCAGGGCACTGACGAGTTCCCATCGACTACTTATGTTCCAGTCGTATTGAGCAAAGGCATCAAAAGAGTGCTGATAGTGTCGCGACTTCTCGAGTTTGTTGTTGTAGAGGTAGTCACGCATGTAGTCAAAACCGAGAGTAAGAGCCCCCGTTCCCGTTAACGTTCCCGTTCTATGTGTAAAGAGTCCATGCACACTGTTCTGCACGTTGCTATATGTGCGTATGTCGAGTCCCAGAGCCTGCTGCTTTGACGACTTGTCATACTGATCAAAAGAATAGGCGAGTTCGAGATTGTCATTCTTCGAAATATCCCATATACCCCTCAATCCTGCCGATAAATCGCGATAACGTTCTGGTTCCGTGACAACACGTGGCACCTGACGGAAGAAATATCCCAATCTGCCCATGAGTTTCACATTGTCGGCGGCACGAAAGATAAGACGATCTTTCACGCTAACCACCTTCTCTCCGAACACCTCACTATACACACGGGTCTGAGGATTGGGAGCACTACTCACCTTATAGCCGTCAACACTACTGAAGGTAGAAGTAAGAAGATTGTTCCAGCGGCCTTGATTCATGCCAAACTGCACACCATAGCGCTGACCGTGATGACGGGACCAACGTGAGTCAAGACGTAGGGACCACGGACGTGTATCCTCCCTCGTGATTATGTTTATCACTCCACCACCAGCATTACTGCCATAGAGCGCAGAAGCGGCACCTCTCACTATCTCTATACACTGTACGTCAGCCATAGTGAGACGTTTGAAGTCTATATTGTCCATTGTCTCACCAGCAAGACGTTCGCCATCAACAAGGAAAAGTATGCTCTGACCGCCGAAGCCCGACAGATTGAGGTTCACCTGCTGATTCATGGCATAGGAGAACTCCACGCCAGGCATCTCCTGTTGCAAGAGGTCCTGCACATTGGTGGCATCGGCACGCTCTATATCCTTGTATGTTATCAAACGGGTAGGCACAGGGGTGTCCTTCAGCGACTTAGGAGTGCGTGTGCCAGTGATTACGACATCGGAGAGTGATATGCTGTCCATGCTTTCCTCTGCACTTTCCCCCTGCCTCTCTCTTGCAGAGAGGTGAGTAATATGCAATGCCAACAGGAATATTACAATTAATATTCTTATGTTTTCTATTAAAAACTTCAAATACTTTTTCTATATGTTCCCCTCTCTAAACAGAGAGGGGTTAGGGGTGAGTCTTTTTTACAGCGGATACTTATATTCTACCGTCAAGCCGCAGTTGCGACTGTCAGGCGTCTTGTAGTTCTTCAGACGCAGTGCAGCATAGGTGCCGTCGCTCAGACGGAGTATGAATACGCGGTCGTTATGACCGAATGTTGGTGGCATGGGTGGAATGTCCATAGTGAGCCACTTACCCAACTCAGTGTTAATCTTTATGCGTTGGTTACCCACCAGTCCCTCCAACATCTGCGTCTGAACTGCCCATACATCGGTCTCATTCCAGGTATCCTCTACGAAAGGCATGGTAGAGAAACTGGTGGCAGAGCCTATGCTGCTGATATCACTCACGGAGGTCTGATATACTGCACCGCCGTTGGTACGCACATTATTGCGATGCACGGCGATATCCCAATGGTCGGGCTCAGGCTGATGCTCCGTGGGGTATTTGTCACGCAGTTCGTATTTGCTTACTCCTTCGCCAAACACATCATACCAATAGGTGTATATGCCCGTACCGTCGCTGTCGAATGAGGCTACCTCTGCGGTAGGGATGTCATAAGTGACGACACTTCCGTCATGTAGGCATATATAGTGCCACTGAGTCCAACTGGTAGCATCGATATAGATGTCGCCCTCTGCTGGCGTGGGAGGGTCATCGTATATGCCATCCATTACGCCATTGCATGCTGAGAGTGCCATGAGCATCCCACAGGCTACTATAATATTGAATATGTGACTTCTACTGCCTGTCACTTATCTTATTACTTTCTTTCCACCGATGATAAGCATTCCCTTGGCATCATTGCCTACACGCTGACCGGCGAGGTTGTAAGCCTCACCCCAGCCCTCTCCCTGGGAGAGGGAGTTAAGGTTATTTACTCCTGCAGTCTGTACGTAGTTGCCCGTCATCTCGTAGTGTATCTCAAACGGCATAGCACCATATGTAAAGTTCAATGACACCTCCAGTTGCTTGGCATTATGTGCATACTTAGCACTAATCTTGCCTGCAACATTCTTTGTGTTGCCGTCAGCACCTGTGGTGGTGGTTGAGAAGTCGCCCTCAGCCCACTCAAACGCCATATCACCAGTCATATACGAACCCGTCATAGCATATTCTACGCCGCTGTTGGCAGTAAACGACTTGATGGTCATAATGTTGCCGTTCATATCATACTGCATGTCGGGAATGACGATAGAAGCCAGTTTGCTGCCCTCACCCGTCAAGGTTAACGTCACCTTGTCATTCTCCGTCTGGGTGGTGGTGGCAGTCTGCATCTGCACTACATAGAAAGTGCTCGTACCCACAAAATTCATGGCACCATGTCCCTGTGCCATTGCCGAAAGTGTTGCCACGAGGGCAATGATAAGTGTAAAGATTTTCTTCATACCTGAATACGTTTCTTTTTATAATAAATTCCTTTGTTCAATTTCCGAGTGCAAAGGTACTTCCTTTTTTTCATGTGGGCAATACCCACTTTTTAGGATTTTTAGTACATCTTGCCGATAACATAGTTGATGAGCCTCTGGGGGAATATCCTGCCGAGCAGGAGAAAAAACTTATACATCAGTCCTACGGTGCTGGTAGGTTCAGGATTGTTGCTGTTGGCAAGTTTGAGGAGTTTCTTCGCCATGCGTTCTGGCGCAATACCATGCTGTTCGTCATGTTCCATAGTCTCCACAGCCTTCACCATATGTGGATATTCCGCACAGCCCAACAGCTCCTTCTTGCGGGCATCGGTAAATCCCGTCTTCACGTCACCCGGCATCAGTACTGCCACCTTTATTCTGAAAGGTCGCACCTCGTTGGTCAGAGCCTGGGCAAAACCGTTGATAGCGAACTTAGAGGCGCTGTAGAACGCCTGGAAGGGCAGTCCGTATGCTGCCATCACACTGCTCACAAAGATGATGGTACCTCTCTGCTCTTTGCGCATATATGGCAGCACCGCCTGCGTGATATTGACAGCGCCAAAGAAGTTTACCTCCATCTGGCGATGCATATCCTCAGCAGTGGTAAACTCCACCGCTCCTGATATACCCATGCCAGCATTACTGATGAGCACATCCATCTTGCCCTCAGCTGCTATCACCTGCTCCACCGCTTTCTTGCAAGCCTCAGCATCTGTCACATCACACGTCACGTGGGTTATGCCTTCATAAACCTCTGAGGGAGCACGCCTTGACAGTTCGTAAACTTTGTAACCATTCTTGGCGAAAAGTTCTGCAGTAGCCTTGCCTATGCCAGAACTACCGCCTGTGATTATCATTGTTTTCATACTCTATTGAACTTTTGAACTCTTAAACTTTTGAACCCATAAATCTTTGAACCTTTGAACTCTTTGCCCCACTATCAACCCCATGTACGTTATCAACCCATTGATGAGCAGCAACTCATAGCCAAAGTGATAGCCCGTGAGCTTCGGTACCATCATATCAAGGAGAAAACAAATGAGGGGCGAAGCGAGGCAGATGAAAGACTCACCCCCAGCCCCTCTCTTCAAGAGAGGGGGGGAAAATGTATTACCTTCTCGTGAGGAAATTAATGAGGGCTTTTGTTGCTCCTCCCCTCTCTTGAAGAGAGGGGCTGGGGGTGAGTCTGTCAGGGCATACGCAAACAGTCCCAACAGCGGACCGTATGTATAACTGACGAGTCGATATATCGTGTCGATAAGCGATGTGGTATTGAACATTCCAAATGCCATGGTGCAGATGATGAGCATAACCGCCATAAGAAAATGCACACGCCTGCGCAGGCCTTCGTCTTGCTCCTTGTCCATTATATCCACACAAAACGAGGTGGTGAGAGCCGTGAGCGATGAATCTATAGTGGAGAATGAGGTGGACATAATGCCGATGAGGAATACCGCAACCAGCAATTCTCCGCCTCCAAGCACATAGCCGCTCAACAGCGCATCTGGTTTTTCGGGCAATGCCATTCCCTGTTTTGCATAGAGCATGGTGAGCATTATGCCAAGTACGAGGAACAATGCATTCACAGGCAGAAATGCAAAGCCATAGGTGCACATATCCTTCTGTGCTTCGCGCAGGTTCTTGCAAGTGAGGTTTTTCTGCATCATGTCCTGATCAAGTCCTGTCATCACCACCACAATAAAGATGCCCGAGATAAAGCACTTGAAGAAATTGTTGGGACTATGCCAGTCGGCAAACTCAAAGACCTTGGAGTAGTCGCTTGCTGCAACAACTGAGAGGCATTCTTTTAAATTCAGAATTGACAATTGATAGTTGAAAAGGGCACCATACACATTATATATAATGAGTCCTAATGCTACAAGCATACAGAGCGTCTGCACGGCATCCGTCCACACCAGCGTCTTAATGCCTCCTTTTCGCGTGTAGAGCCAAATGAGCACAAAAAACATTATGGTGGTAATGTAGAAATTGGTGCCCAGAACCATCGAGATGATATAGCACGGCACAAAAAACTTCGCCGCAGTACTCAATAGCTTTGAGAAAATGAATATGGCGGCACCCGTCTTATAAGCCTCATCGCTGATACTCCTGAGTACGGTGTATATACTGGTGAGGTTCATCCTGTAGTATATGGGCAGTAGCACAAACGCCACGACGAAATAACCCAGTATGAAACCCATGCATGTCTGCAGGTAGGTCATATCGGAGTGTAGCACCATGCCTGGCACACTGACAAACGTTACACCTGATATGCTCGCACCCACCATGCCAAATGCCACCATGTACCACGGTGACTGCCGTTCTCCCCTAAAGAAAGAGTTGTTTGACGAAACGTTATTGCTCCTTAAGGTCGTCAGATGACTGACCCCAAGGAGCAACAGAAAATACGTTATGATGATGATATTAGTTAGCACGATAATCAGCAAGGTCTGCCTCTGTGCATGACATTACGAAGTCGTAGTGTTTCTCTACCTCAGCGGCAGCGTAACGGGTGTAAACCTTAGCTGACTTAGCGAAGAGGTCAGCATCCTTGCTTGCATCGCCTAACAACAGGAGAGCCATGATGATGCCGCCAGCCATCTCGTAGAGGTGACGAATGCAGAGGTCCTTCAGCTCGTCGTTCTTCTGGTCGTTGACATAGGCAACAGCAGCGTTATACTTCTCAGCCATCTTGGCTATGCGCTCCTTCTGAGGCAGCAGCTCGGCAGAGCACCAGTTTTCGTTTTCGTAGCAAAGCGTTTCGTTTTCGTACGCAGTGGCATTAGCCAATGCGTAACCCGCCTCACCCTGAGCCAGGAAGCCCTCGATTATCTGACCATAGAAACCGTTGGTGATATAGCGACCTGCAGCAACAGTCTGCAACTGTGTCGTTCCCTCGTATATGGTGAGGATGCGGGCATCACGATACAGACGCTGACAAGCATACTCGAGCATGAAGCCTGAACCGCCATGCACCTGTATGCCGTCGTATGCGTTCTGGTTGGCATACTCCGATGTCATACCCTTGGCAATAGGCGTGAAGGCATCAGCAAGCTTAGAGAAGGTCTTGCACTCCGTACGCTCCTCAGCCGTGAGTTTCTCGCCAGTGAGTTTGCGCTCGCGCTCTATGTCTTCGAGGGTCTTATAGACGTCAACGAAACGTGAGGTAGCATAATACAGTGAACGACCTGCATCGAGCTTAGCCTTCATTATTGCGAGCATGTCATATACAGCAGGGAAGTTGATGATAGCCTTGCCAAACTGCTTACGATCCTTGGCATAAGCCAGTGCCTCGTTATATGCCATCTGGCTGGTACCTGTTGACTGACCTGCTATACCCAGACGGGCACCGTTCATCAAGCCCATCACGTACTTGATAAGTCCCAGTTTCTCTGAACCGCAGAGCTCTGCCTTAGCGTTCTTATATACCAGCTCGCAGGTTGGCGAACCATGTATGCCGAGTTTGTTCTCTATACGGCGAACGTCAACACCTCCGTCACGCTTGTCGTAGATGAACATTGACAGTCCGCGACCGTCACGAGTACCCTCTACCGAACGAGCCAATACGAGGTGTATGTCTGAGTCGCCATTGGTGATGAAACGCTTACAGCCGTTCAGTCTCCAGCACTTATTCTCCTCGTCGTATGTAGCCTTGAGCATCACCGACTGCAGGTCTGAACCAGCATCAGGCTCTGTGAGGTCCATTGACATCGTCTCGCCCTGGCACACTCGTGGCACATAGCGCTGACGCTGGTCTTCGTCACCAAACTCATAGAGTGTCTCGATACAATCCTGCAGTGACCATATATTCTCAAAACCAGTGTCGCCAGCTGCTATCATCTCGTTGATGGCTGAGTAGATAGCCATCGGGAAGTTCAGACCACCGTAGCGGCGGGGCATGGTGACGCCGTTCAGACCAGCCTTGATGGTAGCGTCAAGGTTCTCGTAGGTCTTAGAGGCATATATCATTCTGCCGTTCTCGCATCGAGGTCCCTCAGCATCCACGCTCTCAGCGTTAGGTGCTATGACGTTTGCACTCACGTCGCCAGCCAGTTCCAATACCTTGTCGTAGTTCTCCATTGCCTCTTCAAAGTCGGCAGGAGCATAGTCATACTTGTCGGCATCGGCATAGCCACGTTCTTTCAGTTCTACTATATGCTTGAGCAAAGGATGGCTCAAGTGAAACTTAATCTCGGGATTGTCAGTATAAAAGTTTGCCATTTCCTTTACTTGTTATTCTGTTTGTAATACTTTATCATCTTCGGCACCACCTCTTCCACCGTGCCGTTAATCACATAGTCGGCGATGGTATTGATAGGAGCCTCGGGGTCGTTGTTCACTGAGATGA
>CAMHQF010000027.1:0-24729 GCA_946187445.1 uncultured Prevotellaceae bacterium
ACAAGAACATACACCACACCCACGAGGGCTCTATCGGCAACCTGTGCAACGACCGCATCAAGGCGCTCATGCAGCAGATACTCGATGGCTTCAACTTCAAGAAAGTTGATGAGGCGGTGGAGAAACTCATTCACAATTCATAATTCACAATTCATAATTCACAATTATGATTAGCACGAAGTATATTGCACGCATATTAAAAACAGGCAAGTCAATAGGTAATCACAATTTGTCAGTTTGCCAATTTGTTAATTTGGTAATTTGTGCAGTGTTGCTCACGTCGTGTAATGTTGAAAACACTTATTCGGGGCATCAGTGCTACTTCATATTCAGCACTGAGATGCATCCCTCTACAGTCCTGATGGGTTCCATAACAGGCGACAACGGCTTCTGTCTCGTATATAAAGGTCCTCACAAAGGGGTCAACAAAGTGTTTGTGGAGAAATACGGCACTACCGACGAAAATTCTCCATACGCATATACCACAGGCATCGAACCAACAGTGGAGAGTCTTGTGATAGGATGGGACAACGGACTGCTCATAGGCTACAGCGCTATAGAAGGTAAAATCCTTGCCTTCGACCGCCATTGCCCGCGTTGCGAAAACAATGCCAAAGCAAAACTGCAATGGAACGGCAACACACGAAGCGTGAAGTGCCCAGTGTGTGGCACCCCCTATGACCTCTCCATTTCCGGCAACGGACTAGACCTTTATTATAATGCTACCTATGACGGTAGGTTCCTTAGAGTAGTGAACGGAAGGTAAAAGCGTGCGTCTTTATTAGCGCACGCTTTTTTATTTTTACTTTTTGTTGCGTAATAAAAAAAAATATCGTAACTTTGCACGTGCTTTACTAAGCACACCATAATGGCTGCCGCAATGGTGGAATTGGTAGACACGAGGGACTTAAAATCCCTTGACCCGAAAAGGTCGTGCGGGTTCGAGTCCCGCTCGCGGCACTTGTTCTAATTGAAAATTGAAAATTGAACGTTATGATTACCGCAAGTAATTTGTGTAAGACTCTTGGAAAAATCAAGAATAGGTCTTTATGCAATCATGATTTTAGCTTTTCAATTTTCAATTTTCAATTTTCAATTTTCTTACTGTTGCTATTATCCTCCTGTTCTGGCGGAGGCGATGAGGTGAGTATAGAGGGCAGACTGCTTCACATGAATCAGGCGACGTTCTATGTGTATAGTACCGACGGCACGATCGACGGCATTGACACTATCACGGTGCATGGTGGAAGATTTGAGTATGAAAGGGAGATTAGCCGCGAGGGAACGTTGATAATGGTGTTTCCTAATTACTCACAATTGCCGGTATTCGTCGAACCTGGAGCGAGCATATCTATAAAAGGTGACGCAGCGCGCCTGCGCGAGGTAGAGGTGAAGGGCACCAAAGTGAATGAGGACTTTACACTCTTCAGAACAGAACATCTGGATGCCACACCCACCGAGATGAAGCGGATTACTGCCGATGCCGTGCAGTCAGGACAGTATGCAGATGAAATACTGCTGTGGCTCATCAAGTCACAATGTCTCTCGTACACTGACACTGACGTGAAGTGTGCGGTAAACCTTCTTCAGACCATGATGAAAAAATCGCCTGACAACGTGAAGGTCAAGCGATTGTATAACCAACTCTCTGCCATGGGAACGCTGACGGTGGGCGACAGGATAGAACACTTTGAGACTACCGATATCGACGGTAATAAATATAGCGAGAAGATGTTGCAAGAGGGTGTCACCGTAGTGATGACATGCGCCTCATGGAGCTATGACAGCCAGAACATGCTACGACGCCTTGCAGCGAGACAAAGAAGCGGCGAACCCCTTACCATCATGAAGAAAAACAAGGCAGAGGCAAAGCCCGTAGCGAGAGTAATGGCCATATGTCTCGACGCTGACAGAAAGGTGGCAGAGGATATGAAGGGACGATGCGATGCCACAGGCGTCACCATGCTGAGTGATGAGTCGCAGTGGGCCAATCCGCTCATCAAGACATTTGCACTCACCACCATTCCCGACAACGTGGTGATAGACGGCGGCAAGGTAGTACTGCGCAACGTGCCAATAGGCGATTTGTAATCAAAAAGCCAGAAAACTGCAATATAGACGTTACAAAAAGACTTAATAAGTGGTAAAACAATAGCAAAAAAGCGGTTTTACCACTATATTTTTTTGCCAAGTCGGATATTTTTAGTACCTTTGCGCCAAACTGGCGCGAAGCTAATTAAGGTAAAAAGATTATTCATTCAATATTTTATAACGACAAATGGCAACATTAGATTTGACACAGTATGGTATCACTGGCTCTACAGTGATAGCCCACAACCCTTCCTACGAGCAGCTGTTCGAGGAGGAGACAAAGGCTGGTCTCGAGGGATTCGAGGTAGGTCAGGTAACAGAACTCGGCGCTGTCAACGTGATGACAGGTATCTTCACTGGCCGTTCTCCTAAGGACAAGTACATCGTTGACGATGCACAATCACACGACAACGTATGGTGGACATCAGAAGACTACAAGAACGATAACCACCCAATGTCTGAAGATGTTTGGGCAAAGGTAAAGGATATAGCAAAGAACGAGCTTTCCAACAAGCAGCTCTACGTTGTTGACGCATTCTGCGGTGCTAACAAGGCTACACGTCTTGCAGTACGCTTCATCGTTGAGGTAGCATGGCAGGCACACTTCGTTACCAACATGTTCATCCAGCCAACAGAGGAGGAGCTCGCTAACTTCGAGCCAAACTTCGTTATCTACAACGCTTCAAAGGCTAAGGTAGAGAACTACAAGGAACTCGGTCTGAACTCTGAGACCTGCGTAGCATTCAACACCACTACACGTGAGCAGGTTATCATCAATACATGGTACGGCGGTGAGATGAAGAAGGGTATGTTCTCTATGATGAACTACTACCTCCCACTCCAGGGTATCGCTTCTATGCACTGCTCTGCAAACTGCGACATGAACGGTGAGAACACCGCTATTTTCTTCGGTCTCTCTGGTACAGGTAAGACTACCCTCTCTACCGATCCTAAGCGTCGCCTTATCGGTGACGACGAGCACGGATGGGACGACAACGGCGTATTCAACTTCGAGGGTGGCTGCTATGCCAAAGTTATCAACCTCGACAAGGAGTCAGAGCCTGATATCTACAATGCTATCAAGCGCAACGCTCTCCTTGAGAACGTAACAGTTGACAAGGACGGCAAGATCGACTTCGCTGACAAGAGCGTTACTGAGAACACTCGTGTTTCTTATCCTATCAACCACATCAACAACATACAGCCAGGTTCATCAGCACCAGCTGCAAAGCAGGTTATCTTCCTCTCAGCTGACGCATTCGGAGTATTGCCTCCAGTGTCTATCCTCACCCCAGAGCAGACACAGTACTACTTCCTCTCTGGCTTCACAGCTAAGCTGGCAGGTACAGAGCGCGGCATCACCGAGCCTACACCAACATTCTCAGCTTGTTTCGGCCAGGCATTCCTTGAGCTCCACCCAACAAAGTACGCTCAGGAACTAGTGAAGAAGATGAACATGAGCGGTGCAAAGGCATACCTCGTTAACACTGGTTGGAACGGTACAGGCAAGCGTATCTCTATCAAGGATACACGCGGCATCATCGATGCTATCCTCTCAGGCGCTATCAATGAGGCTCCTACGAAGAAGATTCCTATGTTCGGCTTCGAAGTTCCAACAGAACTTCCTGGTGTTGACCCAGCAATCCTCGACCCACGCGACACATACGCTGACGCATCACAGTGGGAAGAGAAGGCTAAGGACCTCGCTGCACGCTTCATCAAGAACTTCGGCAAATATACTAACAACGAGGCTGGCAAGGCGTTAGTCGCTGCAGGACCTCAGCTGTAAGCTGGGTCCAAAGCAACTTCGTTCTGGACTAACAATGTCTGGAATGTCGCTGCAGGACCTTAGTTGTAAAACATTTCTCCCTCCCGCTCCCCTTCCCCAGGGGAGCATCCCCCGCCCCGCACACCCCTCCAACCCTATGTGCGGGGCATTTTTTTGTTTAATCTAAAGATTAAGTGGAAAAAGTTTCGTTATTTGCAAGATTTTTATTACCTTTGCACACATTATATTGCGTAATTGTGCCGTTTAGACACTTATCGGAAGGCAAATAACAACAAAAAATAATAAAAAACTAACTTAAAAAAATGCAAAACAAAGGAATTGTAATTGTAACCGCCATACTGCTGACGCTTGCAAGTATCTTCTACCTTTCGTTCTCAGCTGCCACAAGTTATTTCGACTCTCAGGCAGCTAAGATCAGCGACCCTGTAGAGCAACAGAACTACAAGGACAGTGTGAAGTACCTCGGCGTATATTCATATCAGCAGTGTCTGGAGACTCAGATTGGTCTGGGTCTGGACCTGAAGGGCGGTATGAACGTAATCCTCGAAATCAGTGTGCCTGACGTAGTTGATGTGCTCGCTGACCACAAGACTGATGCAGCTTACAAGAAGTCACTCGAGGAAGCCAAGAAGGAGGAGGAGACAAGTCAGAAGGACTTCATCACCCTCTTTATCAATGCTTACCACAAGAATGCTCCCGGCCACAGACTCGCTGAGGTATTTGCCACACAGCAGTTGAAGGGCAAGGTGTCAACAAAGTCAACAGACAGCGAGGTTGAGGCAGCCCTGCGCGCTGAGGTGCAGTCAGCTATCGACAACTCGTACAACGTGGTACGCAACCGTATCGATAAGTTCGGCGTAGTACAACCAAACATACAGAAACTCGAAGGTCAGGAAGGCCGTCTCATGGTGGAGATGCCTGGCGTGAAGGAGCCAGAACGAGTACGTAAGTTGCTCCAGGGTTCGGCTAACCTCGAATTCTGGGAGACATACAACGCACAGGAGGTACTGCCTTACCTACAGCAGCTCGATACTCAGCTTGCCAACATAGCATCAGGCAAGACAACCGAGGAGGCTGACAGCACAAAGGCTGAACCTGCCAAGGAAGTTGCACAGGCTGCTGCCGACACTGTAAAGAAGGAAGCTTCTTCTAAGTTTGAACTTAAGAAGACCGAAGAGGCTAAGCCTGAGGTTGCCGACAACAAGGTTGCCAACGAGGCTGCTATCGCTCAGGCAAAGAAGCAGCATCCACTCTTCGCCATCTTCGAGCCTGTACGTGGTCAGAGCCTTTCAACAGTTGGTTACGCTCATGAGCGTGATACTGCTGAGATCAACAAGGCTATCTATAGCAGCGAGGCAAAGAAAATCATACCTTCTGACGTGAAGCTGCTGTGGTCTGCAAAGCCTCTTGACGGCACAAAGAATATATTCGAACTCCACGCTCTGAAGGTTACTTCTACATCAGGCCGTGCACCACTTGAGGGTGATGTCATCACCGATGCACGCGACGAGTTTGACAACTTCGGTCATCCATGCGTCAGCATGTCAATGAACAACGAAGGTGCGCGCCTATGGGCTCAGCTCACCAAACAGAATGTGGGCAAGGCTATCGCTATCGTGCTCGATGGCGTGGTTTACTCTGCTCCACGTGTAAACGGCGAGATATCTGGTGGTAATTCACAGATTACTGGTAACTTCACCATTGAGGATACTAAGGATCTTGCCAACACACTGAAGTCAGGTCGTATGCCTGCTCCTGCACGTATAGTACAGGAAGAGGTGGTTGGTCCTACACTCGGTGCACAGTCTATCCAGCAGGGTATCATCTCATTCATCATTGCCTTCGTACTGCTGATGATATACATGATTTGCATGTATGACTTCATCCCAGGCATGATGGCAAACTGCGCACTTGTAGTCAACCTCTTCTTCACACTCGGCATACTGACATCGTTCCAGGCTGCTCTGACTATGTCTGGTATCGCTGGTATGGTGCTCTCATTAGGTACCGCAGTGGATGCCAACGTGCTTATCTACGAACGTATCAAGGAAGAACTGAAGGGTGGTCTCGGCATCAAACAGGCTCTGCAGAAGGGTTACGAGAATGCTTTCTCTGCTATCTTTGACTCTAACCTCACATCTATCATCACGGGTGTTATCCTCTATGTCTTCGGTACAGGTCCTATCCGTGGCTTCGCTACCACATGGATCATCGGTATCATCTGTTCATTCTTCACCGCTGTATTCCTCACACGTCTGGTTTACGAAAACCGTCTTGCAAAGGACAAGTGGCTGAATCAGAACTTCACCACACGCTTCTCTAAGAACCTCCTTCAGGGACTCGACATCAAGTTCATGTCCATGTACCGCAAGACCTTCACCATCGTGGGTGTGGCAATCGTGGTATTTATATGCAGCTTCATTGTTCGCGGTCTGTCACAGTCTATCGACTTCACCGGTGGTCGCAACTATGTCGTAACCTTCGACAAGGCAGCACAGCCTGAGGAGGTACGCGGCGCAGTAGCTGAGGCGTTCAAGGGTTACAACACCAGCGTCATTGCCCTCGGTACCGACAATAAGACGGTACGTATCTCTACCAACTACAAGATAGAGTCCAACGATCCAACCGTTGACGACGAGGCAGAGACAATCCTCTATCAGGCTCTCAAGAAGGAAGGCGTGGTAAAGCAGGCAAGCGTTGAGGCATTCAAGAATCCTGATGTACGCGAGGGTGGCTCTATCATCAGTTCACAGAAGGTAGGTCCATCAGTAGCTAAGGATATCACCTATGGTGCTATCATCAGCGTAATTATAGCCCTCATAGCTATCTTCATCTACATCATGGTACGTTTCCGCAACGTAGCATTCTCAGTAGGTTCTACCTGCGCTCTGGCAGTCGATACCATCGTAGTGCTCGGCATATACTCTCTCTGCTGGGGATGGATGCCATTCTCACTTGAGATCGACCAGACCTTCATCGGTGCTATCCTTACCGTGATAGGTTACTCTATCAACGATAAGGTGGTTGTGTTCGACCGTATCCGTGAGAACCTCAAGATACACACCAAGTGGGATACACAGTCAGTGTTCAACACCTCTATCAACCAGACTCTGGCTCGTACGGTGAACACCTCACTGAGTACTCTCCTCGTATTGCTCTGTATCTTCTTCCTCGGTGGCGATTCTATTCGCTCATTCTCATTCGCTATGATACTGGGCGTAGTATTCGGTACCCTGTCTTCAATCTTCATTGCAGCTCCAGTGGCTTATCTTACCCTGGGCCGCAAGATTGAGAACCGCCTGGAGAAGAAATCTGAATAAAATATAATATGTATATATAAAAATAAGGTGTAACCTTGATTGGGTTACACCTTATTTTTTTATTCCTTTGTTAATTTCTAATCACTAATTACTCACTCTCCATTGTCTCTTCTCCAAACAGCGTGGCACTGGTAGAGCCCGTAATTTTTACCTTTACTATTTCACCTATATGATGGTTGCCTTTGTCAAATACAACCATCTTGTTTTGTGACGTACGACCACAGAGTTGCAGGCGACTGCGCTTACTGTAACCTTCCACGAGTACCTCAAACGTCTTGCCCTCATCAGCCTTGTAGCTGGCAGCGGAGAGTTCATTCTGCAGTGCTATCATCTCATTAAGACGACGTATCTTGACCTCCTCAGGCACATCATCAGGCAGATGTTTTGAAGCGTATGTTCCAGGTCTCTCACTGTATTTAAACATAAAGGCAGAAGCATATCCCACTTCCCTCATCAATGACAGCGACAGTTGGTGGTCCTCCTCCGTCTCGCTGTGATAGCCTACGAATATATCTGTCGTGATGGCACACTCGGGCACTATACGTCTTATAGCCTCTATTCGTCCCATGTACCACTCACGTGTATATTTGCGGTTCATCAGTTTCAGTATGCGGTCACTGCCGCTCTGCACGGGCAGGTGTATGTGTTTACATACATTGGGGTATTTGGCAATCACCTCCAGCGTCTCGTCGCTCATATCCTTAGGATGCGACGTAGTGAAGCGCACCCTCATGCCAGGCACAGCCTCAGCTACCCTTTTCAGCAATTCAGGAAAAGAAATGTCACTTTCACTCCCCTTTAACTCCCCTTTAACTCCCTTATAACTCCCCTTATATGAGTTTACATTCTGTCCCAGCAGTGTCACCTCCTTAAATCCACGCGCCTCGAGGTCTTTCACCTCTCGCAGTATGCTCTCCACGTCACGGCTTCGCTCCCTGCCTCGTGTATATGGCACTATGCAGTAGTGGCAGAAATTATTGCATCCACGCATTATGCTCACAAATCCCGACAGGTGCGTGCCGTGTGCCCTCATAGGCATCACGTCTCTGTATGTCTCGGTGGTCGATAGTTCCGTGTCGATGGCATTCATACCCATCTCGCACTGTGCTATGAGTTCGGGCAGTGCCATGTATGAGTCAGGTCCTGCCACGAGGTTAGCGTGGTGCTTGTTGATAAGGTCGTCTTTTACACGCTCCGCCATACATCCCAGCACACCTATGATAAGCGCACCGCGCTTCTTCTTCTCGCGACTGAGTGCCTCCAGACGATTGTATATCTTGTTCTCCGCATTCTCTCGCACCGAGCAAGTGTTGAGAAACACGGCATCAGCATCGTCCAACGTATCGCACGACTCGTAGCCAGCCATCTGCATCACGCTTGCCACTACCTCCGAGTCAGCCACGTTCATCTGACATCCATATGTCTCTATATATAGTTTCTTCATCAATCCTTGTACTAACAATAATTCAGCATGGCGAGCATATCTGCAAACTTATTGATACCATCCTGCAGTTTTGAGCCCACCATCATCTTCACCATAGGGTTGAGGTCTGCCTTCAGTGTGAGTCGCATCTTGGTGCCCTGCTGTCCCTCTGCAGTAGTCACTTCGCTGGTGGGCAGTACCTGTATCCACATGTTTGCCTGTATAGGCGACTGCTCGGTTTCAAACTTTATCGTCCTACCTTCCTCTCTCTCTATGATGCGCAGTGCGAGAGTGCCCAGCATGCCAACAGGCACAGCGAGGCGGTCGCTTGTCAGCTCCACGTTTTTCAACTGATCAAGCTGCGAGGGATCTTGTCCTGCATCCTGCAACTTCTGCCTCAGTGCTTCATTATCCTGTGCATTCTCTATTATAGGACGCAGGTTTTCCAGGTTGCTCAGTTTACCATATACCTGTTCTACCGTAGCAGCAATCTGCTTTACACTACTTTCGTATTTTGTCATTGTTATTTTTTTTATTTTTATTCTAAATACCCTACTTTTGCGCCTGCAAAGGTACTAAATTATTATGAAATGAGAAAAAAACTCCATAACTTTTGAGTATTTCGAAGTTTCTTAGTACCTTTGCAACCGCAAACCTATTGATACTCTTTAAATTATACTATTCTAAATGATTAATTCTATGCCTAAATTACAATCAGTTGTCTCACGCAGACTCTTTTGTTTTTTAACGTTACTGCTCTCAGCAGTGACAGCATACTGTGCAGAAACAGGCACTTCCTCACTTGATCTGAATAAGCCTTTCGGATTCTGCACCCTTAGTTCACGCACAGCCAACACCACCTATAATATCACTGGTGGCGGATGCTATACGTATCCTGTTCCCTCAAGCGTAAGTTCAAGCAAGGTGATAACACTCACCTCCACGGGCAAGGATATGAGGAGCGCCATAGAGAGTGCTATCAATAATTATAGCGTCATCATCTTCGATGGCTCAAAGGGCGACTTTATCCTTTCAAGCAAGATAGGAATGAGCGGTGTAAAGAACAAGACATTCCTTGGTATCAATAACGCCAAACTGTGCACCACGTGGTATGCCTCACAGGAGATTATCGCCGCACTCGACAAGGCCGGCGTGCCCTCTATGAGCACCAGCGGTGGTGGCGGTAAACTGCCTAACGGAACGGAAGTAACCGAACAGGCAGAGTATAACACCCGCAAAATCATCATTCAGATGACGGGCGACCAAAGCGAGGCTTACCGCAACTCTGGCGTATTCAGCTTCAGCGGTTGTGAGAACATAATCATCCGCAACCTGAAGTTCCAGGGCCCTGGTTCTATCGACGTGAGCGGTGCCGACCTCTTATCGTTTGTTGACGGCACCAAGCACTGCTGGGTGGACCACTGCGACTTCCAGGACGGTATGGACGGCAACTTCGACATCACGGTGAAGTCCGACTTCAACACTGTCTCTTGGTGTACCTTCAGCTATACCGATCGCTCATACATGCACCAGAACACCAACCTCATCGGTTCGTCAGATAGTGAGGCAAAAACATATCTCAACACTACCTTTGCCTTCAACCACTGGGGCACAAACTGTAAGGCGCGTATGCCTATGGCACGTGTGGGTAAGATTCATATGCTCAACAACTACTACACCTGCACCACAGGTGGCAACTGCATCAACCCTCGTAAGAACTCCGAGTTCCTCATTGAGGGCAACTACTTTGCCAAGGGTGTGAAGAGTATCTTTAACGCATCAGGCGCAACTGCGGTGACATGGAAGAACACCAACTACTCCGTAGAGGGCAAGAGCGGTGAGTCATCAGGCTCTACTGTGACAGTGCCATATAGCTACACGGTAGCTGATGCCAGCAAGGTTCCTACCGAGGTGGGCACATACGCTGGTGCCACACTCTTTAATTCTACCAGTGGTGGTGGTGGCGGTGACGATCCTGTTGACCCAACACCTGAAAATCCAGAAACACCAGAACTTGTCGATGGCAACAACTACATCGTAGCAAGTGGTGAGAATGTATATAACGGCAAGGTGATAACCTGCAAGAATATCACCATGACCTACGGCAACGATGGCAACTGGTCAGTAGTTGCAAGCGATGCTATGGCAAGCGAAGGCTTTAGCAACCTCGCTGGAGGTAACAATAATCCTAAGGATGCTAGTAACAAGAACTACTCTTCTTCAAGCAAGAACGTTCCTACCACTGGCACTTACTATGTCTTCACTCCTACCTCAAGTGGTACACTCTACGTAGCATCATACGTATTTACTGGCAAGGTGGTATATGTAACCGAGAATGGCTCTGCTATATCATTCAAGGCAAACGGCACCACCATAAACTCTGGTAACTCTATATCAAGTGATGCCTATAACGGCTACATCACCTTCCCTGTAACGAAGGGCAAGACCTACTACCTCTTCGGCGAAGCTACCAAGATAAAGATCTACGGCTTCAACTTCGTTCCTGAAGGTACAGGTGTTGAAAACGTTAACGCTAACCTTAACCTTAACGCTAACTGGAACGGAAAGGTATATAACCTCGCTGGACAGGAAGTTGACAGCAACTACCGCGGCATCGTTATCATAGGCGGCAAGAAGATGGTGAGGTGAATGATAGATAATAGATAATAGAAAATAGAAAAGGAGGTCTTCCGTTTGGGAGACCTCCTTTTTAGTACACCTTATAGAATGTTATCTATAATCTATAATCTGTTATCTATTATCTATTCTTGTTTCCACGTGTTTGGGCTCTTGCGCCACTCAGCGAGGACGGCGAGGTCCTCCTCCTTTATATAGCCTGTCTTAGCAGCTATAGCTGTGGTGTGCTCGTAGTCAGAGAGAGTTACGAGCCTTACGCCAGCCTCCTTGAATGCCTCTTCGGCAACGGGGAAGCCGTAAGTGTATGATGCCACCATACCCACAACCTCAAAGCCTGCCTTACGCAGTGCATCGACAGCCTTGAGTGATGAACCGCCAGTGGAGATAAGGTCCTCGATAACCACCACCTTGGCACCCTCGGGCAGCGTGCCCTCTATCTGGTTACCCATGCCGTGGTCTTTCGGTTTTGGACGCACGTAGCAGTATGGCAACTCCAGTTCGTCGGCAACAAGTGCACCCTGTGCTATGGCACCTGTGGCAACACCTGCCACAGCCTCAGCCTCAGGAAACTCCGTGTGAACGAGATGCACCAACTCCTGCTTTACGAAAGAGCGGAGCGCGGGATACGCCAGTGTCTGACGGTTATCAGTGTAGATTGGTGACTTCCAGCCCGATGCCCATGTGAATGGGTCGTTAGGCTGCAACTTAATAGCCTTTACGGCAAGCAGTTTTTCTGCAAATGCTTCTTTGATTTTTTCCATTATCTTATTGTTTTTGTCGATATGTCGAAATGGTCGGTATGTCGAAATTACGAAATGTCAGTATAACGGTGTTATGACAAGTCCTCCTTTATAAACGCCAGCAGCTTATCCACCGCCTCGGCTTCGGGTATTGCTTTCTCCACGCACTCCTTGCCTTTGTAGAGCGATATCTTGTTTGGTCCTGCACCTACGTAGCCGTAGTCGGCATCTGCCATCTCACCAGGTCCGTTCACTATGCAGCCCATGATGCCTATCTTTAGGGTGTTGAAACGTGCATCGGTCTTTGCAGCCTCACTCACCGCCGCCTTTATCCTTGCTATGGTGCCACGCAGGTCGTAGAGCGTTCTTCCACAACCAGGGCATGATATATACTCCGTCTTGGTGAAGCGCACGCGGGCTGCCTGAAGAATACTGTCTGCAAGTTCCCTCTGTTCTACACCTTTATTATATATGGTGAGTTCCTTTGCCTTGCCATCAATAAGCAAAGCGCCTGCCGCCATTGCAGCCTTCAGTTGCAGGTCTTCGAGATTTTCTTCGTTGAAATCGAGGAAAAGCGTATCACCTTCTATGCGTGCCTCTTCACGCTTTGCAGCACATTCATCGATAAAGCCTACCAACTTCCTTGCCACCGGTATCTCTGCCTCGGGTTCTTCAGAGAGACTCACACGGATGGTGTCGCCGATGCCCTCAGTAAGCAAGGCTCCGATACCCACTGCCGACTTTATCCTGCCGTCTTCGCCCTCTCCAGCCTCGGTCACTCCGAGGTGCAGCGGATAGTGCATATCCTCCTTGTCCATAGCCTTTACGAGCAGACGAACGGAGGTCACCATCACAACCGTGTTGCTTGCCTTTATGGAGAGCACCACGTCATTAAACTGCTCCTTCTTACAGATGCGCAGAAACTCCATGCACGACTCCACGATGCCCTCTGGTGTATCACCGTAGCGCGACATGATGCGATCGGACAGTGAGCCATGGTTTACGCCTATGCGCACGGCGGTATGATGCTCCTTGCAGATATTGAGGAAAGGCACGAAGCGCTCCTCTATCTTCTGCAGTTCGGCAGCATACTCCTCGTCGGTGTATTCCAGTTTCTTGAATGTACGGGCAGGGTCAACGTAGTTGCCTGGGTTGATGCGCACCTTCTCACAGTGGAGGGCAGCAACATCGGCAACATTGGCATTGAAATGCACGTCGGCAACGAGTGGCGTCATTATGCCCTCTGCCTTCAGTGCAGCCGATATATTTGCCATATTCTCTGCCTCACGTCTGCCTTGCGTAGTGAGGCGCACCAGTTCGCCACCTGCACCGATGATGCGCTTAGCCTGCGCCACACTTGCCATAGTGTCGTTGGTATCTGTGGTGGTCATCGACTGCACCCTGATGGGAGCCTCGCTGCCTATCGTTATGTTGCCCACGTGAGTAGTGGTGGTCTGTCTTCTTTTCATTGAAAGTTGAAAGTTGAAGATTGAAAATTGAGAATTATGATTACCTTGGTAAATTGAAAATTGAAAACTGAGAGTTGATAGTTAGAGATTGAAGCAACTTCGTGCAAATCATAATTTTCAATTCTCAATTCGTCAATTCTCAATTCGTCAATTCGTCTTAAACTCAAACTTCACCTCAGCGAGGTCTTTGTTTGCCTTCTCTATCTTCTTGCCAAGCCCTGCCTTGTATGTCTTGAGGCGTGTGGCAACCTCCTTGTCGGTGAGTGCCAGCATCTCCATAGCAAGGATGGCGGCATTCATCGCACCATTCACTCCCACCGTTGCCACTGGTATGCCTGGAGGCATCTGTATGATGGAAAGCATGGCATCGAGTCCGTCGAGCATTCCCTTGATAGGCACACCGATGACGGGCAGTGTGGTTGAGGCAGCTATCACGCCAGGCAGTGCTGCCGCCATGCCTGCTGCTGCTATGATGACCTTTATGCCACGAGCCTCAGCGCCACGTGCAAACTGCTCCACTGCGTCCGGTGTGCGGTGTGCTGACAGCGCATTTACCTCGAAGGGTATCTGCTGGTCGTTAAGAAACTGCATTGCTTTCTCCATAACGGGCATGTCACTTGTGCTGCCCATGATGATTGATACTGTTGGATTCATATATTATTGAATATTGAAAATTGAAAATTGAAAGATGTCGTTATGTCGGAATGCCGTTATATCGAAATACCGAAAACCCTCCTATGAAAGTATCACCGCTCCGAATCCTGCGAGGAGTCCTATGAGGAATCCTCCTGCCACCTCGCCGAGGGTATGCAGGCGTAGCAGTGTGCGGCTGGTGCCCACTATGCCAGCAAGGAGTATGAGGGCGCATATCCACCATAGGGGGTTGAAGCCGAAGATGAATGAGAATGCCATCACCGCTCCCGTAGTGCCGCCTATTGCCGCCGTGTGCGTGGATATCTTCCACCAGTGGTTTATTATGGCACATGGTATCTGTATGGCTATCGCCGCAATCACTACCGAACACATGAAGTGGGGCATGTGCAGACTTTTCATCACATAATAGCAAACGAAGTAGCATGCTATGGATATAACGTAAGGTATCATGCGTTCCTCACGCTTGAGCACCACCAGCAGCGACCATCCCTGATAGTGTCGGTACAGACGTATGAGCAGTTGCGGCATTACGACGGTAAAGAGCCATACCATAAACACCACCACCGCTTTGTACAGCAGTGGCATCATGCTGAGATAGCTGAAGAGAAACAGCGCTATGAGTCCCATCACCGGCAGGAAGAACGGTGTGAACACCAAACTTATGTAGCGTGCTGACAGCAGCAGCGCATTGGTTCTTGTCTTCGTTTTCGTTTTCGTTTTCGTCTTCGTTTTCGTCTTCGTTATCGTTTTCGTCTTCGTTATACTACTTTCTCAGCGCCGAGGTAGGTATGCCGAGTTGCTCGCGATATTTCGCCACGGTGCGTCGTGCTACAGGGTATCCCTGTTTCTTCAGTTCTGCGGCGAGTTTTACATCGCTGAGCGGTTTGCCTTGTGGCTCGTTTTCTATCAGACTCCTCAGTGCATTCTTTATCTCACGTGTTGACACCTCTTCGCCATCTGTAGTGCTCATGCCCTGTGAGAATAGCGACCTGAGCTGTATGATACTACCCCATGGCGTGTCGGCATACTTACTGTTGCACACACGTGATATCGTCGTGATATCGAGTCCCGTATCGTCAGCTATGTCACGCAGTTTCATGGGTTTGAGGTCGCTGTCATCGCCACTGATGAAGTAAGCCCTCTGTCTTTTCAGCAGTGCCCTCATCGTGGTGCGCATGGTCTGTTGGCGTTGTTTTATAGCATCTATATACATCCCTGCACGGTTTACCTTCTGCTGGGCATATACCAGTGCCTCCTTGTCGCGACGTGTCATCGATGCAGGATTCTGTCGGTATGCCGCTATCATCTCCTTAAAGTCTGCCGATACATGCAGGTCGGGCACCCTACCCCTTGTCAGGGTAAATGACAGTCCTCCCTCCTCATCGCATTCGATGACAAAGTCGGGTATCACGTGCTGCACGTTTCTGCCCATCGTCTCGCCCATTGCAGCCCCAGGGCGTGGGTTTAGCTTTCTTATCTCCGCCTGCACCTCCTCAGCAGTATCTTCGCTTATGCCAAGTTTGTGCCGTATCTTATCCCAATGGTTGTGGGTAAAGTCATTATAACACTCGTCTATCACCCTGTGCATCAGTTTGGTAAGCGGTGTAGGACGTTTGCGGAATATCTGTATCAGCAGACACTGCTGCAGTGACTGTGCTCCTATGCCGGCGGGGTCAAACGACTGCAGTATGGTGAGCACCTTGTCTATCTCGTCCTCGCTGACGTCGATATATTCATGCACGGCTATCTCGTCACTCAGTTGTATCAGGTCTTTGCGTATCAGTCCGTCACCGTCGAGGTTGCCTATCAGGTACTCCATTATCATCTCCTGTCTCTCCGTGAGAGAGTGTTCGTGCATCTGGTCATGCAGGAAGTCATAAAACGACTCCACCTCTGGCTGCACCCTCTCTTCCTGTCTGGCATCAGGATCACTGTTGTCGGCACGCTCGTAGTCCGAGGTATCCATACGATCGTCCCTATCCATCATGGCGAGAGCCTCATCAAGTTCATCGCGTCGCTCTTCCTGCTCATCGCCATAATCATCATCTTGGTTATCGTTAACGTTAAGGTTATCGTTATCGTTATCATACTCCCCTTCGAGAGCAGGATTTTCATCCATCTCCGTCTGCACGTTCTGCTCCAACTGTGCAATAGGCATCTGCAGCAGGTGCATCGTCATCACCTGCTGTGCGCTGAGTCGCTGCTGTTGCTGCTGTATGAGCTGCTGCTCCTCTATTTGTGCGAGCCTCTGTGCCATTTCACTGCAAAGTTACTAAAAAACGAGCGCAGGACAAAATAAATTTATTTATTTTTCATGCCGAGTGCATTGTAACTTATCCAAAATTACTAAAAAAGTATAAATAAGAAATAGTACGGCTGAATTCCTCATCTTTCAGATCGAAGGAAAGGAGCAGGGCGTCGAGGTGTACTATAAGGACAAAACTGTGTGGTGCACCCAGAAGGCGATGGGTATGTTGTTCGACTGTACTCCAGACAACATAGGGCTTCACTTAAAAAACATCTTCAAATCTGGAGAGTTGATAAAAGAGTCAGTTACCGAGAAAATCTCGGCAACTGCGTCTGATGGAAAAAACTATATGACGCAGTTCTATAACCTTGATGCTGTAATAAGTGTTGGTTATCGAGTGAACTCCATTAATGAATCATGAGCGACGATTCTCTGATCCACTTTAAGAAGTAATAAATATCTATTTTCTTGCCGGTATCGGCAAAAATGTGTACCTTTGTGGCATAAAATAGGAATAAAACTTGCCGATAGATGAAATATATTTCTGTAAAAGAGTATGCCGAGAAGTATGGTATAAGTGAGCGAAGTGCACGAAATTATTGTGCACAAGGGAAGATAGAGGGTGCATTCCTGCAAGGCAAAACATGGAATATCCCTGAGGATGCTTCATTGCCCCAAAAAGGGAAAGTGAAGATGTCAATGCTCTTGACCAGGTTGCGTGAAGAAAAGGAAATACAACTACGAGGTGGCATATACCATAGGGTTCAGATAGACCTGACCTACAACTCCAACCATATAGAGGGAAGCAAGTTGTCAAAGGAACAGACGAGGCATATTTTCGAAACTAACACACTTGATATTACTACAGAAACTACAAGGATTGACGATATCATAGAGACGGTAAACCACTTCAGGTGCATAGACTATGTGATAGACCATGCTACTGACAAGATTACGGAAAGCCACATAAAGCATCTACACTCAATACTGAAAGGGAATACATCTGACGGCAAGAAGGAATGGTTTGCTGTGGGCGACTATAAAAAGCTACCTAATGAAGTTGGTGGTATAGATACAGTTCAGCCAGAAGATGTGCATAGATGTATGAAGGAGATGCTGGATAAGTATAATGAAAACTCAGACATTACGTTTGAAGACATATTAGACTTCCATGTTCAGTTTGAACGCATTCACCCATTCCAAGATGGTAATGGGCGCATTGGCAGACTGCTTATTTTTTGGCAATGTCTCAAGCATAATGTAGTTCCTTTCATCATAACAGAAGAGTTGCGACTGTTCTACTATAGAGGATTGCAGAATTGGGGGCACATAAACGGTTATCTGGCAGACACTTGCCTGACAGCACAAGATAATTTCAAGATTGTCTTGGATTATTTTAGAATTTCCTGATTTTGTGTCAAATGTTGATTATTTCTTCACCTTAACATACACACCGTCGAAGGAGGCGCCCACGCTACTGTAGAACACAGCATCGCCGTCAGCAAAAAGTATAGCTTGGTATTCGAAAGTTCCGCTCGTTGAAAATCATGGTTCTACTTTTATATTGCTAAATTAGGATTTACTCCACCATCCGCTTGCCCAGTTCGTATGCTGCCTGCAGGTTCTTTTTGTTTCTGCTCTATCAAGAAGGTAGGCTCCACGCGATGGTCAGCGGTCTGCTTGAGCAGTGCGAAGCCTTTCATGCCACGGGCTATATTCTTATCCTAATACTACATCAAGCACCATCATCAGGACGAAGCCGATGGCAAAGCCTATGGTGCTGAGGTTCGAATGTTCGCCCTCTGAGGCCTCTGGAATGAGCTCCTCCACTACCACGTAGAACATGGCTCCTGCGGCGAAGGCCAGCAGATAAGGCAGGGCGGGAGTCATCAGCGAGGCCAGCAGAATGATGGCAAGACCGCCGATGGGTTCTACGGCTCCGCTTAGGCTACCAATGAGGAACGAACGCCACTTCGAATTGCCTGCTGCCCGCATGGGCACAGAGATAATCGCCCCCTCTGGCACGTTCTGGATGGCGATACCGATAGAGACGGCCAGCGCACTCATAAGCGAGAGACCTGTAACTCCGTTCTCGGCTCCTGCGAATACCACACCGACAGCCATACCCTCAGGCAGGTTGTGGATAGTAACCGCCAAGGCGAGCATCGCCGTGCGCGACAGATGTGAGCGGGGACCTTCTGGTTTGTCGGTGCCGATGTGCAGGTGGGGCGTCAGTTCATCTATCAGCAACAGGAAAACCATACCCAACAGGAATCCGACGGCAGCAGGCATGACCGACCATGCTCCCTTTGCCTCCTCCATCTCCATCGCAGGAATGAGCAAAGACCACACCGATGCCGCCACCATCACGCCAGAGGCAAAGCCCAAGAGCGACTTCTGCAGTCGGGGCGACATCTCGTCCTTCATCAGAAAGACGAATGCCGCTCCGAGCATGGTTCCCAACAGGGGGATGAGTAGTCCGATGACAAGTGCCATTTATGCCTTGTTGAATTTCGTCTTGGGCTGTTTGCAACGCGGACAGCGCCAGTCGTCGGGCAGGTCCTCGAAGGCTACGCCGTCGTGCTCTGCGGGGTCATAGACATAGCCGCAAACGGAGCAGACATACTTACCTGAAGCCTCCTGCTTGGAGATGTCAATCTCTGCGAGGACCGTCGGCACAGGATTGTCAAGGTCTATCACGCGCTTGGCCTCCAGATTCTCGTAGCCCTGCGGGGTGTGGGTGCCGCAATACACCGTGGGATGGTTGCGCACGAACTCGCGGATGCGGTCCTGTGTCTCGCGGGCTGCTGCCAGGTCATCGAACACCACGGAGAGCTTGTCCTCGTAGAGCGCTTCATCAACGTAGGTGATGTCGCCGTGCAGCATGTAGAACAGTCCGTCCAGCTCCACTACGATGATGCTGTTGCCCTTGGTGTGCCCCTTGGCCTTGATCAGATAGATACCGTCCGCAATCTTCTGGCTCTCTGGGAAGTTGTAGTACGGTCCGTCGGTATAGCTCACCGGCACGAGGTTTGTCAACCCCTGCAGCTCGGCAGCGTCCATCTCGTCCTTGTTTACATACACCTTCGCGTTGGGGAACGAGCGCAACTCGCCTGAGTGGTCTGCATGGCGATGGGTAAGCAGAATTTTGGTCACCTGTTCCGGCTTGTAGCCAAGGGCAGCAAATGCCTCCATATAGGTGCAGATGTCCTTGCCCGTGTAGGCCATAGCCCGTTCGTCGGGCACCTCTTCCGGTGTACCTGCAGGGATGCCAGTATCCACCAGAATTACCTCATGGCCCGTGTCAATAAGGTAGTTCTGCAGACTGCCGCGATAGCGGACGTTTTTGTTGAATTTGTCGGGGCCTTCCTCGCCACCGAAGACGAAGGGCTGGGTATAGAACCCGTCACGACGGAATTTTACTGCTTTTATTTCCATATTTTTAAATTTTATTTCATCATCTAATTATAAACACATCATTACCAAACCTGTCCGAGCATCATCAGCGGGCCGCAGGTGGTGGTGGGGAAGGCGTAGATGTAGTAGGCGAACTGCTCGCGGGTCATCTTGTTGAAGATGACGAGTGAGAGAACGTCTATCCACGCACCGGCATCGGAACCGACGGCGGCGCCGCCGGCCAGCAGGTTTGTCTCCTGGTCGAAGATGAAGGCCAGTTTGGCAGTGGCTTCGTTGTGGGTGTTGAAGAGGAAGGCCTGACCGTAGGGTATGTCAACCACGCGGTACCTGTCGTCCTTGCGGGCTGCATCGAGACTGACGCCTACCTGGGCGATGCGCGGGAAGGTGAACACGAGGTTGGGAACGGCGGGATAGCAGATGGGCTCCGTAGTCTTGCCAAGCAGCAGGTCGGCTATGTACTGACTCTCGAAGAGGGCTGTGGGGGTCAGCTTGGGGATGCGCTTGTCGATGGCATCACCGCTGGCGAAGATGTTCTTTACGGAGGTGCGCAGATGGTCGTCCACCTTGATGCCTCGCGGCCCAGCCTCGATGCCGAGTGCTTCGAGTCCCATATCCTCGTAGTTCACGGGACGGCCTGTGGCCTGCAGCACATAGTCGCACTCCACCTCGAAGCCCTGCCGGGTCTTCACCAGCAGACCTGTAGCCGTCTTTTCGATGGCACACACGTCCTCACAATACTTGAACCTGGCACCCTTCTTTTCCATCCTGGCCACCACATCATCTACATACTCCCTAGGGTAGGCTTTCAGGGCATGGTCGCCGTGGTCGATGACGGTCACCTCGCGTCCCATGTCAACAGCCATCGAGGCGAACTCCATCGAGATGATGCCGGCACCGATGAACACGATGCGGCGGGGCATCTGTCCGTTGCTGAGTATGTCGCGACTTCCGCGTATATACTCCTTGCCGGGGATGTCGAGCGTATCGTCGCGCTGTCCGGGACCCAGGATGATGTACTCCGCGGTGTATTCCTTTCCATCGACCACCACGGTGTGGGCGTCTTTCAGCGTCCCGTACCCGTGAATGCAGATACAGCCGCTCGCCTCCATGTTAGCCTTCGTCACAGGCTTGACGGCCTCGAAATAGGGCAGTTTGTGCTGCATCAGTTTCTCCCAGTTCACCTCCGGCACTTTGTCGAACACGCCCAGTTCGAGATAGTTCTCCATAGCAGTGGTGAGTTCAAACGGGCCGTCGAGCATCATCTTGGCATTGCATCCGTAGTTGGTGCAGGTGCCCATCCACAGGTCGCGCTCGATGGCGGCAACCTTCTTACCGGCACGGGCCAGTATGCGTGCGGCAAGGTCGCAACCGTGACCACAACCCACGCAGATAACATCAAAATCGTAGTTTGTCATAAGCCGTTATATATCTTTCATTTATCTTTTAATTCCAACATAATCTTCTTTGCCATCCTGCGTCCCGCATCGTATGCTCGCTGCAAGTCCTGCTCCCAATACTGGTCGCGATATTCACGCTTCATCGGCTCAGGGAAACCGGCCAACTCGTAGCGGTCGTAGTTCTTCACCTGATAGGTGTTATAGGCGTTGACATGTTCGGGTTCTCCGAGTGTTCCGGCAATGACTTGCTCCATAACGCCCCAGCAGTTAATGCCTTCGTATTGTGCCGGGGTGGCATTCATGGCAAGCGTCATCACCACGGGCATACGCTTCGGGGCTGTAGCGCTAAAGTCATTGTACGACAGCCAGGGGAACACAAGCCGCTCCAGGAATGCCCGCATCTGAGCCGTCACCTCGCTAAAGTAGTTGGGTGAGCCAAGCACGAGTCCGTCAGCATCGGCAATATCCTCCAGCACCGGGGTCAGCGCATCGAGGAATTTGCAGACCTTAGCAGCCCTGTCCTTCAGTTTGCAGGCCATGCACGACATGCAGCCCTTGTAGTCGAGACCGTAGAGGCGCACGGTCTTCACATCTATCTCCTCACTTACCGATGTGATGCCCTCGGCAATCTTCTGGAGCATGGCAGCCGTGTTGAATTGCTTGCGCGGCCCTCCGTCTATGATGATAACTTTCTTCTTTGTCATATAGCGCATAGAGTTACTCCTTGTTGTTTACATTGCCGATTCTGCCAGCATAGCCTCGATGTCAGCCACCATTTTCTCAGGCTTTACCTTTGAGTCATAACGCTTGATGACGTTGCCGTCGCGTGAGATGAGGAACTTCGTGAAATTCCAGCGGATTCTCGTTTCAGCCTCGCCCGTGACATGGCTTTTAAGATATTTGAATATGGGGTGGGCATCGTCGCCGTTCACGTCAATCTTCTTCATAATCTGAAAAGTGACTCCGAAGTTCAACTGGCAAAACGCTTCTATCTCGCCATCGCTGCCCGGGTCCTGATGGGCAAACTGGTTGCAGGGGAAGCCGATGACGACCAGCCCCTGCTCCTTG
This sequence comes from uncultured Prevotellaceae bacterium, assembly GCA_946187445.1. Lineage (GTDB taxonomy): Bacteria > Bacteroidota > Bacteroidia > Bacteroidales > Bacteroidaceae > Prevotella. The sequence continues at coordinate 22,254 of CAMHQF010000027.1, forward strand.
AATTTCTGGTTCAGCTCCTCCAACGGGCCGAACTGTTTGGTATAGCCGCACTTGCTGGCAGTGTTCACTATCAGCAGCACCTTGCCTTCAAACTGAGCGAAATCCAGTTCCTTACCCTTGCTCGTGAGGGCTTTGAAATCATATATCCTCTCCATATCACTCCTCAACGGGTACGAACTTCTCCTTCTTGCGCTTGCAGCGGGGACAGCGCCAGGTGTCGGGCAGGTCTTCAAACTTGGTGCCGGGGGCGATTCCCTGCTTGGGGTCTCCCACTTCGGGGTCGTAGATGTATCTACAAGGGCATTTCATCTTTGCCATAATCGTAAATGTTTTAGGTGAATGATAAATCTAAAGGGGAGGCAGGCGTGGTGTCTTTCAGCGTATCGCCAAGTCACTCCGGCCAGCTCCCCTCAAGAAGATTTGAGAAGCCCCCGCCAAACGGGGGCTTCGGCGTAAGCCAAGGGGGGCCGAATTACTTGGCGGGCTCCCACTTGCAGCGGACGGGCGACACGATGGCACCCTCCTTCTTCAACTCGGCGAAAGCCTTGTCCACTTCCTTACGGTCGGCACCCAGTGCCTTTGTCACGTCGCCTGCCGAGACGGGCTTGCCTGCCTCGCGCATGGCCTGTAATACTTGTTCTTTCATATTGCTCAGTAGTTTGCTTAGAAAGTTACTGTTTCAACTGGCTCCATCAGCTTGTAGAAAGTCGCTGTTGCCTCAGTCAGCTGATACATGATGACCTTTTCGTTGTTCTCGCCCAGCATCCCCTTCATACCGGGAATTTTCTCAACAATGGCATCCTTCAGCTCCTGACGCTTGTCTTCAACGAGCTTGCATTCTATGCGCAGCGTCTGTCCCTTGAAGGCACAGATTTCTGCCTTCGGGTTCTGTGCCAACTGACGGGTGGCATTGGTCTGATCCCAAGCCATGATGAAAATCTTGCCTTCGTAGAACAAGGTTGAGCCATAGGGACGTACACGGGGCTGGTCACCCTCTACTGTTGCCAGGAAGTAGGTCTTGGCATCGTCCAGGAAATCGTAAATCTTCTTTGCTGCTTCCATAGCGTTACATCATTGCGGTGAGGAAATTCTCGTAGCCCAACTTGTCGATGTAGTTGAGGTACTGAGCCATCCAAGCGATGTGCTCCTGCTCGTCGTCAATCCATTTCTGAATCAGTTTCTGCGTGGGATAGTCATCAGAGAAGGCTGTGGCCAACTCGCTCAACATCCTGACTCCATCTTTTGCCGCATCCGAGTAGTCGGACTCTATCTGCTGTTTCGGGTCATCGTAGTAAGGGTACTCGATGGTCTTCATGGCCTCCTGCAGGTCGGATGGCTTGCAGCCGAGTTCTACCAGACGCTGCAGCACTTCCTCTGCCTCTTCCCATTCTTCTTCAGCCTCTTCCTTCCACTTGTCGGCCAGTTTGTTCCAGCCCTGCAGACGGCAGTATGCCGAGAATGCAAAATGTTGCTTACTGTTTCCAAACCAAGCTGCGCCGAGTGCGGCAAACTGCTTCAATGCTTCTTCTTTAGTCATAATTCTTTCTTCTTTTTAGTTACTAATAAATGAATTAATGTAATATCGACGGCAAAGATAGGGCTTTTTTGCCATACAATCGCTGTCCGAAACAAACCAAAATTCTACCGAAACAAACTTTTTCTCATTTTTCCTTTGTTTTTCACGTTTTTTATCGTACTTTTGCCCTCAATATGTACAAACTGCGCGAATTTCTTACGTCTGTTCTCGGTATGACCCCCGACGAAGTGACCTCCGACGAACTGTATTGCTCTGAGAGCAACACCCGCCTGACGTTTCTCACCAACGAGATGCAAGAGACGCTGGCCGGCTACTCCTACACGCTGGTACACGACGGTTGGCTGAAAGTGCTCTTAGGCGGAAGGTTGCTGACGCTCCAGCGAGGTGACCTGATGATCTATTCCCCCGGTGTTCAGGTCAGGATTGTGAGCGGGTCAGAAAACTACCGTTCCGTCTGCCTGATAGTCGATGAACATACGGTGCTCGACATCCCCGCTGTGCGCAACGTCGTACACACCGCCTATCAGCCTATAGCCGAACTGGGCAGCCCCGTCATCCATCTTGACGATAGTCAGGCCGCGCACCTATGGCAGCATACACACGAAATCATCCGCTATCTGCACTCTAATCATCGCTATCTCCACGATGCTTTGCGCACCCTGTTTACCTTGTTTGTGCTCGACCTGATGGACGCTATGGAGCACAACATCGGACACCACCAGCTAAGCGAGCGCACCACTGAGCAGTTCGTCGCCTTCATGCGCCTGCTCACCCAGCACTTCATCGAGCATCACGACATCGCCTTCTATGCCGACCAACTCCACATCACCACCATCCACCTTTCGCGCATAGTCCGTCGCGTGACGGGCCATACCGTCATCGACTACATCAACCAGATGCTGCTGATGGAAGCCTCGTGGCTGCTCTGTTCCACCGACC
>CAMHQF010000028.1:0-23572 GCA_946187445.1 uncultured Prevotellaceae bacterium
GTCTTGAACACCAGTTCCTGGAAGTGTCTCTTCACCTCGTCATATATCTGGTTGGCGAGTCTCAGGCGGTTGTCGTACATGGTGAGGAGAAATCCCTCTATCTCCAGTTTCGTGTTAAGCTTCGTCTTGATGATTTTTATCGTGTGCAGCAGTTTGCCTATGCCCTCCAGTGCGAAGTACTCACACTGCACGGGTATTATCACCGATGTGGCGGCTGTCAGTGCATTGACGGTGATTAGTCCCAGCGACGGCGCACAGTCTATGAGTATGTAGTCATAGTCATAGCGTATGGGCTCCAATAGTTCGCGGAGCACCTTCTCGCGGTTGGGCACCTTGAGCATCTCTATCTCCGCTCCCACGAGGTTTATGTGGCTCGGTATGATGTCGAGTCCGCTGATGTCGGTGGTATATACGGCATCGCGCACATCGGCATGGTTTACCAGACACTCGTATATCGAGCAGTCTATCTCCTGTATGTTTACTCCCAGTCCGCTCGATGCGTTGGCCTGTGGGTCAGCATCGATGAGCAGCACCGATTTCTCCAGTGTGGCGAGCGATGCCGCCAGGTTGATGGCAGTCGTTGTCTTGCCCACTCCGCCTTTCTGGTTTGACAGTGCTATTATTTTCCCGCCTTTCTTTTTCATTGTATCGTGTATTCTGTTTATTCTCGCTTGTGGTATAGGGCAGTTTACCCCATAATACATTGCAAAGTTACTATTTTTTTCTGAGAAAAGTGGCATTTCTCATTATTTATACACATTTTTTATCATTTTTCTCAACTTTTTCGCTAACTTTTGTTCCTCTCCTTTCATCTTTCGACTTTTATTTGTATCTTTGCAATTTGAAAATATCATGCGCCTGTAGTTCAACGGATCAGAATAGGAGATTCCGGTTCTCCCGATCTGGGTTCGATTCCCAGTGGGCGTACTGACAATTGACAGTTGACAATTGACAATTATCGTATCGTAGAGCAAAGCGTGAAGGCAAAGACATTCATAGTGGCCATGACGTCGCTGTTGGCAGTAATAGCCGCCAGCGCCTGTATCTTCTCCAGTACTGACAGCAAGGAGAACGATAGAGCATTGCTCATGCAGCGAGGCAAGCAGGAAGGGCAGTTGCTGCATCGCTATGCCTACGTCACGTCATACAACAAAGACACCCGCCTGCCCAACTGGGTGGCGTGGTATCTCACCAAAGACCATACCTACGGTCCCCATAAACGCAAGGGACTGCAGTTTGAGGAGGATACCGATGTGCCCACACCTCGCGCCACATATCTCGACTATATGCAGAGCGGATACAGCCGCGGACACATGTGTCCCTCGGGCGACAACAGGTGGAGCCAGCGCGCACAGCAGGAGTCCTTCCTCTACACCAACTGCTGCCCACAGCTCTACAGCCTCAATGCAGGCGACTGGAACGACCTTGAGATACGCTGTCGTGAGTGGGCAAAGGCATACGGCAAAATATACATCGTCTGCGGCCCCGTTCTCTTCAATAAGAAACATCGCACCATAGGCAAGAACCGAGTCGTGGTGCCAGAAGCATTCTTCAAGGTGGTGCTATGTATGGAGGGCACACCCAAAGGCATAGGCTTCATCTATCGCAATGAGGAGACAAAGAAACACATCACCTCCTACGTCAACACCATCGACCAGGTGGAGCGCATCACTGACATCGACTTCTTCCCCTCCCTGCCCGACGATGTCGAGAAACGGGTCGAAGCCCGTGCCGACATCAGTGAATGGAAGTGATATGAATGATAGTTGACAAGTTAACAAGTTGACAAGTTGACAGCTGAGGCACTCAGGAACACGAATGTGATGAGCTTCAGCGAATACCGTCTTAAGTCCTTAATCCCTTTAACTCCTAAAGAATAAAAACAACATGATCAACGTAAAACAAACACTCAGCGACGCAGAGGAGCGCATGGAGATGGCAGCCATGTTCCTCGAAGACCAGCTCTCACACATCCGAGCAGGACGCGCCAACGTAGCCATCCTCGATGGCATCAAGGTAGAGTCATACGGCATGATGGTGCCACTCAACCAAGTAGCTAACGTGAGCACACCCGATGCACGTACCATAGCCATCAAGCCATGGGACAAGAAGGCGATACGCGACATCGAGAAGGCCATCATCAACTCCGAGGTAGGCATCACCCCCGACAACAACGGTGAGGTAATCCGTCTCGCCATACCACAGCCCACGGAAGAGCGCCGTCGCGAACTCTCCAAGCAGTGCGCCAAGATAGCCGAGAAGGCAAAGATAGAGGTGCGCAACGTGCGTGGCGACATCAAGGACAAACTCAAGAAAGCCATCAAGGACGGACTCTCCGAAGACCTCGAAAAGGATGCTGAGGGCGACCTTCAGAAGCTTCATGATAAGTTCATCGCCAAACTCGATGCCCTTCTCGAAGAGAAGAATAAGGAAATCATGACGGTGTAAGTCACAATTCACAATTCACAGTTCACAGTTGAAAGGACTGGTAATAAAAAATACGGGTTACTGGTACACAGTACTCACCGACGATGGTGCTACGGTTGACTGCAAGGTGAAGGGCAACTTTCGCCTCAAGGGCATCCGTAGCACTAATCCTGTTGCTGTTGGGGATAGGGTGGTTCTCAACCATAACCATAACCCCAACCTTAACTCTAACCATAACCATAACGAAAACGAAAAAGTTAAGGTTAACGTTAACGTTAGCGACAGCTACTGGATTACTGGCATCGAGGACCGCAAGAACTACATCATCCGCAAGGCATCCAACCTCTCCAAGCAGAGCAGCATCATTGCCGCCAACGTAGATCAGGCGATGCTCATCGTCACCATACGCCAGCCCGAGACCTCCACCACCTTCATCGACCGCTTCCTAGCCTCTGCCGAGGCATACCGCGTGCCCGTCATTCTCGTCTTCAACAAGGTCGATATCCTCGACGACGACGAGCGCCGCTACCTCTCCATGGTGCAGCAGCTCTATGAGAATATAGGCTATCAGTGCCTCGTCGTTTCAGCCACCGAGGGCACAGGGCTCAGCGAGCTTCAGTCGTCCCTCCAAGGCAAGATAACACTCCTCTCAGGCAACAGCGGAGTGGGCAAATCCACCCTCATCAACGCCATCATCCCTGGTGCCAACCTCCGCACCGCCGACATCAGCGATGCCCACGGACAAGGCATGCACACCACTACCTTCTCCGAGATGATACCACTTGGGGTGGGTGGGTATCTCATCGACACCCCCGGCATCCGTGGCTTCGGCACCTTCGACATCGAGCCCCACGAGCTTACCTCCTATTTCCGCGAGATATTCCAGTTCTCCAAGGACTGCCGCTTCTCCGACTGCACCCACACCCACGAACCCGGTTGCGCCGTCCTTCAGGCAGTAGAAGACCACTACATCGCCCTCTCCCGCTACCAGAGCTACCTCTCCATGCTCGAAGACAAGGATGAGGGAAAATACCGCAAGCCAGAATGAAAATAGCTCTTCTCCTCTCAGGCGGCGTCGATTCCGCCGTAGCAGCCTATGAGCTCGTGTCCAGAGGACACAAGCCCGACTGCTTCTACATACGCATAGCACCACAAGAAGATGCTGCTCCCCTCTCTAACGAAGTGGCAAGAGAGGGGTCGGGGGTGAGTCTCGACCTCGACTGCACCGCCGAGGAAGACATCGAGATGGCATCCGCCGTAGCACGCCGCTATGGGCTGAACTTCGAGATTATAGACTGTCATAAGGAGTACTGGGAGCACGTCACCCGCTATACCATGGAGAAGGTCTGTGCAGGCCTCACCCCCAACCCCGACGTCATGTGCAACCGCCTCATCAAGTTCGGCGCCTTCCACGAAAAGCGCGGCAAGGACTATGACCTTATCGCCACGGGCCACTATGCCCAGACGGAGGTTGACACAGAGGGACGCAAATGGCTCTGCACCTCCCCCGACCCCGTCAAGGACCAGACCGACTTCCTCTCGCAGCTCTACTCCTGGCAGTTAGAGAAAGCTATCTTCCCCATCGGCCACATGATGAAAGACGAGGTGCGCCGCATCGCCGAGCGCGAGCATCTCATCAATGCCCACCGTAAGGACTCGCAGGGCATCTGTTTCCTTGGCAAGATCAACTACAACGACTATATAAAGAAGTACCTCGGTGAGAACCCTGGCTTGGTCATCGACATCGAGACAGGCAAGAAACTCGGCATACACAAGGGACTGTGGTTCCACACCATCGGACAGCGCCACGGCCTCGGCTTCGGCGGCGGTCCCTGGTTCGCCGTCAAGAAAAACCTCAAGAAGAACATCCTCTTCGTCTCACGCGGCTACGACCCCCAGTCCGCCTACAAGCAGGAGTTCAAGATCCACGGCATAAACTGGCTCACCGCTCCGATAGGGGAGTTCGAGAGTTCAAAAGTTCAAGAGGGGCTTCGTAGCGAAGCGTTTCGTAGCTCCGAAGGAGCGTTTCGTTTTCGTAGTGATGATAGTCACGTGTCTTTCAGTCGCACAGATGTGTTTTGTGAAAGCGTAGCTCCTACGGAGCGTCCGATTACGTACGAGGTCTGCATCAAGATTCGCCACACCTCTGACTATATCACAGCGGTAATTACTCCCCTCTCTAACGATGTGGCAAGAGAGGGGCAGGGGGTGAGTCTCGTACGAACCTCCCGCCCTCTCCACGGCGTCGCCCCAGGTCAGTTCTGCACCATCTACGATGCCCAGCACCATCGCTGCTACGGCTCAGGCGAGATTACATTGTAAATATATAAAAGTGGTATGTGCATATTTTGCACCAACCACATGTTTAGAATGTTTAGAAAAGTTAGAAAGATTTACCCGCCCGTGTAAGACAAGAGAGCCTGCACGGGTGAGTTGTTTCTAAACGAAACTGTCAAGTATAAAAAAATGGTGTAAATCATCACTTTAATGAGGATTTTCTTGCGAGGTTCAAAAAAATGTTGTACCTTTGCAGGCGCTTTTCAAAAAAAACACCGTGAGCCTGCTTAGGCAAACATGAAAACCGTAACCGCTGGCGCCGACCAAGTTGCGTACTATTATTCAACGTTATTTAAACCAAATTTTTAAAAGAAATGGATTTAATCAAAGTTGCTGAAGAGGCATTTGCAACTGGTAAGAAGTTCCCAGAGTTTAAGGCTGGCGACACCGTAACCGTTGCGTACAAAATCATCGAGGGTTCTAAGGAGCGTATCCAGCTCTACCGCGGAGTGGTAATCAAAATCTCTGGACACGGAGACAAGAAGCGCTTCACAGTGCGCAAGATGTCTGGCACAGTAGGTGTGGAGCGTATATTCCCTATCGAGTCACCAAACATCGACTCTATCGAGGTGAACAAGGTGGGTAAGGTACGTCGCGCTAAACTGTACTACCTCCGTAACCTCACTGGTAAGAAGGCTCGCATCCAGGAGAAGCGTGTCGTTGCTGCCAAGGCTGAGTAAGATGAAAATTGCAAGACTAAAGCAAAAAGAAAAAGGTCCAAACATCGTTTGTTTGGACTTTTTTTGTGACTTTGAGTAAGTTATAATGCACCCGGCAAAAAAAAATAAATAAATTTATTTTGTCATTTGCCCTCGTTTTTGTAACTTTGCAAAAATATATATATAAAATACGCACTCATGAATATACTGCTCACTGGCGGCGCCGGATATATAGGCAGCCATACGATAATAGAACTGGACAAGGCGGGACACTCGGTGGTGGTGGTGGACAACCTCACCAACTCCAATCCCGTGGCGCTGCAGCGCGTGGCGGCGATAATAGGCAAGGAGGTGCCTTTCTATGAGGCTGATGTGAGAGACCGCAAGGCGATGGAGAGGGTGTTCGAGGAGAACAGACTTGACGCCGTGATACACTTCGCAGGTCTGAAGGCAGTGGGCGAGAGTTGCGAGAAACCGCTGGAGTACTATGAGAATAACATGAACGCTACTTTTGTGCTTCTTGACGTGATGCGCCGTAATGGGTGCAAGAACATCATATTCTCATCGAGCGCCACGGTGTATGGCGACCCTGCCGTAATCCCTATCACGGAGGACTGCCCGAAGGGTCACTGCACAAACCCCTACGGACAGACGAAGTCTATGCTCGAGGAGGTGCTCATGGACGTGCAGAGGGCTGATACGGAATGGAACGTGGTACTGCTGAGATACTTCAACCCCATAGGGGCTCACCCATCGGGCACGATAGGGGAGAACCCTAACGGCATACCTAACAACCTCATGCCGTACATCACGCAGACGGCAGTGGGGAAGAGAAAGGAGCTGGGCGTGTTTGGCAATGACTATGACACTCCTGATGGCACGGGGGTGAGAGACTATATACACGTATGCGACCTGGCGGCAGGACATGTGGCTGCGCTGAAGGCGATAGAGCAGAAGAAAGGGCTCGCGATATACAACTTGGGAACGGGACACGGATACTCGGTGCTCGACGTGGTGAACGCCTTTGTGAAGGTGAACGGCGTCAACGTGCCGTACGTGATAAAGCCACGAAGGGCGGGAGACATCGCAACGTGCTACTGCAACCCCGCTAAGGCGAAGGCGGAGCTGGGATGGGTGGCACGCTATGGCATAGAGGAGATGTGCCGCGACTCGTGGAACTGGCAGAAGAACAACCCGGAGGGGTATTGATAATTGACTGTTGGTAGATAAGAGATGAGAGATAATAGATGATAGATGAGATGAAGTATAATCTGTTCTCTATAATCTGTAATCTATTCAACCTGTTGCTGCCACGCTACTGTGCGGGTTGTGGGACGAGACTGACAGCAGGGGAACAGAGGCTGTGTCTGGGATGTCTGGTGAGGATGCCACGCACGTGGCTGTGGAGGGAAGCGGAGGACAATGCGCTGGCAAAGACATACTGGCGACGCACTGGCGACACGGAGGTAGAGAGAGTGGTGGCACACCTCTCGTACATACCTGACGGGATGGTGAGCAACATTGTGGGGGCGATGAAATACAGGGGCAACAAGAGGCTGGCACGCTACATGGGACAGCTGATGGCGGAGGAAATGACGACGACGGGGGTATTTGACGGCATAGACTGCCTGGTGGCGGTACCTATAACGCCATGGAGAAGAATGACGAGGGGATACAACCAGGCTGAACAGCTGGCAAAGGGGGTGAGCAGGGTGACGGGACTGCCCGTCAAAGGAAAAGTGCTGAGGAGGGTGACATTCGAGACGTCGCAGACCTGCCTCGCCGGAAATGAGAGGGAGGAGAACGTGACAAGGGCGTTTGCACTCAACACAAGGCACGCCAGCAAACTGCAAGGCAAGCACGTGATGCTCATAGACGACGTGATAACGACAGGGGCAACGACAAGGGCATGTGCCTCGCTGCTCGCCGAGATACCCGATGTGAGGGTGAGCATACTCGCTCTGGCTACGGCACAGTCGAACGGACTGAGAATAGTAGTTGACAGTTGAACGCTCGCATTAAGAGGGTCAGCGAAGCTACAGTTGACAGTTGTGCCTCGACAGGAAGATAAAAAAGAAAACAAAATAACAATAAATAAATGAAGAAAATAATCAAGACATTGGCACTCGCCACAGTCATCGTGATGGCGATGTCGGCATGTAAGGGCGCTAAGGAGGTGGCATACTTCCAGGATGTGGCCAACAAGGACACGGTGCTGCTGACAGCACTGGCACAGACACAGCGAGTACAGAGTGGTGACAAACTGCTGATAGTGGTGCACAGCCGCGACCCACAGCTCGCCACCCTCTACAACACTCCTATCATAGGCACAAGGGTGGGAATGGATAACACAGGGGGACGCGCGCAGTCAACGATGGCATACACCGTGGACTCCAACGGACAGATAGACTTCCCCGTACTCGGCAAACTGACCGTGGCAGGACTGAAGCGCGAGGAGGTGGCTGAGATGGTGCAGGCACGCCTCATCAGTGAGAACCTCTGTAACGACGCCGTAGTGATGGTGGAGCGCGACAATGCGTATGTCAACATACTGGGAGAGGTGGCACACCCAGGACGCTACGCCCTGACAAAGGACAACATGACGGTGCTCGACGGACTGGGTATGGCAGGCGACCTCGCCATACAGGGTAAGCGCGTCAACGTGATGCTCATACGCAATGGCGAGGGAAAGGCCAGCACATACCAGATAAACCTCAATGACCTGAGCAAGACGGTAAGCAGTCCTGCATACTACCTGCAGGAGGGCGACGTGATATATGTGGAGCCAAACAACTACCGCAAGCGTCAGACTACCGTCAATGGCAACAATATGCTCTCTACGGGATTCTGGATATCAGTGGCATCGCTGATAACATCAGTAGTGAGTCTCGCTACTCGATAGAGTGACACCATACCTTATATATATAGTAGATAACGTACATAGACACGCATATAGACAAAAAATGGAGAATAACAATACTCAGAATAAAACGGTAACTGTACAGGAAGGTAGCAATACGGTAAACCTGAAGGACCTGTACAGTATATGCCTGCAAAACTGGTGGTGGTTTGTGGTATCGGTACTCGTATGCCTTACCATAGCATCGTACTACCTGCTCACTACACCTAATACCTACTCGCGTAAGGCAACGGTGATGATTAAGGAGGACAACAATCGCAATACGCGTACCTTCGCAAGCCAGTTGAGCAATATGGGTTCGATGAACATGTTCAACGCCACCAGCGACGTCAACAATGAGTTGATATGCTTCCAGAGCCCAGCTCTGATACTCGACGTGGTGAAGCGTCTGCACATGGACTACAACTATACGAGGAAGGGATTCTTCCAGGACGTGACACTGTATGACACCACGCTGCCAGTGACGGTCAACATACCTGGACTGCTCGACAGCCAGGGAGTGACATTCACCATGACCCTCAAGGGTAATGACGTGGAGATAACAAAACTCGAGTCGGTACGTGACGGCAAGAAGATAGAGCCCAGCGAGACGTATAAAGGCACGGTGGGAGGTGACGTGAAGACTCCTGTGGGCATCATAGAGGTGAGACCTACGGCATACTTCACCCCCAAGACGGAGAAAAACGAGATACAGGTGACAAGATATCCTATGCTCGTAGCTCTCGGCAAGTGTCAGGGTAAGCTCAATATATCTATGAGCAACAAGATGTCGGCTGTGCTCGACATAGCATGCAATGACGTGAACAAACGCAGGGCCGAGGATATCATCAACACACTCATAGCCGTATATAACGAGGCATGGGTGAAGGATAAGAACCAGATAGCCGTAGCTACCAGCAACTTCATCGGAGAGCGACTCAAGATGATAGAGCAGGAACTGGGCAATGTAGATAACAGCATATCGGCATACAAGAGCCAGAACCTCATGCCTGACCTCGCACAGACGACATCGCTGGCGATACAGCAGGCTACCATGTCGGACAACAAGGCTCGTGAGTATAACAACCAGCTCTACATGGCACGATATATCAAAAACGCACTGCAGAGCAACGGATCGAAGCACAGCCTCATGCCTGCCAACACAGGGATAAGTGACGGAGCTGTGGAGAGGATGCTGCAAAGCTACAACACTATGGTGCTGCAGAGAAACAGCCTGGTGACCAACAGTTCGGAGAGCAACCCCCTCGTGCAGGACCTCGACAAGCAACTCGAGAGCATGAAGGCATCAATCATCAGCGGACTCAACAACACGATAACAAACCTCTCTACGCTCTTAAGAAGCGAACAGGGCAATGCTGCACAGAATACGGGCAAGATAGCTCAGAGCCCCGTACAGGCTAAGAACCTCCTCTCTATAGAGCGACAGCAGAAAATCAAGGAGAACCTCTACCTCTACCTGCTACAGAAGCGTGAAGAGAACGAGCTGAGTCAGGCCTTCACGGCATATAACACACGTATCATAACTCCTCCTATGGGAGGCAATGCTGCTACATCACCACAGAAGGGTAAGATACTGGGCATAGCACTCATACTGGGACTGCTCATACCAGTGGCTATACTCTATATCCGTGAGATGCTTAATACCACCGTACGTGGTCGCAGAGACCTGGAAGACCTCACTGTGCCATATATCGGCGAGATACCACAGTACCAGACCAAGGAGATGCAGAAGAAGAACAGATTCCGTTGGTGGCGTAAGGTGGACAACTCACTGGGATACAAGATACTTGTAAAACCACGTAGCCGTAACATAATCAACGAGGCATTCCGCGTGATAAGGACCAACCTCGAGTTTATGATAAACAGCACGGGCAAGGATACGAAGGTCATCATGGCAACGAGTTTCAATCCAGGATCGGGTAAGACATTCCTGCTCTCAAACATCGCAGCAAGTTTTGCCATAAAGGATAAGAAAGTGGTGGTGTTAGACCTCGACCTCCGTCGTTCCAGCATGGGAGAGTATGTGGGCAACCCTTCAAAGGGTATAGCCGATTATCTCGCATACAAGACAGACGAGTGCCCTGTAGTGCCTGTTCAGAGTACAGACAACCTGTCGATAATACCTGTAGGCTCTATACCTCCTAACCCCACCGAACTGCTCTACAACGAGCGTCTGGAGGAGCTTATCGCCAAACTGCGCGAGGAGTACGACTACGTATTTATAGACTGTCCACCAGTGGATATCGTTGCCGATACCACCATCATAAGCAAGTGGACAGATATGAGCATATTCGTGATACGTGCCGAACTGCTCGAGCGTGAGATGCTGCCGATGATACAGTCTTACTACGACGATAAGAAGTTCAATAACATGACAATACTCCTCAACGGCACCTCCAACGGCCACGGTCGCTACGGCTACCACTACGGATACAGCCGCTATGGCAGTCAGGGCTACGGCTATGGCAAAAGCAATGGCTACGGCTATGCTGTAGAGGATGATGAGGAATAGTTGACAGTTGATAGTTGACAGTTGATAGTTGACAGTTGATAGTTCACAGTTATCGTAGTCACGAAGTGACGTATCGTAGGGCTGTAAGCCCGTTTCGTAGCGAAGCGTTTCGTTTTCGTACGAGCGAAGTGAGTTAAAAAGATGTTCTTCTGGAATTCATCCATAAAGGTTTCTGACAGTGGAGTGCTCAAGGGCTACACTGACTATCATTGCCACCTGTTGCCAGGTGTCGATGACGGTGTGCAGAAACATACTATGACCATAGACCTCCTCAACCTCATGATGCAACATGGGGTGGGGGAGGTTTATTTTACTCCCCACGTGATGGAGGATATGCCCAACACCCCCGAGAGTCTCGGCAAGGTGTATGACGATGTCATGCAGATGATAGCACAGGAGCCATGCCGAGAGATGACGATACATCTGGCGGCAGAGAATATGCTCGACAACTATTTTGACATAGCACGCGCAAAGCAGTTGCCACTCCCTGATAATCACCTACTCGTGGAGACAAGCTACTTCACACCGCCATACAACATGGAGGGTCGTTTGCAGGAGATAATGGCGAGTGGCATATACCCCATGCTGGCACATCCCTGCCGCTATCAGTATATGGGGGAGAAGGACTACGAGCGACTGCGAGAGATGCGCATACACTTCCAACTCAACCTGCCTGCCGTAAGCGGACTGTACGGCACTGAGGTACAGAAGAAATCTTTCTGGCTCCTCGACCACCACTACTACAGTATCACGGGTACCGATACCCACTCGCTGAAGCAGTATCAGGCATTTCTCGATACCAAACTGCCACGCAAGCGCGTCAAGCAAATCGAGGAACTCTTGGGTAGTTAGTAATTAGGAATTAATAATTAGAAATTATAGTTTGCCATAACGATTTTTCAATTCTCAATTTTCAATTAACATCAATGAACTATCGTGCAAATGAGAGCAGAGTAAAGCTTGCTTTAACTATGCCGAGTGCAGCCGATAGTGCATGGTAAAACGGAGTTTTAACATGAAGGGAATAGTTTTAGCCGGAGGTAGCGGCACACGCCTCTATCCCATCACCAAGGGCATATCAAAACAGTTGATGCCTATCTACGACAAACCGATGATATACTATCCAATATCAGTGCTGATGTTGGCTGGCATACGTGAGATACTCATCATCTCCACACCCTTCGACCTGCCAGGCTTCAAGCGTCTGTTGGGCGATGGTTCTGACTATGGTGTGCATTTCGAGTATGCCGAGCAACCCTCGCCAGACGGTCTGGCACAGGCTTTCACCATCGGCAAGGATTTCATAGGCGACGACTGTGCCTGTCTCGTTTTGGGTGACAACATCTTCCAGGGTATGGGATTTACCAAGATGCTGCGTGAGGCTGTTCGCACAGCTGAGGAGGAACACAAGGCAACCGTCTTCGGCTATTGGGTAAACGATCCCGAGCGCTACGGCGTGGCTGAGTTTGATAAGGAGGGCAACTGCCTATCCATCGAAGAGAAACCTGCAGAGCCAAAGTCCAACTACGCTGTGGTGGGCTTGTATTTCTACCCCAATAAGGTTGTTGATGTAGCAAGCAAGATACAGCCATCGGCACGCGGAGAGTACGAGATAACGACCGTCAACCAGTGGTTCCTGAGAGATAAGGAACTGAAGGTGCAGACCCTCGGCAGAGGCTTTGCTTGGCTCGATACAGGCACCCACGACTCCCTCTCTGAGGCTTCCACCTACATCGAGGTGCTCGAGAAGCGTCAGGGCCTCAAGGTGGCATGTCTTGAGGGCATAGCCTACCGCAAGGGATGGATAGACGAGGCAAAGATGCGTGAACTCGCTCAGCCTATGCTCAAAAATCAGTATGGGCAGTATCTGCTCAAGGTAATCGACGAGGTAAAGCGCTACGGCAACGATAATTTGGACTAAAAGGGTCCTCTAAATCTCCCTTAAAGGGAGACTTGTCGCGACAACGACATGTAATCATAATTTTCATTTTTTTATCTTCAATCTTCAATTATATCCGTGAAGAATATTGTTATAGCAGCAGGCTACGCCACCAGGTTGGGAGAGTTGACTAAGAACTTCCCCAAACCATTGTTGAAAATAGGTGAGTCAACGATACTCGGCAGGATGCTTGATGATATCGACCGCATTCCCGACATCGATGAGCACATAGTGATAACAAACCATAAGTTTGCCTCCATCTTCGAAGACTGGGCAAAGGAGCAACACTACTCCAAACCCATCACCATAGTCGATGATGGTACGGAGACCAACGACACACGTCTTGGTGCCGTCTGCGACCTCCTCTTTGCTATGGACAAACTCCATATCGATGACGACCTCCTCGTGGTGGCTGCTGACAATCTGCTCTTCTTCACCTTCAAGGACTTTGTTGATTTTGCCAAGAGCAAAGATGCTTCATGCATCATGTGCCACGAACAACCGTCCATCGAGAAACTCCAGCGCACTGGTGTGGTGGTGCTCGACGCCGACAACAAGGTCGTCAATATGGAGGAGAAACCCCAGGAGCCAAAGTCGCACTGGGCGGTGCCACCTTTTTATATATATATGAAGAAAGACCTCGACCTCGTGCGCCACTCTGTGGAGAACGGCTGTGGCAAGGATGCTCCTGGCAACCTTGCACACTATATGGTTGACAATGCCACCATGTATGCCTGGCCTATGAATGGCGGTCGCTTCGACATCGGCAGCCTCGATACCTATTACGAGGCGTGTGAGAAATATGGAGTAAAAAACGGTTAAACACTATAACGTAATGGAAGAACAGTCCTTTCAATATCATATTTTCGCCCCCTATCGTGTGTGCCCTCTGGGTGCTCATGTTGACCATCAGCATGGTCTCGTAACAGGTTTCGCCATCGACAAGGGTGTTGACCTGTGGTTCAATGTCAGGGACGATGCTCAGGTCAATCTCGTAAGCAAGTCCTTTGAGGGAGAGGTGCATATCGACCTGATGCGCCGTACCGAGATACGCGAATACACCTGGGGCGACTACGCACGTGGTGCCAAGTACGCCCTGCGCAAGCGTTTCGAGTTGACACATGGCATCGACGGTTTGCTTCAGGGCAGCCTGCCTGTTGGCGGACTCAGTTCCTCTGCTGCCGTTCTGATAGCTTACGTCATGGCTTATGCAAAGGCTAACGGCATCAAACTCCAACCTTTCGAAGTAGTGCAGATAGCCTCTGAGGCAGAACGTGAGTATATAGGTCTCAACAATGGTTTGCTCGACCAGAGTTGTATTGCCCTGAGCAAGAAGGGCCACCTGCTATTCCTCGACTGCGACAGCAACGATTACCGCCTTATCCCTAAGAACCCCAATATGCCCGAATTTGAGATAGGCATATTTTTCTCAGGCCTCACACGTTCACTCGTCAATAGCGACTACAACCTGCGTGTCTATGAGTGTAAGACAGCAGCTTGGAATATCCTCGCATACCAAGATCAGCCCCTCAAGACCTTCGACAAGACCTACCTGCGTGACATCCCCAAGGAGCAGTTTGAGAAGACTCGCGACATGATGCCCCTGCGCTTTGCCAAGCGTGCCGAACATTTCTACTCCGAGTATCGTCGTGTGCGTCAGGGCGTTACGGCATGGGAGAGTGGCAATCTGCAACTCTTTGGCAAACTCAGCTTCGACTCCTGCGAGTCGTCCATGAACAACTACGAATGTGGTTCGCCAGAGCTCATCTCCATCTACAAGATTATGCGCCAGCTCCCTGGTGTATATGGCGGTCGCTTCTCTGGGGCAGGTTTCAAGGGCGCCGTCATAGCCCTCGTTGACCCACAGCACAAGGAGGAGATAGAAAAGGCGCTCACAGAACAGTATCTTGCACAGTTCCCTGAGTACGAGCAGACCTTCAAAGTCTTCTGGGTGAAGCCCGATGAAGGAGCAAGGTTTGTGTAAAAGACCCTCTAATTTCTTAGAATAGTCAGAGTATTCAGAACAATCAGAGTAATTAGAAAAATAAGAAGAAATGCTACAATACAACGTAAATCTTGAAGGCAAGTGCATCCTCGTGACGGGTGCTGCCGGCTTTATCGGTTCCAACCTTGTGAAGCGCATATTCACAGACGTGAAGGACGTCAAGGTAATCGGCGTTGACAATATGAACGATTATTATGACGTAAACATAAAGAAAGAGCGCCTCGAGCAGATCAAGGTGCAGGTGAAGTCACTCAGTCATGCTGACGATGCCTTCGTCTTCATCGAGGGCAATATAGCTGACAAACCACTCATCGACAGCATCTTTGCCGACTACAAGCCTGCCGTAGTGGTAAACCTCGCAGCACAGGCTGGTGTGCGCTATTCTATCACCAATCCTGGTGCCTATATAGAGTCCAACCTCGTGGGTTTCTACAACATCCTCGAGGCTTGCCGTAATAATGAGGTGGAGCATCTCGTCTATGCCTCTTCCTCATCCGTCTATGGCAGCAACAAGAAGGTGCCTTACTCCACTGACGACAAGGTGGACAATCCCGTATCGCTCTATGCAGCCACCAAGAAGAGCAACGAACTCATGGCACATGCCTATTCCAAACTCTACAACATTCCCTCCACGGGTCTGCGTTTCTTCACCGTCTATGGTCCTGCCGGACGTCCAGATATGGCGTACTTTGGTTTCACCAACAAACTGCGTGAGGGCAAGACCATACAGATTTTCAACTACGGCAACTGCAAGCGTGACTTCACCTTTGTTGATGACATCGTCGAGGGAGTGGTGCGCATCATGCAGCATGCCCCTGAGAAGCAAAATGGTGAGGACGGGCTGCCTATACCACCTTATAAGGTGTACAACATCGGCAACAACTCACCTGAGAACCTCCTCGACTTCGTCACTATCCTCCAGGAGGAACTCATAGCAGCCAAGGTGCTGCCTCAGGACTACGACTTCGAGGCACATAAGGAACTTGTGCCCATGCAGCCAGGCGATGTGCCCATCACTTACGCTGACACCACACCCCTCGAGCAGGACTTCGGTTTCCGTCCCGCCACGCCTCTGCGTCAAGGTCTCCGCGCCTTCGCCCAGTGGTATGCGGGGTACTACGGTACGCTTTAATTATCAACTATCAACTATCTGGGGAAACCCCTCCGTTTCTTACTTTTGGTAGCAGGTCCTCAGAACTAATCTCTAACTAATAACATAAAAAGTATGCGAGTAATTATCGAACCGACCTACGACGCCCTGTCAAAATGGGCTGCAAACTACGTAGCAAACCGTATCAAGGAGGCAAACCCAACGCCTGAGAAGCCCTTCAAGTTGGGTTGTCCTACTGGTTCTTCACCTCTCGGACTCTACCGTGAGCTCATCAAGAAGTGCCAGGCAGGTGAAATATCCTTCCAGAATGTCATCACATTCAACATGGATGAGTATGTGAAGCTTCCAGAGGAACATCCAGAGTCTTATCATTCCTTTATGTGGAATAATTTCTTCAACCACATCGATATCAAGAAGGAGAACGTGCATATCCTCAACGGTAATGCCGAGGACCTCGTCAAGGAGTGTGAGGAATATGAGAAAGCTATTGAGGCAGCAGGCGGCATCGACCTCTTCATGGGCGGTGTAGGTCCTGATGGTCACCTGGCGTTCAACGAGCCTGGCTCATCACTTGCCAGCAAGACACGTATCAAGACTCTTACCACTGACACTATACATGCCAACAGCCGTTTCTTCGAGGGCAACCTCGACCTCGTGCCAAAGCAGGCTCTCACCGTTGGCATCGGCACAGTGATGGCTGCAAAGGAGGTGCTCCTCGTATGCAGTGGCCACAACAAGGCACGTGCCCTCAAGCACTGCATCGACGGATACATATCACACAAGTGGACATCGTCCATGCTCCAGATGCACCCACATGCTATCGTGGTGTGTGACGAGGCTGCATGTGATGAACTCACCGTGGGCACTTACAAGTACTATCTCGATAAGGAACGTGGTAACTTGTAGAGTATAAAGAATAAAGTATAAAGTATAAGGTATAAAGAAAGGGCACTCAATTGAGTGCCCTTATTTATTTTATGCCGTTGCCAGTTCTACGACCTTATCCACAGCGGCTTTCAGTCCGTCATGGTTCTTGCCGCCGGCAGTAGCGAAGTGAGGCTGTCCGCCTCCGCCGCCCTGTATCAGTTTGCCAGCCTCGCGAACCATCTGTCCGGCATTCTTGCCCTCTTTCACGAGGTCGTCAGACAGTGCCACAGTGAGGTTTGGTTTGCCGCCCTGGGCACAACCTATAGCTACTACCAATTTCTCGGTGAACTGTGCACGCAGTTGGAATGCCATATCCTTGGCATTTTGCGCATCGATGGGCAGCAGTGCTGCCATCACCTTCACACCGTCTATGTCCTTGGCATTCTTTATCAGTTCCTCCTTGTACTGTCCAGCCTTCTGAGCCTTGAACTCGTCCACCTGCGCCTGTAGTTCCTTGTTCTCGGCTATTGCCTTCTCGATGGTCTGCATCAGGTTTGGTGCGTTGTTGAACAGTGCTTTGAGGTCGTTGATGAGGTCCTGCATCTTGTCGAGCATCTCGTCAACCTTAGCACCAGTGATAGCCTCTATGCGGCGCACACCTGCAGCTATCGAACTCTCCGATACAATGCGCACCATGCCTATCTGGCCTGTTGCCTTGGCATGACAGCCACCACAGAACTCCACAGAGTTGCCAAACTTCACCACGCGTACCTTGTCGCCATATTTCTCACCAAAGAGAGCTATGGCGCCCAGTTGCTTCGCCTCCTCTATCGGAGTATCACGAAATTCCTGCAGAGGTATGTTCTGGCGTATGCGGTCGTTAACTATATGTTCCACCTCTCTTATCTGTTCAGGTGTCACCTTTTCGAAGTGTGAGAAGTCGAAGCGCAATCCCTCGGCTGTCACCAGTGAACCCTTCTGCTCCACGTGGTCGCCCAGCACCTCGCGCAGTGCCTCGTCTATCAGGTGCGTACAGGTGTGGTTGCTCTCTATGGCAGCACGGCGGTCAGTATCCACGCACGCCATAAACTCGGCATCCACATTCTCAGGAATCCTGTCCACGATGTGTATTGCCACACCATTCTCCTTCTTTGTGTCGAGTACCTTTATCTCTTCGTTTTCTGATACGAGCACGCCAGTGTCGCCTACCTCGCCGCCCATCTCGCCGTAGAATGGGGTCTGGTCGAGTATCATCTCATACGCAGTGCCTTTCTTCTGCTTCACCTCGCGGTACTTCACTATGTGGCAAGGGTATTCCGTGTAGTCGTAGCCCACGAAAGTACTCTCCGCCTCGGAGAGCACTTGCCAGTCGCCCAACTTCACCTCAGCGGCATTGCGTGCACGGTTTTTCTGTTGCTCCATGCACTTGTTGAAACCATTCTCGTCGAGTGTCATGCCCTGTTCGCGGCATATCAGTTCGGTGAGGTCGAGAGGGAAGCCAAAGGTGTCGAACAAGGTGAACGCCTTGTCGCCGGCTATCTCCGTCTTGCCATTCGCCTTTGTCTCGTTGATTACCTCCTGCAGCATCACGATACCCTTCTCCAAAGTACGCAGGAAAGAGCTCTCTTCCTCCTGCATCACCTTCATGATGAGTTTCTGCTGAGCAGGCAGTTCGGGGAAGGCGTCGCCCATCTCTGCCACCAGCGTAGGCACCAGTTTGTAGATAAATGCTTCCTTCTGTCCGAGGAAGGTGTAGCCGTATCTCACTGCACGGCGCAGTATGCGGCGTATCACGTAGCCCGCTTTGGCATTTGATGGCAACTGTCCGTCGGCTATGGCAAACGCTATAGCTCTGAGGTGGTCAACTATGACGCGCAGTGCGATATCCTTTTTCTCATCGTCGCCGTACTTACAGCCAGCCATATCGGCCATTACCTTGATGAGGGGCTGGAATACGTCGGTATCGTAGTTTGATGTCTTGCCCTGCAGCGTGCGCACCAGTCGCTCGAAGCCCATACCCGTGTCGATAACCTTGGCAGGCAGACCCTCCAGTGAGCCGTCAGCCTTGCGGTTGAATTGCATGAACACCAGGTTCCATATTTCTATCACCTGTGGATGATCCTTGTTGACAAGGTCTTTGCCAGGCACTTTTGCCTTTTCCTCTGCCGAACGTGAATCCACGTGCAACTCCGAGCATGGACCGCAAGGTCCTGTGTCGCCCATCTCCCAGAAGTTGTCGTGCTTGTTACCATTTATAATATGGTCTTTGGGCAGGAACTGCTCCCATATCGCTGCTGCCTCGTCGTCGCGAGCCAGTCCCTCGTCAGGTGCTCCCTCAAATACGGTGGCATAGAGGTCCTTTGGGTCTATCTTGAGCACATCAACGATGTACTCCCACGCCCATGATATCGCCTCCTTTTTGAAGTAGTCGCCAAACGACCAGTTGCCCAGCATCTCAAACATGGTGTGGTGGTACGTGTCATGCCCCACCTCCTCCAGGTCGTTGTGCTTGCCCGATACACGCAGGCACTTCTGCGTGTCAGCCTGTCGGCGGCACTTTGGAGTGGCATTGCCCAGTATGATGTCCTTAAACTGGTTCATACCCGCATTGGTAAACATCAGTGTGGGGTCATCCTTCACCACCATCGGTGCAGAAGGCACTATCAAGTGCTCCTTGCTCTCAAAGAATCTCTTGAACGATTCGCGTATTTCTTTTGCTGTCATAATTTCGGAATTTTCGTGCAAAATTAATAAATTAATTTCATTTAACCATAAAAAACGTCCTTTTTCTTGTTCACGTAATGGAATTTGCGTAATTTTGCGCTTGTAAACAGAAAATAAACTTGAACCAGCGAAGCGACTTGAACAGTGCTTTAGCTCTCTTGAACTTTTGACCCTTTTAACTCATGTCCGACAGTATTATAATCATCCCGACATACAACGAGAAGGAGAACATCGAGAAAATCATCCGTGCCATCTTCGCCCTCCCCAAGGCGTTTGACATCCTCGTCATCGATGACGGCAGCCCCGACGGCACGGCAGAGATAGTGAAGAGGATGCAGGGGGAATTAGAGGGTCTTTTCTTGTTGGAGCGTTCAGGCAAACTTGGTCTTGGCACTGCCTATATCATGGGCTTCAAGTGGGCACTGGAGAGAGACTATCAGTACATCTTCGAGATGGATGCCGACTTCTCCCACGACCCCAAGGACCTGCCACGCCTCTACAGCGCCTGTGCCGACGAGGGTTATGACCTCGCCATCGGTTCACGCTATGTCAGTGGCGTCAACGTGGTCAACTGGCCTATCGGCAGGGTGCTCATGTCATATTTCGCATCAAAATACGTCAAACTCGTCACAGGCTTCAATATTCATGATACTACGGCAGGTTTTAAGTGCTACCGTCGCCGTGTGCTTGAAACTATCGAACTCGACAAGATACGTTTCAAGGGCTACGCCTTCCAGATAGAGATGAAATACACTGCCTACAAGATAGGCTTCAAGATTAAGGAGGTGCCCGTCATCTTTGTCAATAGGGTAGAGGGCACCAGCAAGATGTCTGGCGGTATCTTCGGTGAGGCATTCTTCGGCGTCATGCGCCTCCGCCTCGATGGCTGGTTCCGCCAGTACCCCAGGTTGCCGATTATTTAATACATATTATGGACAACAACAAGGATGAGATATTCCCCATTGTTGACGAAAGCGGAACGGTATTAGGTTCTGCCACGAGAGGTGAGTGTCATGGCGGTAGCATGTTGCTTCACCCCGTGGTGCACCTCCATGTCTTCAACAGCAGGGGCGAGATATACTTACAGCGACGCCCCGCATGGAAGGATATACAACCAGGGAAATGGGACACCGCCGTGGGTGGCCACATAGACTATGGCGAAACGCTCGAGGAGGCTCTCATGCGTGAGGTACGTGAAGAATTAGGCATAGAGACTTTCACTCCCGAAGTTGTTGACAAGTATGTTTTTGAGAGCCAGCGTGAGAGGGAGTTGGTGTATGTTCACCGTACCACCTACGATGGAGAGATACACCCTTCCACCGACGAACTTGACGGCGGGCGCTTCTGGACTATGTCCGAAGTGCGTGACGCAATGGGCAAGGGTGTGCTGACCCCTAACTTTGAAAGTGAGTTCAGCCGCTGTTTTGGTGATATGTCAGTTTTTTGCCCCTGTCACTTTACACTTTGAAAGCATATTTTTAAGCACCTTAAAGGATATCTTTTGGGGGGCATAAAGTTGCCCTTTTAGCACCTTAAAGTTATCCTTTTCCAAGACAACCCATTATTTAACATCGGTTAAGATTTAGTGTCACGAAAACTCTGAAATAATGAGCAAAGTGTCAGAATCTGACCTGCCGGGCAAAATCTATGCAAAACAAGATAAATTTCGCCCGAAAAGTTCGTATGTTATATAATTGCCATCACTAAGATATTAAGATAAGGTGTCATATTTCTTCTTGCCGTTGAGTATGAGCATTTTGTCGGCATTGGGAATGATTTCGGTATTTTCTACTTTCTCTACCCAATCCTCAGGGGATATTTCCTCAATAGAGATGCTGATGGCTTCAGGAACGCATCCCCAGTTATCCACGAAGGCTTTGTTGATAGCCTCTACTACTTTCTCTTTTGTTGCTTGATCCTTTGGATAAGCCTTAATTCTGATGTATGGCATAATTCTGTTTTGTATTAATATTGTTAACATATACCATGTTCCAGATGCAAAGTTACGAAAAATTCGTGTAAGCGAACACAAAGTGGAAGCTTTTTATTTTGTTGAGCGTAATATTTTATGTATTAAATGAGCAAAATGCAAAATAAATAAAAAGAAATTTGTATCTTTGCAAAAAACTATAATAAAATCATAATCACCTCGGAAATGAAAAAGACTGCTTTGACACTTTTGGCATGCGCCATGACACTTTGCTCTATGGCACAGAAGACTATCATCGAATTGCCTGCACCAGACAAATCGCTGAGTATGACACTGATGGAAGCTCTTCAGCAGCGTCACTCTACATGGATACACACCAGCAAGGCTGTCAGTGACGAGGAGCTGTCAACTTTATTGTGGGCGGCATCGGGCATCAACCGACCAGAAAGCGGACGACTGACTGCACCTTCGGCTATCAATGCGCAGGACATACAAGTGTATGTGATGCGACAGGATGGTACCTACCTGTATAATGTACAGAAGCACCAGCTGGATAAGGTCAACGATAAAGACCTGCGTGAGGCAGTCTGTGGACGTGATGCACGACCCAAGGTAGCACCTGTCATGCTCCTGTTGGTCAGCAATATGGATAAATTTGGAGATAGGTCTGAGGAGGCAAAACGTGCTATGGCACCCATAGATGCTGGTTACGTTTCGCAAAACATCTGTCTGGCATGCACCGCACTGGGATTGAACACCGTACCACGCATGACGATGGACAACCCCACACTGATTAAGGAGCTTGGGCTGAGCGACAGCCAGATGCCACTGGTTGATCACCCAATAAGCAAACCATAGACGAAGGCATGCGAAGATTATTTTAAAGTAGGATGAACAAAGTACGAATCATAGCAATACGCCAGACACTCTATCCTGACCTAATGGCAAAGTATGAGAATCCTATTGAGCATGCATGCGATGTCAGGGAAGGTCAAGAGTGGATTTCTGTTGATGGCAAACAACCGGAAGGATTATGCCCTGCAGCATGGCATTCCATGCATGAGTTTGTCGAGAATCTTGCCAGAGGCGAAGGCAACTTCTATGATGGTTGGATGCAGAACCCCATGAGCGCTATGATTAGCTGCAACGATGGGTTCCGTCCCTTCAGTTTCTATATGGAAACTATCAATTAAGCAACTATGAAAGTAAAGATACAGACGTCATCGTAAAGTTTTATTACTCCATCTGGTTGGTGTAATTCTAACAAGAGATCCTCTCAGTCTATTGTCATACTAAATGTTTTAACTCTAATGTGTATTTTCCCGAATGCAGTGATGCGATGTTATCCTATCAGTCTCTGTATTTGCCTGTCAGTGGCATGAGGCTGTAGCTGTCTGATGTGCCTGGCAATGAGGTTGTATGATTCCTCTGCTGTATGATCGGTTTGACACTTTTCAATTCCCAGAAGCTCCTCTGGAGTGGTGAGCAACGACCATCCCCAACCGTATTCATTGCCATGCCTGTCATGGGGATATACAAAGTCCTCTGTCACTACGTAACATCCCATCTGCAGTCGAGTGATGTAGCCATCAAACTTGCTGCGCATTTTTGTACCATTAAAGCCACATAGGGCTCTTAGCTCGCGTGTTATTGCGCTCCCTTCTGTTTGCAGGGTCTGTAGTATGGTGTCTTCTATGGAACCCTCCTGAGGTCGTGGATTTTTGCTCCTACGGTAGTTGTAGAAGTCTGGCCACCACCTCTTGCTTATGAACCCCGCCTTGTTGTTGAAAAACTTGCCATAGACACATCCTCCCTCAGTTACTATGGGACCTTTCCATTTCCACAACGGCCAGTCCCATCCTCCCTCAGGAAATACCACATATCGACAATCGTCAGCAACCACCTCTTCTGCGGAATAGCCCACAACGCCGCTGTTCAGCAGGGGTAGGAACCCCACCTGCTGAATGTATTCTATCAGTCCTGCTGCCGAATATATCTCCTCTTGCATAGAATTTTTATCTTCAATGTTCCAGATGCAAAGTTACGAAAAATTCGTGTAAGCGAACACAAAGTGGAAGCTTTTTATTTTGTTGAGCGTAAGAATTCTATGCATTAAATGAGCAAAATTCAAAATAAATAAA
>CAMHQF010000029.1:0-23005 GCA_946187445.1 uncultured Prevotellaceae bacterium
ACCTTGAACTCACGCTTCAGACGGTCGATGATAATGTCGAGGTGAAGCTCACCCATACCTGAGATGACGGTCTGACCAGACTGCTCGTCGGTACGTACGGTGAATGTTGGGTCCTCCTCTGCGAGCTTAGCAAGACCGTTGTCAAGCTTAGCGATGTCAGCCTGTGACTTTGGCTCAACTGCGATAGATATAACGGTGTCAGGGAAGGTCATTGACTCCAGTACGATTGGGTGAGCCTCGTCGCAGAGGGTATCACCGGTGCGGATATCCTTGAAACCTACACCAGAACCTATATCACCAGCAGAGATAACGTCAACAGGGTTCTGCTTGTTAGAGTGCATCTGGAAGAGACGGCTTACGCGCTCCTTCTTACCAGAACGTGGGTTATAGACGTATGAGCCTGCCTCTATCTTACCAGAATAAACGCGGAAGAATACGAGACGACCTACATATGGGTCGGTAGCAATCTTGAATGCGAGAGCTGCTGTAGGCTCGTTCTCAGATGGCTTACGGTCCTCTTCCTCGTCAGTAGTAGGATTGGTACCTACGATGTTCTCGGTATCCATAGGTGAAGGAAGGAGAGCGCATACATAGTCGAGCATGGTCTGAACACCCTTGTTCTTGAATGAAGAACCGCAGAGCATTGGTACACACTCGAGAGCGATGGTACCCTTACGGATAGCAGCGATGATCTCTTCCTCTGTGATAGACTCAGGATCCTCGAAGTACTTCTCCATCAGTGCCTCGTCAAATGAAGCTGCTGACTCGAGGAGCTTCTCACGCCACTCGTTGCACTCGTCAACGAGGTCAGCAGGTATCTCCTCTATGTCGTACTCTGCACCCATTGTCTCGTCGTGCCACAGGATAGCCTTCATCTTGATGAGGTCAACGAGACCCTTGAAGGTCTCCTCTGCGCCGATAGGCACACAGAGAGGAATAGGGTTAGCACCCAGAACGTCCTTCATCTGCTGCACTACGTCGAAGAAGTTGGCACCAGAACGGTCCATCTTGTTAACGTAGCCGATACGTGGAACGTTGTACTTGTCAGCCTGACGCCATACAGTCTCAGACTGTGGCTCTACGCCACCAACGGCACAGTATGTAGCAACAGCACCATCGAGCACACGCAGTGAACGCTCCACCTCAGCGGTGAAGTCAACGTGTCCCGGGGTATCGATGAGGTTGATCTTGTACTGCTTGTCGTTGTAGTTCCAAAAACAGGTGGTAGCAGCTGATGTGATAGTGATACCACGCTCCTGCTCCTGCTCCATCCAGTCCATCGTAGCACCGCCCTCGTGTACCTCACCAATCTTGTGAGTCTTACCTGTATAGAAGAGGATACGCTCTGATGTAGTAGTCTTACCGGCATCGATGTGAGCCATGATACCGATATTTCGTGTCAAATGTAAATCGTGCTTTGCCATAATCTAATTTTGGATTTTTAAACTTTCGAACTTTTGAACTTTTAAACTTTAAATTAGATTAGAAGCGGAAGTGTGCGAATGCACGGTTAGCCTCAGCCATACGGTGCATATCCTCCTTACGCTTGAAGGCACCACCCTGGTTGTTGTAAGCATCCATGATCTCAGCAGCGAGTTTCTCTGCCATACCCTTACCGCCACGCTTACGAGCGAAAGAAATCATATTCTTCATTGCAACAGACTCCTTACGGTCAGGACGTATCTCAGTAGGTACCTGGAAGGTAGCACCACCGATACGACGGCTCTTTACCTCTACGTGAGGAGTGATGTTGTCGAGTGCCTGCTTCCATATCTCGAGTGCAGACTTCTCCTCGCTCTTCATCTTCTCACCAACGGTGTCGATAGCTGCATAGAAGATATCGTAAGAGATATTCTTCTTACCATCATACATGAGGTGGTTAACGAACTTTGAAACTTTCTTGTCATTGTAAACGGGATCTGGAAGGATCACACGCTTCTTTGGTTTTGCTTTTCTCATTTTTTAGTTTTAAATGAATGTGGTTGTTGTTTTTGTTACTTGGTCTTCAACGCTCCCACCGGAGCATTTACTCAACCATTTTTCTTTTTTTACTTCTTCGCAGCCTTTGGACGCTTAGCACCGTACTTAGAACGACGCTGTGTGCGGCTTGCTACGCCAGCGGTATCGAGAGTACCGCGAACGATGTGATAACGTACACCTGGAAGATCCTTCACACGACCGCCACGTACGAGCACGATAGAGTGCTCCTGAAGGTTGTGTCCCTCTCCTGGGATGTACGAGTTAACTTCTTTTGAGTTCGTCAGACGAACACGGGCTACTTTACGCATAGCCGAATTAGGCTTCTTAGGGGTAGTTGTGTACACACGCACGCATACACCGCGACGCTGAGGACATGATTCCAGAGCTGGTGACTTTGACTTGTCCACAAGTACCTTTCTGCCTTTTCTTACCAATTGTTGAATTGTAGGCATTTTGTTTTGTTTTTAATTGTTATTATTTATTTATTTGTTTTGAATTCAATAAGTTACGTGCCTCGTTGAGTACCATGTTGACAACAAGGCAGACCTCGCCTTTTTAGCGAAATCGGGTGCAAAGGTACTAAAAATTTAAGAATTAGGAATTAAGAATTAAGAAAAATGTGTGTCGCAACTTTCAAATTACATATTTTTAACAATTCGCACAATCTTTTAACTCGTCATTGCCAACTATTATGCTTAACTTTGTACCGCTATGCGCTATATATATATAATAATGTGTGTGATGCTTTCGTGCATCAGCTCCTCGGCACAAAAGGCTGGGGATGTCATAAATATAAAACAAACCGAAGTTGACAAGTATTTTTACGCAACGCCAATACACGACGAGGTGTTCCAACGTATGCAGGGCAAGTCATTCCCCAAGAACAGCACCACGAAACGTAGCGACCTGCGCTATATCAAAGTGCTGCATATCAACAAGGACGGCAAGACGCAGGTGGGCGAGATGGTGTGCCATAAAAACATTTCAGCCGATTTAATCGATATTTTCCGCAAACTCTACGAGGCTCACTATCCCATAGAACGTATGGTGCTCATAGACGACTACGATGCCGACGATGAGAAGAGCATGGCGGCAAACAATACCTCATGCTTCAACTTCCGTTTCGTCACAGGGTCACGTACAAAGGTATCAAAGCACGGCATGGGGTTGGCTGTTGACCTTAACCCCTTCGACAATCCCTATGTAAAAGGCAAGATTGTAAAACCCCACGGAGCAAAGAGGCAGCCCGCCATTACCCTTTCCTCCCTACCCTACCGTCTTTTCACTCAACACGGTTTTCGTTGGGGCGGAAACTGGAAAACACTGAAAGACTACCAGCACTTCGAAAAATAGTAAGGTCACACAACCTCCTTACACCACCACTGGTGCAGTCTTTCGTCATCGAGCTCGGGATGAAAGGCGGTGGCAAGGATATTGCCTTGCCTTGCTGCTACTATATGGTCTTCAACAGTGGAGAGAATCTCGACATCGGGCGACAGTGCCTTGTGGATATAGGGAGCACGGATAAAAGTCATGGGGAAGTCGGGGGCTATGCCCTTGACTTCTCCTTTTGCATTGAAGCTGCCCAACTGCCTGCCGTAGGCGTTGCGGCGCACATCGATGTCCATGGCACCCAAAGCTCCTGTGCGTGGCTTGCCGTCCTCCTGCTTTGCCAAAAGTATAAGTCCGGCGCAGGTGGCGAAAACGGGCAGACCGCCGAGGATATCATGACGGATGGGCTCCATAAGTCCCAACTCACGCATTAGCTTTGCCTGCACGGTACTCTCACCGCCTGGCAGTATAAGACCGTCCTTAGGCTGTTGCCAGTCGCTGAACTGTCTTATCTCAAAGGTGTCGATGCCGAGCCGACGGAGCATCTGCTCATGTTCTATGAATGCCCCTTGCAGGGCAAGTACTGCTATCCTCATCTATTTTCCGCGCTCTGCCATGAGCAGTTCTATTTCCTGTTCGTTGATACCTACCATAGCCTCACCGAGGTCCGCAGAGAGTTCTGCCAGTAGCTTGGCATCCTTGTAGTTGGTGACGGCCTGCACTATAGCAGCAGCACGTTTAGCAGGATTTCCGCTCTTGAATATTCCACTGCCAACGAACACTCCCTCAGCACCAAGTTGCATCATTAGGGCTGCATCGGCAGGAGTTGCCACACCGCCTGCGGCAAAGTTTACTACGGGAAGTTTACCGTTTTCGTGAACATAGCGCACAAGGTCGAGAGGTGCCTGCAACTGCTTTGCCGCCTCAAAGAGTTCATCTTCGCTCATTGAGACAAGACGACGTATCTCGCTCTGCATCATGCGCATGTGGCTCACTGCCTGCACCACGTCGCCAGTGCCAGGCTCACCCTTTGTCCTTATCATCGTGGCTCCCTCGGCAATACGACGAAGAGCCTCGCCGAGATTTTTTGCACCACATACAAAGGGCACGTCAAATTGCATCTTGTCGATATGGTAGATATTGTCAGCAGGCGACAGAACCTCACTCTCGTCGATATAGTCTATCTCTATTGCCTGCAATATCTGAGCTTCAGCAATATGTCCAATACGGCACTTTGCCATAACAGGAATACTCACCGCCTCCTGTATGCCACGTATCATCTTGGGGTCGCTCATTCTTGACACTCCCCCTGCGGCACGTATGTCAGCAGGGATGCGTTCCAATGCCATCACCGCGCAGGCACCAGCAGCCTCAGCTATCTTTGCCTGTTCGGGCGTGGTAACGTCCATGATCACTCCGCCCTTCAGCATCTGTGCCAACTGGCGGTTAAGTTGTTGTCTGTCTTTGTTCATTTGTGTTTGTATTATTGTATTTATATTCTGTAGGCGAGATGCCCTTATGCTTTTTGAAGAAACGCGAGAGGTGTGCCTGCGACGAGAAGCCGAGACGCTGTGCTATATCCTTTAGGGGATAGTTGGTAGCAGTAAGCATAGTGGCAATCTCGCTGACTATGCGCTCGTCAATGATATACTTAGGCGAACGGCCGGCTATGTTTCGCGTAACCTGAGCAAGGTAGCGTGGACTCACATTGAGTTGCTCGGCATAAAATGATACATCAGCATAGTGGCTGTAGTATCTATCTACCTCGTCAAGGAAACGGTTGTAGAGTTCCTCGCTGCGGCTGTTGCCCTCGGCGTATGCAGCAGGCAACTGCTTGAGAAAGGTGCGTGCATGGAGCATAGCATCGGCTATCTCCTCGTCTTGGCTGAGATAGAATGCCACTGCCGATGACAGTTGGTTGGCATGACCGTGACGGCGTGATGCCTCGGGCAGGTCGGAGGGCTCAAGCACCACAGTGCATAGAGGTATGAGCAACCGCTGAATTGCATCATATACATCGGGTGACACGAGTTTGTCGCCATGCGTGGAACGCAGCACGGGGGCATAGATGATGTGACGCGGCTTGTAATGGCTGAGCACCTCTGCCAAGGTCTCTACGACATCGATACGTCGCAGCAGACCAATCTTGACAACCTGCGGCTGTAAGTCATTGATGATAGCCTCCACCTGCTGTCGGACCACGGCGGCAGGGAGATCATAGAATTCCTGAATGCCGAGCGTATTCTGCACCGTTATTGACGTGACCGCCGACGCTGCTATGCCACCCAACTCACCTATAAGGCGTATGTCTGCCTGCACACCTGAACCTCCGGTACCGTCGCTACCTGTTATCGTAAGTATTGTATTGCGCATGTTACTTTACGTTTGCGAGTGCAAAGTAACAAAAAAATACAGAAACTGGCAAGATTATTTCCTTTTATGTAAAAAGAATATGCAATTTTGCAAAACAGCCGAGATGCATCAGTCATTTGCATCTCGGCTGTTTTTTATTCCCATTAAAAGTTAACGTTAGTGTTACTTTATATTGTCAACCATACGGAAGAGGCGGTTCCACCTCACTCCGTTGAAGCCACGACGGTCAGGGTCGCTTGACCACCAAATGAAGATGGGTTTGCCTACGATGTGGTCTTCCGGCACAAATCCCCAATAGCGTGAGTCGGCACTATTGTGACGGTTGTCACCCATCATCCAGTAGTAGTCCATCTTGAATGTATATTCCTTAGCCACCTTGCCATTGATGAGTATCTTGCCATCGCGAGTCACCTCAAGGTCGTTGCCTTCATACACTCGGATAGGACGCTCGTAGATGGGCAGGTTCTCGAGGGTTAGCTTCACACTCTTACCCTTCTGAGGTATCCACACTGGACCATAGTTGTCACGAGTCCAGCCATAACGGGCATTGAGCGGATATATATCGCCAACGGTCTGTTCGAGGTTTGGCTTGATGGATGCCACGAGGTCCTTACGCTTGCTGAGCTCAGCCACAGCACGCTTGGTGAGCGGCATATAGCCAAATTGGTTGAGCTGCGTGATATCCTCCTGTGATATACCGAGTTCCTTCATGAGGTCATCAGGCAACATGTTATTGAGCTTCACGAAGTAGGTATATTGCACGTTGTCGGGCTCCTTGTTTGCCTTACCGTCGATATACACTATGTGGTTCTTTATCTGGAGGGTTTGCCCTGGCAGTCCTACACAACGCTTGACGTAGTTCTCACGACGGTCAACAGGACGTGAGATGAGTTTGCCATACTCCTGTGGGTCGGACAAGATATACTGTCTGCCTGCCTGATAAGCCAGTTCGTAGTAGTGACGCAGGTCCATGGGTTTGAGACTGTCGAGCTGCACATTGATGCCTTGCTGCATAAGTATCTGCTGACCGTAGCCATAGCACATCTGATAGTAGTCCTGGGGTTGCCAACGTGGCTCGCTCACCACGGTATCACCTGCTGGGTAATTGAACACCACGATATCATTTAGCTGTATCTTTCCCAAGCCAGGCGCACGGCGGTAGTCCCATTGCGGCCATTCTATGTACGACTTGATATTGCCTACTGGCAACGTATGCTGCGTAAGCGGCATGGTGAGAGGGGTCTGCGGAATGCGAGGTCCGTAGCTCACCTTGCTTACGAAGAGGTAGTCGCCGGTGAGTAGTGACTTCTCCAAGGAACTTGACGGTATGACGTAGTTCTGGAAGAAGAACAGGTTGATGAAATAAACCGCCACGAGGGCGAATACCAAGGCATCGACCCACGACATAAGCATGCGTGGAAAACTGTCGAGGTCTTTCCACCAGTCCCAACGAATCTTCTTTGAAATGTAGGCGTCATAGATGAACGGAACAACAATAAGTCCGAGCCAACTCTTGAGCCACCACAGGAATGCGAGGTATAGCACGAGGACGATGACGAACTTCGTCCACTGCACCTTCATATTTGGTTGATTCTTCTTACGCATCTTTTAGAACTTAAACATATCGTCAATAGTCAGCAAGCCTTCGTGCTCCGCAGTGTATTCAGCTGCAAGCACGGCACCGAGGGCAAAGCCCTGACGTGAGTGAGCATCGTGAGTGATAGTTATCATATCAGCAGGCGAGTCGTAACTGATGCTATGGATGCCTGGCACCTCGCCACGACGCACATCGTCAATGCGCAACACATCGGGAGATGTCTCATGAAGTCCCCACTTGCTCTTGCGGTCGAGACGGTCAACAATTTGCTCGGCAAGGGTGATGGCGGTGCCTGACGGTGCATCGAGTTTGTGTACGTGATGTGTCTCCACCATGTTTACGTCATACTGAGGGAACTGGTTCATTA
Source organism: uncultured Prevotellaceae bacterium (assembly GCA_946187445.1). GTDB lineage: Bacteria > Bacteroidota > Bacteroidia > Bacteroidales > Bacteroidaceae > Prevotella. The sequence goes on from CAMHQF010000029.1 coordinate 7,650, forward strand.
TCTTTGCCAGATACTTGTTGACGGCAGAGAAGATTGCCACGCCGACTGAGAAGTTTGATGCCCAGAATAGTGTCTTGCCCTCATTGGCACAGGCATTGCGCACCTCGTCACCATGGTCTTTGAGCCATGCCGTAGTACCGCTGACAACCTTCACACCAGCCTTCCATGCCTTGAGGTAGTTGTCGTAAGCCACCTTGGGGTTGGTAAACTCTATTGCAACGTCAGCACTGGCAAAGGCAGGTGATTCAAAATCCTGCTGGTTGTCAATGTCTATGATACTTACTATCTCGTGTCCACGAGAAAGGGCAATCTGCTCTATCATCTTGCCCATCTTGCCATATCCTATTAATGCTATTTTCATATATTTAAAGTAGTTAATGGATTTAAAGAAGTTAAAGGAGTTAAGACAACACATAAGTGCCTCACTCGTAACTATGAACTGCTAACTATGAACTCGCATACGCTTCAGCTTCAGCCTCAGCTATTATTTCCTCTCGAGACTTCCGTTTCATCCTTACGTCAACATCCTCGAGAGTTAGGTCGTCAACTTCACGCTCTGCGACACTCGTCGCCACATTGTTGGTGTCGCTGTTGATGTCATTGACTATCACGAGGTCATCACTGGGTGATTCTACATCAGGTGCCACGCTGACAGGCATCTCCTCCATCTGTGTGCGAACGGTCTTTGCTGCAAAGATTCTGTCGATAAACTTACCATCGGAACGTAGTTTCTTGAGTGTCATCTCGCAAGCGTGCTGCTGGCTCTCTTTCTTAGAAAATCCTTCTGCAGAACATCCGTCGATATCCTCCAATACCACGGTATAGACAAACTTTGGTGAGCCATTCTCATCCTGCGACTGATCCTCTAAGCGGAAGCTTAGATTGATGCGGTTCTTCTGCGACCATTCCAGTATCTTTGACTTGAAGTTGACCTCCGTATAAGCTACCCTATCAACATTCATGTACTTGCCCATGACACGCTTCTCCCAAAACTGACGACATGCGTCATAGCCACGATCGAGATACACAGCTCCCACGAGAGCCTCAAAAGCATTGCCGCCGATATAGCTGTTATGGCTCACGTTGCGCCCACTCGCCATTACGAGTTTTGACAGTCCCATCTGCTGCGCCAGCTTACCAAGGGCTTCACGCTGTACCATCTTGGAACGTGCATTAGTAAGAAATCCCTCTGACTTACCGGGGAAATATCTGTAGGCTACAGCGCCCACGACAGCATCAAGTATGGCATCGCCAAGAAACTCCAGACGCTCGTTATTGAGAGGGCGACCCAGTTTCTTGCCTTTCCTTGCGCCCGCTTTCCCTCTGTCTTTTCCCTTGGCATTCTTAACCATTGACTTAGCCAGTACCTTCATCTCTTTCTCAGTTGCCCGATGTCCAAGGCTCTTGTGCATAAGAGCTATCTTGTAGAAGGTGATGTTGCGTGGAAAGAATCCCAGTATATTATATAAAGCAAGATAAAGCTCCTTCTCCTTACGGAAAGGGAGCTTTATCCTATCTATTATATTACTCAGCATACTTCTTGAATATAACGCAGGCATTGTGACCGCCGAAGCCAAACGTGTTGCTCAGTGCGGCACGAACCTCGCGCTTCTGTGCCTTGTTAAAGGTGAAGTTCATATTGTAATCTATCTCCTCATCGTTATCACCATCCTCATGGTTGATGGTAGGCGGTATGATATCTTCCTCTACAGCCTTCACACATGCCATAGCCTCTACAGCGCCAGCTGCACCGAGGAGGTGACCCGTCATAGACTTAGTAGAAGATATATTGAGTTTGTAAGCCCACTCGCCGAAGAGGTCCTTGATAGCTTTTGCCTCGGAACGGTCACCGACAGGAGTTGATGTGCCATGTACATTGATGTAATCAATATCCTCTGGCTGCATCTCTGCATCCCTCAGTGCCTCTGCCATGACAATCTTAGCACCCAAGCCTTCTGGATGTGATGCTGTGATGTGATGCGCATCGGCAGACATGCCTGCGCCTACCATCTCACAGTATATCTTAGCGCCGCGTGCCTTGGCATGCTCGAGTTCCTCGAGGATGAGACAAGCCGAACCCTCACCCATCACAAAACCGTCGCGACTGCCTGAGAACGGACGGCTTGCCTTCTGTGGCTCATCATTGCGTGTTGACAAAGCATGCATAGAACAGAAACCACCCAAACCCGGGTCTGTGATAACAGCCTCTGCGCCGCCAGCCACGATGATATTTGCCTTGCCCAGACGTATAAGGTTGAAAGCGTCTGCGAGAGCATTTGTAGATGATGCGCACGCACTGGTGGTCGCATAGTTGGGTCCATGGAAGCCATAGCGTATAGAGATATGACCTGGTGCGATATCACCAATCATCTTAGGAATGAAGAAAGGACCGAACTTTGGCTGATCCTTATGCTCAGAATAATATTCGAGCTCTTCCTGCATTGTCTTCAGACCACCGATACCCACACCGTAGATAACACCTACGCGGTCCTTATCGATTGTCTCAAGATCCATACCAGAATCCTTTATTGCCATGTCAGCTCCTGCAATAGCCATCTGACAGAATTTGTCCATCTTACGTGCTTCCTTCCTGTCAATCCATACCGTTGGGTCGAAGTCCTTCAGTTCACAAGCAAAGGTAGTCTTGTAACGTGAAGCATCAAACTGCTTGATAGTATCAGCACCGCTTACGCCTGCAAGCATATTCTTCCATGTCTCCTCGGCAGAAAGTCCCAGTGGTGTAACGGCACCCAAGCCTGTCACTACAACTCTTTTTAATTCCATTGTCGTTTATTTTTCTTTTCTGAATAATCCGATTACTCAGAAGTTCTGAATACTCCGATTATCTCTTTAAAATAAAAAAGTGATGGATAAGTGATTTCTCACCTAACCATCACCCATGTATCATACGGATTCACGCATGCAAGGATTATTACTTGCCAGCGTTCTCGATGTAAGCAATAGCATCGCCTACAGTCTGGATCTTCTCTGCGTCAGAGTCAGGAATTGTTACGCCGAATTCCTTCTCGAGTTCCATGATAAGTTCTACTGTGTCGAGAGAGTCAGCACCGAGGTCGTTAGTGAAAGAAGCCTCTGGCTTTACCTCAGCTGCATCAACACCCAGCTTGTCAACGATAATCTCTACTACTTTTGATTCAATTTCAGACATGATTTTTAATGTTTTTGATTTGTTTTTAAATTGTCTATTCTTGTTGATAAATTCCCTTAGGGGGAACACCAATATTTTATAAATTCGGGTGCAAAATTACTAATAATCTATCAATTGACAAAACATTTTTGAGAAAAAAGCATTTTCTTGTGCACACTTGACTATCCTTTGTGCATTATTTTGCCCAAAATCAAGGTTATTTTGCTATTTCAGTTGTTCTAAAGCACAATTTACGACATCACTGTGTGCGTTTACAATACGGAAATACTCTGTCATCGTCCATAAGTCGCGAGCTATCAGTGCTTTCAGTTGCATAGAGATACTTTCGTCTGTCTTTTTTACCATCTCGCTGTCCTCTGGACGCTTTACCTTTTGCTTGTCGCCCTCGGCATATATATTATCGATGAGAGAGCGTGGCACCTCATAGTCACTGTCAAACTCTTCAAAGGTCTTGTACTGTCTGAGCAACGACTTACGGTTCTTGGATGCGTACTTCAGATTGGCATTGATAATGATGCCTTTGGCTGCCAGTTCACGATGGTACTTGGTATATTTCGTAGTATCGAGTGGCACGAAGTAATCGGGCATGATACCTCCGCCACCATACACTGTGCGATGTTTCTTCAACGTCTGAAACTTCAGCGAGTCAGCGAAGTGTATGCTATCGGCATTGGTAAACTCGCCATGCTTGTATCGGTTGTCGATATCCATGGCATAGTCTTTGAGTTCGCCCTTCTTATAAGGCTTCTGTATGCATCGTCCTGATGGTGTGTAGTAGTGTGCTACGGTGAGACGTATCATAGAACCATCGGGCAGGTCAATTGGTCTTTGCACCAGTCCCTTACCAAATGTGCGACGACCTACCACGACACCTCGGTCCTGGTCTTGCAGTGCGCCCGACACTATCTCTGCAGCTGAGGCAGAGTACTCATTGACAAGTGCCACTACTCTGCCCGTGCGGAAAATGCCGTTGCCCTTAGCACGAAATTCCTGGCGTCTCGTTCTCCTGCCCTCTGTATATACTATGAGGTCATCATCATCAAGCAGTTCATTGAGCACATCGACAGCAGCCTGCAAGTATCCACCTCCATTCTCCTGCAGGTCGATGATGAGGTCTCTCAGCGGTGTGCCCATGCTGGTGCCTTGCTCTTGAAGTTTCTTTATACCATCGACAAACTCCTGATGGGTGGTAGCACCAAAGGATGATATACGTATATAACCTATGCCAGGACGTATCATGTAGAGCGCATCAACGGTATTGAGAGGTATCTTGTCGCGTGTGACTGTAAAAAACACCGTTTCATCAACTCCCTGGCGCTTCACTCCGATCTTCACCTTTGTCCCCTTCGGACCACGAAGACGCTTCATGATGTCTTCTTTAGACATCTTTACGCCAGCTATGATCGTATCATTGACACTGACAAAGCGGTCACCTGCCACTATGCCCACCTTCTCCGACGGGCCATCACTGATAGTTTGCACCACGAGGAGCGTATCCTCCAACATATTAAACTGCACACCTATTCCCTCAAAGTTTCCCTGAAGCGGTTCGTTCAGTGCCTTCACCTCCTTTGGTGTAGCATAACTGGAGTGAGGGTCAAGTTTCTCAAGCATGCCGCGTATAGCGTCCTCCACGAGTTTATTCTCATCAACACTATCTACATACAGATTTACAGTGGCCATCTCAGCAATGGCGAGTTTGCGAAGTGCCGACTCACTATTGCTACCGATACGCATCTGCGCACTGAGCGGCATACTAAAAAGGAGCACCAGCTGAACTAACAACAGTCTGTTCAGCCATGCCCCCCTACACCTTATTATATTATATATGTGTCTCAACTGTGAACTGTGAACTAAAAGACTTCCTCTTCCCTTACGAGGTCTTCCTCTATCACCAGGTTGTCTATGATAAAGTTCTGCCTCTCCATAGTATTCTTGCCCATATAATATGCAAGAAGCTTGTCCACCTCGTCACTCTTTTGCAGGGTAACCTGTTCGAGGCGTATATCGGGACCTATGAAACCGGCAAACTCGTCGGGCGAAATCTCTCCCAGACCTTTAAATCGCGTTATCTCGGGGTCAGGGCCAAGAGCCTCTATGGCATTTACGCGGTCCTCCTCGCTGTAGCAATAACGTGTTATGAAGTCCTTAGGTTTCTCACCACGTTCCTTAAGTTTCTCATCCTCCGCAGCGATAATCTTCTTGTCCTTTATCTTCGTGCGGCGGTTTCTCACACGGAAGAGAGGCGTCTGCAGCACATACACGTGGCCCTTCTTTATCAGTTCAGGGAAGAACTGCAGGAAGAATGATATGAGCAACAGACGGATGTGCATACCATCGACATCGGCATCGGTAGCCACTATGACTTTATTATAACGCAGATTATCAAGTCCGTCTTCTATGTCAAGAGCAGCCTGAAGCAGGTTAAACTCCTCATTCTCATATACTATCTTCTTGGTGAGTCCGTAGCAGTTGAGCGGTTTGCCACGCAGTGAGAACACCGCCTGTGTGTTTACATCGCGACTCTTAGTGATAGAACCGCTGGCAGAGTCACCCTCGGTAATGAATATGCTCGATTCCTCCTTACGGTTATTCTTAGCATCAGAGAAATGTATGCGGCAATCGCGTAGCTTACGGTTATTGAGGTTTGCCTTCTTGGCACGCTCGCGTGCCAGTTTTGCCACACCAGCCATCGCCTTGCGTTCGCGCTCGCTCGCCTTTACCTTCTCTTCTATTATCTCCGCTATGTCATGGTTACGGTGCAGGTAGTTGTCCACCTCTGTCTTCACAAAGTCGCCCACATACTTGTTTACCGACACACCATCAGGTGACATCGTCAGCGAACCCAACTTAATCTTTGTCTGCGACTCGAAGATTGGCTCCTCTACATTTACCGCTATGGCAGCTACGAGTCCATTGCGTATGTCACCATACTCATACTTGCCAAAATACTCCTTGATGGTCTTGGCTATATGCTCTTTAAATGCACTCTGGTGTGTGCCACCCTGTGTGGTATGCTGACCATTGACAAATGAGTCATACTCCTCGCCGTTCTGGTTGGTATGTGTAAAGGCTATCTCTATGTCCTCCCCCTTCATGTGCACGATAGGATAGAGCGGTTCGCTCGTCATCTGATCACGCAGCAAGTCCTGAAGTCCGTTTCGCGATACTATCCTCCTGCCATTGAACATTATCGCCAGCCCCGTATTGAGGTACGTATAGTTGCGCAGCATCGTCTCCACTATATCATCGTGGAACGAATAGTTCTTAAACAGACTGTCATCAGGCTCGAAGTATATGTACGTACCCGTCTCGTCGGTGGTGGGTTCCGTGGTGTCGCTTACCAGTTTTCCATACTCAAACTTTGCCGTACGCACATTACCGTCGCGGTAGCTTCTCACCTCAAACTTTGTTGACAGGAAGTTCACAGCCTTGATACCCACGCCGTTCATACCCACCGACTTCTTGAAAGCCTTTGAGTCATACTTACCGCCGGTGTTCAGTTGGCTGACAGCAGCAATCATCTTGCCCTGTGGTATGCCACGTCCGTAGTCACGCAGTGATATCGCCTTCTGCTCATGCAGATCCACCTCTATACGCTTGCCGGCATTCATCCTGAACTCATCGATACTATTGTCTATCGCCTCCTTCAGCAGTACGTATATACCATCCTCTGCATACGAGCCATCGCCCAGCCTACCTATGTACATACCAGGCCTGCTGCGCACATGCTCTACATCACTCAGCTTTCGGATGTTGTCATCCGTATAATCCACAAGACTCTCCCCCTGCCCCTCTCTTGGAGAGAGGGGAGCAATTACTTCTTCTCTATCTTTATCCTCGCTCATATTCAGTTTTCTTTCAACTTTCAATCAGACTCACTCCTCAACTAATCTACTTTTCCTGTCATACCAACAGTAATCTCTCCCCTCTATTATAGAGAGGGGTCGGGGGTGAGTCTCCTCTTATAGCTTCTCAGTCTTTTCACCGTCTTGGCTTCAAAGTACTGCCATGCCGACAGCACGCCGTCGTTGGTCTCCATCATGGCAAGAGTCAGTGCATGTGTGAAGCCATACTTCAGATACCATTTTATCAAGTCGTCAAACAACAGGGCATTGGCACCCTTCGTCCTGTACTCAGGTAGCACACCGATGAGCAGCAGGTCAACAATCTTAGTATTGTGGAAGTATATGGTACGCAGCAGGTGGAACCATCCGAATGGGAACAGTTTGCCCGTCTTGCTCCTGCGCAGTGCCTCGGAGAAAGAAGGGAAGCTTACGCCAAAACCTATCAACTTGCCATGTGGATTCTCATCGTCGATAAAGTTCTTGTCAAAGAGAAACGATACGAGATTGAGGTCTGCCAGTCCCAGATAGTCCTTCACCATCTTGTCTATCTGTTTCTCATTAAGCTCTGAGAACTCATACAGGTCAGCATAGCACTCATTGAGTACGTGGAAGAACTTCTTACCATATCCCTGCTTCATCAGTTCCTTCTTGGTGAGCTTCACCGCGTGGAGATTGTATCGTCTGCCTATCATCGAGGTAATCTTGGCAAACTTCTCCGGCACCTCCTCCGGCACCGTGACGAGCTGCTGCACCCAGTCATTGTCTTTTGCAAAGCCCAGCGCCTCCAGATGGTCCTTGTAATAAGGGAAGTTATGGTTGGCATGCATCGTCGCCATCGTGTCGAAGCCTTCCACCAGCAGACCCTCGCGCTCCAGGTCTATGAAGCCCATCGGACCTATCATGGTGTCCATGCCTCGGGCAATGCCATACTCGCGCACCTTATTTATTAATGCCTCGCTCACCTCGCGGTCGTCTATGAAGTCCAACCATCCAAAGCGCACTATTTTCTGTCCCCATCGCTCGTTGGCCTTATGATTTATTATGGCAGCCACACGTCCCACCGCCTTGTCATCACGATAAGCCATATAGTACTCAGCCTCACAGAAGTCAAATGACGGGTTCTTATCCTTGCTCAGTGTGTCCTTCTCATCCATAAAGAGGTAGGGCACTGCGCATGGGTCATCCTTATACAGCTCCGTACGAAAATCGATAAATCTGTCTATTTCCTTCGATGTGCTGACAATACGTATCTCTATCATAAAGAAAAAATGATTTTGTCTGCAAAGATACAAATAATTTCTGAAAACACAAAAACATGGAGATAAAACAACAATTTAAACCTCCAAATGTTTGGATAAAAAAGTATCACCGCCTAAGTGACGGTGCACTTAAGCGGTGATTATAATCTTCGTAGGCGCTTGCGCCGTTTCGTAGCACCAGAGGTGCGTTTCGTAGCGAAGCGCTTCGTACGAGTTCTACTCGTTTCTTACTTTACCTGCTGGCCAGCAACGTTGAACTTGCCGATCTGAACACCCTTAGCGGTGATAACCTTTGCAACCTTTGCAACCTCAGCCTTAGCCTCAGCAACGCCCTGAACTGCAGTAGTGCCCTGAAGAGTAATAGCTGCACCACCTTCTGGATCTGTGCTGCTGAGGATGATTGTCTCGTCACCAGTCTCAGAGAAGTAGAAACCGCACTGTGTCAGCTTGGAACCTGTAGCGTGAACATTGTAAGAAGAACCTCCGTAAACAGCGAACTTGATGAAACCTGCACCGTTGTTAGCAGCACCGTCACCAGCGCCGTTGATAGCACCGAGCTTGTTGATTGGGAAAGTAGTAACGAAGTATTGGTCTGCATCGTCACCCTTAACCTCAGCTGTAAGAGCTGTAGCAGCCTGACCTGCAGCGGTACCGTCACATACTACTGTGTAGCCGATGAAGCCACCGTCCTCAGTTACAACATACTGCTTGTTCTGAGAGAACTTACCAATAACGTAGATGTAACCAGACTCGATAGTAGTAGGAACATCAAGTACAAGTACAGAGCCCTGAGCAGCTACGAGGCCAGTGTTAGCTGGGTTACCACCGTCAGCGTCCTTTGCGTTGTTGTTGCCCTGATAGCCACCAGATACGCTGTAGTCTGTACCAGCGATGTTGATTGTGTTGTAGCCAGAAGCTGTAACACCTACAATCTTGCATGCGTCATCGAAACCAGTCTTTGCAACGATACCGTTAGATGATGTAGCCATTACGGTACCAGCAGCAACGTCTGTTGTAGCGTCAGCGTTAAGTGCGCTGGTGTCAAACTCTGTGTACTGTGCGTTAGCAGCGAGAGTGCAAGCTGCTACTGCGATAAGAGTAAAAATTTTCTTCATGTTGTAGAATTTTTTTGTTAAACAATATTGTTAATAAAAAGAAAAATCATTTTTTTTATCTGGCGGGCACACAGAAATGTGCCTGCCAGACGATATCACTATCTAATCGTGAGAATTCTAATTCGGGATTTCTATACTACATACTCAGGAGCAGGGATTTCCTATTCCTCAACCGCAGCATCCTCTCCCTTTACACCGGTGAAAGTGTAAGAGGTTACAACCTTACGTGGTCTGCCCTTTACCTTTATAGTACTCTCTTCTGAGAAGGAGAGAGTGAGATTGTTGCCTATAACATCACCTGTAAACTGTATTCCGAAGGTGTTAGCCTCGTCTGTACTCTTATTGTTGAAAGGATAACCTGCAGAAGTCTTGGAGATATTTGCTATTCCTTCTTTTGTCAAGCTTTCACTTGCCAATGTCACGTTTATAACGTATTTGTTATTCTCCGTTACAGTTATTGTGGCATCCTCTGTAGTAACAACTTCTTCTGAGGTTGTCGGATCCACGTATGACTTCACAATCTGACCAGTGTAGGTGCCCTCTACATCAGCAGCTGGATTGACCTGTACTGTTACAGCATCATCATCGCCACATGAAAGGAGGCTGAAAGAAGCCACGATTCCGAGTGCTATTGAAAATATTCTTTTTAGTTTCATAATCGTAACGATTAAATTATATTACTTTTTATTCTAACGTAGCATCTGTCTCCGTTTCCGTTTCTACTTCTGCTGACGCAGTAGAAGGATAACCAGGATTCTGATAGTTCTTCAAACCGTCGTTAAGCTCTTTTGCCTTCTGCGGTATAGGGCGAAGCACTTTATATGCCCCATTATACATCATGGCAGATGCAGAGCCGTTGATGTACTTGTTGAAAGCTACGTTATAGCGGACGAGCTGCTTTGTACGGCGGAGGTCCATCCAGCGCATGTTCTGTGCATAAAGCTCACGTGCGCGCTCGTCAAGCAGAAGGTCGATAGGTTTCACTGTGAACGAAGCATAAGGAGCATTATCAGCCGTAGCATAAGGAGCCTGATAGTCAGCGGCAGAGCCCAAAGCGGAGAGACCTGCACGGCTACGTACCGTGTTAATGTCACTCATGTAGTCACCGCCGAGCATCATGTTTGCCTCTGCGCGAACAAGGTACATGTCGCTCAATTGCAGAAGCACGATGTCGCGATAGTCATTATTCCTATCAACCATCTCACTGTTCTTGTCATCAAACTTCCTTACGTTGATACATCCCAAAGTAACACCTCCCAATTCGGTATTAGAAGCCGTATTGTCGTAAGCATCAGGCGTCATCTTTGCCGTCTTTATGTTACCAGAAGCATCAATAGTCTTAAGAACTACCGTTGACTGCAACAGTGTAGCAAATGGCTGTGCCTTGTATGAACCCTTCTGGAACTGAGCCTTATGCTCTCTAAGATAAGTATCTACCTCATCCTCGGAACTGTACCAAGGGAAGAACTTTGTATTGAAAGCAAGACTGCTGAGGTCACTTGCATTATAGTACGCATAGTAGCCTTCCGTTCCCCATGTTCCGGTAGAGTTATATACATCAGTCATGAAGGTTGTGCCGTAGCGAGCGTCATTCTCCTCAAAGAGGTACATAGACTTCAGGCTCTGGCTGTTGTTTGAACCGCCATTCTTTATGTAATAAGCCGTTGTACTGCCATAGTAGCCACCGAAGTTGTTCTGCAAGCTATGGCCACCTGTGCTGACTGTACCAGGATAGTTGGCGCGGTCATACTGCACAGAGAAGATGATTTCACCATTCTTGTCCTCATTCTCCTGCTTCCACATTGCCTCAAAATCACCCAATGCAGAAGTTGCTCCACCTTCGATAGCTTTTGTTGCCCACTCCTGAGCCTTTTCAAAGTTAGTCGTAGATGTAGGTGTTGGAAGTTCGCCCGTGTTGTTCACGTCATCGGCAGCATCAACGTCGCAATCCCATCCTGCAGCGAGATATATCTTTGCAAGCAGAGCAGCAACAGCCTGCTTTGAAGGACGTCCTACATCCTGAGTGTTGTATTCAGACAACTTACAGTCATTGTACACAGCCTCAAGGTCGTTGGTCAGGAAAGAGTATAGATCCTTCAATGACGTCGGAGGATAGTTGGAGTTGCTTGTCTTAATATACTCCGTAACCAATGGCACGCTTCCGAACTGCTGCGTAAGCAGGTAATAGCAGTAAGCGCGGACAAACTTGGCTTCCTGCGAATATTGCGTGTCGCCTTTACTGTAACCTATCACGCCATTAGCATAGTTAATGACAATATAGTTATTTAAGTAAAAGTTCTCTACGTCACTTGTTTTCGCGTCAAGTGAATAATCATTGAATGCTCCTGCCAACTTATTGTTGTTGTTTACGTAAAGGTCTGTACCTTGTACGTATATATCCACTGTAGATACGACATCCTTCAGCGATGCGTAAGCAGTGTACAGCATTGACTCTGGACTTGAGCTGAAGAATGAGTCATCGCTTTTTCCTCCAGAAGACTTGTCCTCTGCTTCAAGGAAATCGCTGGAGCAACTCGTCATGACAGCACCAGCCACAAGTACAGCTGCTATTGTGAAATATCTGGATATTTTCATTGTCTTTTCCTTTTTTTAATTTAGAACTTAATGCTTGCACCAAGCTGATATGTTACGGTACTTGGACCATCCTGCTTCAGACTTGCATCTGCCCATTCTGGATCGTAACCCTTATACTTAGTGAAGACGAATGGATTAGTCACTGTGAAATAGAGACGCAGGTGAGAGCAACCCCATGATGTGAGCCACTTCTTGGGGAAGGTGTAGCCCAGGGTGATGTTCTTACACTTCAGATAGCTAACCTTTTCTACGCCCTTTGCTTCATCCCACTTGGTGAACTGAGCGCCTACACCTTCGTTAGCAGAACCCATATTAGGGAATGGATATGCACCGTAGTGTGCAGTCTCCTGATATATCGGGTTAATATAAGAACCGTCGGCATTAACGCCCTCACAGAATATCAGTGTTCCCGCTGGTATGTAGTAGTCAAGGTTGAACTTCTGACGACCACGTGGAGAACCATCATAAGCAAAATAGTCTGAAGTGCCCATGAATGTAGAATATACATAACCACCAAGCTTAGTGTAGAAGCTGATGCCAAGATCCCAATTCTTCCAAGAGAGGTTAGATGTAAGAGAACCTGTCCAGTTAGGATCAGTACAATACTTCTTTCTATCGTTATCAGTAATTTCACCGTCATTGTCCAGATCCTTCATGTAAGGCTGTCCTTCCAGAAGTCCGTCAGTCTGGTTGAAGTATTCATACTCTTTCATTACGGTACCTGGAGTAAGACCTGCCTTTGCAGTACGTCCGTTGTCTGGAACCACTATGTCACGGTCAGAAACTATTCCGCCAATCTCCCAAGTATAGACGTTGTTTACAGACTCGCCCACAAAGTAGTTCTTAGTAACTTCGCCACTGAGGATATCACCGCCATTACCGATGGTTTCGAGCACCTTGTTCTTGTTGTGTGACCAGTTGGTTGAAACTGTCCAGTTCCAATCCTTATTCTGTATGATTACACCAGTCAGAGCAAACTCTATACCAGTGTTACGTACTGAACCTATGTTGGTATATATCGTCTGACCGCCAGCCTCAAGAGGCAAGGTTACATTTGCCAGCAAGTCCTTAGACTTCTTGGTGTACCAGTCGATGCTACCATTGATGCGGTTATTGAGGAAGCCGAAGTCGATACCGATGTTGAACTCGTGAGACTTCTCCCACTTGATGTTCTTGTCAACAACACCTACAGCCTTCATGCCATTATAGTATGTACTACCCATTGGATAGTAATATGCTGCTGAACCATCAACACTTGATACCGTTTCGTATTCGCCGACACCTGCACAGTTACCTGTTACACCGTATGAGAGACGAAGCTTCAAGTTGCTTATCCAGTCTATCTTCTTGATAAACTCTTCCTCAGACATACGCCATGCAAATGCAAGTGAAGGGAAGCAGCCCCAACGGTTGTCCTTCGTGAACTTTGAAGAACCATCCCAACGCACCGTACCTGTGAAGAGGTAGCGATCCATGTAGCCGTAGTTCAAACGCATAGCCCATGAAGCCATGCTGTCCTCATAGTAGTTCTTGCCGCGATGGTCTGAGAACGTTGAGTTCTCTTTATCGTAAGTACCCTGGTTGAGGTTGTACCACTTTGTACCCTCCAGCAATGCTTCTTCTGAAGCTTTCGAACCAGTATATGCAACCTTCGTCCTCTCCACGGTGTTCTTCTGTGATGAGAACAGTGCCATTGCATTTATTGAGTGTTTGTCCTTGATGCGAGTGTTGTATGAGAGCACGTTGTCCCAAGTCCAAGAGAATGAACTGTTGGTCTGGTATGTTGCAGACTCCTCGGTAGCAGCGTTCTGACGGTCACCATAGAAATGGTATGTTACGCCGTCGGCACTGTACTGTGGATCTTCATAATCCCTATAGCCATAGTAGTAACCATGACGATAGTAACGATAGTTTGGAGAGAAGGTTGTCTTAAAGCTGAGACCCTTCATTGGCTTGAACTCGAGATACAGGTTACCAAGAGCACGATAAGTGTTGCGCTCCTCACTGGTATTCTTTGCTATGTCAACAGGGTTGACAGAGTTACCAGAGAACTCCTGACCTGCACCGGCATGTGCCACACCCTGTGCATCTATGATACGTCTTGTGGTACCCAACTCAGCGGCTCTCGCTGGACGGTGAACTATGTCACCCTTCTTGTGGAGTGTAACAAGTTCTGCTCCAGCGGGTACTACCGGTGTACCATCTTCGTTATAATCGAGTATGGTCACTATATTCGCCGAACCTGGCATCTGATAGCCATAAACGTCGTCTCTATAATAAGGAGATACGAATGGAACCATTTGGAATGCCTCCTGTACGGCATAGTCGTTAGCATACTTGTTCTTGATGTTGGCGAGGTTAACACTGAAACCTGCGTTCAGCCACTTGTTAATCTGAGCATCTACAGAACCCTTGAAAGTAAACTGTTTCTTCTCATCGCCTTTATATATACCTTCCTCAGCATTGTAACCGAGACCAAAGTGATAATTAACCTTCTCTGCTGCACCGCTGACTGCAAGATAATGGTTTTGCTGAGAACCTCCCTGAGTCATGAAGTCAGGCCAGTCGAAATAGTCCTGGTTCTTTCTCATGGTATTGAGCAGATAAGAACCATCTGCCACCTTCAGCAAAGGCTGATCAAAGTTACCTATGAGGTATGCAGGGCTTGCAGAAGTATCATTAGGATCGGCTTTTACCAAGAACTTCATGAGACGCCAATTGTAGAACTGGTCACCAGTCATGAAGTCAGGCATGCGAACGGCCTTCGTCCAGCCGTAGTAGCCGTCGTAGGAAATCGTTGCCTTGGCATCCTTCTTCACAGTAGTACCTGCCTTGGTCGTTACCATTACGACACCTGCCGTAGCACGTGAACCGTAGATAGCGGTAGAAGAAGCATCTTTCAAGATGTCAATTTTGTCAATATCCTGTGGGTTAAGCCATTCAATATCATCACAGATAACACCATCAACAACATAAATAGGCTTGGTGTCAGAGTTCATTGAAGATTTACCGCGAATCTCAATATTGAAGCCGTCGCCACCTACACGTCCAGAAGTCTGTGAGATGTTTACACCAGGCGTAGCACCCTGAAGGTTTCCGAGTGCAGATGCCGCACCCTTGGCATTCAGCTGCTCTGTGTTTACTGAGCTGACAGAACCCGTGAGGTCGCTCTTCTTCATCGTGCCGTAACCTACTACGACGATGTCGTTAAGCGTGGTGTTGTCATCTTCAAGAGTAACGTTGACCGATGACTTACCTGCAGTCTTGATAACCTGCGACTTCATACCTACGTACGATACATTGAGGTTACCACCTTTCTGCAACTTGAGCGTGAAGTTGCCGTCGAAGTCGGTCACCGTACCGTTCTGGG
>CAMHQF010000030.1:0-22603 GCA_946187445.1 uncultured Prevotellaceae bacterium
CAGTATGCACTTGACGACGCTGTAGCATGGCTGCGCCGTCAGTATGCACTTGACGGCGCTGTAAGCATGGCTGCGCCGTCAGTATGCACTTGACGACGCTGTAGCATGGCTGCGCCGTCAGTATGCACACTCGTGCACGCCCTTGACGGCGCGACCTGACGGTTCGTCCATGTGTTGGAAGGCCTCATCCCACTCAAGGGCTACGGCGGTAGAGCAAGCCACGCTTGCCTCACTGGGCACACTGCGTGCAGCGCTGTCGCTAGGGAAGTGCTCGGCAAAGATGCTGCGATAGTAGTATTCTTCCTTGTTCTTGGGCGGATTTATTGGGAAACGTTCTGCCGCATGTGCCATCTGTTCGTCACTGACGGCTGCTGCTGTTATTTCCTTAAGTGTATCTATCCAACTATATCCCACACCGTCTGAGAATTGCTCCTTCTGTCTCCATGCTACTGCCTCGGGTAGCATGTCGGCGAAAGCTTCGCGAACAATCTTTTTCTCTATCTCAAAACCCTTGGACCCATCATTCTTCTTTCCGCACATTTTGGCAGAAGGATTGGTACGCATGGCGACATCGAGAAATTCCTTGTCGAGGAATGGTACCCTACCCTCTACGCCCCATGCCGATAGGCTCTTGTTGGCTCGCAGACAGTCGTAGAGATATAGTTTGGATAGTTTACGCACCGTCTCTTCATGAAAATCCTTGGCTGATGGTGCCTTGTGGAAATAGAGATATCCTCCAAACACCTCGTCGGCTCCCTCGCCTGACAGCACCATCTTGATGCCCATGGACTTGATGACTCGTGCCAACAGATACATCGGTGTGGAAGCACGCACGGTAGTGACGTCATAGGTTTCGATGTAGTATATGACGTCGCGAATGGCATCGAGTCCCTCCTGTATGGTGTAGTTTATCTCATGATGCACGGTGCCGATATGGTCTGCCACCATACGTGCCTTGGCGAGGTCGGGCGCTCCCTTCAGTCCAACGGCAAAGGAGTGGAGGCGTGGCCAGTATGCCCTACTCTGGCTATCGTCTTCGATACGATGCTCGGAAAATTTCTCGGCAATGGCACTGATAACACTGGAGTCGAGTCCGCCGCTGAGTAGCACGCCGTAAGGTACGTCACTCATTAGCTGACGCTTCACGGCAGCCTCCAAAGCATCGTGTATGGCGTCAACACTTGCGGCATTATCCCTGACAGCATCGTAGCAGAACCAGTCACGAGTGTAGTAGCGTTTCAGATTGAGGGGAGTCTGAGTACTCTGAATATTCAGACTATTCTGATAATAGAAATAGTGTCCAGGCAGAAAAGGTTCATACTTCTCGCACTGTCCCTCCAGGGCTTTGAGCTCTGATGCCACGTATATGGTGCCGTCGCTGTCGCTGCCTATGTAGAGAGGTATGACGCCTATGGGGTCGCGTGCTATGAGAAACGCATCACGCTGCTGGTCGTATAGGACGAAAGCAAAAATGCCGTTAAGTTTTTCCATCATCTGACATATCTGTTCATGACCAGGGGTGGAGTTCTCCTTTATCAAGTCCTGATAGAGTGCCAGTATTACCTCGCAGTCACTGCCTGTCTGGAATTTATACTTTCCCTCATACTGTCGGCGTATATCCTGATGATTGTATATCTCACCATTGACGGCGAGGACTATCTGTCGGTCAGGCGAGAAGAGTGGCTGTCCGCCGCTCTCTGGATCAACGATGCTCAGCCTCTCATGGGCGAGGATTGCTGCGCCACCGCAGTATATACCGCTCCAGTCGGGTCCGCGGTGACGTATTTTCTGACTCATGCGCAGTGCTTTTTCTCTGAGCTCTTGCGTCTGCTGCTTTACATTTAATATTGATACTATTCCACACATGGTTGTTGTTGTTTGAAGTTGTTATTATTTCTCTATATAATCTACGAATGCCTGGTTACACAGTCGTGTGCCGCCAGGGGTTGGATAATGACCGGTAAAGTACCAGTCACCCGGATTATGCGGACAAGCCTTGTGAAGTCCTTCTATGCTCTGGAACACCAGTTCTATGGGTGTCTCCATGCCCTCGGGGCGCAGCATCTCCACTATCTTGCGGTTTATCTCCTCTACGGTGAAAGGCTCATAGATGCGACGGACATGGTTGAGCCCTCTCCCATTCTCCCTCGAATGGGGGAGGCGCTTGCATTTCTCATACACCTCATCAATGACGTGCTGCATGCCACGCTCCTTGAGCAGTGCTATGGCGGCACGAAAAGCACATAGTTCCTCGAGGTGCGACATGTCGATGCCGTAGTAGTCGGGGTATCTGATCTGCGGCGCGCTGCTCACCATGACGATTTTCTTTGGGTGCAGACGGTCGAGTATCTTAAATATACTCTCCCTGAGCGTGGTGCCCCTTACTATGGAGTCGTCGATGATGACGAGGTTGTCGTGGTCTGGCTGGAGTGAGCCGTAACTGATGTCATATACATGGGCGGCGAGGTCATTGCGCTGTGCTCCCTCGGTGATGAAGGTGCGCAGTTTTATGTCTTTCCACACCACCTTTTCGGTGCGTATCTCCCTGTGCAACTTACGGAATCCGTCGGTCAAGCCGTAGTATGCCACCTCTGCTGTATTTGGTATATATGAAAACACGGTGTGCTCCACGTCTCCGTCGATGGCGTTGACGATGGGTGATATTAGTTGTTCGCCCAGCACCTTACGCTCCTGATATATGTCGATGTCACTGCCACGGCTGAAATATATACGTTCAAAGGAACAGGCAGCGCTTTGCTGTTTAGGCATTATCTGCGTAGTGTGCACGGTGGCATCACGGTGGGCTATCACTGCCTCACCAGGCTGCAGCTCGGTGATGTCGTCAACCTTGAGGTTGAAGGTGGTCTGTATCACAGGACGTTCACTTGCCACCACCAGTACCTCATCGTCTTTGTAGTAATATGCCGGACGTATGCCCCATGGGTCGCGCACGGCAAACATCTCGCCTGAGCCTGTCAGTCCGCACATCACGTAGCCGCCGTCAAACATGGGCAGCGATGATGTCAGCACATTGGCTACCTCCACGTTGTCATCGATGTAGCGTGTGATGTCCTTTCCCTCAAGTCCCTGCTCTTTTGCCTGTGCATACAGCCGTTCCACCTCACGGTCCAGACGGTGACCCATCATCTCGAGCATTATGTAGGCATCACCATAATAGCGTGGTGACTGTCCCTGTGCGGTGATATGGTCGAACACCTCATCAATGTTTGTCATGTTGAAGTTGCCACACAGTGCGAGGTTCTTTGCCCTCCAGTTGTTGCGCCTGAGGAAGGGGTGCACATACTGCAGTCCACTCTTGCCAGTGGTAGAGTAGCGCAGGTGACCCATCAGTAATTGAGCCTCCTCCCATCCTTTAGTTCCCTCCATGCCAAATATACTTGTTATGGCATCCTTACCCTCGGCACGCTCACGAAACATGTACTCGGTGCCAACGGGGGCATCGATATTGACACACGCTATGCCGGCACCCTCCTGTCCGCGGTTGTGCTGTTTCTCCATGAGCAGGTAGAGTTTCTCCATGCCGTAGTGGCTGGTGCCATATTTATTTTTGTAATACTCGAGTGGCTTGAGCAGGCGTATCAGTGCCACACCACACTCATGTTTTAGCTGCTCCATTTTCGGTACTTTTAGAAAACATATCCTTTTGGCTCCTAAAAGTTATCCTTTTGGCTCCTAAAAGATATCCTTTTACCCCCCTAAAACATATCCTTTTAGGTGGGCGAGGTTATATTGTTGATTTTCTGGTTACATGCAAGAATGCACGAAACTCATGAACAAGGGGTGCGGACGCAGCACCGTAGAACTGTACTCTGGATGAAACTGCGTACCTATGTACCAGCGTTTGTCAGGTATCTCTACTATCTCCACGAGATCGTGCTCGGGATTGATGCCCACGCACGCCATGCCCTTCGCTTCATACTCGTCTCTATAGGCATTGTTAAACTCATAGCGGTGACGGTGGCGCTCCTTAATCAGTGCACAGTGCACAGTGCTCAGTTCACAGTTATACGCCTCATACGTCCTGCTTCCCTCCTTCACCCTACACTCGTATGCTCCGAGGCGCATGGTGCCGCCCTTCATGGTGACGTTCTTCTGTTCCTCCATGAGGTTGATTACGGGGTGCGAGGTATCAGTAGCTATCTCTGTGCTGTTGGCATCCTTATAACCCAGGACATTGCGAGCATACTCTATCACCATCATCTGCATGCCGAGGCAGATGCCGAATGTGGGTATATCGTGCTCACGGGTATATTGAGCAGCGATAATCTTGCCCTCCGTACCTCGTGAGCCAAAGCCGGGGCACACCACTATGCCCGCCACATCCCTCAGCTTCTCTGCTACATTGGCGGAGGTTATCTCCTCACTGTTGACGAAGTGCAGCCGTACTTTCACGTCATTATATACGCCTGCGAGGTTCAAGCTCTCGCGTATGCTCTTGTAGGCATCCTGCAGATCATACTTGCCAACCAGCCCGATGTGCACCTCACGCTTGGCGCCATGCAGTTTGTCAAGAAAGTCGTGCCAAGGTTTCATCTTAGGAGTCTCGCCTACAGGGATGCCTATCTTGCGCAGTATGGCAGCATCAAGTCCCTGTCGCTGCATGTTGACCGGCACCTCGTAGATGCTCGGCATATCCTCACTCTGCACCACACATTCCAAATCGACATTACAGAATGATGCCACCTTCATGCGCATCGCGTCGTCGAGGTGTCGCTCCGTGCGCAAAACGAGGATGTCGGGCTGTATGCCCATCGACTGCAGTTCCTTCACGCTATGCTGCGTGGGCTTGGTCTTCAGTTCGTCGGCAGCCTTAAGGTATGGCACGTAGGTGAGGTGCACGCATACGGCATCCCTGCCCAGTTCCCAACGCAACTGACGTATAGCCTCCATGAACGGTGCGCTCTCTATGTCGCCTATGGTGCCGCCCACCTCGGTGATGACGAAGTCATATTTAGTTACCTCAGAACGAAGCATCCTGTGCTTTATCTCATCAGTGATATGGGGCACCACCTGAATGGTCTTGCCAAGGTAGTCGCCACGGCGCTCACGGTCTATCACTGCCTTGTATATGCGTCCGGTGGTGATGGAGTTGTCGCGTGTGGTCTCTATCCCTGTAAAACGTTCGTAGTGTCCCAGGTCGAGGTCTGTTTCAAATCCGTCGTTTGTCACATAACACTCGCCGTGCTCATAGGGGTTGAGCGTGCCAGGGTCGATATTGATGTAGGGGTCAAACTTCTGAATGGTGACCTTGTAGCCACGAGCCTGCAGCAGTTTGCCGATGCTGGCAGATATGATGCCCTTGCCTAATGACGATACTACACCGCCCGTCACGAATATGTATTTAGTATCCATGTTTCTCCCTTATATGTTCTTCGTATTCAGCTATCTCACGCTCACCGATGTGAGCCAGCCCGTAGTGCTCGTCATGCTGCGAGAAGTCCAGTCCCACCTTCTCGCTGTACTGTGACACGCGCATTGGGATAAGGTGGTCAATCAGCATATACCCCAACCAACTCATGCCGAAGGTATAGACGAAGACTATGACGATGGCAAGCAGGTGGTAGAGGAATATGACGAAGCCTTCCCATGTGCCAGCTATCAATCCTTCCTGAATGAATATGCCCGTCAGCACCGTGCCAAAGATACCACCTGTGCCGTGAGTTGGGAATACGTCAAGGGCATCGTCAATACTTGTGCGTGAGCGCCAATATACTGCGATATTACAAATGAGCGTTATTACAAATGCAATAAATATGCTCTGTCCCACCGTGACGTAGCCTGCTGACGGGGTTATAGCCACGAGACCTACTACGCAACCCACTGCTGCACCCATTGCCGATGGCTTCCTGCCACGCAGACAGTCGAAGAATATCCATGTCATCATGGCTGTTGCCGCTGCAGTATTGGTATTGAGGAAAGCCTTTATAGCCTGACCATCGGCATGAAGTGAAGAACCTGCATTGAAGCCAAACCACCCCAGCCACAGCAGGGCTGCACCGAGGAGCACAAAGGGCACGTTGGCAGGTTCGCTCTTACGGGTGTCAGCCTTGCGTCTGCCAAGATATATGGCACCTGCCAATGCTGCCACGCCACTTGATGCGTGAACCACTATACCGCCCGCAAAGTCTATCACGCCCCAGCGACAGAAGAGGCCTTCGGGGTGCCATGTCATGTGAGCCAGTGGACAATATATAACAAAGAAAAAGAATATCATAAAGAACATGTAAGCCGAAAACCTTACACGCTCCGCGAATGAACCAGTGATAAGCGACGGGGTGATGATGGCAAACTTCATCTGAAACAAGGCGAAGAGCGCCAAGGGTATCGTGGCACCACCCAGCACATTGCCCATAGGGGTGGTATAAGTGTCGGCACCCACGCCGCTGAACATCAGGAACGTGAGCGGATTGCCTATAATGCCACCGCCTATGTCATCACCAAAACACAGGGAGAAACCCACCACCACCCACAGGACAGATATTAGTCCCATAGCAATAAACGACTGTAGCATAGTAGATATCACATTCTTTGCTCCTACCATGCCACCATAGAAAAAAGAAAGACCAGGGGTCATCATCAGCACAAAAATCGTTGCCGTAATGAGCCATGCCACGTCGGCTGCTGATATCACCGACCAGTCGCACTCAAAAGAAGGCTCACCGACAAACAGTCCTGCGACGGCTATCAGCGTCATTGCCGTCATGAGGATAATCCAGCGTTTCTTGATTTTCATATCTATACTTGGTTGTTGAAAAGTTTGCGTGATAAAAGAAGTAATTCAAAAAGGGTGGCTCCCCTCTCTCCACTCTCATGCAGAGAGAGGGAAGCACCCGAAAACATTAAGAAATCATGGTTGCAATGTGAAGCCCAGCGCGAAGTACGCCTTCTGGCTGCTGGGGTTTGCCGTCACCTGTGCAAAGACAGGGATGGCGAACTTGTCAGTAATCTGCAAGTCCTTGGTAGCCTTGACAGTGACATTGGTCACAGCAAAGCCATCGGCATCCGCATAGAATGTAGTAGCATAAGGTACTATGCCGAGAGCTGCACTCCAGTCGAGACCGCCGAGCTTGAACGGTGCACTCATCTCGAAGTATGATGAGTAGGCACGCTTACCGCTCTTGTTTACCTTGTCGTCGCCAGCGAAGTTGGTGTACCACTGCAGAGCGAGCGGTCCGAAGTCATAGCCTATGTTAGCCTCCCACACGTGGGCTGTCTCATGAGCCTTGTACATGAAGTACTTCACCTCATCCTCCTTGTTAGTAAAGAAGTAGTCGGTGATGCCTATGTTGAAGCCGCCTGTGGTGTAAGCCAAGGTAAGGTCAAACTCCTTTGCATCGTCGACATTGGTGATGCCGAAGCTGCCCCATGCCGTGAGCGACAATCCCTTATAGGCTATACCCAATGTGGGCTGGATACTTCCCTCGCCAAGCTTCTGACCTCGCCAGATATAGTTTGTCACTATGTCGGCACCTACCGTTGCCTCCCAATCTTTTTTCTCCTCTGACGTCTCCTGCGCCAGTGCACTCGTTCCCATCACAGCTGCGAGGGCAAGTGCTATAAACTTATACTTTTTCATAATCATTATCTTTTTATTCTGTAAATTGTAAATTGTGAATTGTGAACTGTGAATTGTGAACTGTGAACATTAGTTATACGCTGTCTCACCATGTTCGTAGATGTCGAGACCCTCTTCCTCGATGATCCTGTCGCAACGCAGACCATGGATCTTGTCGATGGTATAGAATATGGCGTAACCTGCCACGAAAGCGAACACTCCTACAGAGAGAGCACCTATCGTCTGGGTCAGTATGGTGCAGTCCGTAACACCGTCGATAGATGGGTCAACAAATACACCAGTGAGTATGGTACCGAGGATACCTCCCACACCATGAACAGAAACGGCACCTACAGGGTCGTCAATCTTGCACACCTTATCAATAAAGGCAACAGAGAGACACATTACGATACTGACGAAGGCACCTATAAACGCTGCAGCACCTATGCTCACGCAGTCACATCCTGCCGTGATGCCTACCAGTCCGGCGAGCACACCGTTGCACACCATTGAGAGTGATGGTTTGCCGTCAATGAACCATGTGTAGAGCATTGCTGCAATGCCGCCAGTGGCAGCAGCCATGTTGGTGGTGACAAATACGTGTGACATGCTTACAGCATTAGCATAACCTGTTGCTGCAACAGTAGAACAGGGGTTGAAGCCAAACCATCCTACCCACAGACAGAACACACCCAAGGCACAAAGCACGAGGTTGTGACCAGGTATGGCGCGTGACTTGCCGTCCTTGGCATATTTGCCTACGCGAGGTCCAAGAACCATTGCGCCAGCAAGTGCCATAGCACCGCCACAGAGGTGAACCACCGTAGAACCGGCAAAATCATGAAATCCCATCTCTGAGAGCCAGCCTCCGCCCCATGACCAGTGACCCTCTATAGGGTATATGAAGGCAGAGATAAGCACAGAGAATATCACATACATAGAGAACTTCGTACGCTCTGCCATGGCACCTGACACGATGGTTGCCGCCGTAGCACAAAATACCGTCTGGAAGATGAACGTACACTCGGCAGGCACGTTGCTGTCGGCACCGATAAAGCCGAAGCCCTCCCATCCTATCAGTTCACTGCCTGCACCATACATAATGGAGAAGCCGAGTATCCAGAAGAGTACCGTGCCAAACATAAAATCGACAAAGTTCTTCATCAGGATGTTGGCAGTGTTCTTTGACTGTGTCAATCCAGCCTCTACAAGAGCAAAACCTGGCTGCATCCAGAATACGAGCATCGCACCGAGACACACCCACATGGTGTCCAAACCATTTACATAATCCTTTGCTTCCTCCACCATCGCGGCAAGAGGTGTGGCAAACATTGATATATCTATCATAATCATTATCCCTTTCTTGTTCTTTATACTTTACATTCTACTTCTTGTCTGCGAGCACGGTGTCGCCGTGGTCGCCAGTGCGGATGGAGTAACAGTCGATCATGTCGCTGAGAAATATTCGTCCATCGCCCACCTTACCTGTATGCGCCACATTCATGATGACCTTGATAGTGGGCTCCACAAACTGCTCGCGGCATACGATGGTGATTGCCACACGCTCTATAACGTCGGTAGAGTACTGCACACCACGGTATACCCTCTCCTGGCGGCTCTGACCTATGCCATGCACGTCGTGGTACTCAAACCAGTCGATGTCCGAATTCAGCAAAGCCTCCTTTACCTCCTCGAACTTGGTCTTCCTGATAATTGCTTCAATCTTTTTCATACCTAACAGTCTTTTTACCTTATTAATATTATAGTGAAAACATAACTTCTCTGACCGCGTCCGGTCGATGCTTTCTGAAAGCTTCTGGTTGCAAAGTTACGACATTTTGCGCAAAAATACGTTATAAAAACAACATTTTGATTTTAAAAATTATTATTAAATAACAAAGTGTCAATTATTAGAGCAACGAGAGTTGTTAATCTTTACACTTTGCAATAAAATTTGATAAATTTATTACAAAATGTTATATCAAATAATTTTTAAGATGAAAAAAGAAAGAAAAAAGTTGCGTATTCAATCAAAATGTTATAATTTTGCACTCGTAAACAACCAAAGGATATAAAATATTTGGGATAATATGACAAAACGTAAACTTCAAAATTCACAAAAAGAACAAGGACTCTATCAGAGCCAGTACGAGCATGATGCCTGCGGTGTGGGAATGATAGTCAACATACACGGCGGCAAAAGTCACAAGTTGGTCGATGATGCTCTGCACGTACTTGAAAACATGCGCCACCGTGGTGCCGAAATAGGAAAGGACGGCGATGGTGCCGGTATCATGATACAGATACCGCATGAGTTTATCCTCCTGCAGGGCATACCAGTGCCCGAGAAAGGGAAATACGGCACAGGACTGGTATTCCTGCCAAAAGACGACAGGGAGCAAAAGGACATACTCAGTGTCATAATAGAAGAGGTGGAGCGCGAGGGCTTGCAGCTGATGCACCTGCGCAACGTACCCACCAATGCCGACTGTCTGGGCGAGGGAGCACTGAGCACCGAACCTGACATCAAGCAGATCTTTATCACTGGTGTGAAGGAAGAAAATGTAGCTACCTTCGCACAAACACTGTATATTATAAGGAAAAGGATAGAGAAGCGGGTGAACCACAAAGATTTTTATATCTGTTCACTCAGCAACACAAGCATAATATACAAGGGTATGCTGTCATCCATGCAGGTAAGGCAGTACTACACCGACCTCACAAACCCATACCTCACAAGTGGGCTTGCCTTGGTTCACTCACGTTTCTCTACCAACACCTTCCCTACGTGGGCGCTGGCACAGCCGTTCCGCCTGTTAGCGCACAACGGCGAGATCAACACCATACGCGGCAACCGTGGATGGATGCAAGCACGTGAGAGCGTGCTGTCAAGCGAAGCACTTGGTGAGGCGAAAGACATATCGCCTATAGTGCAACCAGGCATGAGCGACTCTGCATCACTTGACAACGTGCTCGAGTTTCTCGTCATGTCAGGACTGTCACTGCCTCATGCCATGAGCATATTGGTGCCTGAGAGTTTCAATGACAAGAACCCCATCAGCGAGGACCTCAAGGCATTCTACGAATATCACTCCATACTGATGGAACCATGGGACGGTCCCGCAGCACTGCTGTTCAGTGATGGCAGATATGCCGGTGGCATGCTCGACCGCAACGGTCTGCGTCCCGCACGCTACACAATAACAAAGAACGGCACCATGGTGGTGGCATCTGAGGTAGGCGTCATTGATATCGACCCTGCAGAGGTGGCTGAAAAGGGACGTCTCCAGCCCGGCAAGATACTCCTCATAGACACCGAGGAGGGTAAGATATATTATGACGGCGAGATAAAGAGCCGATTGGCTGGCGAGCACCCATACCGTCAGTGGCTCAGCACCAACCGCATACAACTGGAGAAACTCAAGAGCGGCCGTCATGTAGAGAATGGCATCAGCGACCTGCTGCAGAAGGAGATACTCTTTGGATATGGAGAGGAGGACATTGCGGCGACCATCATACCTATGGCAGTCAACGGTCAGGAACCGACAGCCGCCATGGGCAATGACACGCCACTCGCAGTGGTCTCAGACCGTCCACAGATATTCTTCAACTACTTCCGTCAGCAGTTTGCGCAGGTGACAAACCCCGCCATCGACTCCATACGTGAGGAACTGGTGATGTCGCTCACTGAATACATCGGAAGGGTGGGCACGGGAATATTGCAGCCTGATGAGACAAACTGCAAGATGGTGCGCCTGCCACACCCCATACTCAACAATACGCAGCTCGACATACTCTGCAACATACGCTACAAGGGTTTCAATACCATAAAACTGCCTATACTCTTTGAGGCGGCACGTGGAGAGAAGGGACTGCATGAGGCGCTCGACACCCTCTGCAAGGATGCAGAAAAGGCTGTTGATGACGGCTATAACTACATCATACTGACTGACAGGGAGGTGAGCGGCGACAAAGCCGCCATACCTTCGCTGCTAGCAGTATCGGCAGTGCATCACTATCTCATCAGCATAGGTAAGCGCGTGCAAACGGCACTGATAGTGGAGAGCGGCGAGATACGCGAGACGATGCACGCCGCACTGCTCTTGGGATATGGTGCAAGTGCGCTGTGCCCATACATGACGTTTGCCATCATCGACGACCTGGTGAATAACCACAAGATACAGGAAGACTACGCTACTGCCGAGGCAAACTATATCAAGGCAGTCAAAAAAGGACTCTTTAAGATAATGGCGAAGATGGGTATCTCCACCATACGCAGCTATCGCGGTGCAAAGATATTTGAGAGCATAGGACTCAGCGAGAGCCTGCTCAGGGAGTATTTCGGCACTGAGGTGAGCACCATCGGCGGCATAGGACTGGAGCGCATAGCCAAGGATGCCATTGCACGACATAGGGAGGCTAACGGACAAGGCGTCAACCCCGCTGATCAGGCAGAAAAGGCACTCCTGCCCAACATGGGACAGTTTCACTGGCGAAAGGACGGCATCAAGCATGCATGGAATCCTGAAACTATTGCCACACTGCAACTCGCAACTCGAACGGGCAGCTATGAGAAGTTTAAGGAGTTTACACGACTGGTGGACCAGAAGGAGGCGCCAATCTTCATCCGCGACTTCATGACATGGAAAAAGTCTTCCATCAGCATTGACGAGGTGGAGCCCGTAGAGAATATCGTAAAGCACTTCGTGGCTGGCGCCATGTCGTTCGGCGCACTGTCAAAGGAAGCTCATGAGGCAATTTGTCTCGCCATGAACAAACTGGGAGCACGAAGCAACACTGGCGAGGGAGGCGAAGACAGTGAGCGCTTCCACTCTACCGTGGACGGCATAAGCCTCAGCTCAAAAACCAAACAGGTAGCGTCAGGACGATTCGGCGTGACAACCGAATATCTTGTCAATGCTGAGGAGATACAGATAAAGGTGGCACAGGGTGCGAAGCCTGGTGAAGGCGGACAGTTGCCAGGATTCAAGGTCAACGAAGTGATAGCCAAGACGCGTCACTCCATACCTGGCATAAGCCTGATATCACCACCGCCACATCATGACATATACAGCATAGAGGACCTGGCGCAACTTATCTTTGACCTCAAGAATGTCAACCCCACCGCAGCTGTAAGCGTGAAACTCGTTGCCGAAAGTGGCGTGGGTACCATAGCAGCAGGTGTGGCAAAGGCAAAGGCTGACCTTATCATAATAAGCGGTGCAGAGGGCGGCACAGGCGCAAGTCCTGCAAGCAGTATGCGCTTTGCCGGCATATCACCTGAGATAGGACTGGCTGAGACACAGCAGACGCTGGTAAGAAACGGACTGCGCGGTGGCGTTCGACTGCAGGTTGACGGACAGCTGAAGACAGGACGAGACATCATACTCATGGCAATACTTGGCGCAGAGGAGTTTGCCTTTGGCACTGCTGCACTGATAGTGCTGGGATGTGTCATGATGCGCAAGTGTAACCTCAACACCTGTCCTATGGGTGTGGCAACACAGAATGAGAAGCTGCGCAAGCACTTCATCGGACGTTATGAGTACTTGGTCAACTACTTCACCTTCCTCGCTCAGGAGGTGCGTGAGTACCTCGCGGAGATGGGATTCAGAAGCCTCAACGATATAGTGGGGCACACGGAACTGATTAACAATTCACAATTCACAGTTAGTTCGCAAAAGCTCATCACTTCGTGTCACTGTTCTCAGTTGGACCTCTCACGCCTTTTGCATAAGGAAGTGGGCACTCTCCACTTCGTTGGTGACAGGGAGAAACCTAACGTGCCACTGGGCATGCAGGGCACAGTGCTCGACCAGCAGATGATTGGCACTGCCGCTAAAGCCATAGAGGGTAAGGGCACGGTACGCATGGACTATGCCATAAAGAATACTGACCGAGCAGTGGGTACCATGCTGTCAGGTGCCATAGCCAAGAAGCACGGTCTCAAAGGGCTGGCTGACGATGCTGTCAACGTGACATTCAAGGGCGCGGCAGGACAGTCATTCGGTGCCTTCCTCGCTCATGGGGTAAACTTCCGACTGGAGGGAGAGACCAACGACTATTTTGCCAAGGGACTCTCTGGAGGAAAAATCGCCATACTGCCACCTACAAGTGCCGGATACAAGGCTGAGGATAATATAATAGCCGGCAACACAGGACTGTATGGTGCCACCAGCGGCGAACTGTATATCAATGGCAAGGTGGGCGAACGCTTCGGAGTGCGCAACTCTGGTGCCATCGCAGTGATAGAGGGTGCTGGAGACCACTGCTGTGAGTATATGACAGGCGGACGCATAGTGGTGCTCGGCAAGACGGGACGCAACTTTGCTGCGGGTATGTCAGGAGGCGTGGCATACGTGCTGGACCGTGACCACTCGTTTGACTATTTCTGCAACATGGACATGGTAGAGATAAACCTCGTGGAGGACAGCGTGAGCCGTAAGGAACTGCGCGAACTCATACAGCGTCACTATGACAATACGGGGTCAAAACTGGCACGCGCCATACTTGATGACTGGCAGGCGTATATCGACGACTTCATACAGGTAGTACCTATAGAGTACAAGCGCGTGCTACAGGAGGAACAGATGGCAAGGCTTCAAAAGAAGATAGCCGACGTGCAGCGTGATTATTAATTAACGAGTTGACAAGTTGACAAGTTCAATCTTCAATTTTCAATTATAACAATGGGAAATCCAAAGGCTTTTTTAAGCATACATAGACAGGAGGCGGGATACCGTCCCATACACGATAGAATACATGACTACGGTGAAGTAGAGCAGACTCTCAGCACCGGCGAACGTAAGTTGCAGGCATCACGATGCATGGACTGTGGCGTACCTTTCTGCCACTGGGCGTGTCCATTAGGCAACAAACCACCAGAGTGGAACGATGCCCTCTACCAGGGTGAATGGCAGAAGGCATATCAGTTGTTGGAACAGACCAACCCCTTCCCCGAGTTTACAGGACGCATCTGCCCTGCCCTATGCGAAAAGGCATGCGTGCTCAATCTTACCGAGCATGAGCCTACGACAAACCGCGAGGATGAGTGTGCCATAACGGAAGCAGCTTTCCGTGAGGGATATATCAAGGTGCACCACCCCAAACGTAATGGCAAACGCGTTGCAGTGATAGGTGCAGGACCCGCAGGACTGGCTGCTGCCAACGAATTGAACCTCATGGGCTACAGTGTCACCGTATATGAGAAAAACGAGGCTGCAGGCGGACTGCTGCGATATGGCATACCAAACTTCAAACTCAACAAGGCAATCATAGACCGCCGTATAAAACTGCTCGAAGAGGAAGGCATAGTGTTTAGGTATGGGGAGACGATAGACTACGACTCACAACTCTCAACTTTCAACTTGGATTATGATGCCATCATCCTCGCCACAGGCACCCCAACGGCACGTGACCTCGTGGGCATCGCAGGACGCGAACTGAAAGGTGTGCACCTGGCTCTCGAACTGCTCTCGCAGCAAAACCGCGTGCTGGCAGGCATGGAGTTTTCTGACGACGAGCGCATCACGGCAAAGGGTAAGGACGTGCTGGTAATAGGTGGTGGCGACACGGGCAGCGACTGCATAGGTACGGCACACCGTCAGGGATGCAAGAGCGTGACACAGATAGAGATCATGCCTCGCCCCGTGGAAGGACCGGTGGACCCCAAGAATCCATGGCCCAACTTCCCACGCACTCTCAAGACCACTTCAAGCCACGAGGAGGGATGCACACGCCGATGGAACATCAACACACTGGAGTTTCTGGGCGAGAACGGCAGACTGACAGGCGTCAAGGTGCAGGAGATAGAATGGAAACCTAACCCAGAGGGCGGCAGACCGCTGATGGTGCCAAAGGGTGAGCCAGAGGTCATCAAGGCTGAGCTTGTACTTCTCGCCATGGGTTTCCTCAAACCCGAGCACCCTCAATACCCTGACAACGTATTTGTATGTGGTGATGCCCAAAACGGCGCTTCACTCGTGGTACGTGCCATGGCATCGGGCAAACAGACGGCACACAAAGTGCATAATTATCTGCATAAATAACACTATTGGAACTATAGATACTATAGTCACTATAAAAGAAAAGATGCATAAACTTTCTTTCACAAAGATGCATGGCTGTGGCAATGACTATATATATGTCAATACCATGCAGCAACATATAAACAACCCTGCCGCACTCGCCATACGCCTGAGCGACCGACACAAGGGCATAGGCAGCGACGGACTGGTACTGATAGGCGACGGCAAGGTAGGCACTACGGCAGACTTCTCCATGCGCATATTCAATGCTGACGGCTCCGAGGCGATGATGTGTGGCAATGCCAGTCGTTGTATAGGGCGCTACGTGTACGAACGCGGATTGACGGACAAGACCACCATAAGGCTCGCCACATCATCGGGCATCAAGATGCTCGACCTGCACATAGAGAGCGGAGTGGTAAGTGACGTAACAGTGGATATGGGAAAACCCTCGCTGGCTGACCCCAGACAGTTCATACCCTCAAAAGCTCCCTCTCTCATAGAGAGGGGGGGGGGTGAGTCTGCTCTTTTCGTCTCCATGGGTAATCCACACTATGTCATATTCACCGACGATGTCAATGAGGTGGAGACCCTGGGCAGTGTGCTGGAGCGTCATGAGGCTTTCCCTGAGCGATGCAATATAGAGTTTGCCTGCATAGAGACCGACGGCACCCTGCGGTTGCGCGTATGGGAACGCGGCAGCGGAATAACGATGGCATGCGGCACAGGAGCATGTGCTACCGCCGTAGCAGCATGTACTACGGGCAGGACAGGACGACGCTCGCAGATAGTGATGGACGGCGGCACGCTCGACATAGAGTGGCGCTCCTCCGATGACCACGTGCTCATGACAGGACCTGCCGACTTCGTCTTTGACGGAGAAATAGAAATTTAACTATATACTAACAGAACATGGCTTTAGTAAACATACATTATCTCAACCTGCAAAACAACTACTTGTTTGCCGACATAGCAAAGAGGGTCAATGCCTATAAGCTGACCCATCCAAAAGCTGAGGTGATATCGCTCGGCATAGGCGACGTGACACGCCCGCTGTGCCCTGCCGTCATCGAGGCTATGCACCGTGCCACCGACGAGATGGCGCATGAGGATACCTTCCGTGGATATGGCCCCGAACAGGGTTACGAGTTTCTGCGCGAGGCGATACTCAAGAATGACTTTCTGCCACGAGGCATACACCTTGATGTCAGTGAGGTCTTTATCAACGATGGTGCCAAGAGCGATACGGGAAACTTCCAGGAGATACTCCATTGGGATAACTTCATAGGTGTCACCGACCCTATATACCCCGTGTATATCGACTCCAACGTGATGATAGGACGGTGCGGTACCTTTGAGGACGGACGGTGGACCAACGTAAGGTACATGCCGTGCACGGCAGAAAACGGATTTGTACCCAAGATACCTACCGACCAGCATATCGACGTCATATACCTCTGTTATCCCAACAACCCCACGGGCACCGTCATCACGAAGCAGGAACTGCGCAAGTGGGTAAACTACGCACTGAAAAACGATGCACTGATACTCTACGATGCTGCTTATCAGGCATACATACAGGACCCTGACATACCTCACAGCATATACGAGATACGAGGGGCAAGGAAGTGCGCCATAGAGTTTCGCTCATACTCCAAGACCGCAGGCTTCACAGGCATCAGGTGCGGATATACCATCGTACCCAAGGATGTCACAGTAGCTACCTTTGAGGGTGAACGCATATCGGTAAACCAGTTGTGGCGCAGGAGGCAGTGTACCAAGTTCAATGGCACCAGCTACATCAGCCAGCGTGCCGCCGAGGCTATATACACGCCCGAGGGAAAGGCTCAGGTGAAAGAGACCATAGACTACTATATGGATAATGCCCGCCTGCTGCTTACCACGCTGCGCTCACTCGGCTATGAGTGCTATGGCGGAGAGAATGCCCCCTACGTATGGATGAAGACACCGCGCGGCATGGATTCATGGCAATTCTTCGAGGCACTGCTCTATGGTCCTGGTGTGGTCTGCACACCGGGAGTAGGATTTGGACCAAGTGGCGAGGGATACGTGCGCTTCACAGCATTCGGCACTCGCGAAAATACCATCGAAGCACTCCGACGCATCAGTGAGTGGAGCAAGGGGTAGTTCACAGTTCACAAGTAGACAAGTAAACAAGTAAACAAGTAGAAACCCAATATTCAATGTTAAATTTTCAATGTTAATGAAATGGAGACTCTAAGATTTCAGGTCGTAGGCGAGGCTTTCAAGAAGAAGCCCCTCGACGTAAAAGCACCAAGCGAACGCCCTGCAACGTATTTCGGCAAGAAGGTGTTCAACCGTGAGAAGATGTACAAGTACCTGCCAAAGGACGTGTACGACAAGATGATCGACGTAATGGACAATGGCACACGCCTTGACCGCACCGTGGCTGATGCCGTGGCTGCAGGCATGAAGCAGTGGGCTACGGAGAATGGAGTTACCCACTACACCCACTGGTTCCAACCACTTACCGAAGGTACCGCCGAGAAGCACGACTCCTTCGTGGAGCACGACGGCAAAGGGGGCATGGTAGAGGAGTTTAGCGGCAAACTGCTCGTGCAGCAGGAGCCAGATGCTTCCAGTTTCCCTTCTGGCGGTATTCGCTCCACCTTCGAGGCTCGTGGATACTCTGCATGGGATCCCACATCACCAGTATTTATCATCGATGACACCCTATGCATACCTACCGTCTTTATCTCGTACAGCGGTGAGGCTCTCGATTACAAGGCACCGCTGCTGCGTGCCCTGCATGCCGTCAACGTGGCTGCTACCGAGGTATGCCACTACTTCGACCCTGAGGTGAAGAAGGTGGTGTCAAACCTGGGATGGGAACAGGAGTACTTCCTCGTTGACGAGGGACTGTATGCTGCACGCCCTGACCTACTCTTGACCGGACGCACCCTTATGGGTCACGACTCTGCCAAAAACCAGCAGATGGATGACCACTACTTCGGATCTATACCTGAGCGCGTCGCAGCCTTTATGCGTGAGCTTGAGATTGTGGCGCTCGAACTGGGCATACCTTGCAAGACACGCCACAACGAGGTGGCACCTAACCAGTTTGAGCTCGCCCCTATCTATGAGGAGACAAACCTCGCCGTTGACCACAACATGCTGCTTATGTCGGTCATGAAGCGTGTAGCACGCAAGCATGGATTCCGCGTGCTTCTCCACGAGAAACCTTTCGATGGCATCAACGGCTCAGGCAAGCACAACAACTGGTCACTCAACACCGACAACGGAATATTGCTCCATGCCCCGGGCAAGACTCCTGAGCAGAACCTGCGCTTCGCCGTATTTATCGTTGAAACACTGATGGGCGTGTATAAGCACAACGGACTGCTCAAGGCAAGCATCATGAGTGCCACCAACGCACACCGACTGGGAGCCAACGAGGCACCACCTGCCATCATCAGCTCCTTCCTTGGAAAGCAGCTCACCGAACTTCTCGACCATATCGAGAAACTCGACAAGGACGACATTCTCTCCATGGCTGGCAAGCATGAGATGAAGATGGATATCCCTGAGATACCTGAACTCATGATTGACAATACTGACCGCAACCGCACCTCACCATTCGCCTTCACGGGCAACCGCTTCGAGTTCCGTGCCGTAGGCAGCGAGGCTAACTGCGCCAGCGCCATGATAGCACTCAACAGTGCTGTGGCTGAGGCTCTCGTCAGCTTCAAGCAGCGTGTCGATGCACGCATCGCCGAGACTGAAAAGCAGTACGAGGGCACAGGGCATACTGCCAAGTACCATGCCATCATCGACATCCTGCGTGATGACATCAAGACCTGCAAACCTATACGCTTCGACGGCAACGGCTACAGCGACGAGTGGGTAGAGGAAGCTGCAAAGAGAGGACTCGACGTAGAGAAGTCATGCCCGAAAATCTTCGAGCGCTACCTCGACCCAGAGAGCATCAGTATGTTCGAGAGTCTCGGCGTGATGAAAGAGAAAGAACTCAAGGCACGCAACGAGGTAAAGTGGGAGACATACACCAAGAAGATACAGATCGAGGCACGTGTGCTGGGCGATATCTCCATGAACCATATCATACCTGTAGCAACACGCTACCAGAGCGCACTGCTGCAGAATGTGGGTGACATGACTACAGTGTTCTCCAAGGAAAAGGCAACACAGTTGGCTGCACGCAATATCAAGCTCATCGAAGAGATTGCAGAGCGTATATCAACTATAGAGCGTGGCGTAGAGGAACTTGTCAATGCCCGCAAGGTAGCCAACAAGATTGCCGACGAACACGAAAAGGCTATCGCGTACCACGATACCGTAGAGCCTAAGTTTGACGAGATACGCTACCAGATTGACAAACTTGAGCTCATCGTCGATGACTCACTGTGGCCTCTGCCTAAATACCGAGAACTTCTGTTTATTCGATAACCTTTACATTTGGTTGTTGAAACGTTTTCTGACAAGCTCTGGCATCGGTATGGGTGCATGAGCATCATAAGGAAAACGAATTTAAGTTTACGTGAGGAGCCCTGATGTTGTGATAGCATCGGGGCTCTGTTTTGTTAAATCAGGTTAATAATAGAGGGATTGTGCCGTTTTTTGAAAAAAAATAAGTTACTTTGCACCGAGTAATAACAAAAACGATATATCCATATATCGGTACGACAAAAATAATCAAATAATTAACAAGTAAGAATATGAAACTGAAAAATCTTTTTATCGGAGCACTGATGACCATCATCGCAGCTCCTGCAATGGCACAGGCTCCTGCCATCGATGAGGTGCAGAAGCAAGCTGGCGAACTCATCAAGGCGGGCGACGCTAAGGGCATACAGAATCTGGAGAAGCTCAACAAGAAAAACCCCGTGGCGCTCATCAGCATAGCAAAAGCATACCTCGCTGCTCAGGACCTTGGCAATGCCGAGGCTATGGCACAGAAGGCATACACCTTTGTGAGCGAAAACAAGAAGGCTACTGCTCAGGAGAAGTGCATCACTTATATCACTTTGGGCAATATCGCTTCTGCAAAGAATGATGCTGGTAATGCCGTTTCCTGGTATCAGAACGCTATGTACGCTGACCCGCAGAATCCTGACGGATACCGCCTCTATGCCACCGCAACAAGCAAGAGCGACCCTAACGGTGCACTCGCTGCCATCGAGGAACTCCGCAAGAACCGTCCTGACTACCCTGTGGACCTCATCGCTGCTGACATCGCCAACGGTGCTGGCAAACCACAGGAGGCTATCAAATACTATTCTAAGGTAAAGCTTGCTGACATGCAGCCATACCAGATCGGTGCCTTTGCTACAAATCTCTATCTCACACAGAATGTCAACAAGGCTGTAGAGGTTGCCGAGTATGGTCTTACCGTAGCACCACGCAGTGCTACACTCAACCGTCTCGCATTCTGGGGCAATACCGATCTCAAACAGTGGGACAAGGCACTGAAGTATGCTGACAAACTCTTCTACGAGTCTGACTCAGTAAAAATTAGCTCTGATGACTACGGACGTAAGATCAATGCTCTCCGCGGTGCTGAACTCTACGACGAGGCTCTTGCCGAACTCAACAAACTCGCCAACGACCCTATGATGCCTAAGGCTGACCAACTCTTTGCCCTCAAGCAGATAGCACAGACCTATTCTGATAAGGAGGACTACGCTAACGCCATACCTGCATACGAGAAGTATCTCTTTGCTGCTGGCGAGAAGGCATCGGCTACGGACATCGCAGCATTCGGACAGCAGTATATGTACTTCGCTCAGCAGCAGCCTGCCAAGAAGGCTGAAATGCTCACAAAAGCCGACGAGGTGTTTGCTAAACTCGCCCTGAACCCTGACGCTAAGGAGTATG
Source organism: uncultured Prevotellaceae bacterium (assembly GCA_946187445.1). Classification (GTDB taxonomy): domain Bacteria; phylum Bacteroidota; class Bacteroidia; order Bacteroidales; family Bacteroidaceae; genus Prevotella. The sequence goes on from CAMHQF010000030.1 coordinate 21,478, forward strand.
CTATATATAAGCGTGCACAGGTGGCTAACGCCATGGACGGCGGTAAGGGACTGGCAAAGCCTTTCTACGACCAGCTCATCGCTACACCTAATTGTAACCCTGCTCGTCTGAAGGAGGCTTACCTCTACAACATCTCATACTTCGGCAACGTGAAGAACGATATCAATGCTGCTATGCCATACGCAGAGAAACTTGCCGAGATAGACCCCGAAAACCCTGTTGCTAAGCAGGTATTGTCACTGAAAGAATGATAAAACTCATTACTCTCGACCTCGACGGTACCCTTACCGACGACAAGAAGAATATCACGCCTCACACCTTGGAAGCGCTCATGCAAGTGCAACGCCAAGGCAAAAAATATAAAGAAAGCAATTCTCACGCCCAACAGGGCGTGAGAATTGTTCTTGCCTCAGGCCGTCCACCCTACGGCATGCGCCCATTGAGCAAGATGCTCCGCATGGAGGAGTATGGCGGACTGCTGATGTGCTACAACGGCGGACATGTGGAAGACTGTGCCACGGGTGAGGTGTATGTGGAGCGACAGTTGCCTGAGGAGGTGCTACCTGTGCTGCACGGGTTGCAGAAGGAATCGGGCATGACGCTCATGACCTACTTCGAAGACAAGATATACACCGAGCACCCCGACGACGAGTACGTGGCAATATCTGCCTACAACAACAAGATGCAGGTGGTAGGCATAGAGGACTTCGTGCGCGATGCTCCGCGTCCTCTCAACAAGTGTCTCATGGTGGGACCTCATGACAAACAGGTCATATGGGAGTCCAAGATACGGGAAGCCACCCGTGACCATCTGTACGTATGCCACAGCACCCCCTACTTCATCGAGCTACTGCCACAAGGTATCGACAAGGGCCCCTCGCTCATCAGCCTGGCTGAGAAACTCGGCATACAGCAGTCGGAGACGATGGCATTCGGCGACTCCTTCAATGACATACACATGATACGCCTTGCCGGCATCGGCGTGGCGATGGGCAACTCAGAAGACGAGATAAAACAAGTCGCAGACTACGTCACCCTCGACAACAACCACGACGGCGTAGCCCACGCACTGGAGCACTTCAGATTAGAAATTATAGATTAGAGATTATCTATTATCTATCATCTA
>CAMHQF010000031.1:0-22310 GCA_946187445.1 uncultured Prevotellaceae bacterium
GATAGTACATACTCCTCCCCTCTCTCCAAGAGAGGGGCTGGGGGTGAGTCTCTCTTTGTCGTTCTCAACGGCGTGGACCACGACCGCGACCTGATAGGTTGCGAGGCAGCAGCCATCACCACACAGGTGGCGATACAGCGGTTGCAGCCAGACCTCGTGATATCCTGTGGTACCTGTGGTGGTTGGCAGCGATATGGTGCAAGGGTGGGGCAGGCATACATCGCCGACGGGGTGATGTTTCATGACCGCCGAGTGCCTGGCGACAATGAGTGGGACACTCAGGGCATGGGCAACTACCCTGTGTGGGAAGGCTCCCAGCAACTCGCCGAAAAGCTCCACTTGCCTATGGGTAAGGTAACTACAGGCTCCAGTTTCGACCTCACGGCAGAGGAGGATGCCTTTATTGACCAAAACGGAGGCAGACTGAAAGAGATGGAGGGGGCGGCAGTAGCCTTTGTATGCTCACTGTACCATGTGCCGGTAATGCTCATTAAGGCTGTGACAAACCTGAGGGATAAGTGTGACGATCAGATAGACGACTTCCAAAAGAACATGAAGCAGGCTACAGCCTCGCTGTTGAATGCCTGTCATGGTGTGTTAAGTGAACTTAGTTAACGAAAAGTTTGGTTATTCCGAGACTTTTCGTTAACTTTGCATTTTAAAGGGACTATGTGCTTTACGCAAACGAAAACGGATGACATTCAGCGACATTATAGGACAGCAGGACATGGCACAGCGACTGAAGTCGTTGGCTGATGAGGGCAGACTGCCCCACGCCATGATGCTATGCGGTCCTGATGGCGTAGGAAAAATGGCACTCGCCATATCTCTTGCAACGTATCTCTTGAATGGGGTTCAAGAAAGTTCAAAAGTTCAAAGGTTCAAGGTGCACGGCATAGAGCATCCTGACCTGCACTTTACCTTCCCCACGATAAAGTTGAAGAAATGGAACTCGGAGTATAAGCCGATAAGCGATGACTTTATAGCACAATGGAAGGAGATGTTGACGGGGGCTGGAAATGTCAACCCCTATTTCTCGCTTGCCGACTGGATGGAGGCGATGAAGGCAGAGAAGCAACAGGCGGTGATAACCGTAGGCGAGGCTGACGAACTGATGAAGCGCCTCTATATGAAGTCCAATCAGGGCGGATGGAAGATAAGCATCATATGGTTGCCTGAGAGGATGAACCTCGAGTGTGCCAACAAGATGCTGAAGCTGATAGAGGAACCTCCTCAACAGACACTCTTCATCCTTGTATGCAGAGAACCAGAGCAACTCATTGAGACGATACGCTCCAGGGTGCAGCGATTTGACGTGAAGCCGATAGCTCATGAGGAAATGGTGAAAGCACTGAAAGAGCGCAGAGCCTTGGGCGATGACGATGCCGAGAGGGTGGCACGTCTGGCAGGCGGCAATTGGCTCGCTGCGTTGGAGGAACTTGATGCCGGCAATGAGAACAGGCTGTTCTTCGACTACTTCGTGACGCTGATGCGAAAGGCATACATGCGTGATGTGAAGGACCTAAAGCGATGGGCGGAGAGCGTATCGGCATTGGGTAGGGAGGAACAGAAACGATTGCTCGCCTATTTCCTCAGAATGATTCGCGAGGCCTTTATGTATAACTTCCACAATAGGGAACTGATATACATGACGGAAGAGGAGAAGATGTTCTGCCAGAAGTTTGCTCGCTTCATAAATGAGAATAATGTACTTGGCTTTCAGGAACTGTTCCAGATAGCCATGCGCGATATAGGACAAAATGCTAACGGCCGCATGGTGTTTTTCGACATCACAATGAAGACGGCAGTGCTGATACATAATTCATAGATTGTAAGATAAAAGATTAGAGATAATAGATGGTTGATTACCAAAATATGAAATTTACTCTCGGACCCACATGCGCAAGAGGACTAAGCGCTAAGGGAGTGGGCAGGAGCGACCACCAGTTGAATACCTACGACTGGCTTGCCGACGTGCCAGGCAACGCAGAGAGTACCGACCTTGTGGAGGTGCAGTTTAAGAATACCCGCAAGGCATATTACCATAACGTCAATGGCTTGGACCTAAAGAAAGGTGACTGGGTGGCTGTGGAGGCAAACCCAGGACATGATATCGGAGTGGTGTCAATGACGGGAAGGCTCGTGACTCTGCAGATAAAGAAGGCCAACCTGAAGTCGGCAGAGGATATACGTAAGGTATATCGCTTTGTGAAGGATACCGACATGGACCGCTACTATGAGGCAAAGAGCCGTGAGGAGGCTACGATGATACAGAGCCGACAGATAGCCAAGGACCTGGGACTGGACATGAAGATAGGTGACGTGGAGTATCAGGGTGATGGCAACAAGGCGATATTCTACTATATAGCCGATGAGCGCGTGGACTTCCGCCAGCTCATCAAGGTGCTCGCAGACACTTTTCATGTGCGCATAGAGATGAAGCAGATAGGTGCCAGGCAGGAGGCAGGGCGTATAGGTGGCACAGGCCCCTGTGGCAGAGAATTGTGCTGCGCTACGTGGATGAAGGCTTTCTCCAGCGTGAGTACCAATGCGGCACGTTATCAGGATATATCGCCCAACCCACAGAAACTGGCAGGTATGTGCGCAAAACTGAAGTGTTGCCTGAACTACGAGGTGGACTGCTACATGGAGGCTGGCAATAAGATGCCTAAGAAGGATGTAGTGCTGCAGACGATGGACAGCGACTACTATCTGTTTAAGCAGGATATACTGGCGCAGATGATGACATACTCCACTGACAAGAAGAAACCAGTGAATCTGGAGACGATATCAGTGCAGCGTGCTCACGAAATCATAGCGATGAACAAAGAGGGCAAGAAACCTCTGTCACTCGCTGACGACGGCAAGGCTAAGGAGGCAGAACGTCCGAAGGATATGCTTGACGGCTCGGACCTTACGCGCTTTGACAGGTCAAAAAAGAAAAAGAAAAAAAAGAAACACAATCCACAGTAAGCGCTTATATAGATTAAGTGAGAGTACTTTTCTTACATATTATTATACTTGCAATGTGGCTCCTCACGGCATGTACGGATAGTGATGTGGTGTATCACAATTTTGAAACGACTCCCAAAGAGGGGTGGGGCAAGACTGATACCCTGACGATGCAGACGGAAGAAATACAGGAAGCGGGAAGGTATGGTATAGAAATGTGTGTGAGAATTACGGAGGCTTATCCATATCAGACTCTCACCCTGATGGTGGAGGAGACAATACTGCCGAGAAACACCAAGGCGGTATATCCGATAACACTACAGATAGCTACACAGGAGGGGAAACGTAACAAGGAAGGACTGGCATACTCGGAGTTCATAAATAAACTGAATATACCATATGTCCGCAAAGGGGAGAAGATAAGGTTTAATATATACCACAAAATGCGACGCATAGCACTGCCTGGCGTCACAGACGTGGGGATGAAAGTAGTAAAGAGTTATGGCAAAACTACTTTGGGTAGATGATGAGATAGAACATCTCAAGGCGCACATATTGTTTCTCGAGAAGAAAGGCTATGATGTCGTCGTAGCCAATAATGGTTTGGATGCTGTAGAACAGTGCCAGCAGCAAACCTTTGACCTCGTACTGCTTGATGAGATGATGCCTGGCATCACGGGACTGGAGACCCTGCAACGCATAAAAGGGGTGCAGCCACAGACGCCTGTGGTGATGGTGACCAAGAGCGAGGAAGAGGATATAATGAACCAGGCTATAGGTGCTAAGATAGCTGACTACCTCATCAAACCCGTCAACCCGATGCAGATATTGCTTGCTCTGAAGAAACATGTGCACCAGCGTGAGATAGTGACTGAAGTGACACAGCAGAGCTATCAGCAGTCATTCATGGAGATATCGATGCAGATACAGGACTGCCGCACCTTCGATGATTGGAAAGAGGTATATAAGCGACTGGTAAGGTGGGAACTGGAACTTGCTGCTACGGGGTCGTCGATGACTGAGATGCTCAAGATGCAGAAGGAGGAAGCAAACATAGGATGGGCTAAGTTTATAAAAAATAACTACATAGACTGGGTGACACCTGGCGCAAAGGCAAAGACGGAGCGCCCATTGATGTCCAACCGCATAATGCCCGACTGCGTCTTTCCTACTATCAGCAACGGCGAAAAGGTATTTCTCATTGTGATAGATAATTTCCGCTATGACCAGTGGCGTATGTTGGCAGAGGAGATCGGCGATATGTATGATATAGAGGAGAATCTCTATTGCAGCATACTCCCTACGGCGACGCAGTATGCACGTAATGCCATATTCTCTGGACTAATGCCACAACAGATAGCAGAGATGTTTCCTGAACTGTGGGTTGACGAAGACGAGGAGGAGGGAAAAAACCTCAACGAGTCACCGCTGATAATGACACAGATAGAGCGTTACCGACGTAAGGACACGTTCTCTTACCACAAGATAAACGACTCCAATGGTGCAGAGAAGTTACTCAAGGAGTTCAAGTCGCTGCTCAACAAAGACCTCAATGTGGTGGTGATAAACTTTGTAGATATGCTGTCGCATGCAAGGACGGAGTCCAAGATGGTACGAGAGTTGGCAAATAACGAGGCAGCATACCGTTCTATTACGCTCTCATGGTTTAAGCATGGCGTACTTAACGAACTCTTTGAACTGTTGGCACAGACGGATTACAAGGTAGTGGTTACCACTGACCATGGTGCTATAAGGTGTGACAAACCCGTGAAGATAGTTGGCGACAAGAATACTAACACCAACCTGCGCTATAAACTCGGTAAGAACCTCAACTGCCAGTCAAAGGATGTATTCGTGATAAGCAATCCACGTGCAGCGCAGCTGCCTGCCCCCAATATCTCCACTTCATACGTGTTTGCTACAGGCAATGATTTCTTTGCGTACCCCAATAACTACAACTATTACGTACAGTACTACAAAGATACTTTCCAGCATGGAGGCATATCGATGGAGGAGATGATTGTACCGCTGATAACAATGAAGGGAAGGAAGAGATAGTTCAAAATTTCAAGAGTTCAATGGTAATAAGGTTTACACTTGATAATATAAAAGAGGCTGCAAGGGAGTTTCTTGCTGCCATGAAAGATAAGGAGACATGTCTTGCCTTCTATGCACCGATGGGAGCAGGCAAGACGACATTTATCAAGGCTTTGTGTGAAGAACTTGGAGTGGAGGATGTTATCACTTCACCGACTTTTGCCATTGTAAATGAATATACTGATGGCGAAGGGTATCCTGTCTATCACTTTGACTTCTATCGCATAAAGAAGATGGAGGAACTCTATGACATGGGCGCGGAGGAATACTTCTATTCTGGCAACCTATGCCTTATGGAGTGGCCTGAGATAGTAGAGGAAGCACTTCCCGAAGAGACAAAAAAAATTACCATCACTCCGCAGAGTGATGGTAGCCGTGTGATAGAGTTCGTTTAGAGTACAGACTCAAATTTCTCCTGAAGTTTTGCTTTGTTGGCAGCGCCGACAAACTTGTCAACGATAACACCGTCCTTAAAGAAGAGAATTGTAGGGATATTGCGTATGCCATATTCGGCAGCGATGTCCTCACACTCTTCTACATTGCACTTGCCAACGGTCAGTTTGCCGTCAAACTCCTCTGCCAACTGACTGATGATGGGGCTGATCATCTTACAAGGTCCGCACCACTCTGCCCAAAAGTCAACTGCCAAAGGCTGTCCGCTGTTCTTCAGAGACTCAAAGTTCTCATTCGTAATAGTTACTTCCATAGTCTTTCTTGTTTTTAATTGTTATCTATTATCTATTATCTATTATCTAATTAAAATCCATCCAATTCGTAATATTCATCTTCTATGGCATCCATAGACTTCTTGTCATCCTCAAGGATGTATGACTCTCCGCTGTCATTGCTTTGCTGCTGTGGGGTGTCATCCAGTATGAATGACTCGCCTTCGTTGCCTTCGTTACCCTTGGCAGGTGTATCGTCAATTATAATTACCTCTTCATCTGTAGGCTTCGTTTCTGCATCAGTTGTGATGACAAAATTTTCTTCTGTCTCATTCGATACAGGTGACGCTACATCTTCTTGTATTACAACTTCCGTGCCACTTGTTTCTGTGACAGGTTCCTCTGGAGCAACTTCGATAGCATCCTCTGAAGGAGTGACCTCGATAGCATCCTCTGAAGGAGTGACCTCGATAGCATCCTCTGAAGGAGCGACCTCGATAGCATTCTCTGATGGAGTGACCTCGATGGTTTCTTCCTGAACTTCGATTTCCGTTTCTTCGGGTATGGCAATAGTCTCTTCAGGTACAGCTATGATGCCATCACTCTCGTTTTCTTCCCCATTATTGGTTACAGGCATGGCTCCACCAGGAGCGACCTCCTCTGTTGGCAGCATAGGCTTTACAGGGTCGGTGTCTATAGGATTGCCATTTTCGTCAAGACGCTCTCGCTGTGGCATATCAGCCTTTACGTCACTCTTGCCCTCTGTCTTTACTGTGACGGGTTCGTACAGCTGCTCAGGTTTTACGATGGCGAGAGGTGCGAAGTGATGCACGTAGAATGTATCGTAATCGTTATAACTGTATCGCTGCCCTATGAGTTCGAGGTTGTCTTTTGATATGACGATGGCGCGTGCCTGGTGTGCAGTTTGGCGTATGCCTTCCTGTTGCATAAGGATATTGGCATACTGTCGTGCTTCATTGAAGTTGCGGAAACCGCTTACCGTCATATGGTGCATCCCCTGTGCATTGTCGATGGTGATATCAAAATTACGCACCAAGAACGATGTGAAGTTGTATCTTGCCAACTGGAAAAGCAACTGATTTTCCTTGAGAGAGTCAGGCGCATATGCAAAGACAAAGAGGAAGTCCGTGTTAGGATCGGTACTGAATGTTCGAGCTGCTATGCTGTCAGCATCTGTCAGTACTCCCGTGCGACGGTTCCATACATCGCCGAGGTCAAACTTCGCACCATAGAGTCGCTTACCGGCTTTCACACCATTTATTATCATACCAGCCATCTCGCTGACAGGACTCTTGGGATAGTTCTTGACGATATCCTCCATACTCTCTGTGCATGACTTTACGTCACCATCGTTGAGTTTTGACATGCCGTAGAGGAATATGAATCTGTCGCGGTTGTCGCCAAGAGGGAAACGGTTTTCTGACAACTTGACATTGTCATACACCTCTCTGAAACGATCAGTCTTGAAAGCTTCATATGTGGCACCATATAGCGAGTCTTCTATATGCTTGCCATAGCGTGCATTCTCGTAGAAATATGGGTCAGTGACGGTAAGTGTCCACTTGGATTCGGGATACTCCGCCTTCAGTTTGTCAACGTATGTCTGTGCCTTGTTGCTGTCGTCTTTCCTTGAGTGTAATAGGAAGATGTGGTAGTATGCTTCATCCTTTGGTTCATACTGCGGATACTGTTCTTCCAATCGACGAAATGCCTTTTCGCTGAGTGGCAGGTTGTTGAGTTTGTCCTTGAATATTATAGCAGACTTCAGCAGGCTCTCCATTATGATATTGTCACTCTCAGCCTTCTGCTCATCGGTAAAGGGAATCTGTGCCAGATAGTAATCGCGCTTGTGTGGGTCGCTGACGGCGGAGTCTTGCTTGGCAGCAAGCATTTCCTGTCGTTCTTCTTCGCGTGCTATGGAGTCACGTTGCTCATCGGTGAGGCTGTCCCAGTCCAGTTCGGGAGTGTCAGTATTACTGCCTACATCTCCTACTACTGTCTTATTGCTACGTTGCCAATCGTCAATGTTTTCTCGTTTTCCCCATAGGCGTTCGAATGCCTGTTTACCTTGTTGGACTGCTATTGGACTGTAGAAGTACCATGGTGCATTGTCGGAACTGCCCATTTGTGATGTGGAAGAACTGACGGTCCTGTTTGTGGTGGAGTTAGACTTGATATTACTGTTGTTGCCCGTTGTCTGGTTTTTCTCTATCTCAGCCTGTGCAGCATTGCGTGCTTCTTCTTTTTCCCGTTTTTTCAGAGCCTCGATGATGTCGTCGATCTTAACCATGAGTTCATGTTCTGGCAGGCGTGACAACTCCTGCAGGGAGTCTTGCAGATGTATGGCATCGGTGTATGGCACCAGTTCATCAAGCACTTTGGAGCGTTCTGACAGTTGGGCATAGTCGGGACGTTCCTTGTCGAGCAGTCCTATAGCCTCGCCATAGCAACGTTTGGCATCGCTATATCTCTCCTTTTCCCAATATATGTCGCCAAGATGCAGTAGCAATACACCTTTTTCTATTCCTGAGCGTGTAGCATTTTTGTTGCCCTTCTCGTATGCGGCGATGGCATTCGTCGTGTCCTTCTCAGCGAGATAGATATTGCCTATGGCATAGTATATCTGGTCAAGGAACTCGCTGTTGTTATCATCGCGTGCCATGCGACGTAGTTTGCCGATCATTTTTTTTGACTGCCCCTGTGCCATCACTTCTGTCATGGAGATATTGGCGTTGAAGCGCAGTTCGTATGAGGGGTGTTGTCCCAGTACCTTTTTGAATGCCTTGTATGCTTCCTTGTTATTTTTCTGTGCAGCCTCTATTTGTCCCAGTAGGTAGTATTCGCGAGCACGTTGTTTGGAGCGCATCTCGTGTTTTATCACCTTACGAAGGTATTTCGATGCCTCAGCAAGGTCGCCGGTATGCAGGTAGTAGTCACACAGAGTGTAGTCCCATTCCTTTTGTGCACGCCAGTCTATGCTGTCACGTTGCATATTGCGTATCACGTCTTCTGCATCATATATCCATCCGCTCTCAATATAACATTTCGCGAGCCATGCCCTTGCCTTGCCGTAGATGGCAGGTTGCCCTTTATACAGGCGTGACATGTATGCGAAGGTGGCAGAAGCTTCATCAAAAGCTCCTTTATAGAACTGACTCCTACCCATCAGCATCCACGCTTTCCACAGGAATGGGTTGTACTCTCGGCGTGAGAGCCACTCTATGTCTTTGTCAGTCTTGCGACGGTCTTTGTTCCACTCTGGCTTTGACTTTATACTATGCAGGTGTATAGCCTTCTCTGCCTTTGTTATTGCAATGTCGTAGTTTGACTTGCCCAGGTCGCGGCTTGCCTTATTGCCTACGGTATAGAGGGGTATTAGCTCCGTAAAGTTGTCTTTGTTGCCATTCTCTTTCTCAACTGAGGCATCGATGTATGCCAGTGTGCCGTTATAGTAAGTGTTGTATTTGGCTGTAAAAGCATGCCAGAAACGCGTTGAAGCCGTATTCTTCTTTGTAGAACACGACGCCAAAGCCATCAGTGTAAGGCCTAACAGAGCAATATGTATGTGTAAATTACGTATTTTCAATTGTGAACTTTGCCTTCCTCAGGTCATCCCAGAAGGTAGGATAACTTTTTGTTACTACCTCGGGATTGTTTATCTTCAGTCCGGGGAACATGATGCAGGCAGGAGCGAAAGCCATTGCCATACGATGATCTTCGTAAGTGTCGATGACAGGTGTCTCGGTTATTTCTCGGCGTGTGCCGTCCCAGCTGAGCACTCCCTCCTCGCTGTCATCGAGGTCATAGCCCAGTTTTGCCATCTCTGCTTTCAAGGCAGCTATGCGGTCAGTCTCCTTTATACGCAGAGTTTGCAGTCCTGTGAAGCGAAATGGTATTCCGAGCAGTGCCGTCGTCACTACAACTGTTTGGGCGAGGTCAGGCTGGTTGATAAAGTCAAAATCGAATCGTGGCAATCCTCTGTGGTGTGCACTGAGAGTTACGGTATTTGGTTTAAGTGGTGCTTTTCCGGCGAAGTCAGTCTTTACGCCAAGCATGGAGAAAATGTAGCGTATGGCAGAGTCGCCCTGTCTGGAACCATCCATCAGTCCAGGTAGTACTACGGTGTCTTCGCTTTCTTTGCCTTTTTTAGCAAGAAGTGCCACTATCTCATACCAGTAGCTGCTGGCGCTCCAGTCGTTTTCAATGGTAAATGGCACACTGCGATAAGGCTTTGGCTTAACCTCTATCGTGGAGCCATCGAGCCAATCTACGTCAGCACCAAATTCTCTCATGGTGCATATCGTGAGGTCTATATATGGTCGTGATATGATGTTGCCCTTGAGGTGCAGTGTCAGTCCTTTTTTCATTGCCGGACCTATCATAAGCAAGGCAGAGGTGTACTGCGATGATACGTTGCCGTCAATGTCCAGCAGACCTCCCTCAAACTGTTTGCCTCTGATGCGGAGTGGTGGATATCCTTCTTTGTTGACATAGTCTATCTCTGCTCCCAGTTGTCGGAGCGCATCCACCAGTACTGATATGGGGCGCTGCATCATGCGCTCCGTGCCAGTCAAGATATGTTCTTTCTGTGTGACGCTGAGCAGTGCCGTCATGAAGCGCATCGCCGTACCAGCTGCCTTGATGTTGATGACATAGGGCATATTTTTCAGTGCTGCCACCATCACGTCTGTGTCGTCACACTGACTTAGATTTTCGGGGTGTGTGATTATGTTGCCGTTATCTTCGTCTGACGATGCAGTGAGATGACTACCGTGTGCCAGAGCATTGATTACCAACGCCCTGTTGCTGATGCTCTTTGATGCAGGCAGGTCTATGTTTGTGTTTACCCTCTCGGGGGCATAAAGTTTGTATTGCATAATTAACTAACGCAAAGTTACTGTTTTATTGCGACATACGCAAAAAAAACTATGTTTTTTAAGTCTATATAACGTTGATTGCCTCGTTATCGCTAATCTCTGCAAATTCTTATAAAATAATTTGTACGGACAAACAAAAATGCTTAACTTTGCAGTTTGAAAAGTCAATAATGATAACAGAGGATGACATATTACTGATGCAGGATGCCATGCTTCTTGCCCAAAGGGGTGAGGGGCTGGTAAACCCCAATCCGCTTGTCGGGGCGCTGATAGTTAAGGAGGATGAGGTCGTGGCACGTGGGTGGCACACTCGCTATGGTGACTTGCATGCGGAGCGTGAGGCGTTTAGGGATGCTGAAGAGCGTAATGTGGATTGCAAGGGTACTACGATGTATGTCACTCTTGAGCCTTGTTGTCATCAAGGACATCAGCCACCATGTACAGATGCCATCATAGAGCATGGGGTGAAACGCGTAGTGGTAGGAGTGCTTGACCCTAACCCACTTGTCGCAGGTAAGGGAGTGGAAATACTCCGTAACGCTGGTATAGAGGTGGAGGTGATGGACAGTTCACAGTTGGCAGTTAACAATTCACAGTTAAATGATGGCTGTGCTCAGTTGGTTCAGCAACTGAAGGTACAAAACCGCGTGTTTCGCAAATATATAACAACCAACATGCCGTGGGTGACGGCAAAATGGGCGATGACCCTTGACGGAAAGATTGCTACTACGACTGGTGACAGTAAGTGGATAACATCAGAGAAAGCGAGGGAACGTGTGCATTTGATGCGCAAAAACAATATGGCGATACTTTGTGGCATTGGTACGGTGATGGCGGATGATCCCATGCTTAATGTTCGTCTCTCCGAAGAACGCATGGAACAGTTGGGTATCAAGGAGCACGAATTGCGACAGCCCATAAGGATAGTGGCAGACCGTCAGGCGCGTTTGCCATTGGAAAGCCAACTGGTAAGTACTGCACACGAGATACCCCTGATAGTGGTGTACGGCAACTCTGCCGATGAGGAGAAGCTACAGCAGTTGCGTGATGCTGGCGTGACATTGTGGAACTGCAATACGCTGACAGAACTCATTCAGCGTGCTGGTGCAGAGAAAATCGATTCCATAATGCTCGAAAGCGGCGGTACCCTAAGTGAGGCACTACTCAAGGAGGGACTCATCGATGAGGTGGTGGCATTTATCGCACCTAAGATAGTGGGTGGCAAGGGTGCCAAAACTCCTGTGGAGGGTGAGGGTATAAGCATGATGGGTGAAGCTATTGAATTGACTAATCAAATAGTCGAGACCATAGGCTCAGATGTTCTTGTTAGTGGGTTGGTTCAGCGAAGACCCCTATAACTCCCCTTTCACTCCTCTATAGAAGAAATGTTCACTGGTATAGTAGAAGAAATAGGCACAATTAAGAGCATTCGCCGAGGGATAAAGAGCATATCCCTCGAAATTGGTGCGTCAACTATTCTGGAGGGAACAAAGGTTGGTGACTCAATATGCACCAACGGTGTATGCCTCACGGTAACAAAAGTTCCCTCTCTGCAAGAGAGGAGGGGGGGCGAATCTTCTTTTTTTGCTGACGTGATGCCACAGACCATGCGTATGACAGCATTGGGCGGTCTCAAACCAGGTGACAAGGTAAACCTTGAGCGAGCTCTTATGTTGCAGTCGCGTCTTGGTGGTCACATCGTATCAGGTCATATCGACGGCGTGGGCAAGATAGTGAGACGTGAGCAGGACGATACAGCCCTTTGGCTATGGATAGAAGCACCTGCCAGCATCATGCGTTATATCATCGATAAAGGTAGTATAACGATTCAAGGTGTGAGCCTGACAGTAGCAAAAGTTCCTTCTCAGCAAGAGAGGGTGGGGGGGGAGTCTTGTTTTGCTGTATCACTCATACCTCATACCCAGAATGCTACGACACTCCATTCCGCTAAGGTGGGCGACACGGTAAACCTCGAAAATGATGTTATAGCTAAATACGTAGAAAACTTCGTACGATACGGAGCTTCAGGCTCCTACGATACGGAGCCTTTGGCTCCTACGAAACGACCTTCGGGCTACGATAACCTCGACCTCTACCGCGACTTCATGCTGAAAGCGTAACCTCCGAACTCTTGAACTTTTTTGAACTAGCACCGCAGGTGCGTTTGAACGACGAAGCTCTTGAATTTAAATATAGAATGAATTACAATACTATAGACGAAGCCCTCGAGGCATTAAGACAAGGCAAGTGCATACTCGTAATCGACGATCCCGACCGTGAGAATGAGGGAGACCTCGTGTGTGCAGCACAGTTTGCTACAACAGAGAATGTTAATCTCATGGCATCGGTGGCAAAAGGACTTATTTGCATGCCTATGAGTAAGGCGCTGTGCGAGCGCCTCGATCTACCCCAGATGGTGATGCACAATAGCGACAACCATCAGACGGCATTCACCGTCTCCGTTGACCATATCACTACCACGACAGGTATCTCTGCAGTAGAGCGAGGCATCACCGCACGTGCCATTGCCGACCCGAATAGCAAACCTCGTGATTTCCGGCGCCCAGGCCACATGTTCCCCCTGCAGGCAAGGGAGGGCGGTGTGTTGGTGCGCTCCGGCCATACGGAGGCGACAGTTGACCTCTGTCGTCTCGCAGGACTTACCGAGGCAGGATTATGTTGCGAGATAATGCGTGAGGACGGCACCATGATGCGCACCAAGGAACTGCTACAACTTGCCAAGGAGCAAGACCTCGTTTGTGTCACCATCAAGTCACTCATAGAGTATCGACGCCGTACGGAGAAACTCATAGAGCGCATCACCGATGCCGAACTGCCCACAAAGTATGGCACCTTCCGTGCTGTGGGATATATCAACAAGGTGACGGGTGAGCATCATGTGGCACTCGTGAAGGGTGATATCACGACTCCCGAACCAGTGCTATGCCGTGTGCACTCCGAGTGCCTCACAGGTGACGCCTTCGGCAGTCTGCGTTGTGACTGTGGCGAACAACTCGCTGAGGCCCTCCGCCGCATCGAGGCAAAGGGTAGGGGAGTGCTCCTCTATCTGCGACAGGAAGGCCGTGGCATAGGACTCATCAATAAGCTCCGTGCCTACAAACTACAGGATGAAGGTATGGATACCGTAGAGGCAAACATCGCCCTCGGATTTGCTGCCGACCTCAGGGAGTATGGCACAGGTGCAAGCATCCTTGCTGACCTCGGTGTGAAGGACCTTATCCTTATGACCAACAATCCGCAGAAGATAAGCGGCATCGACGGCTTCGGACTGCGTGTGGTATCTCGTGAGCCCATAGAGATGACGTGCAATGAGAAAGATGAGTTCTATATGTACACCAAATATGCTAAGATGGGACATCTGCTCCACGTCAAGAACCCGAAGACCAAGGGGTAATGTCCCTATAACTTCCCTTTAACTCCCTAAAAATAACAAAATATGAAAAAAATTGAAGGACAGCTGGTATCTTCCGGCATGAAGATTGGCATCGTAGCCTCTCGTTTTAATGACTTTATAGTAAATCACCTCGTGGCAGGAGCAGAAGACTGCTTCGTGCGTCATGGCGGCAACAGCGACGACCTCACCCTTGCCCTCGTACCAGGAGCATTTGAGATACCTCTCACTGCACAGAAGATGGCAGAGAGCGGTAAGTACGATGCCGTAGTATGTCTCGGTGCTGTGATACGCGGTGCTACACCTCACTTTGATATGGTGGCAAACGAATCAGCAAAAGGCATAGCACAGGCTGCCATGAAGTCTGGTGTACCAGTGCTCAATGGCATACTCACTACCGACTCCATCGAACAGGCAGTGGAGCGTGCAGGCACAAAGGCAGGTAACAAGGGTGCCGATGCCATGATATCAGCCATCGAGATGATAAATCTCAACAAGGCTTTGTAATATTTATGGGTCAATACTGGACACGCAAGGGTGACGAAGAGTTTGAGGACGAAAAGACCATCAACCCCTTCGAAGAGAAACGAGTAAAGAGTGACAGAAACGTTCCAAAGCCCAATCAATAAAATAGGCTACTCGCAGATTTTGCGAGTAGCCTATTTTAATTTAAGGGTATATTACATTGAGATGACATTGAAACCGCCATCCACTACGGCAACGGTGCCCGTAACGAACTTGGCTGCATCCATCACGTCCATCTTGACGAACTCACACTCGCCGCCTGCCACTGTGATGTCGTTCACCACCTCGGCTCCTACATTCTCCTTTCTGCCGCCTATTATCACTTTTGCACCTTCTAGTGCAAGATATTTTGCTATGCAGCGACCAAGAATACCTGTGCCGCCAGTTATGACTACGACGTAGTCCCTAATGTTGAATAAATTGTTCATATTAATCAAAGTTGGTGTCTTTGACAATTATAAATGGACATTACTGTTTAGGTACCAATCTGACGGCTGAGTTCAGTCCGCTTGGCATCGGTGCCCAGTCGGCGTAGGATGTTTTCAGGTAGTTAATATCCACCATGTTTATCTCCTTCATCTTGCGCCACGGCACCTGCCTGCGGTCGTAGTCGCTGATGCGGTTGGCAGGGAGATTGGTCACCTCTATGCGAAGTGTGTTCTTGCCTTTCTTCAGAGCATCGCCACAATCGAGGATGAATGGTACCGCCCAGGCACAGCCCACAAACTTATCGTTGATATATACACGGGCTGACTCGCGTACATCGCCGAGGTCTATCTGCCACTGCTGCTTCGCCTGCTTGGCAGAGAGCTTGAAAGTGGTGGCATAGACACCTGTGCCCATCGTAACAGCTGTTTCTGCACTGAGGTTTTCCCATGTCTGGGGTTTGTCAAGCATGAATGTTTCTTTTACACTTGGTGCTTCCTCAATGAATGAGAGAGTCCATGGAGTAGTGATGTTAACAGTTGGCAGTTGACAGTTGACGGTTGACAGTTGATGTTTTTTGTCAGACTTAGGTAAATTGCCAGACTCGTCGAAGGTTTGGAGGATGATGGATTCGCCACTACGCAGACTTATTTTCCAACCATAGTCATCGAAACCCTCCACAGGTTTGATGGCGCCCGTCATTGGATTGAACCACAGTGCCTCCACGCTCTTGCCTACAGCAACGTCAAACCTTCCGTTGACATCGTTTGGTGTAAGGTTGGCTATGAAGTAATGGTGTCCCATATCGTTCTGACGGCGTATAACACGCAGTCCGTACATTGTGCGCAGGGGTTCTGCCTGAGCAAACTTTGACATTGCATTTCCATCTTCACCATATATAATATAAGGTGTGATTTTGTCAAGTAACGACTTCAAGTTAGCATCTATAGTGGTACCAGTAGGGATTATCAGTGCACGATAGCGAGTGCCGCCCTCAGTCACAAGCATCCCATTTTCTATCTTTACCTTTGCCAACTGGCGGTCACTGATATAGTCGCAGTCATATCCCAAACTATCGATGGAAAGAATACTGTGAATAAATTCTGGTGCTTTTTCCTCCATACCGTGAATATCAAACTGCATGAGGAGGTCATCGCCAATCTGTGGGTCTATGTTAGTGACAGGCATACGCTTGCGCCACATGTCACGCACTGGCAGATATACGAGGAAGTCATTATCAGGCTCTCCCATCTGCAGAAAACTCTGGCAACGCTCGATGTATTTCATCATATAAGGAGCATCGCGCCAGATGGAGTTGGTAGGGCTCATGTCGATGCTGGCATAGAATTTCCATCCTGGCCAGGGGTCGTCTTTGGGAGTATAGCATGAGCCGTGGAAGAATATATGGTTGACACCACAGGTAAACATCAGATCGAGGTCTGGCTTCATCTGTGAAAGCGAGGTGCGGAAATGCTCCGTAAGCCACGTGAATGTTTCGCTTGATGTAAGCGGTTTACCCATTACGTGGGCAGCTGACGAAGCATACTTCAGCATCGACACGTCACTGAAATTCTTCTTTGTCATGCCAGGGTCGGTACGCAAGCCTTTTATACCAAACTCTGACAGTCCGAAGCCCTCTATCTCCGGAATATCCACTGCTGCATAAAGGTCGAGAAGGTTGGCAGGTGAACCATGAGCCTGATTGCGTACCAGTACGCCATGACGATGCGCCCACTCCACCCACTGCTGCGTGAAGTTTTCATAAAGCAAGTCACTAAGCGTTTCACGGTAGTCGCACAACACCTTGTTGCCATCATCTACTGTGCCTAATAATTCTGGCAGGCGTTCTTGCAAGTCATAGCCTCGACGTTTCCGAAACTCGTCAAACAACGTAGGAGTCCAGTTGGCATGATATACCTCGTAAGAGTCATTGAAGAAAGTATGCGGATAGGGCACACCTGACTGACTGAAAGCCTGCTCAAACCTGTCAAGGTAATGACGCACCGCATCTCTGTCGAAATGGTCTATCACCCATCCCTCACCACCTGGTGCGGCACGTTTTACCTGTTGACGTGTATTGCCCAGTTTTATCGTGTAGATGTGTTTTCCTCCAACGATGCTGTCATGAAAGATGGCTCTGCAGGCTGCCTCGCTTAGTGGCACATGAGGCCCCCCAAACGGCCATCCCGTACCACAGTTCATATCCACCTCTATATCCAGTTCCTTTGCCATGTCCTGCACGTCTTTCAAAGCTGACATCCACTGATGTGAGAGAAATGACAACTCATTCTTCTCGTTGCCCTGCACTCCGTAAAGAGGGGTTATCTCAACAGTTCCTATGCCTGCACGAGCATATTCGGAGAGGTTCCAGCGTAGGTTATCCCTGTCCACAGCTGAGCCCAACCACCACCATCGTGTGCCAGCCTTAGCCTCTTGTCGGGGAGTGGGCCACGACTGGGCGCTTGCCAAATTGACAATTGACAATTGACAATTGACAATTATGATTGCTAATGCAAGTACTTTTCTCATGTTCAGCAAAACTAATGTCTTTAACTTCTAAGTGGCTTTAGCCACGTTAACTTCTTTAACTTCTCTAACTTCTTTACTTCTTCAATTTGTAATATTCAGTCAGTCCCAGGAGGTAGCATCCTGTGCCATAGTCCTCAAAGTCAGGAATGCTGGTGAAGGTGACAGGCTGTCCGTCGGAAGGCTGTTTGCCCGTACCTTGGTTCCAACCGAGGAAGCCATTGTCGTGAACGCAGGTCTTAAGAGCCTTCCATGCAATGTCACATGCAGGGCGGTATTTTTTGCACTTCAATATGCCATGCTGTATGCCCCATGCCATGCCGTAAAGAAACAGTGCAGTGCCCGTCATCTCTGGACCAGGATAAGTGGCATCACTCACCAGACTGGCTCCCCAGAAACCATCCCTATGCTGGCACTTCAGCAGTGCCTCGCTCATCATCACGAAGTCTTTTTTCAGTGCCTTATATTCCTTGCTGTTCTTAGGCAACTGCTCAAGAGACCTTACAAGGGCGGCATACACCCAGCCATTGCCACGACTCCAATAGCAGTTCTTGCCGTCAGGCTCCTTGTAGGGAGGCACAAAGTCCTTGTCGCGCCACCACAGTCCCTCTTTCACGTTGAACAATCCACCTCCGCACTCATTACGGCTCCAATTGTAGCATTTCATGGCATAATCCAGATACTTCTGTTCCTTGGTGACGGCATACATCTTTATATATACGGGCATTGCCATCTGTATGGCGTCAATCCATGTCCAGTAGTCTATGCGTCCGCTTGCCATCTGTTTTTCCAGGTTCTCCTTGGTAGGGTCCAGTGTACCCTTTCCTGTAAGCAGACTATATTCTATGTAAGTCTGTTCACAGCACTGATCGTCAGCATCTGTAGTTTTCACACCATTACGGGGAGTCCACTTATGAAAGTCTGCCCATTTATACGTATAGTCGAGATAGCGCTGCTGACTGTCGATACCGTATAGTGCCATCAGTCCCTCGTAGTATACAGCACGCGTCCACAGGTGACTTGGGCGTATCTTTTTTACGTTCGTCGGCTGGGTAGGGTCAGCGTACTTCGCCATAAAATAATCATTGGTTCTTCTTGCAGCATCAAGAATTTCACTCTGCGCCCATGATGATGTCGCCACCATAAGAGCTACCAAACACTGTAACAGTCTCTTTGCGTTCATCGTCTTATTGATTGTTAATTGAATAATAATTTCTATGTCATTTAGTATTTGCAAAATTAACTATTTTTTTGCCTTTATTACTTAGTAATTCGTACTTAAAAGGATAAAAATGTTCATTTTTAGTCTTTTTTGTACATTTTTTTATCTCCTTGTAAAAGTATTTTCTTACATTTGCCACATATTATGATTTCAGAATAAAACCAAAACCTACAGAATGAGAAATTGCACAGCACTTTTGTTATCAGTAGCATTTTTTACATGCTCAATTGCAGCATCTGCAAAGTCGCCAAAAGAGAAATGGCCTGATGGCACCGTGATGGATGCGTGGTTTGCCGACAAGACGAAGGTGGATATCAGCACCCTCGGCAAGCAGTATGTCATCACTGACTACGGCGTGAATGCCGACAGTACCATGATACAGACCTCACAGATACAGGCTGTCATAGACCACTGTGCCTCGCAGGGCGGCGGAGTAGTGGTAATACCCGCTGGTACGTTCTCTACAGGTGCGTTGTTCTTCAAGCAGGGAACCAACCTGCACCTTGCCGAGGGAGCGAAACTGAAGGGCTCAGACCGCATCATCGACTACCCCATCATGACCACTCGCATAGAGGGAGAGACATGCAAGTACTTCTGTGCCATGATAAACGCTGACGCAGTGGATGGCTTCACCATCAGCGGCAAGGGCACCATCGACGGCAACGGACTTAAGTACTGGCAAGAATTCTGGATACGACGCAAGTGGAACCCCCAGTGCACCAACAAGGATGCACAGCGTCCACGACTCGTCTATATCTCCAACAGCCGCAACGTGACCGTGCAGGATGTGCACATCGTCAATTCGCCCTTCTGGACTAACCACATATATAAGAGCGACCACGTGCGCTACCTCGACTGCTACATCTTCGCTCCCACAGAGAATATATGGTCTGGCGACCCCCAGCGTGGAGCACCCTCGTCTGACGCCATCGACGTTGACGTCTGCACCGATGTGCTCATCGACGGTTGCTATATGCATGTCAATGACGATGCCGTGGTGATGAAAGGCGGCAAGGGCACATGGGCAGACAAAGACACCACCAACGGAGCATGCGAACGCATACTTATACAAAACTGCCGCTATGGCAAGGTGCACGGATGCCTCACACTGGGATCAGAATCCATACACTGCCGCAATATCATTCTGCGCAACTGCCATTCAGAAAACTCAAACCGAGTGCTGTGGCTGAAGATGCGTCCTGACACCCCTCAGCATTACGAATATGTGCAGGTGGAGAATATCACGGGCAGATGCAGCAAATTCCTCTTTATCCACCCCTGGACGCAGTTCTTCAAGCCAGGCGACAGGACTGACATGCCCCTGAGCCGTTGCAGCAACATCATCATGCGGGGTAACAATGTGCAGGCAGGAACAATGCTCGATGTGGTGACCTCAGACAAGTATCAGCTCACGGGCTTCACCCTTGACGGCAAAGCCATCGACTTCGAACAATTCCCCAAAGCGAAACCTGAAACAAGTCCTAAAGTATATCTATGAAACGATTTGCATTTAAGATGAAACTAAAGCCTGGCTGCGAGAAGGAATATGAGCAACGCCATGCTGCTATCTGGCCTGAACTTGTTGACATGATACATCAACAGGGAGTGTCAAACTACAGCATATATTGGGACAAGGAGACCAATCTGCTCTTCGCATATCAGGAGTGCGCAGGAGAAGGTAGTTCGCAAGATACCTCGGCTGTTGACCCAATAACACAGAAATGGTGGGATATGGTGGCTAACGAGTCAGCCAAGGGCATCGCTCAGGCAGCAATGAAGTCAGGTGTGCCCGTTCTCAACGGCATCCTCACCACCGACTCTATCGAGCAGGCAGTGGAGCGTGCAGGCACTAAGGCAGGCAACAAGGGTGCCGATGCTATGATTTCAGCCATCGAAATGGTTAATCTCAACAAAGAGCTTTAATATATTATCAAGAAGTAAAGAAGTTATGTCCCTCTAACTCCCTTTAACTCCTAAAAAAATCAATTATCAATTATCTAAATGGGTCAATACTGGACACGCAAGGGCGACGAAGAATTTGAGGATGAGAAAACCATCAACCCCTTTGAAGAAAAACGGATAAAGAGCGACAGGAATAATCCCCGTCCGAAAGAATAGCATAACTTTTAGATGCAGAAGCATTACTTCTGCATCTAAAAGCATTACTTCGATCTCTAAAAGTATTACTTTTACAAAAAGAGAGAAAAAAATCTAATTTCTAATTTTTCAATTTCTAATTTTACGAAAAACGAGAAGTTTTTCATAAACAACCTCCTAACCTCACTTGTGCCCTTCTCTCCCCAGTATTCATGCGCCATGAGAGCGTTTTAGTGACCTTAGGAGGTTATTTTTGAAAATTCTTTTTAATTTTCCGAACAACCCCTTATGTAACCAAACTGGGGTGGAAAACACAGAAACAAGCCGTTTCAATGCCCTTTTTAAAGCTTTTTAGGGGGAATAACTGAGATTATTCAGCCTATTTTAAGGATGATTTCCATATACACAGATTATTACTCATTTTGTAATAGTCTTATTATCAGCTACTTGAGTGACTGTGAGTCTTATTCACAATCTCAATCTCAGTATCTCAGTTGTTTCTTAAGGTACCCCTTCACTCTTTCATTTTATATTATTATATATAATTATTTAATTATTAATAAGTTATAAAGCTTATCAGAGAGGAGTGCAGGATAATAGGGTATCTACTTTTTAACTGAGATACTGAGATTTGAGATTGTGGCTAATGTAACTTTCCATTTTCCCCTAAGAAGCAAGAATCACCTTAGTGGGGTCAAAAGTGGGGTTGCGAGTGAGGTAGAGCATATTCAACCCCACTCACCTTATCCCAGTATCCATGCGCCTTGAGAGCCCATAAGTGAGTATGTGGGGTAAATTGTTCTTTTTATAAAAAATACCCGATGATGTGCCAACATCAGTACTATAGCACATCATTGGGTGTAATGGTACGAGATAAATTTTAACCCACAAGTTATCTACTTTCTTGAAATGATTACATTCATTAAACCAACAATTTCATTGGTAAGTCTTCCGTCTTCACCAGTGTGGATGCGTATAATTGGCTCTACGATACTATTCATATTTATAATGACAGTATAGTCGTGAATAGTTCTGTCATTTCCTTGAATAAATTCTGTATTCTTCTTGGCCGTTGTTCCTCCAATTATGGCACCAGCAGGTCCCGCAACGACATCTCCAACTATAGCTCGCCCTATCACACTGCCATTCTTTGATTTTGTCACAGCGGTTATTTTTCCTTTAATGACTTGTGGATTGTCACTAAAAGTACAAGACATAATATCCTTAAAAGCATACTCTTTGCCTAAGATAAAAACTCTCTTTGAACTTTCATACACATGTATCTCTGAATTGAGGTCAAGTTCTTTAATTAAGATGGTTTTGTCTGGAGTTCCATTTGTTGCAAAGAATTGTTGCTTTAATGCCTCATATTCCTCTGTTTGCGCTTTTAACTTTTCTTCTCTTCTTAAACGATCTTGCTCTTTTCTTTCTTTCCTTTGTTCTTCTTCTGCACTTGCATGAATAATCGAAATGATGCAGATAAAAACGAA
>CAMHQF010000032.1:0-21606 GCA_946187445.1 uncultured Prevotellaceae bacterium
TTAAGATTTTCGCTACACTTAACGGACTTTTCACCATGATTAGTCACAAAAAGAGTGGAGCCAACACTCTGGTCAACTCCACTCACCTTATTTATATTAGTAGCTATTATTTGATTATCTTCTTGCCATCCTGTATCAGCAGACCATTAGAATCTGCACTTACCTGCTGACCTGCTGCGTTGTAGCACTTGCCACTTACTTTGGCTCCCTCAGCGGCAACTTCATTTACGCCAGTACCTTCCTTGACTGTGAAGTTGAACTTGTCATTCTTCAATCCCTTGGAAAGGTAGAAGTTCTGTCCTTCAGTAGTTTCTACAAGATACGCAATCTCCAGCGTGTAGTTCTTGCCGGAGGTAAGTCCTTTAACTACGTCAATGGCAAGATTTTCTGCCTTATAATGCCTATGAGAAGATCCACTACCTGTACTGTACAGCGTTGCCTCGACTGTATTCCATTGAGCTTCCTGCCCTTCTTCATATACCTTATACTGCATTGACACACTCTTGATAATAGAACCGTCTTCGCAAGAAATAGTCACATCGATATCGTCAATTACCAAAGAACTGACCTCTCCTGGCTGCCAACCGTACCACTTTTCGCGAACGAAGTCTCCTGTGTAGGTAATCTCCTTTTCTTCCTCACCATTTGCACTAATGTTGATACCTGCAGTATTTTCCTTGTAGAACTTCACCTTAGCTTCAGCTTCTCCTGCAGTCGAGAACTTTATTTTGTAGTTCTCGCCACCATTGTTCCAACTGATGCTGTTGTTAGCTACAATATAGAATTCAAGGTAACGGGGGTCGCTTGACATTGATGGTTCAACAAGTTCTACACCATCTGGAAAACCCAACTGCTCTAAGGTGCTTGCAGATAAATGCCATACGCCACTCTCATACGTCAGGGGTACTTCTGTAAACTCATGGGGTTTCGATGTATCCACCTTTTGAACCCTTACCCAAAAGGACACGTTTAAAACGGAGCCACTGGTCTCCACAATAATGTCCTTGATGACAAACGATGTTGTTGCCTCGTCGGTAAGGTCAGGTATTGGAAATCCCGTAGCTGGAAGCTGTTGCTCCTGTACAGCCCCTCCGTTGATGGATACCTTCGCCTTCAAACTTGTGATGCTCTGTGCCTGTGCTCCCATAGCTATCGCTACGAGTGCAACAAAAAGGGTAAATAACTTCTTCATACTTTCTTTTTTTTTAGGATTAAGAATTAAGATTAGTCCTGTAAACCGGCTGAGAAATAGACAGAAAAAGAAAACGTGGACAAATTACTTCGTCTACGTTCTTGAGGCATCGCCAAACGCCTAACCCACTATATCCGAGTAAAAGCCCACGCCTTACAGCGTGAGCATCCTTGCTTTTACTCTTGTGGGTTCTTATAAATTTGGCGAATTTCAAGAACAAGATTCAAGCGGACGCTTCTGTTTCTATATGTCTTTAACTTTCAGTTATGTCATAGGTAGGTGCTTTTAGTTTCTATACAATTTGTTTGACTCACTTGCAAGGTTAAGTTTTTTTTTGCAAAGAACATTAGGTTTGTCAAACGCTAACATTGTTTATATCATACCCGCGACGCTGACAAAGTTTCATCTGGCGTTTGAATTCACTCGTATATTTAAGTGTGTACTTTATCATGCCAGACACTGATTAAACAAGTCGTCAACGTCCTTGGCTTCGTACACACGTCCTTCTTCTATGTCACGTAATGACTGTTCATAGGAACTATAACGCTTGCTACGAGGAACAGTAACCTTGCCAACCCCCTTCAGCAGACTGATAGCCTTCTTAATGTCTTTTATCATTGACATATCTTCTATGTTTACCAGTATCTGTCCTTCTACTGGCATAGTAGCTACATGTGCCATATATATCTTCTTCTTTGTGATTTCTATTTGCAAAGTTATGAAAAGTTTTTGTTTTTGCAAAATAAATCGATTTCTTTTTTTATTGGTCAGTTATCACCTTATCTATTTTAATGTCATCAAGGAGAGTCTGGCGACCTTTGTACGACTTGGCTATGAAACTGATTTTGCAACGCTTGATGTGCTCTGCTGGGTTGAAGTCCTTGGGATTGTCAAACGCTTTGCTCTCTATATCCATCTTCATGGTGCCCAGATGAGGCAGTTGCACTCTATGGCCCTCTTGCAGATGGTGTTTCAGCACGTCCACCAGTTCACGCAATACCAACTCTACGTCAGAACTCTTTGCCGAGCAGTTACTCTCTATTTCCTTACACACATCGTCCATCGTGATGGTGTTGAGATGCATAACCTTTGCCGTATATTTGCCATACGACACGATGTTCTTTCTTGTTCCTTTGGTAATCTTTAATATCATATCGATTTTAGGTTTAGTTGCTTACTATCTATGTTTTGTTGCTTCCTATTTACGTTTAGGTGCTTACAAAGGTAATAAAAGTTATGCGCTTCTGCAAGAGAATGTATGGTTTTTAACTATAGAAGCATAGCTTCTTGCAAAAATTAACTAGTTAATTCAACAAATTAACCGGCTAATTTTAAAAATTAACCGGTTAATTTTTCATTGAAGCTAAGCATCCTGTAATGGATGCCTATGCTTTACGCCCAGTAACACAGTGCCAGAGCTTTATAGTTCAGCATCTGAACATTGGAAGGTGGTACCCTTCGACATATCACCAGTGGTGAGACCCAGTTTGAGCCACTTCATGCGCTGCTTGGAGGTGCCATGAGTGAATGACTCTGGTTGAGAATAGCCTCGAGCCTTTTCCTGAAGGTAGTTGTCACCTATCTTCTGTGCACAGTTTATTGCTTCCTCTATGTCGCCATCTTCAAGTGAGGCAAACTGTTTGTTGTCATGATAAGCCCACACACCAGCATAGAAGTCGGCAAGCAACTCCAGTCGCACGCTTATCCTATTGGCATCCTTCTGCGACAGTCGTGACATCTGTTGGTGTGCCTTGTCGAGCGTGCCAAGCAGATACTCCACATGGTGACCCACCTCGTGGGCTATGACATAAGCGTAGGCAAAGTCGCCATCAGCACCCAGCTGCTTCTTCATAGAGGTAAAGAACGAGAGGTCGATATACAGACACTGGTCGGCACTGCAATAGAAGGGACCCATAGCCGACTGACCGTTTCCGCATCCTGTCTGCACACTGCCAGTATAGAGCACCATGCGAGGTGGCACATATTCTCTACCCATCTCCTTGAATACCTCAGTCCACACATCCTCAGTGCCTGCCAGTATCTGGCTTGAGAATTTCGCTAACTCCTGCTCTTCGGCAGTAAACTCGCGACCACCCTCTGCCTGGGTTGTAACATTGGTCATCTGCTGTGTGGCAACTGTCTGCACCACGTCGAGGGGATTGCCTCCCATCACCCATGTGATAAGTGCCGCGATGACAAGACCACCGATACCGATGCCACCAATACCTGCAGATGAAAGACCGCTACGGCGGCGGTCATCTACGTTAGAACTTTCTCTTCGTCCGTCTAGTTTCATTTTATTTTAGGTTTTTAGGGGTTAGTATTTTTTTCTAGGTTTTCTAGATATGCTAGATATTCTAGATTTTCTAGTTTGGTATCAATAATGACGAATCACCATAGGACAGGAAACGGAAATCATTACTGAGGGCATAATCATACACCTTGCGCCAGTCCTCGCCTATCAAGGCTGCAATCAGTAGCAGCAAGGTGGACTGAGGCTGGTGGAAATTGGTTATCAACTTCTCCACTACGTGAAACTTGTAGCCTGGTGCTATGATGATTCTTGTGCTTGTATTGAGCACGTTGACCTCGTTACGGTCCATCCAGCCGAGTATTGCCTTCAGAGCCGTCAGCGTGTCAGGGGTGTTTGCCTCAGAAAAGTCATCGGAGTAAGGCATCCACTGATTGCTTATGCTCAGGGCCTCTTCATCATCTATCTCAGGATGCCTCATTATGGTGCAACCTATGTAGTAAAGGCTCTCAAGGGTGCGCACAGAGGTGGTGCCAACAGCTGTGACCTTGCCTCCATGGGCTATAATATTCTCGATGGTGCTTCGGCGCACAGAGATATACTCCCTATGCATCTCGTGGCCTTCTATCTCCTCACTCTTCACGGGTTTGAAGGTTCCTGCTCCCACATGCAGCGTAACCTCGTCACACTGTATGTTGTGGTCGGCAATATCTTTCAGCACAGCATCAGTAAAATGCAGTCCTGCAGTAGGTGCTGCTACGCTGCCCTTTATCTTGGAATATACCGTCTGGTAGGTTGTCTTGTCGCTCTCCTCTGTTTTGCGGTTAAGGTATGGAGGTATGGGCAGTTCGCCTATGGCGTCGAGTATTTCCGAGAAGCTTACGTCTCCACTCCAAGTAAATTCTATCACCTGGCCTATGCCTGAGTCTTCTTTCCTTTCTACAGAAAGTTCCAAGTCAGTATCGTTGACGTTTATCGTGCGTGACAACACGCCCGTCTTCCACTTCTTCGAGTTGCCGACGAGACAGACCCACGAACACTTGTTCTTAGACTGGAATATCTGCTCATAGTCGTGAGGGAAGTAAGGCTCTAATAGGAACACCTCTATCAAAGCACCTGTTTCCTTATGAAAATGTATGCGAGCCTGAATGACCTTGGTGTTGTTGTATATGAGCAACGAGCCTGATGAAAGATGCTGGGAGATATTCTTAAACACATCATGTGATATCTCACCTTTATTATATATAAGCAGTTTGCTCTCGTCACGCTTAGCTACTGGGTACTTCGCTATGCGTTCATCAGGCAACTGGTAGGTATAATCCTTAATCTTAATGTGTCTTGGGTCGGTTGACATGTCTTACTCCTATATTATGATGAGTGCGTAAAGATAAGTTAGCAGCATTACCAATACGACAAGTTCTACATCCCTCTTATCTATGCCTGTCGAGGTGTATTTGTCGGAAATGGAATGGTTAACATTATACAGACGCACGCTAAAGCGGTGATATACATAATAAGCCAAACTGCCTGCAACGAAGCCCCACAACAGTCCTACCACCACATCAGTAAAGAAATGCTGTGCCAGGTACATTCGGGACCAACCCAGGGTGAGCGACCATAAGAGCATGAAGATGGTCATCATGCGGCTACGGGTATAAAGCAAGAAGAAGGCTACAAGCGACATTGACGTGGCTGCATGCGAAGAGAAAAAGCTATAGTCGTTGTTATGCAGACCTCCGGCTATGTCAAAGAGATACTTAAACTCAGGGTCATTACAGGGGCGAAGCCTTGCAAAGTACGGTTTGGTGATGATGGAAGTGAGTCCTGTTGCCATCAGCACTCCCAGCACGGCACAGCCGAAACAGAGGAATATCTGTTGCATGTTGTCATGATTCTTGATGACAAGGATAAGCAGCATGACGTATAGAGGCACCCATGTCCACGCATTAGTGACGATTAAGGCAAAATGGTCCAATACGGCACTTTGATTGCCACATATCAAGTCTATGAAGTATGTATCTACCGAGTTATGCATAGTTTATATCAGTTCTATAGAAGATGAAGGCACCCAACCCTGTCTGCCGTCAGACAACCTTATGGAATACCAACCTTTAATATCAGCATCTGCAATCGTTACGCTTGTTCCCTCATGGATGACGAAGGCATCGCCTGATTTTTGCGTAGGCGACGACTTTACTCCTATCATCTCTACTGTCACCACACCTGTATCGTGGGTCAACAGATAGCTTCGCTGTTGGTAAGCAAACAAAACCGAGAACAGGAAAAGCAGGCATAACACCACAGACGAGAAGAATGATATGCGCCTTACGCTGACGTTCTCCATAAACAGGTACAGCAGGTAACATATCAGCGACAAGGCGA
Organism: uncultured Prevotellaceae bacterium; assembly: GCA_946187445.1. Taxonomy (GTDB): domain Bacteria; phylum Bacteroidota; class Bacteroidia; order Bacteroidales; family Bacteroidaceae; genus Prevotella. The sequence continues at coordinate 5,826 of CAMHQF010000032.1, forward strand.
GAGCCACCAAAGCCGTTACAGCCCACGTATCAATCGTCAAGCTGCACACTAAAGCCTTGTACCACTTCACGATGAAGACATCAGTCTCCACAGGCAGACGATCCACCGTCTTGTTGGAAGTAATCTCGATGTTGTGAAGAATATCATCATTGGCAGGGCTTAGCTTTAAGGCTCTCAGGTAAGCTATCATCGCCTCCGAGTAGTTACCCATGCGAAAATGAGCATTACCCATATTATAATAGGTCTCCACGGTGGTTCCTCCCTTCTGGGCATCAGCATAATACTTCAACGCCTTTTGGTAGTCACCAGCCCTATATGCTGCATCGGCATTTGCCTTAGGTTGTGCTTCAACCATACAAGGAAGCAGCAACACAAGGCAGAATAGCATAATATGATATATTTTCATCTTCATAGACTGTCTATATTGGTTATCGCTTCAGTAGCCGTCTGGTAGGTATGCTGCATGTTGCCCTTAGGGTCTCCTGGGGCATATCGAGCGTACTCACACTCATCAATGGCAGCAATGAAGGAATTGATTACTTCCTCTGGCGTGCCACGCTGAGCAAGAGTCTCGGATATATTCTCACGTGACAGTTGTTCGCTTGGCATAGCCAACTTGTCGCTGACATATCCCCACAGAGCACGCAGCACCTCGTCATAGAACGCCTCGCTCTTGTTCTGCTTCATATATCCCCTTGCCTTGCGCAGGCGTTTCGTAGCCACCTTGTTAGCCTTCTTACTCTTCATGGCTATCATGTCGTTGAGATCCATAGCACGCTTACGGAATATGATGCATAGCACTACGAAAGCAACGAGCATGGCAACTATAGAGCCAAGATATACTGGGGTTTGGAAGAATGTCTTGTCAGCCAACTGCTTGGTGGATTCGCCTGACATGATGTCGTGAATGTCATTATCGCTGTACTTACTGTATGTTCCGCTTCCGCCATTGCCACTGCCCTTCTCCACCTCTATCTCGTGGGGTTGTGTCTGGAGGGTCTTGTATTGGTGGGTTGCGGTATCGAAATATACAAACTTCACGGCAGGTATGACATACTTACCCATGTTTCGCGGAACAACGAGTATGTCGTATATCATGCTACCCGTTACGCCATCGGCTGTCAGCTTTGTTTTATCGGTTATCTTGGCATCATACTTCTCGAAATCCTTTGGAACATTCAGGTCGGGTTGTTTGAGCAACTTCATATTGCCAACACCACTAACCACTACACGCACATTTATAGGGTCGCCTGCCTTCACCTTGTTCTTGTCGATAGACGAAGAAATAGAAAAGCGCCCTACTCCACCTGAGAAATCTGCTGGCTTGGTAGGAAGTGGCAACACCTCGATATCAACGCTTGGAGCCGTGAAGTCTTTCTTCACCTCTACATATCCCGAACCACCGTTGAAGAAGGCCTCAAATGGGTCAACATTTGGATTACGCTGCATCACGATACCTTTAAATGTTAGGCTCGGAATGGTGAGTTTGCCCGTCATCTGTGGGAACATCACATACTGGCTCCATGTGACGCAGTTGTATGGTTTGCCGTTTACGTTCTCTATGTGGAATGTCTTCTGCTGTGGCAGAGGTATCTCCTGTGTATGGAAACCCTTCAGGTCGGGCATCTTGCCCTCAAGGGCTGTCAGCTCCACCTGGGTATATACCTTGTAGGTCAAGAGTATCGGCTCCTGCTCATATACCTTGTGTTTGTTTGCTGAGGCACGCAGGAATAGATCGTTTCCTGAGATGTTTGCACCAGCTCTGTCCACACGCCTGGGCTGCTGATTGTATTGTCCCCCTCCTGACTGTGACTTGCCACTTACGTTTATCTTCAAGGCCGATGACACCGCATTATTGCCCGCTACTACTGCCTTGGCAGAAGGTATCACGAAGGTGCCGTTTTTGTGCGCCATCAACACATAAGTATAGGTCACCGATGACTGTTGCGAGGTATGACCGTTGACGAAAGAGAAACTCTGCTGCGTACTGGTGCTCGGACCTATCAGCACCTCGAAGGCATCTGGTATGTTTCCCAAATGGAAGTTCTTTACGTCAGTGGTGTTCACCACGTAGCGTAACTGGAATTGCTCGCCCACTGCCACGTGAGTAGGGCCCTGCACCGTAATCTTCTGTGCCAGTGCGAGAAGTGGCAACAGTAGTGCCACTATGAAATATGTTAGTCTCTTTTGCAAAGTAATCACCAATTTTTCTGAATGTTACGACGGCGAGGCTGTCTCATAGCCTTGTTAAGGCGCTGCTGCGTCTCCTTCTCATTTTGTATAGCGGCCTGCAGTAGTTGTTCAGCATTTTCGCGACTCATCTGGTCTTTGTTCTGCTGCTGCTCTTTGTTCTGCTGGTCGTCTTTGTTGTCTTTATTCTTGTTCTGGTCGTTCTTGTTGTTATCTTTGTCTTTGTCCTTATTCTTGTCGTTCTTATTATCCTTGTTATTCTGCTGGTTGTTCTTGTTTTGGTTCTGATTCTGGTCTTGCTGCTTCTGCTGACGCTGACAGAGCACGAGGTTATAGCGTGTCTCGTTATCGTGCGGAGTGAGGCGCAAAGCCTGCTTATACATCTCTATAGCAGGACCATATTGCTGCTGTTTTTGGTAGATTACTCCCATGTTATGATACGACATTGCCCTGCGCTGCTTACTCGTTTCTGCCTTGGCTGAAGCCTGAAACATATCCATAGCGAGCGAATCCTTATTTTGTGCCAACAGCGCACACCCCAAGTTGTACATAGCCTGAGGATTAGAAGGGTTTGCCGTCAGAGCCTTGCGATACTCCACCTCTGCCTTCGACGGACTCTCCTGTACATTCTCGTGGAATATACGGTTTCCTTTGCGTATAAAGTGTCTGTCAGCATTCTGGGCATTCATCGAGATGGCAAGCAGCGATAAAACAATCATGCTTACAACTCTCTTGTCCTTAAACAGGTTGAACCGCTTGAAGAACGGATTCTGCGTCTCTGATATCATCACCTCCATTATCAAGAGTATTATAGCCAAAAGGGCAAACCACTGATATACTTCCTCATATTCGGAATATACCACACTCTCCATGTCGCCCTTCTGCATCTTGCTCAACTCGTTGTTCAACTGCTCTTGTGCCACTGAGGTGTTGTCAACGTGTATGTATGTGCCCTTTCCTGCTGACGCTACGTCACGACACATCTGTTCGTTGAGGGCTGTCATCACGGTATTTCCTGTATTATCTGTCAGGAAACCACCCTCAGCAACGGGTATCGGAGCTCCGCTGGTGTCTCCTATGCCTAATATAAACACCTGATAGCCTTTCTCGTTAGCCTCACTCGCAGCCTCCATAGCTCCTCCTTCGTGATCCTCACCATCGGTAATCACTATTATTGCCTTGCCTATATTTTCCTGCTTTGTAAAACTATTTGATGCCAGGTTAATAGCCTCAGCGATGTTTGTGCCCTGTGTCTGTATGAGTGAGGGTTCTATGTTTTGCAAGAACATCTTTGCCGATACATAGTCACTCGTTATGGGCAACTGAACGTAAGCATCGGCAGCAAACACTATCATCCCAACCTTATCTTTAGCAAAATGCTCTACCATATTCTCTATCAACATCTTACTCTTCTGTAGTCTGCTCGGTTTTACGTCTGTGGCAAGCATAGAGTTTGATATATCCAAACATATTATCGCCTCTATGCCATTACGCTTTTCGTGGCTCACCTTAGTTCCCATCTGCGGGCGGGCAATAGCTATTACTACTGATGCAAAAGCCATCTGTATCAGCAGAAACTTCAACCACCTTCGCCATGCTGAGGCACCAGGCATCAGAGACTTCACTAATTGCCTGTCGCCCAGTCGCGCCAGTTTCTTTTGCCTGCTCCATTCTGCCCACATCATAAAAAGGAATGATATGGGGATGACAGCGAGAATATATAAATATGTAGGTGAATAAAAGTGCATTTACAGTCGTCTTAAAACAGTTAATCTTAGGAGAACCTCAAACATCAACAACAGTAGTGCTGCCAAGGCGAATGGTTGGTAAGCCTCATACTTCTTTGAGAACTTCTTCACAAGTATGCGCGATTTCTCCAATTTGTCGATGTCGCTGTATATTTGTCTTAGCTCCTTGTTGTTCGTAGCGAGATAGAAATTGCCATCGCTTGTAGCGGCTATGTTTCTCAGTGTCGTCACGTCGAGCTCATATGCAGAAACACGCTTTGAGCCCACGCCTATGGTGTATATGCGTATGCCGAGGCTCTTTGCTATCTGTGCAGCAGTCAGGGGCGATATGTCTCCCATATTATTCGCGCCGTCAGTCAGCAGTATCACCACCTTGCTCTTTGCCTTAGAGTCCTTCAGACGCGACACAGCGTTAGCAAGTCCCATGCCTATCGCCGTACCGTCGCTGATTAGGCCTGTTTCAGCAAGGTCAGTGCGCACGCCTTTCAGCAGGTTTAGCAGCGAGGCATGATCCGTCGTCATAGGACACTGGGTGAACGCCTCACCTGCGAATATCGTCAAACCTATATTGTCATTGGGACGGTCAGCGATAAACGAAGCTGCCACACTCTTCGCTGCCTCTATTCGGTTAGGATGCAGATCCTGCGTCAGCATACTGGTGGAGATATCTATCGCCAGCATGATGTCTATTCCCTCCACACTGCGACTGTCCCATGCATTATGCGTCTGCGGTCGTGCCAGCGCCACAACTATTACCGCAAAAGCTGCACAACGCAATATCATGGGCAGGTGAATCAAACGAACACGCAGACTGACTGGTGAGTGTCTGTGTGCCTGAGTATCGCTGAATGTCATGGAGGCCTCCATCTTCCTCTTGCCACGATTACGCCAAAGCACGTACCATAGTATATATGGCACGAGCAGCAGAAGCAGCAGGAAATATATAGGCTGTGAAAATTCCATTACGCTCTAATATCATATAGCTGCCAACATACGTATGCTATCAGCGTTGTGGCAACGATTATCATTATACCTATCACCCACTTCAGCGAGGTGCGCACATGCATTGTCTGGCGTTGCTGCTTTGTTATGGTAGGTTCTATACGTTCTTCTGTAGGCACGTTCTCCTGTTTTGTGTTGTTGATGAAGTCAACAGCCGAAACGAGGTTGCGATCTTTCTCCGTCATACCCGTTGAGTACTTGGCAAACTTCACCAGGTCGGCAGTTTGGAACAGTGCTGTGAGCTCTTCTATCTTACTCTGATCTTCCTCCTGCTGCAGACGGTATATTATCTCAGCAGAAGTCATCTCCTTGGCATTAAATCCGAAGCGCTCATGCATATATGTACGCAGGGCATCTGTCAACTGGGTGTAGTATGCCTTTGAGTCATCCTCTGTACTCAGGGCTACCTTCTCGTCTTTCAGTGCCTGGATGGCAGAGAGTGCCTTCTGGTGAGGAGGTATGCGCTTTATTATGCGCACCTTGAACTTAAACGGTTTGTTGCTCTTCAGGCGTATATATGCCAACCATGCCAGTATGTATATAGTGACAGCGAGGATAGCAAGCCACAATAGCCTCACCCATTCCTGCCACATGAAGGGATTTTCCTGTATATCCTTAGGGCCGTAGAACTGGTTGGGGTGCAACGTATCTACTTCCACTGTCAGCACCTTCAGCGCCAGGTTGTTGGTCTGTAGTTTCCTGTTGTCTATCCTTACCTCTTGTTTGGGGATATAGTACAGGGTATCCTCAAACGATGTCAGCACCAGGTGTTGTGTTACCTTGATAAAACCGTCTTTAGCATCTACGGTGTCTATCTTTGGCTTTTCCACTACCTCCACGCCTGGCGTTATCATCTGTTGTGGTTTCCATTGCCTGAATGTCACACGCTGTCCTGGCTTCACCGTAGCAGAGACGTGGTAGCCCGTTTGCTCGCCTACCATCATCTGTATAGAGTCAATACGTGCCTCCACCATACCCTGAGCCATCAGGGCAAGGGGATATAGCATCATCGCAAGACATATTATGTATTTGTTCACTTTTGTCATTCTGCTACTATGCTCTTAGAGCAAAGAGGTTTCTTAATGCCGTAACATAATTGCCGTCGGTTGCCACACTCACCATATCGACAGAGTTTCTCTGAAACACCAGATTCGTCTCCCTTGTATGCTCCGTCCAGTATCTGTTGTGCGCCATACGCAGTCGTCTTGACGAAGTGTCGATATACTGTTCGTGACCCGTCTCGGCATCGTGTATCCTTATGATACCCACATCAGGGAGGTTCACCATCAGCGGGTCATAGATTCGTATGCCCACCACGTCATGACGAGCGTTGCATATCTGCAGAGGTTTTTCAAAGTCCGCACGATCATAGAAGTCGCTCATCAAAAATGCCGTGCTATGTCTTTTCTGTGTCTTGCCCAGAAACTCCAGTGCCACTCCGATATTAGTCTTCACCGACTGGGGTGTGAAACTCAGCATCTCATGTATGATATACAGTATGTGCTTCCTACCCTTCTTGGGAGGTATATACTTCTCTATTCTGTCCGAGAAGAATATCACACCCACTTTGTCATTATTTTGTATTGCTGAGAATGCCAAGGTGGAGGCTATCTCTGCCGCCATCTCTTGTTTGGTAGCCACACGAGTGCCGAAGTTCAATGATGCTGACACATCAACGAGAAGCATCACTGTCAGCTCCCTTTCCTCCTCAAACACCTTGACGTAAGGCTTGTGAAAGCGAGCTGTGACGTTCCAGTCTATGTCTCTCACATCATCGCCATACTGGTACTCTCTCACCTCTGCAAATGCCATACCCCTACCCTTGAAGGCAGAATGGTACTGGCCAGCAAAGATATTGTTTGACAGCCCTCTGGCCTTGATTTCTATTTTGCGAACCTTTGAAAGTAACTCCGTTCCGTTCACGGTACCTCCACTTTGTTTATTATGTTGCTTATGATATCCTCAGCAGTGATGTTGTTTGCCTCAGCCTCGTACGACAGTCCTATGCGATGGCGCAGTACGTCATGAGCCACAGCCCTTACGTCCTCTGGCACCACATATCCCCTGTGCTTTATAAAAGCATAGGCACGCGAAGCCTTGGCAAGATTGATGCTGGCACGTGGTGATGCGCCAAAGGTTATCATTGGCTTCATCTCACTGAGTCCGTACTGCTCTGGGAAGCGAGTAGCAAACACCATGTCGGCGATATACTGCTCTATCTTCTCGTCGATATACACCTGTCTTACCACCTCGCGAGCGTTAATAATCTCTTCAGCGTTTGACACTGGGAGTATCTCGGGCAGACTGCCTGCAAGGTTCTCACGCATTATCTTCTTCTCCTCCTCTATGGTAGGATAGCCTATCACCACCTTCATCATGAAACGGTCCATCTGCGCCTCAGGCAAGGGGTATGTGCCTTCCTGCTCTATAGGGTTCTGGGTTGCCATTACGAGGAAGGGTTTCGGAAGGCTCAGCGTGTTGTCGCCAATCGTCACCTGATGCTCCTGCATCGCCTCGAGCAGTGCACTCTGCACCTTTGCCGGAGCACGGTTTATCTCGTCGGCAAGTACGAAGTTGGCAAATACGGGACCTTTCTTTATCTGGAAAGTCTCCTCCTTCTGTGAGTAAATCATTGTTCCCACCACATCGGCAGGCAGCAGGTCAGGTGTAAACTGTATCCTGCTGAACTTGCTGTCGATGAGTTTGGCAAGAGTATTGATAGTAAGCGTCTTTGCCAGTCCTGGCACACCCTCAAGGAGTATGTGACCATCGCTAAGCAATCCTATCAGCAATGACTCTATAAGGTGCTTCTGACCTATTATGACCCTGTTCAGCCCTGTAGTGAGGTTTGTCACAAAGTTGCTGTGCTGCTCTATCAGTACATTTAGTTCTCTTATATCTACTGTTTCTGCCATGTCTTAAAAAATTATCAATTATCAACTACTCCCACTCTATCGTTGCTGGTGGCTTTGACGATACGTCGTAGCAAACGCGGTTGATACCCTTCACCTCACGTATTATGCGGTTTGACACGTCAGCAAGGAAGTCGTAAGGCAACTGTGCCCAGTCGGCTGTCATAGCGTCACTTGATGTCACAGCACGCAGTGCTACAGGATTTTCGTATGTACGCTCATCGCCCATCACACCTACCGACTTTACCTCAGAGAGCAGTATCGCACCAGCCTGCCATATCTGGTCATAGAGGCTTACCTCTATCTCGCCGTCCTTCATGTCAGCAGGCACCCCAGCGGCAAGCACTCTGCGAGCCTCCTCACCTGACAGTTTGGTCTTATACTCACGCAGTCCTCTGATGAATATATCATCTGCATCCTGCAGCACACGCACCTTCTCTGGAGTGATATCGCCCAGAATGCGTACTGCAAGGCCTGGTCCTGGGAATGGATGACGGGTGATGAGATGTTCTGGCATACCCATGGAGCGTCCTACCCTGCGCACCTCGTCCTTGAAAAGCCACTTCAGTGGCTCACAGAGCTTCAGTCCCATCTTCTCTGGCAATCCGCCTACGTTGTGGTGACTCTTTATCACCTTTCCCGTGATGTTGAGCGACTCTATTCGGTCAGGATATATTGTACCCTGTGCCAGCCATTTCGCACCTTCAATCTTTTTTGCCTCTGCCTCAAACACGTCAATGAATCCTGCACCTATTATCTTACGTTTCTTCTCTGGTTCCTTGACGCCAGCCAGTTCAGAGTAGAACTTCTGCGATGCATCAACACCTCGCACGTTGAGTCCTAAGCACTCGTAGTCCCTGAGCACGTCAGTAAACTCATTCTTTCTCAGCAGTCCGTTGTTCACGAAGATACATGTGAGATTTTTGCCTATGGCTTTGTTGAGCAACATTGCAGCGACACTGGAATCCACTCCGCCCGATAAGCCAAGTATCACCTTGTCGTCGCCCACCTGCTCACGTATCTCTCTTACAGTCTGCTCCACAAAACTGTCTGGTGACCAGTCCTGACGACTGCCGCATATATCGACTACGAAGTTCTTGAGCAGCTGTGTGCCGTCAATGCTGTGGAACACCTCAGGGTGATACTGCACACCCCATATCTTCTCGTCGTTAGCGGCATAGGCAGCATATTTCACTGTCGATGTAGAGGCTATGGCGCGGAAACCTTCAGGAAGCTTCGTTATGGTGTCGCCATGCGACATCCACACCTGTGAGTTCTCGCTGAAACCCTTGAGTATCTCATTACCTTCCTCCATATACTCCAGGTTGGCACGTCCGTACTCACGTGTGCCCTCTGGCTCTACGTTTCCACCAAAGGTGTATGCCATAAGTTGCGCACCGTAGCATATACCGAGTATAGGGTATTTGCCTCTTATCTTATCAAAATCGAGTTTGAAAGCCCTTTCCTCATACACCGAGTATGGCGAGCCGCTAAGCACCACACCTATCACCTCGGGGTCATTCTCTGGGAATTTGTTGTAGGGCATTATCTCACAGAAGGTATTCAGCTCTCTGATACGGCGACCTATGAGCTGCGTGGTCTGTGAACCGAAGTCCAGTATTATTATCTTTTGCATAAAATCTTTTATCTTTTATCTATCATCTATTATCTCTCATCTATCATCTCACTAAGAAACTCGCCAGCCTTTTCGAGCGTATCGAGTTTTCCCACATCGAGCAGTTTAAGGTTTTTCTTCAGATAGCCTCTGAAATCAGCTTCTGCACAGTGTTTTATGTAAAAGTCGATTATGGGAAAGGCTTCCTCCAATTCATCCATCAGCGCAAACACTCTCGGGCTTATCACATGTATACCTGCAAAGGCGTATAGGCGTATATTCTTGGCGGTGCCGTTCTTCACCTCTTCGTATGGCGACTTTACCTCTCCTGTGTCGATGTTGGTCCATCCCACGAGGCGCATCGTGTCATCAAACATGAGGTATCGGCTCGTCCGTCTCTCTGATACGAGCAGCAGTGCGTCGTATCCACCTATGGCACCATACAGTGCTTGCAGATCTACGTTGCTCAGTATGTCACAGTTGTGTATCAGGACGGGGGCATCAAACTCCCCTCTTACCTTCTTTATACCACCCCCTGTTTCGAGCAGTCGTTCCGTCTCATCGCTGATGGTGATTGAGATGCCGTAGCAGGCCTCCAGCAGTTTGCAGTAGTTTTTTATCTGCTCGGCATGGTGGTGCACATTGACCACCACCTTGTCTGCCCCTGCCTCGATGACCTTCCGATATACCCTCTGCAACAGTGGTATATCCTCTACCGGCACCAGTGCCTTGGGTATTACGTCAGTGAGCGGCTTGAGGCGTGTGCCTCTTCCAGCAGCAAAAATCATTACCTGCATAACTACCTTCAACTTTCAATTGTCAATTGTCAATTATCCTCATTCTCCTCTGGCACGATGAGTTTGTAGCCCTTGCCGTGTATGTTGATGATTTCTATGTTCTCATCCTCACGCAGGTGCTTACGTAGTTTTGTGATATAGACATCCATCGAACGAGCATTGAAGTAGTTGTCATCAATCCATATCGTCTTGAGTGCGAAGTCACGCTGCAGTATCTCGTTAGAGTGTGAGCAGAGCAGCGAGAGCAGCTCGTTCTCCTTGGTGGTGAGCTTTGTTGACTTATCGCCTATGCTGAGCAACTGCTTCTGCGTATCAAAGAGGAATTTACCTATCTGGTACTGTGTTGACTCTTTAGTCTTCTTACCACGTACACGGCGCAGTATAGCCTCGATACGGAATACGAGTTCCTCCATTGAGAACGGTTTGGTGATATAGTCGTCGGCACCTATCTTGAAGCCCTCGAGTATATCCTCCTTCAGCTGGCGTGCCGTGAGGAATATGATAGGCACGTCGGCATTAGCCTGTCGTATCTCCGTAGCGAGCTGGAAACCGTCTTTCTTTGGCATCATCACATCGAGCACGCAGATATCGTATGGTGTCTTGAGAAAGGCACGATAGCCCGCCTCGCCATCGGGGTACAGGTCAGTGTCATAACCCTTTGCCTGCAGATATTCGCGAAGCAACATTCCCAGGTTCTCATCATCTTCACAGAGAAGGATCTTCAAATTTTCTTCCATAAGTTTTCTTTTTTAATCGGTTATTATTATCTTTAGTTTCTTAACTCTTAACTTTCATCTTTCTCATCGATATACTCCATGCCTATCGTAAATGTGGTACCCTTGCCATACTCCGATGCCACGCTGATAGTGCCTTTATGTATATCTATTACTTTCTTTACGTACGCCAGTCCCAGTCCAAAGCCCTTGACGTCGTGGCGGTTTCCTGTGTGCACACGGTAGAACTGTTCGAATATCTTCTTCATATTCTCTTTCTTGATGCCCACTCCTGTATCACGTATCGACAGCATCACCTTACCATTCTCATTCCATGTCCTGAGGTATATATTAATTGGTTCATCTTGTTTGCGGTATTTCACCGCATTGTCCATCAGGTTGAATATCACATTGCTGAAGTGTGTCTCTTCCACATACACCGTTGACTCTACCGCCTCCACCTGCGTATATATCTTACCTCCCGTATGCTCCACTCTCAGGGTAAATGTATTTGCGATATTGTCCACCATCTCGTTGAGGTCAGCAGCCTTCATCTTGAAGATATTCTTCTTCCTGTCAAACATCGACATCTGCAGCACCTTCTCCACGAGGAAGCGCAGTCGCTTGCTCTCATCATTTATCACCCCTCCGAGGTGACTCATCATCGTCTCCGACTTCGTCACACTCTTATCGTTGAGCATCTGTGCGGCAAGTGATATGCTGGCGATAGGTGTCTTCAGCTCGTGCGTCATATTGTTAATGAAGTCATTGCGCATCTCAGACAATTTCTTCTGACGGAATATTATAACTATCGTAAAGATAAACGTGAGCAACAAGACTCCTGTGAATATCAACGCCGGTATCATAAACCTGATACTTGAAAATATGTACGAGTCGATATCAGGGAAATGCACCGTCAGCACTCCCGTCTTTGCCTGCGGGTCATTTCTGAAGAGCACCTGCTGATAGCTGTACTCCCTGCCCTCGTCTGTATAGTCTGGGCATCGGTATATCTCGTTGCCGTCATTTGTCGCCACCGTAAAGTGATATGCCATGTCGATGCCGTTATTGAGCAGTTCCGTCCTTATATCCTGGTCCAGCTGCCTAAAGTTTATCCTCTCCTTGAGAGGTTTGTCGCTGGCAGTGTACAGTATGCTATATACCACCTCGTCGAGCAGGCCTTTCTGGTATATATAGCGGTTGCGCACTATCTCCTGCATCGACTTCTGTGCCTCAGATATCGCACTTCCCCTGTCGCGCTTCACCATCAGTCCTCCAGTGACCTTACGCGGACTCAGCGTCACCGTCTGCAACTGAAATGAGGAGTATATCGTGCCGTCATCGCCCACCACCGAGTACTGGTGCGAACTCTGCATCCCTGTTCCCATTGCGTTGGTCGTCACTATCGAGTCGTTCACGCGCGTGTTCTTCTCTGTATTCTGCACATCGTTCTCGAGGTAGCGCAACGTCTCATTAAGCTCCATATTGCGAGCCACCTGGTACAGCGACCTTGTCACCGACTCCTCAAACTGCTCACGCTTCATCTTTGCTATCTCCTCTATATACAGTATCTGAAGCGCCAGCAACCCTACAAACGAGAGTCCCATGACTACAGCTATTATCCAGATCGTTGACCTTTTCATCCCTTTTCAGTTCTTTGAGCGCAAAATTAGCAATTATCTTCAATCGATGCAAGCAAATCTCTGACGCTTTTCGTCTCCTCAACGATATTTAACATAAAAATGCCAACATAGTTGCATTCCTCGAACTACACCCTCTTTCGTTTTGATAACAGATGCGCCACAGTAGCACCTGACAGGTTGTGCCACACGCTGAATATGGCACCGGGGATAGTGGCAAGTGGATATGCTGCGAAGTGTATCGTCGCCAGACTGCTTGCCAGTCCTGAATTCTGCATGCCTACCTCTATGGATATAGCCCTCTTCTTAGATTCGGCAAGTCCCAGCAGTCTTCCTATCATATAGCCCATACACAGTCCGCAGACGTTGTGGAGCATCACCACGATGACTATTACCATACCGCCTGCCAGTAGTTTGTCGGCATTGGCTGATATGATGATTGCCACTATCAGTGCTATGGCGACAGAGGACAGTGCTGGGAGGTAGCCCACTGCCTCCTCCGTAAAATTAGGCCATACCCATTTCACCAGTAGTCCCACTACTATGGGGAGTATCACCACCCATAGTATGCTCAGCAGCATGCCTGCCACATCTACATCGACAGTCTTACCAGCCAGCGCCCATGTCAGCATGGGAGTGAGGAAGGGAGCCATCAAGGTCGATACCCCCGTCATTCCCACACTCAGCGCCAGGTCACCCTTCGCCAGGTACGTTATCACATTTGAGGCTGTGCCGCCAGGACAGCAACCCACCAGCACAACGCCAAGCGCCAGCGCATCGTCAAGCTGAAACAACCGAGCCAATCCCCATGCTAGCAACGGCATGACGGTAAACTGTGCCAAACAGCCGACAACAACATCCTTCGGACGGCTGAACACTATCTTGAAGTCTCCGAGATTGAGTGTCAGTCCCATGCCGAACATCACCACCCCAAGCAGATAGTTGATAACCGTCGGACGCACCTGCCTCAAGAGTTCAGGAAAGCCAAGTGCCAGCAATGCTGCAACGAGCACCAATATGCCCATATATTCCGATATAAAATTGCAGAACCTCTTCACCATTTTATGTAAAACTATTTTCGTTATTTGTATCTGATACGAATTTTTCGCAAAGATACAAAAAACTGAGAGAAAAGCCAAATATCCTTCAGACTTTTCTCTCAGCTAATCATGTTCCGTGAATGCTATCCCTTTACTTCACAACCTTTCTTGTCGTGCCGTCTGTCATCTTCAGGATGCTGATACCATTCTGAAGGACAGGAAGTTGCTTGCCGTCAACAGAGTAAACCTTGCCGAAGGTTGAGGCAGGAATTGTTGCTTCAGGAACAGTCTCTATTGCTGTGACATCAGGAGTAACAGTAACAGAATATACCTTTACGGCATTATCAGAAGTTTCAGTAATATCCATGCTGAGTGATTGCTGCTGGTTATCAGCATCTACGGCATAGATGTAAACGTAAGTGTTTTCTGTTACATCATAATTGATAGTTACATCACCCTTTGTTGCCTGGGTATAGTTCTTAGCATCAGCACTACCAATCTTTACAGCAAGTTTGTTATTGCCAATGGTCTGGGCATTAATCTTTACGCTTCCCTTTCCATTAACCTCTATAACTATACCTGTGAAGTTGTTGATGAAATCACTTGAACCAAGGTCGCTTGCTACTACGGTTGCTATGGCAGAGGCAGAGGTTGCCTTATTGATAACGATACACTTTTCTGTTGAGTTGTAAAAACCATCAGGGTTATTAACATCAGACTTGTTGTCCATGCTGATATACATATCGTTAATGATAGTACTATTCAGGTCAACAGGAGTGTTGTCAACAATATAGTCTTTGTCATCAAATTTTATGACGATTTCATCTTCTATCGGCTCAAGCTCTTGTGGCATCTCCACTATGTTAGCAAAGTTCTTCCATTCTTCAGCAGCAAGGTACTTATCCTTTGTCCCATAAGGAACGTAAAGGGTTGCATTTGAATAGTTCGAACTAGAAAAAAATGGACCTGTGATACTTGATGGATTTTCTATATAGCTGTAGATGGATGTCAGTCCTGAGCAACCAGAGAAAGCAAAATTTCCAATGCATGTCACGCTGTTAGGAATGGCGATGGAGGTCAGGCCAAAGCAATATCTGAAAGCACTTTCTCCAATACTCGTTACGTTGTTAGGAATGATGACAGAGGTTAGACCATCGCAATTATAGAAAGCACTTTCTCCAATACTCGTTACGTTGTTAGGGATGATGACAGAGGTCAGTCCAGAGCATCCTGCGAAAGCGGAATTTCCAATGCTCGTTACACTGTTAGGGATGGTTAATTCTTTTATCTCAGTATGTTCATCACTATATAAATGATGAGCCTTATATAATGGATTAGAAGATTTGTCATTAAATGAAATCCCACACCATTTAGCAATATCCGAAACAATCACTTTCTGTAGACTTGAGCAACCAGAGAAGGCAGAATTTCCGATGCTTGTTACACTACTAGGGATATTAATAGAGGTCAGACTTGAGCAGTCAGAGAATGCCATGTATCCAATGCTTGTTACACTATTGGGGATTTTTATGGAGGTCAGACTTGAGCAACCAGAGAAAGCAGATATGCTCGTCACTCCATCAGGAATGGTTATAGAGGTTAGGCTAGAGCAATCAGAGAAAGCCATATGTCCTATGCTTGTTACACTATTAGGGATATCAATAGAGGTCAGTCCAGTGCAACCATCGAAAGCTAACCATCCTATACCCTTTACGCTATTAGGAATGATTATGGAAGTCAGTCCAGTGCAACCATTGAAAGCTCTTTCTCCAATACTCGTTACGCTGTTAGGGATATCAATAGAGGTCAGACCTATGCAATTACTGAAAGCTTTATATCCTATGCTTAAGATTCCCTCTTTTATTGAAAGGAATGTGTTTGCAGGCATCTCACCTTTATATTTATATGCTACTTTACCTATGTAAATTAAGCCAGTAGGCTGATTGTCATACCATGTAGAGCCTTCGAAAGCATTTTCTCCTATATATTCCACTCCATTACCAAAAACTATTTCATTGGCACGACAATTTTTGAAGGCAGAAGCGCCTATGGATTTAATATTATCACCGCTTGCAGATTTCGTCAGTTCTCGCCATGAGCCCCCGTTTTCTCAGATCGGTGTCT
>CAMHQF010000033.1:0-21003 GCA_946187445.1 uncultured Prevotellaceae bacterium
CCCAGAACGGTACGGTGACCGACTTCGACGGCAACTTCACGCTCAAGTTGCAGAAGGGTGGCAACATCAACGTCTCTTACGTTGGCATGAAGCCACAGGTTATCAAGACTGCCGGCAAGTCATCGGTGAACATCACCCTCGAGGATGACAACACCACGCTGAACGACCTCGTGGTGGTAGGTTACGGTACGATGAAGAAGAAGGACCTAACAGGTTCTGTAAGCTCTGTCAAGAGTGACGAACTGGCTAAGGTTGCCAGCGCCAACGCTTTGCAGGCTATGCAGGGCAAGGTGGCAGGTGTTGACCTTACACAGAGCAGCGGTGAGGCAGGTGCCGGCGTAAGCATCACTCTGCGTGGTAACCGCTCTATCTCGGCTTCCAACTCTCCTCTGATTCTCGTTGACGGTGTTGAGTATGGTTCTACCCTCGACATCAACCCTAACGACATTGAGTCTATGGACATTCTGAAGGATGCCGCTTCTACGGCTATCTACGGTACCAAGGGTGCCAACGGTGTCATCATCATCACCACAAAGCACGGTCAGAGCGGCAAGACCCGCGTAAACTTCAACTCATACGTTTCCATCAACTCTGCTACCCACGTGCCTAAGATAATGTACGGAGCAAAGGAAGTGCAGCGCCTTGTTGATGCTGAGAACTATAAGGCTGACCTTGCTTCAGGCAACTGGGGTGAGTCTGCCAAGACAGCTGAGGATGTACTTTCTGCCTATGCTGCTACATCTGAAACTCCTTACGGTGCTCTTGACATCTACAACGAAGGTACTTACACTGACTGGCTGGATGAGATTCTTAAGGTTGGTTCAACTCAGAACTACGACATCTCAGTATCCGGCGGTAATGACAAGACTACCTTCAACACTTCTCTTGCTCTCATGGTCGATAACGGTCTGATGAGAAAAGATAAGATGAAGCGTTACAATGGCAAGGTTGTCGTTGACCACAAGTTCAACAAGTATGTGAAGACCGGCATGAACATGCTCTTCACCTACAAGGACCAGGACAAGCGCAACAACTCTGTATATAATCAGGCTCTGAAGATGACTTCAATTGCCCGTCCTTACATCACTCAGGCGGATATCGACAATGGTTGGACTCAGAGCAAAGTTGGCGACATCGTAATGCGTCCATCTGTATTCTATCCTGCACACGCTAATCCTCTTCTTGACGAGGTTGACGGTGCATTCCAGCGTAACATTGAGCAGACACGTCTCTTCGGTAATGCCTACGTTGAGGTTACTCCTATTACGGGTCTGACATACAGATCAATGTTTGCTCTCGACCGCAAGGTAACTCGTGACGGTACATATCAGGACTATGAGAGCGTTGCCATGCTCCAGGGTGGTAAGGGTTACATTGACCGTAACGAAGAGTTCAAGACCTCTTACACTTGGGAGAACACTGTCAACTGGATGAAGACCTTCAATGACCTTCATGACCTGAACATCCTTCTGGGTCACCACATGGATCAGTGTGTTACTGAATACTACGATGTAGCCGGTGCAACAAAGGCTGAGCACTACTACACCAGCGCATGGCGTGATGCACGCAATATAACATCACCTGTATTGGACAATACTTATACCAAGCAGTCAATGCTGTCATTCTTCGGCCGTGTTAACTATTCTTTCATGGACCGTTACCTGCTCCAGGCTTCTCTCCGTGCTGATGGTTCGTCAGTTCTCGCTGAGGGCAACAAGTGGGGGTACTTCCCATCAGTTTCCGTTGGCTGGCGTATGTCAGAGGAAAAGTGGCTCAAGAATGTAGAATGGCTCTCCAACCTGAAGCTCCGTGCATCATTCGGTGTATCTGGTAACGCTGCTGTCAGCCCTTATCAGACAACTGGTGCACTCAGTAAGAATGACACTTACTACAGCTTCGACGGTTCTACTGTTGTATCTGGCAAGGAGCCAAGTTCTCTGAGCAACAAGGACCTGACATGGGAGAAGACTTCTGCATGGAACCTCGGTCTTGACTTCGGTATCATCAAGAATCGACTCAATGGTAGTTTGGAACTCTATTGGAGTAAGACAAAGGATCTGCTCTACTACCGTAGTCTTCCATCATCAAGCGGTTATTCTACTGTAATTGCCAACGTCGGTGAGACAAAGGGTAATGGTTTCGAGATGTCTCTGAACGCTCTTCCTGTCAAGAATAAGAATTTCTCTTGGGAGATTAATGCTTCTGCATCTTTCTCACGCGATGAAGTTACAAAACTTTCAGATGGTATAACAAGAAACATCAGCGGCGTAACAGGTCAGATTGTCGGTGAGCCAGTGCTCATCTACTATGACTATGAGCAGGATGGTTGCTGGAAGGTTGGCGAATACGAAGAGTACAAGGCTGCTTTTGCTGAGCGTCATGACGGCGCAGAGCCTTCTTACAGCATCTCTTCTTACGGTACTCCCGGTACTATCAAGATTGTTGACCGCAATGATGACGGTGTTCTTGACGACAACGACAAGAAGGTTTATAACCGTTCACCAAAGGCTATCTTCGGTATGACCAATACATTCGCTTACAAGCAGTTCACTCTGAGTTTCCAGATGTATGCACGTCTCGGCGGTTATATCAAGTATGACTTCAACAGCCACGTTACATACGACAACTCTAACTGGGCTAACCTTGACTATTGGACATTCGAGCATCAGGATGCTAAGTTCCCAAGCCCGGGTGCTGACAAGGCTACCTGGACAACTTACGGAACAGCTGCTCACTATGAGAAGGCTGACTTCCTGAAGTTTAAAGATATTACCCTTTCATACACAGTTCCTAACAATGCAATCAAGAAGATTGGTCTGTCACGTCTCCGCTTCTATGGCTCACTGAAGAACTTCTTCACCATCAGCGGTATTGATAACTACGACCCAGAAAGAGGCGGCAGCATCAACTTCCCACTTGCTAAGCAGGTTGTGTTAGGTATGAATATAGAATTCTAATAAAAACCGATACAACAATGATTAAATCAATAAAATACATATCATTGGCGCTGGCGGTTACCACGCTCGGCACAATGACATCGTGCAGCGATTTTCTCGATGAAGAAAATAAGGTGGGCAACACTGCTGAGTTCACCTATGACACTAAGTCTGGTATAGAGGGGCTTATGGGTTCTGCATATACTTACGCTCGCCTGTGGTACGGCAGAGAAGGCGGAACGGGTCTCACCGACGGTGGTACCGACGAGTTCTACTATGGCTATGACAACAAGCAGAAGTCAATGCTGAAGTATGATATCACGGCAGTAAGTATGGACAACAACACGGCTGATAACCCTTGCCTTGACCAGTACTGGGAGGCTTACTTCAGCGTTGTCAATGTTGTTAACACAGCCCTCAAGTACATTGACTCCAACTCTAACATTACAGACAACGAGAAGACTCAGTACAATGGCGAGGCTTATTTCCTCCGTGCATTCTACTACTGGCACATGGTTAATCTGTGGGGTGCAGTACCTTATCGCACAGAACCATTAGCATCTCCAACAAGCACTGAGACACGTGATGCTGAGGAGATAGTTTATGGCAAGATGCTTGCTGACCTCGACAAGAGTATTGAATATCTCTCAAAGAGCAGCAATACCAAGGCTTCTGGTCACGTAACCCTTGCAGCGGCATACGCTTTCAAGGCTCGCGTGCTTCTCTATGCAGCTTCCTGGCTGAATGGTCAGCTCGGCAAGCAGGTAGCAGGTAACGACGACTACTCTTCAATGAGCAAGTCTGACCTCTACAACGCTGCCAAGAGTGCTGCCGAGACAGCAATATCACTGTCTGGATGCAGCTTCTACACCAACTATGCAGAGTGCTGGCATCAGAACAATGAGTTCGTCGGCACGAACAAGGAGGTTATCTGGGGAGTGGTATTCTCATCTAATCTTGCTGAGAACGTTCCTCCATACCGCTACAAGACCGACAGTGACGGCGAACAGTTGGAGTATAACACCATCATCGGCCGTTGCTCAAGCACACATCGTGAAAACGGTTCTGGCAGCGTTAACAACCTCATGTTCGTAGGTAAGTGGGACAACGCCGGTTCTGACCTTCAGGATGTCATGATGCGTATCACCACGAATCCTAACATGACCAACACCTATACCGGTGTCACTGTTGATGTGTCTAAGACTTACTCTCAGTACAGCCGTGGTTTCACACGTTACGTGCCTTCAATCTATCTCCTTGAGCTCTTCGACAAGGTTAAGGATACTGACCAGCGCTATGACGTGACAATCCGTGACCACTATGACATAGCTCCTGGCATGGAGGGCGGCTCTAAGTTCTACCGCATGATGAACGATACAGCCATTTACTTCAGTCCGTTTGATGGAAACTCACCAGAGGGTATTGCTCAGCAGAAGCATGCCAAGTACCGTTACCGCATACACTTCCGTTCAGGTGGTGCCCTGCCTATCTACAAGGCAAGTGACGGTTCAAGCGTTGTGACTGCCAAGAATGCAGTTCCTACCGAGACTGCTCCTGAACTGGAACTTAACCCTTATGCTAATGACGATTTAGCAACGGCAAAGGCAGAGTCAGGTGATGCGAACTACAAGATTGTGAATCTCAACATCCTGAAGAAAGCCTATAACTCAGTAAACTACGGTGGCTGGCAGTCATTCCCTGCAATCAAGAAGTTTGAGGACCAGAATGAAACCACTACACCGGACGTAAGCACACGTGACGTTCCTGTTCTCCGTCTCTCAGAGATGTACCTCATCATCGCCGAGTGTCTGCTGCAGACCGGTGATGCAAGCGGTGCCCTGGCAAAAATCAACGAACTGCGTGACGCACGTGCCATCTCCGGCAAGGACAATCAGGTAAAGGGAACATGTGATATGAACACTATCCTTGATGAGCGTGCTCTTGAGCTCGTTGGTGAGCAGCAGCGTTGGTTTGACCTTAAGCGTACCGGCACTCTCATTGAGCGAGTAAAGGCATACAACGCACAGGCTGCAGCAAACATTAAGTCTCACCATCTGTTGCGTCCTATACCACAGGCACAGATTGATGCTATCACCAACTTCAGTGTTGTTCCTGGTGAGGGCTTCTGGCAGAATCCTGGTTATTAATCAAGTATATCAGGGTAGGCTCAGCCACTCTGGGCCTACCCGCATTTAAATGAATATTAACTTTTTATTAACAACATTTTCTAACAATTAAAAACTAAAAATTATGAAGAAAATTTTTACTCTCGCTGCTCTCGCAGCACTGACACTCTCTGCTAACGCAGGTGTTAAGGTTCTTCTGCCAATTGAAGAGTCAAATGAAGCTAAGTGGGTTAAAGGTGCTGACATCTGGGGCGATGCTGACGTTGCTGTTTACAACTCAGAAAGCCAGACAGGTCTTACCTATACCTACTACACAGATGAGACAAAAAAGACAAAGTCTGGTGCAGATGGAAAAGGTAAGGAAGTAACAGAATATTACACAACATCAGAGAATCAGGTTCACTGGGTTGCTGATAACTCAATGCCTGAAGGATTCACTATTGGTGGTCAGGCAGCTACAAAGGCTTACGTTCAGGGTTCTACTAACGGTATGTACTATGCTATTGCTCCTGCAAAGGCTGGTACTCTTTCTTTCGGTTTCAAGATGGGTAAGAATAAGAACACTTATATCCTTAAGACCACAACCGCAAAGATTGCAGACATCACAACTGAGGCATCAGCTTCATCTCTGATCAGCAACGACCTTCTTCTGTGCTCTGATGTAAAAGGTACTGTTGAGTGCGAGGCTCCAACTGTAACTTATAATGTTAAAGGTGGTTCTACAGGTTCAGGTTCTTTCGATGGTACTACTGCAATCAACACTTCTGGTAGTGACCAGTGGATAGAAGTAACTGGCGTAGAAGTTTCTGAAGGTGACGTGGTAATCGTTGGCTGCGATGGTTCTAAGGTTATGTTCAAGGGTGTTGCTCTTAGCGGCGCAAGCGTTGCTGACGGCGTTGTTTACACTTCTACTAACCCATCAGCTGTTCAGGGTGTAGCAGAGGCTAAGGCTGAGGTTGCAAAGGTTGCAAAGGTTATCACCGCTAAGGGTGTTCAGATCGGCAAGTTCAACGTTGCTGGCCAGCAGGTAAAGTAAGAAACGAGTAGAACTCGTACGAAGCGCTTCGCTACGAAACGCACCTCTGGTGCTACGAAACGGCGCAAGCGCCTACGAAGATTATAATCACCGCTTAAGTGCACCGTCACTTAGGCGGTGATACTTTTTTATCCAAACATTTGGAGGTTTGAGACAAAAACTGTAACTTTGCAAGCGAGTACAAAACATTATAATAATGAGTACACAAGCAATGACACACAAGATAAACGATTACCTTAAGACCCAACCAGTCTTGAAGGCTTGGTTGTTTGGCTCGTTCGCAAGGGGTGAAGAGACTCCTGAGAGTGATGTTGATTTGCTGGTAGTGTACGATCGTAGTCAGCCCATTGGTCTGTTTCGTTATGCCAGAATGCATCGTGAAATAGAGGAACTTATCGGACGCAAGGTTGACCTTGTAGAAGAGGGCACACTCAGACCTGCAGCATGCGAAACTGCTAATAGAGACAAAAAGATGATTTATGAGAGAAAGAATTAGAGATATAGATCGCTTGCGCCATATCGAAGAGTGTATTGCCAATATAAACAACTATCTACATGGTAAAACACATGAAGAAATGAAAGCCAATATTATGTGCTATCACGCTGTTGTGTATAACATGATGATAATTGGAGAAGCCGCAAATCTGCTGACAAAAGAATTTCGCAGTGAACATGAGGATACTCCATGGCGTGACATTATTGACATGCGCAATCTCCTAATACATGGATATATAACAACGAACTCTGCTTATATATGGGATTCATATACTAACGACCTACCTATACTGAAAGAACAGATTGATTCCTATATAACAGAATTGTCATTTACCAGTAGTTGATGTGCTGAGGCTGCTGCTCCTGGACTCAGCAAAGCGCTTACGAAAACAATAATCACCGCCTAAGTGCTTGTCACTTAGACGGTGATACTTTTTTTTATTTTCGTACTATGCCATGCTTGAGATGATACGTGATGAGGATGGCGCATGCTATGACGATATAAATAAGAATGACCTGGGCGAAGGTGACGTCAATGCCTTCGACAGAAGCTCCTGGGAGGGATGACAACCACCGCATGGAGCTGTTCATGAAATCTACTACTATATTGAGTATTGTGGCAAGGATGGTAGTGATGCCTGAGAAGAAAGCTGCATGGGGCAGCAAAAAGACGGAAAGCTGAAGAAGGATAGCAAAAAGGATTGTCAGCATGGCGCAGGGCGACACGATGAGATTGGCAAGAAGCCCATAGCAAGACAGACGTCCGAAGTAATGGGCGATGAGGGGAGCGGTGCCAAGGGTGGCGGCAATGGTGACCACCATGATGCCCCACACGTAGCTGGACAGACGCCACGGGATACTGTAACGCTTCTTACGGAGCTGTTTCCTGTCGGGCATGGGGAGCAGAGGCATCAGGCGTGGGCAGAGAATGAGGATGCCCGTCATTGCCATGAACGACATCTGAAAACCTACATCGAAAAGCCACTGGGGATTGTATATCAGCAGCAGCGTGGCAGTAAGTATCAGTACGTCGGAGCTATGCGACGTACGTGACAGCATACGGCAGAGGCAGTAGCACGAAAACATCACAGCTGCCCTAAGGATGGAGGGATGCACACCGACAAGAAAGACGAAAGTCCACAATAGAAGCAACTGGATAATGCCACTCGCTACGGGAAACAACCGCGTGGGCAACAGCATGGAAACAAACATGAAGATGATGGCAATGTGAAGACCTGACAAGGCAAAGACATGGGCCGCCCCCGTGATATTGTAGGCTTGCCGCAAGTCACTGCTCACTCCCTGGCGCCCGCCAAGCGTCATGGCTGACACTATGCCACGGACATCGTCACGCAGCCCTACCCTATCATAATTCTGCAACATCTGCTCACGATGGGCGGACAGACCTTCCTCTATATCGTCAGCGATGGGCAGTGACACCAACGGGGCATATCCCCTGTCCATGCTCTCACCTGCGAGAAACAAACCAAGGAAGAAGTAACACAGCAAGACACACAGTGAAGATACGACATCATAACGGCGCAGAAGCAGCGTAAGCACCATCAGTGTCAACAACAAAAGAATGGCAGTCCTCATACCTAAAGAAGGTATAAGGGCTGCCATTCCACTAAATATTCCTGCCATCATCGCAAGAAGGATGAAGAGCAGTGGCTTTTCTCGCATTTTAGCTGCGGTACTCGAAGACATTCTGACGGCTCATCTGGCGACGATCCATGTCTTCGCGTGAACCTACGATAATCTTTTCAAACTCACGCAGACCTGTACCGGCTGGTATGAGGTGACCGCAGATAACGTTCTCCTTCATACCCTGGAGGGTATCGCTCTTGCGACGTATAGCAGCCTCATTGAGCACCTTGGTGGTCTCCTGGAATGATGCTGCTGACATGAAGCTCTTCGTATGAAGGGCTGCACGCGTGATACCCTGCAGTATCTGGGTTGATGTAGCTGGCACGGCATCACGCACCTCAACTATCTTGAGGTCACGACGCTTGAGCTGTGCGTTCTCGTCACGCAGTTTGCGAACGGTAACTATCTGACCCTTATGGAGATTCTCGGAGTCGCCTGCATCGACAACTACCTTCTTACCCCAGATACGGTCATTCTCCTCTGCGAAGTCGAGCTTGTCAACGACATCAGACTCAAGGAAGCTGGTGTCGCCTGGGTCATTGATCTGTACCTTGCGCATCATCTGACGTACGATAATCTCGAAGTGCTTATCATTGATCTTCACACCCTGGAGACGATATACGTCCTGTACCTCGTTGACGATGTACTCCTGAACAGCGGTAAGACCCTTGATCTGGAGAATATCGTTAGGGGTGATGACGCCTGCTGAGAGCGGTGTGCCTGCACGTACAGCGTCGTGCTCCTGAACGAGCAACTGCTTTGACAGTGGCACGAGATACTTACGCTGTTCACCTGTCTTAGAGGTGATAGTGATTTCACGATTACCGCGCTTGAGAGGCCCCATGGTTACCTCACCGTCGATTTCTGATACAACGGCAGGGTTGGATGGGTTACGTGCCTCGAAGAGCTCGGTGACACGTGGCAGACCACCAGTGATATCACCTGCACGCCCTACGGTACGTGGTATCTTTACGAGTGTCTCACCTGTAGATATCTCTGCGCCGTCCTCTATCACTACGTGACCATCCACAGGAAGGTTGTATGTAGCTACAACTGCACCATTGGCATCGAGAATGTCGCATGAAGGAATCATTGAACGATCCTTTGACTCTATGATGATATGCTCGGTCATGCCGGTAGAGTCATCGGTCTCTGCCTTATAGGTAGAACCCTCTACGAAGTCATTGAGGCGTACCTTACCGGCAAACTCACTCACGATAACAGCATTGAACGGATCCCACTTGGCTATCATATCGCCCTTGCTTACCGTCTCACCATTCTTGTAGAACAGAGAAGAACCATAAGGCAGAGGTACTGAAGAAAGTACGATGCCTGTGTTAGGATCAACGAAGCGAACCTCGGCAAGACGGCTAACAACCATCTCACACTCCTTCTTCTCGCCCTCGCTGTCGTCAACGTATGGTACTGTACGAAGTTCATCAAACTCCAGCTTAGCCTTTTCGGACTTGCACGTGATGCTTGCATTAGCTGCTGCACCACCGGCAATACCACCGGCGTGGAACGTACGGAGGGTAAGCTGAGTACCTGGCTCACCGATAGCCTGTGCTGCGATGACACCGACAGCCTCACCCTTCTGTACCATGCGCTGGGTTGCAAGGTTACGGCCGTAACACTTCATGCAGACACCCTGACGTGACTCACAGGTGAGTACTGAACGTATCTCAACAGACTCGATACCGGCATCTTCGATTGCCTTGGCACGTGCCTCGTTGATTTCCTCACCAGCAGGACAGATTATTTGGTTGGTATGTGGGTTGACTATGTCATGAACGCTCACACGACCAAGGATACGGTCGTAGAGGCTTGAGATAACATCGTCGCCACTCTTGAGAGCTGTGCATACGAGACCACGCAGTGTGCCACAGTCCTCCTCGGTGATGATAACGTCATGAGAGACGTCAACAAGACGACGGGTGAGGTAACCTGCATCGGCAGTCTTCATGGCAGTATCTGCCAGACCCTTACGCGCACCGTGAGAAGCGATAAAGTACTCCAGCACTGACATACCCTCCTTAAAGTTGGAAAGGATAGGATTCTCAATGGTAGGACGCTCGTCAGCACCTGCCTTCTGTGGCTTTGACATCAAGCCACGGATACCTGAAAGCTGCTTGATCTGGTCCTTAGAACCACGGGCACCAGAGTCGAGCATCATGAATACAGCGTTGAAGCCCTGATCAGCCTCAGTCATCTCCTTAAGGAGGATGTTACCTATATCATTGTTGACATGAGTCCAGGTATCGATAACCTGATTATAACGCTCCATGTCAGTGATAAAGCCCATGTTATAGTTGTCGGTAATCTGACGTACTTCCTCGTTACCCCTGGCGATAAGTCCCTCCTTCTCTGGTGGTATGATGATATCGTCAAGGTTGAATGACAAACCTGCAAGGTATGCCATACGGTAACCGAGATTCTTGATACCATCGAGGAACTCACATGCACGTGCGAAACCTACAAGGTTGATAACGTTCTGGATAATCTCACGGAGAGACTTCTTGGAAATGATGGTATTAACGAAGCCTACCTCGTCAGGGATGAGTCCGTTGACGATGACACGGCCCACTGAAGTCTCTACCATGTGACGTACCTTCTCGCCATCTATCACATCATCAACCATCACCTTGACTGGTGCATGGAGATCACAACGCTTCTCGTTATATGCTATGATGGCCTCTTCTGGACCATAGAATGTCAGTCCCTCGCCCTTTGCTCCTGGACGCATCTTGGTGATGTAGTACAGACCGAGCACCATATCCTGAGAAGGAACGGTGATAGGTGCGCCGTTGGCTGGATTAAGGATGTTGTGACTCTGAAGCATGAGCAGCTGCGCCTCGAGAATTGCCTCATTAGAGAGTGGGAGGTGCACAGCCATCTGGTCACCATCGAAGTCGGCATTGAACGCCGTACATGCCAATGGATGCAACTGTATTGCCTTACCCTCGATAAGTTTTGGCTGGAATGCCTGAATACCGAGACGGTGCAGTGTAGGAGCACGGTTGAGCAAAACAGGGTGACCCTTCATGACATTCTCAAGGATGTCCCAAATTACTGGTTCACGACGGTCAACAATACGCTTAGCCGACTTTACAGTCTTAACTATACCTCGCTCGATGAGCTTACGTATGATGAATGGCTTATAGAGTTCGGCAGCCATAAGCTTTGGCAGACCGCACTCGCCCATGTTGAGTTCCGGACCAACGACGATAACCGAACGTGCTGAATAGTCAACACGCTTACCAAGGAGGTTCTGACGGAAACGTCCTGCCTTACCCTTCAATGAGTCGGAGAGCGACTTAAGAGGACGGTTGCTCTCGCTCTTTACGGCACTTGCCTTACGGCTGTTGTCAAAGAGTGAGTCAACTGCCTCCTGAAGCATACGCTTCTCATTACGAAGGATTACCTCTGGAGCATGAATCTCCATCAATCTCTTAAGACGGTTGTTACGTATGATAACGCGACGATAGAGGTCGTTGAGATCGGATGTGGCAAAGCGTCCACCATCCAATGGTACGAGAGGACGAAGCTCTGGAGGAGTGACAGGAAGAATCTTCATTATCATCCACTCTGGACGATTCTGGTCGCCATTCTCGCCACGGCTGTTGCGGAATGCCTCTACAACCTGCAAGCGCTTCAGTGCCTCTGTCTTACGCTGTACAGAACCCTCGTTGGAAGCCTGGTCGCGCAACTCGTATGAGAGTGTGTCGAGATCGAGATCACGCAACAATACGTAGATAGCCTCAGCACCCATCTTGGCAATGAACTTGTTAGGATCACTGTCCTCAAGAAGGTCATTGTTGGCATCTATACGATTGTCGATGATGTCGATATACTCTTCTTCTGAGATGAAGTCGAGCTTGTGAGAACCATTGAGTTCGTTGCCATCCTCATCCTTTACACCTGCCAGCTTACCTGGCTGTATAATGACATACTTCTCGTAGTATATCACTGACTCAAGCTTCTTGGTAGGAATGCCGAGAAGGTAACCTATCTTGTTAGGCAGAGAACGGAAATACCATATATGAGCCACAGGAACAACGAGTTCGATGTGACCAGCACGCTCACGGCGCACTTTCTTCTCCGTTACCTCTACGCCACAACGGTCGCAGACGATACCCTTATAACGGATACGCTTGTACTTTCCGCAGGCACACTCGAAGTCCTTGGTAGGTCCGAAGATGCGCTCACAGAAGAGGCCGTCACGCTCTGGCTTATACGTACGGTAGTTGATGGTCTCGGGCTTGGTAACCTCGCCGTATGAGTTTTCGAGAATATCTTCTGGTGAAGCAAGACCAATGGTGATCTTGGTGAAGTTATTCTTTATTTTATTATCTTTCTTGAAAGCCATATTATAATTTCAATTTGACGATTTACTGTTTACAATTCACTTGTTTCATTGTAAAGTTTAGTCAAGCTTAATGCTAAGACCAAGACCACGGAGCTCGTGGAGAAGCACATTGAGTGACTCTGGGATGCCTGGAGTAGGCATATTGTCACCCTTGACGATAGCCTCGTAGCTCTTAGAACGTCCTGTAACGTCATCAGACTTAACAGTAAGTATCTCCTGGAGCACGTGGCTGGCACCGAATGCCTCGATAGCCCAAACCTCCATCTCACCGAAACGCTGACCACCAAACTGCGCTTTACCGCCCAGTGGCTGCTGAGTGATAAGACTGTAAGGACCGATAGAACGAGCGTGCATCTTGTCTTCTACCATGTGGCCGAGTTTGAGGAAGTAGGTGACACCTACTGTAGCAGGTTGGTCGAAGCGCTCACCTGTCTCACCATCATAGAGGTGAGTAGAACAGTAGCGTGGCAGTCCTGCCTTGTCGGTCCACTCGTTAAGGTCTTCGAGCTTGGCACCATCAAAGATAGGAGTGGCAAACTTCACACCGAGTTTCTTACCAGCAGCACCAAGGACAGCCTCGAATATCTGACCGAGGTTCATACGTGAAGGCACACCCAGAGGGTTGAGTACCAAGTCAACAGGACGACCATCCTCAAGGAATGGCATATCCTCCTGACGTACTACCTTTGAAACGATACCCTTATTACCATGACGACCAGCAAGCTTATCACCCACGCCGATCTTACGCTTCTTAGCAATATAGACCTTTGCCATCTGGAGAACGCCTGATGGCAGTTCGTCACCGATAGTGATAGCAAACTTGCGACGCTTCAGTTCTGCATCGAGAAGTTTATATTTGCGTATATAGTTCTTGATGAGCTGCTTTATCATACCGTCAGTATGTTCGTCGCCAGTCCAGTTGCCAGACTGTACGCCATCATACTCAAGGTTTGCCAACATAGGAGCAGTAAACTTGCTACCCTTGGTGATGATCTCTGCACCTGTTGAATCAAACACGCCTTGGCATGTCTTGCCCTTGGTAAGAGTCATGAGTTTGTCAACAAGAATCTCCTTAAGATCGTTTCCCTTTGCCTCGTACTCCTGGTCAATCTTAGCGAGGGTTATCTTATCCTGCTTCTTTGACTCACGAGTCTTAACGGCACGAGAGAAGAGTTTCTTATCGATTACTACACCAGAGAGTGATGGGTTAGCCTTGAGTGAAGAGTCCTTCACGTCGCCTGCCTTGTCGCCGAAGATGGCACGAAGCAACTTCTCTTCTGGTGAAGGGTCGCTCTCACCCTTTGGCGAAATCTTACCTATCATGATATCACCTGGCTCTACACGAGCACCAATACGTATGATACCATTCTCGTCGAGATCCTTTGTGGCATCTTCTGATACATTAGGGATATCGGCTGTGAGTTCCTCCATACCACGCTTTGTCTCGCGTACCTCGAGAGAATACTCATCAACATGAACCGAAGTGAGGACGTCATCACGCACGATACGCTCTGACAAAACGATAGCATCCTCATAGTTGTAACCCTTCCAAGGCATGTAAGCCACAAGGAGGTTGCGACCCAATGCGAGTTCACCATTCTCTGTGGCATAGCCCTCAGTAAGGATGTCACCAGCCTTGACACGCTGTCCCTTCTCACAGATAGGACGAAGGTCAATGGTCATATTCTGGTTTGTGCGACGGAATTTTGGTATGCGATACTCCTTGATTGCAGGTTCGAAGCTTACAAACTCCTCATCTTTCGTGCGGTCATAAAGAATACGTATTGTAGTAGCATCAACATACTCTATCACGCCCTCACCCTCAGCAACTATCATTGTGCGGGAATCCTCACACACCTGCTTTTCCAAACCTGTACCTACGATAGGTGCATCGTTGTGAAGCAATGGTACTGCCTGGCGCATCATGTTACATCCCATCAGCGCACGGTGACCATCATCATGCTCAAGGAATGGGATAAGACCTGCTGATACTGATGCAATCTGCTGTGGTGATACGTCCATAAGATCAACGTCCGTAGGAGGTACTACTGGGAAGTCTGCATTTTCACGACACTTCACCACCTCGCGGATGAATGTACCATCATCGTTAAGAGGTGCATTGCCCTGACCTATAACGTGGTTCTCCTCCTCTTCTGCGGTGAGATATACTACGTTATTATTGTCAAGGTCTGTAATACCGTTATTTACCCTACGGTATGGTGTCTCTATAAATCCGAGGTCATTAATCTGCGCGTACATACAGAGCGAAGATATCAGACCGATGTTAGGTCCTTCTGGTGACTCGATAGGACAGAGACGACCATAGTGAGTATAGTGTACGTCACGAACCTCAAAACCAGCACGCTCACGTGACAGACCGCCAGGACCCAGTGCAGAAAGACGACGCTTGTGAGTTACCTCAGCAAGTGGGTTTGTCTGGTCCATAAACTGTGACAACGGGTTGGTGCCGAAGAATGAGTTTATGACGCTTGATATAGTCTTGGCATTGATAAGGTCTGTTGGTGAGAACACCTCATTATCGCGAACATTCATACGCTCGCGGATAGTGCGGCTCATACGTGACAGACCGATAGAGAACTGGTTTGCTAACTGTTCGCCAACGGTGCGTACACGACGATTTGACAGGTGATCGATATCGTCAACTGTAGCGTTGGAGTTTATCAGCTGTATGAGATGCTTGATAATCTCTATAATATCCTCTTTAGTGAGCACACGTACATCAATGTCGGTATCAAGTCCCAACTTCTTGTTGATACGATAACGTCCTACCTCACCAAGGTCATAGCGCTTGTCAGAGAAGAATAGGTTCTGTATCACCTCCCGAGCACTTGCCTCATCAGCAGGATCAGCATTACGCAGCTGACGGTAGATATAATACACCGCCTCTTTCTCAGAGTTCGACGTATCCTTAGCGAGAGTATTGAAAATAATACCATACTTTGAAGCATTCTCCTCATCCTTATGTACAAGGATGGTAGCCTGTTCGCTGTCAAGAATATCCTGTATATTGTCGGCAGTAATCTCTGTCTCGCGCTGCATGAGAATCTCATTACGCTCAATAGAAACAACCTCACCTGTATCTTCATCAACAAAATCCTCTGACCACGTCCTCATGATGTGGGCAGCCAGTTTGCGACCGATAAGTTCCTTGAGATTCTTCTTCGTTACCTTCACCTCTTCTGCAAGGTCGAATATTGAGAGGATGTCCTTATCCTTCTCAAATCCGATGGCGCGAAGCAACGTCGTTACCGGCAACTTTTTCTTACGGTCGATGTAAGCATACATCACATTATTGATGTCTGTAGCAAATTCTATCCATGAGCCCTTGAATGGTATGATGCGGGCAGAATATAGTACAGAACCATTGGCATGAATGCCCTGACCGAAGAATACGCCAGGTGAACGGTGCAACTGTGATACTACAACGCGTTCGGCACCATTTATAATGAAGGTACCATTGTTGGTCATGTAAGGTATCGTACCGAGGAATACGTCAGAGATAATTGTCTTAAAGTCTGTATGATCCTCATCAGTACAGTACAACTTCATCTTCGCCTTCATCGGCACACTGTATGTCAGTCCACGCTCCAGACATTCTTCGATAGTGTAACGTGGTGGATCAATAAAGTAGTCGAGGAATTCGAGTACGAAGTTATTACGCGTATCTGTAATAGGGAAGTTCTCAGCAAACACCTTGTACAGACCGTCATTTTTACGTTCCTCAGGTGGAGTATCCAACTGTAGGAAGTCACGGAAAGACTTCAACTGCACGTCAAGAAAATCCGGATATGGCATCGGACTCTTCACGCGAGCGAAGTTAATTCTGTTTTCTGCTACCTTCTTTGTCATGCTTTATTTATGAAGTATGATGTTAATTTTGTGCTCTCTCACACTCTTTTTTGACATGAAAAGGTTAGGATCCACCTACTTGGAAGATCCTAACCTTTATTATAATCTTTGTTAAACGGGTTACCCCGTAACTGAATTACTTCAGCTCTGGCAACTTCGATAGGAAGTCGAGGTTGAGCTTTATTACTTCAGCTCTGGCAACTTCGATAGGAAGTCGAGGTTGAGCTTCATTACTTCAGCTCTACCTTAGCACCAGCCTCTTCGATAGCCTTCTTGAGGTTCTCTGCCTCTGACTTAGACATACCCTCCTTGATGGTAGCAGGTGCACCGTCAACGAGATCCTTTGCGTCCTTAAGACCAAGGCCACAAGCCTCCTTAACTGCCTTTACAACAGCGAGCTTGTTAGCACCTACCTCTGCGAGAACTACATCGAATGAGTCCTTCTCAGCAGCTGCCTCAGCAGCGCCACCAGCAGCAGGAGCAGCAGCAACAGCAACAGCTGCAGCAGCAGGCTCAATACCATACTCGTCCTTCAGGACCTGTGCGAGTTCATTAACTTCCTTAACTGTGAGGTTTACGAGTTCCTCAGCAATAGCTTTAATATCTGCCATTTTATTTAAAATTTTTGATTTGTTTTTTACTAATAATTGTTAATTGTTGTTTTTACTCTGGACGCTCGCCCAATGTCTTGAGCAGACCATGTATAGTACCAGCACTTGACTGGAGTCCAGAGAGAACGTTCTTCGTTGGAGACTGGAGCAGAGCCACAACCTCAGCAATGAGTTCGTTCTTGCTCTTGAGAGCAGCAAGCTCAGCAAGCCTTTCTGCACCTACGAAAATGCTTTCCTCAGCATAAGCAGCCTTGAGAGTAGGATTGGTATCCTTAAACTCCTTAAGAAGCTTAGCAGGAACGTTAGCTGTCTCACAGAACATGAGGGCAGTGTTGCCCTTCAGTGTGCCGTAAAGTTCAGAGAAATCCTGCTCTGCTGCATCAAATGCCTTGATAAGAAGTTTGTTCTTAACAACGACAGTCTTGATGTTGTTTTGGAAAGCCTTGCGACGCAAATTGGTAGTAGCCTCGGCGTTGAGACCTGTGATGTCAACAACGTAGAAGTGAGGATACTGCTTCAGCAGTTCGCCAAGCTCAGAGATTACGGTATCTTTTACTTCTTTTCTCATTTTACAAAACTTTTAGAGTTAATCGGCTGATTTAGGATCAATCTTGATACCCTTACTCATTGTGCTTGAAATAAAGATACTCTTGATGTATGTACCCTTTGCAGCAGCTGGTTTGAGTTTTACAACAGTATTGATAAACTCCTTCGCATTGCCTGCAATAGCTTCTGCACTCATGGAAACTTTACCGATGGAAGTGTGGATAATACCAGTCTTGTCAACTTTGAAGTCGATCTTACCTGATTTTACCTCTTTCACTGCCTTTGCAACGTCCATTGTTACAGTACCGCTCTTTGGGTTAGGCATGAGTCCGCGTGGACCGAGGATACGACCGATAGGACCTATCTTACCCATGCATGAAGGCATTGTGATGATGACATCAATGTCTGTCCAGCCACCTTTGATCTTTTCGATGTACTCGTCAAGACCTACGTGATCTGCGCCAGCTTCTTTTGCAGCAGCTTCCTGATCAGGTGTTACGAGTGCGAGCACACGGGTCACCTTGCCAGTGCCATTAGGAAGAGATACCACACCACGAACCATCTGGTTAGCCTTGCGGGGGTCAACACCAAGACGCACGTCAACGTCAACAGACGCATCAAACTTTGTGGTGGTGATTTCCTTCACAAGAGCTGCAGCCTCGTCGATGGTGTAGAGCTTATTTGCCTCTACCTTGCCAGCTACTGCCTTTTGATTTTTTGTCAGTTTACTCATTGTTTTTGAAGTTTTTTCGGTACTAACGGTAGTTGTTGCTACCTCCCGGAAATGTTAAATAAATCAGCGGAACTCCGTTACACGGATTTGTTATCGCTTATGCTGGGAAATCGCCCTTTACGGTGATACCCATGCTGCGTGCCGTACCAGCAATCTGCTTCATGGCAGACTCAACGGTAAAGCAGTTGAGGTCCTTGAGCTTGTCTTCAGCGATGGTCTTAATCTGATCCCATGTTACCTCAGCCACCTTGTTACGGTTAGGTGAAGCAGAACCTGACTTTACCTTCGCTATCTCCTTGAGCTGCACAGCAGCGGGAGATGTCTTGATTACAAAGTCAAAAGACTTGTCAGCATAATAAGTAATAACAACAGGGAGCACCTTGCCAGCCTTGTCCTGAGTACGAGCATTGAACTCCTTGCAGAAGCCCATGATGTTGATACCCTTAGAACCAAGTGCAGGTCCTACTGGAGGAGATGGATTGGCAGCACCGCCCTTAATCTGTAACTTGAGTTGTCCAGCAACTTCTTTAGCCATCTTTGTTGTTAATAATTAAATAGTGAATTTATATAGAAAGGGGTTGAGTGGAAGCATTATATATGGTCAACCCACATTTCTTCAGCAATGTTCTTTTTACGGTTATCCTTCTTTCTCCACTTGCATGAAATTGAGTTCGAGCGGAGTGTTTCGTCCGAATATCTTCACGATAACCTTGAGAGAATGCTTCTCATTGTTGATTTCCTCTATCACACCAGTAAAGCCACTGAAAGGTCCATCTACGACCTTCACTGACTCGTTTACCATGTATGGTATTTCCATTTCCTCTACCAACTCTGTTTCCTCTGCAGCACCTACCATACGGTTGATGTCTGAGCGACGTACAGGTGTAGGGTTATCAAGTCCTCCGAGGAATCCCATGCAGTTTGGCATAAAGCGCAGTGTGTGTGCTGTGTCGCCAATCAGTTCTGCCTCAATGAAGAGGTATCCAGGGAGCGCGGTTTTTTCTTTCACTACGCGCTTGCCGTTTTTCATGGCAGCATGCTTCTCCATAGGCAGGAGAACCTGTGACACATGCTTGGCGAGCTCAGGGTTGTGAGAGCATTCCTTCTCTATATACTCCTTGAGCTTTGCCTCTTTACCACTGACAGCACGCATGGCGTACCATTTCATACCTTTCTCTTGCATAGACTTTTTTACCTTATTAATAATAGACTAATAATTAGTTGGGGTATATGGCACTCATTACAAATCTGAATACTGAGTCCATGCAAAATACTACGAGAGCTATAACGAGTGAAGCAGACAGCACTACCATGGCGGAGTGTGTCAGCTGCTGTCGTGTAGGCCAAGTCGTTTTATGTGCAAGCTCGTTGTAGCAAGCCTTGCAATAATTTATAACCTTTTTCATACAATCTTATATTTTGGCACGGGAGGAAGGAATCGAACCCTCATTGACGGTTTTGGAGACCGCTTTCCTACCATTGAAAGACTCCCGTAGAAAAGTTCCTGCAGCCCTGGGACTACAGGAACTTGATGTTATCTGATTTTTCTTGAAATTCAGATTTGCGGTTTTACGAGATATTAATCCTCGTAAACCTCTGTGATCTGACCAGAACCTACGGTACGGCCACCCTCACGGATAGCGAAACGCAGACCTGCATTCAGAGCTACAGCGTAGATGAGCTCCACAGTGATCTCTACGTTATCACCAGGCATTACCATCTCAACGCCTTCTGGGAGAGTAATCTCACCTGTGCAGTCCATTGTACGGAGGTAGAACTGTGGACGATACTTGTTACCGAATGGAGTGTGACGACCACCCTCTTCCTTCTTCAGCACGTAGATAGAAGCCTTGAAACGCTTAAATGGCTTGATCTGTCCTGGGTGACAGAGCACCATACCACGCTTGATTTCGTTCTTGTCGATACCACGGAGGAGCAAACCAACGTTATCACCAGCCTGACCCTCGTCAAGGATCTTACGGAACATCTCTACACCTGTTACAACAGACTTCTTATCCTCACCAAGACCGAGGAGCTCAACCTCGTCACCTACGTGGATACGACCAGTCTCGATACGACCGGTAGCAACAGTACCACGACCAGTGATTGAGAATACGTCCTCAACTGGCATAAGGAATGGCTTATCGAGGTCACGTGGAGGATCCTGAATCCATGTATCACAAGCATCCATCAGCTCCATGATCTTCTCTTCCCACTTAGGAACACCGTTGAGTGCGCCGAGGGCAGAACCACGGATGATAGGAGTGTTGTCGCCGTCGAACTCATACTGATCGAGAAGCTCACGCATCTCCATCTCAACGAGCTCAAGCATCTCCTCATCGTCAACCATATCACACTTGTTGAGGAATACAACGAGGCGTGGTACGTTTACCTGACGAGCGAGCAGAACGTGCTCACGAGTCTGAGGCATAGGACCGTCAGTTGCAGCAACAACGAGGATAGCACCGTCCATCTGAGCAGCACCAGTTACCATGTTCTTCACATAGTCGGCGTGTCCAGGACAGTCAACGTGAGCGTAGTGACGCTTCTCTGTCTGATACTCAACGTGAGCTGTGTTAATTGTAATACCGCGCTCTTTCTCCTCAGGAGCGTTATCAATCTGATCGAAAGACTTGA
>CAMHQF010000034.1:0-20878 GCA_946187445.1 uncultured Prevotellaceae bacterium
AGGGGGTTCAAACGCTTCGCTGGTTCAAGGGGGTTCAAACGCTTCGCTGGTTCAAAGGGGGGCAAAGGTAAAGCGGGAGACGCTGAAGATAAAGATAACGCGAAGGGCGATACAGCTGCCCAGCGTGCCGTACTACGGCATGATAGACGACAGCGTGGGCTACGTGGTGCTGACACAGTTTACGGAGGACTGCTCGAGGGATGTGCGCCGTGCCTTGATAGATATGCGTGGCAAGGGCATGAAGGGACTGGTGTTTGACCTGAGAGGCAACGGAGGTGGTGCACTGCAGGAGGCGATAAAGATTACGGGTATGTTTGTGCCGAAGGGTACGACGCTGGTGACGACGAAGGGTAAGCTGAAACGCTCCAACAAGGTGTACGTGACGGAACAGGAACCGCTCGACACGGTGATGCCCATAGTGGTGCTGGTAAACGAGAGTTCGGCATCGGCAAGCGAGATAACGGCAGGATCGCTGCAGGACCTCGACAGGGCGGTGATAATGGGTACGAGGACGTACGGCAAGGGACTGGTGCAGCAGACGGTGGACCTGCCGCATGACGGGTCGCTGAAACTGACGGTATCGAAATACTACATACCGAGCGGCAGATGCATACAGGCTGTGAACTACAAACATACGGGAGGGGGATACAGGGAGCATATACCTGACTCGCTGACGAGGGAGTTTAAGACCCGCAAGGGCAGGACGGTGCGCGACGGTGGCGGCATAATGCCCGACATAGAGGTGAAGCCCGACACGATGACCAACCTGACGATGTACCTCTTCCGTGGGGCGCTGGACTCTACGGAGGTGGTGCACTACTACGTGACGGACTACGTGAACAGTCATGAGAGGATAGCACCAGTGGAGGATTTCCACATCACGGAGAGCGACTACGCTGACTTCAAGCGAAGGGTGATGGAGAGTGGCTTCAAGTATGACCGCGAGACGAGCAGGGTATATGACAAACTCGTTGAAATGGCAAAGTTTGAGGGCTACTACGATGATGCCAAGGGCGAGTTTGAGGCTCTGGAAAGGAAACTGCAGCATAACCTGGAACGTGAACTGGACAACAACCGCGAGATGATAACGCACATGCTGGAACAGGAGATCATCACGGCATACTACTACCAAAGGGGTAAGATAGCGCAAATGCTGAAGGCTGACACGCAGGTGAAGCGGGCAGTGGAGACTTTAAAGGGAGTGATAGGGGGTTAGTTTTCGTAGTCACGAAGTGACGTTTCGTACATAGTAATAAGAGTTATGGGAAAGAAGACAAGAGAAAAGAAGGGCGGCAAGAGAATAACGAGGCCGCAGCTGGCAGAGAGACTGGAGGCGTTCTTTAACAGCCGTCCGGGACAGGTGGTATCGTTTAAGGAAGTGTTCAGACAGTTGAAGCTCGACACGCACCCCATGAAGATGCTCGCCATCGACATCATGGAGGAGATGGCATGGGACGACTACCTGGTAAAAGTGACGGACTCATCGTACAAACTGGCGGACAGCACACAGGTGATGGAGGGCGTATTCCAGGCTAAGGCGAACGGACGCAATACGGTGACGCCCGTGGGTAGCGAGAAACCGATATTCGTGGCGGAGAGAAACTCACTGTGGGCTCTGACGGGCGACAGGGTGCGCTTCTGCATGATGGCACGCCGACGCAGCCATATACGTGAGGCACAGGTGATAGAGATAATAGAGAGAAAGAAGGAACAGTTTGTGGGCAGACTGGAGGTGGACAGCGACCTCGCATTCCTCATACCTCAGGAGCCGCTGGCGATGAGTATCATAATACCTAAGTCGAAACTCAAGGGGGGAAAGACCAACGACCGCGCCGTGGTGAAGG
Source organism: uncultured Prevotellaceae bacterium (assembly GCA_946187445.1). GTDB lineage: Bacteria > Bacteroidota > Bacteroidia > Bacteroidales > Bacteroidaceae > Prevotella. Next base: position 1,845 of record CAMHQF010000034.1, read on the forward strand.
TGGTGGCATGGCCTGACGCCGAGCACCGCAACATACTGGCGGAAGTGGTGGATATACTCGGTGAAATGGGCGAAAACAACGCTGAGATGAATGCCATACTGGCGCAGTATGGTCTGCCATATAAATACCCGCAGGCTGTGGAGGATGCCGCCAACAAGATAAGCGACGTGATAACACAGGAGGAGATAGACCGCAGAGAGGATTTTCGTGGGGTATTTACCTGCACCATAGACCCGCATGATGCCAAGGACTTTGACGATGCGCTGAGTATAAGGGAGGTTCAAGGGGTTCAAGACGCTTCGCTGGTTCAAGGGGGTTCAAAGGTTCAAGGAGGTTCAAACGCTTCGCTGGTTCAAGGGGAGGGAGCAAGGTTATGGGAAGTCGGCGTGCACATCGCTGACGTGAGCCACTACGTGACGGAGGGGTCGATAATAGACAAGGAGGCACAGAAGAGGGCTACGAGCATATACCTCGTGGACAGGACGATACCGATGTTGCCTGAGAGACTGTGCAACTACATCTGTTCGCTGAGGCCTGACGAGGACAAACTGGCGTACTCGGTGATATTCACCATGGACGAGGAGGCGGAGATAAAGGACTACCGCATAGTGCACACGGTGATAAGGAGCTACCGCCGCTTCTGCTACGAAGAGGTGCAGGAGATACTGGAGAGGAACGGGGTGAAGGACGGCACGGGAGAACCTGCGCCAAAGAAAAAAGAGTATGAGGGCGAATATGCCAAGGAACTCATCACCCTCGACGCCCTCGCCAAGAAACTCAGGGCAAGGAGATTTAAGAACGGTTCGGTGAAGTTTGACCGTGAGGAGATGCGCTTCGACATCGACGAGAAGGGCAAGCCGACAAGGGTGTACTTCAAGCGCTCAAAGGATGCCAACAAACTCATTGAGGAGTTTATGCTCATAGCCAACAAGACGGTGGCGGAGAGCGTGGGCAAGGTGCCCAAGGGCAAGAAGGCAAAGACACTGCCGTACCGCGTGCACGACGACCCGGACCCCGTCAAGATGGAACAGCTGAAGCAGTTTGTGGTGCGCTTCGGATACAGGATGAAGTCAACGAGCACCAAAGGTGCCACGGCACGTGCCATCAATGCGCTGATGGACGAGTTTGAGGGCAGGGCGGAGAGCAATGCCATACAGTTGGTGGCACTGAAGGCGATGATGAAGGCGAAGTACAGCACGCACAACATAGGACACTTCGGACTGGCGTTTGACTACTACACTCACTTCACGTCGCCCATACGCAGATATCCCGACACCATGGTGCACAGACTGCTGACTCGCTACGAGGAGGGTGGAAAGAGTGCCAACCGCGACTACTACGAGGAACTGTGCGAGCACTCCAGTCAGATGGAACAGGTGGCGGCTAACGCCGAGCGCGACTCGATAAAGTACAAGATGGTGGAGTTTATGGGTGAGCACCTCGGTGAGGAGTATGATGCTCACGTATCGGGTATCACAAGCCACGGAATATACGCTGAAATCGATGAAAATCACTGCGAGGGCATGATAGCGATACACGACCTGAAGGACGACTACTATGAGTTTGACGAGAAAAACTTCTGCCTCGTGGGCCGTCGCCATCATAACCGCTATCAACTCGGCGACGAGGTGCGCATAAAGGTGGCAAAGGCTAATTTGGAGAAAAAACAACTGGACTTTACGTTGGTGGAATAGATTATAGATTTTAGATTATAGATAAAAGATTGTAGATGAGTTTTGAAGAACTGGGTATAATACCTGAAATATGCCACGCCATCGATGAGCTTGGCTTCGAACACCCCATGCCGATACAGGAGGCGGTGATACCTTTCTTGGTTCAGGGGTTTGAAGGTTCAAAGGACCTCATAGCCCTGGCACAGACGGGTACGGGCAAGACGGCGGCATTCGGACTGCCACTGCTGCAGAGGATAAACGCCAAGGATCGTACCACACAGGCGGTGGTGCTGTCGCCCACACGTGAACTGTGTCTGCAGATAACGGACGACCTGCGTGACTTCTCCAAGTACCTCAAGGGCATCAACATCGTGGCGGTGTATGGCGGGACGAGCATCAGCGACCAGATACGCTCGCTAAGACACGGCGCACAGATAATAGTGGCGACGCCAGGCAGACTCATAGACCTCATGGAACGTGGCAAGGTGCACCTCGAAGGAGTGACGGACATAGTGCTCGATGAGGCGGACGAGATGCTCAACATGGGTTTCTCTGACAGCATAAACGCTATATTCGAGGCACTGCCCGAGGAGCATCACACCCTGCTCTTCTCTGCCACAATGAGCAAGGAGGTGGAGAAGGTGGCAAGGAAATACCTCAAAAACCATGAGGAGATAGTGGTGGGTTCGCGTAACGAGGGGGCGGAGAACGTCAACCATATATACTACATGGTGAACGCAAAGGACAAATACCTCGCACTGAAACGTGTGGTGGACTACAATCCGAGGATATACGGCATCATATTCTGCAGAACAAAGATAGAGACACAGGAGATTGCCGACAAACTCATCAAGGAGGGATACAACGCAGAGGCTCTGCACGGCGACCTGTCGCAACAGCAGCGTGACCTAGCGATGCAGCGTTTCCGCAATCACCTGACACAGCTACTCGTGGCAACGGACGTGGCGGCAAGAGGACTGGATGTCAACGACCTTACACACGTCATCAACTACTCCATGCCCGATGATACCGAGTCATATACACACCGCTCAGGCAGAACGGGCAGGGCAGGCAAGAAGGGTACGTCGATAGCCATCATACACAGCCGTGAGCGCCATAAGATACGAGACGTGGAGAAGATTATCGGCAAGACTTTCGTGGCGGGCAGGATACCTACAGCGGAGGAGATATGCACCAAACAACTGTTCCGTGCCATCGATGAAATCGAGAAAACGGATGTCGATGACCAGCAGATAGAACCCTTCATGACAGAGATACGCCGACACTTCGAGTATGTGGATAAGGAGGAGATACTCAAGAAGGTGGTGAGCAGGGAGTTTGGCAGGTTCCTGCAGTATTACGCCGATGCCCCAGAGATAGAGGAGGTGGTGCTCAGCAAGAAGGAAAAGAAGGACAAAGGCGGCACGGACTGGAAGAACAAGAAACCCCGCGGAGGGGTGGAGAAGGGTTATACCAAACTCTTCATCAACCTTGGCAGAAACGACCGCTTCTTCCCTGGCGAGGTGATGCAGTTTATCAACCGCAACGTGCCTGGCAGACAGGATGTGGGACATATCGACATCATGCCAAACTTCTGCCTCGTAGAGGTGCCGCGTAAGGATGCCAAGAAGGTTATCAAGGCACTGAGCCATGCCTTTTATCACAACAAGCGCGTGACATGTCGAGAGGATAAGAGACGATGATGCTGCACACCACATATTTCGGCAGTGTGGATTGGTACAGGCAATTGTTCAGTACCGATGAAACCGTATATATTGATGCCAGCGAGAACTATGTCAAACAAACTTCCCGTAACCGTTGCGAGATTGCAACGGCGAATGGCAAGCAGATATTGACGGTGCCAGTAACCACAAAAGTTCAAGAGGTTCAAGGAGGTTCAAATCGCGCTGACGCGCTGGTTCAAGACGCTTCGTTAGTTCAAAAGGTTAACGTTCCCGTTAAAAATGTCCTCGTCAGCGAGCACGGCAACTGGCGGCATCACCACTGGGAGGCACTGAAGAGTGCTTACGGTATGTCACCTTTTTTTGATTACTATAAGGATGACATCTACCCTTTCTTTGATGAGGAAACCTTCAAGGCTAACAACTGGCAGCACCTCTTTGACTATAACCTTGCCATAATGAGGAAAATGCTCGATTTAATCGGGGTAAAGAAAGAGGTAAAACTAACGAGCCTCCCCCCAACTCCCCAACAAGGAGGGAGAGTTGTTCACGTTCCCGTTAACGTTCCCGTTCATTACTACCAAACCTTTCAACGTCGTCACGGCTTTATCCCTGGTCTCTCCATCCTTGACCTTCTTTTTAACGAGGGACCGGAAGCAATCCTCTACCTAAGATAAGGCAGAGGATTTTTTTTGTATGTAACAATCACGATGTAATCTATCTGTTTACGATGTTTGTTCTTCGTTAATTGGAAAATCGTTGCACCTTTGTAGCATTTTAAGTTCTTATAAAATGTTACAATTATGAAAAGAAAGACAATCATCGTGCACTTGCCTCACGGTTATGAAAACACAAAAGTTGTAAAGCAAATTGACATTGATGAAAATCATTCTATGCAAATAGAGATAGTCGAAGATGATGCAGAACATTCTATCGACAACAATAATGTTTTCATTTGCTTTCAAGATAGGGTGCAAACTGTATTTAATCCTTTGGATTATGCTTACATAGAATCCACCTCAAATCATCATTCCTTGTGGCATCCTATAGACGCAAGGAAGTCTGTCCTTGAAATCCTTAGGTGAGATTCTGACAAAGTTAAATGATGCCGGCCTCACCATGTTTTGGCGCATACACACTTCTTATATCGTAAATAGCAGGTGCATTACGAAGTTTACCCATGAAAGAATATTCTTGCGAAATCAAAGAAAGTCCTTGGCTATTGGCGAGAAATATCTGAAGGTAATTAAGACAAAAGTATTTGTTATTTAGTTACCCCACAAAAACAGAACGCCTCCCCTCGCAAATTATACGGGGGAAGGTTCTCTGTATTAAATCATCTAGTTTGGATCTCTTTCTACTGTTTGGATTCAATAATATTGCAAATCAATCCATTTTCAGTGTATATATGTAATATGACATCCTTTATATATTTTCCTTTACTATCCCAATTACCATCAGCCTTGAATGTCATTATGTAACAATTATCTCCAGGCTTAATTTCCATGGTTGACATTATCATCATATCACCATAATCACAAGTAAGGAGGTCAATTCCAACACCATTCGTCATTTCGTCTTCTAGGCGGGAAAAGAAATCATGTGTACAATGACTGCTTACGTAATTGTAACTTTCAGAATTCTGCCACCATATTACATTTGGATATTCATCCCAAATTTCATGATACCTTACATAAAATTGTTTCAATTCTTCGCATGTCATCTGACTAGAATTTTCGGCATGGCAGAAAATAGGTAGCAATGCGACAACAACAATTGTAAGCATTCTAAATAAACAACACTTTTTTTTCATTTGCGATAAATTTTATAATTATTATAAAGCCTATAGCCTCTTCCAGGACCATCATCAATAGGTTCTACGAAATCAGAAACCCATTTGGTTCCATTATACATGTCTATATGTCCAGCTATATTACCTCCTGGATAGTTTTGCCAAACCCTAATGTCTCCCACCTGAGGAGAATATCCTTCCTTGGGAATTTCACCAAATCCTAATTTCTTTAGGAAACTGCCATAATCTTTTGCGTATTGCGGATGTCCTGTTGTGTTGAAACCTGCAGCCCCTAAGGCTAATCTTATGTACATTGCACATTTATGTGTACTATTTGAATGAGCATGGGCATTTAACCAACTGATAGCTAAATTTGTCCAGCCGTTCAATGATGGAGTTCTATTCGTTCCTCTTACTATAACTTCTGGTATACTTCCCCCGTCGTATGTGTCACCACCTTCAACAAAGTTATCATCATTGTCTTGACTTCCTGTAACCACGAGTTCAGGCAACCAAATAGAGTCTTTAAAGTCATCAGAATTACTATCGCCATCATTTGAGCGATCAATGCCCCAAATATCTATATTTGGTAACATTGTGAAGTACACATCATTTTCGTCATCGTCCTCATCCTCACAGTAATCATAAAAGTCATCCTCGGCCTCATCATAACATGCGAGACAAGGGGCGGTGAAGGAGAAAGTCAAAGTGAGAAGCGCGAGCAGAAACTTTACTGTCCTATTCATGGCTGCGGACAGTTATGGTCTTCGAGTGCCTCTCGCCTTTACGTGATACTGTGACAATGCACGCTGCGCCCTCCTGCATAGATAACGCGCGGAACGTCAGTTTATTGTTTCCTTCGGTAAGTCTCTGCCTGCCCAAATTCTGCAGAAGCGTGCCATATATAGATGAAATGCTTATGTTGACATCCATCTCCTTTGAAGCGACAATTTCCATCTCAAGCAAGCCAGCAGAGTATTGCACTTGCTGTATGGAGAATGTATTCAGAGAATCGCTATTTAGGCAGTTTGCATCGTTGTCGCGGCTGAGCACGGCAAGCTGTGGCTTGCGGAAGGACAAGTTGCCGGTGTTCAGAGTCTTGAAGTCAGCCAAGAGGTTGTAGCCTTTCATTCCGAACTTGGTCTGCGTGACAGTCCAGGAATACTCTTTCTGCTCATTTGTAAGTCTCTTTGACTGGTAAGTTCCGTTCTTCAAAACAGGAGAATAGGCGGTGGAAAGAGAGTCGCCTACATAATAGCTTATATGTATGCTGTCGTTATCCATGCACTCTATATCAAGAGCGATGTCTTGCTCTCCTACAATGACCTTTCTTGACCAGTCATAGGTATATGACGTACCTTTCCAACGACCTGCGATATTACTCGCGTCAATGGTTGACGTAAGTTCTGGCATAGCCTCGCCTGGCAGCACTTTATTCTTGATGTGTTTCCACGTGCCTTTACGGCTTCTTCGCTTCGCGATAGAGTCTGCTACCCCCATCTTGGTAATATCTACCGTCCAGCTGTTACCGTCCCGTGATGCACGGCGATAATACTCCTCCGCCTTGTCAAGGTCTTGGTCTCTGTCATAGCCGTTGGCATAGTAGGAGGCAAGCAGCATGCTACAACCGGGATGTTTCTTCTCCGCACCTTTCTCTAAGAGCTTGATGGCTTCTGCATAGTTTTGCTCCACGCCGAAGCCTTTGTAAAGCAGATAACCTGCTCCATATAATCCCTGCACAGAGCCGGAATCAGCAGCCTCCTTGTATAGTTTGTATGCTTTTTTGCAGTTGACTACTCCATTGAGACCCTTCATATACATTTCAGCAAGATGGCATTTTGAGTTGACATTGCCCAACTGGCTTGCCTTTCTGAATATGCGGTATGCCTTTTCGTAGTCCTGTGTCACGCCATCGCCGTTGAGGTAGCACTTGCCAAGTTCGTTCATAGCCTTGAGGTTGCCTTTACGTGCAAGATGGTTGTAAATCATGAACGCCTTTTCGGGGCTGACGTCACGTGCTATGCCGTATCTGTATTGACGGGCAAGAGTAAGTAGTTGCTTGTCTGTAGGCATGGTCTGTTGTGCTGAGACGCATAGAGCACAGACAAGCATTGCCATAGTGAAAAGTATTTTTCTCATCGTCCGTTCCTCCCGTGATGTCCTGCACTGTGGCTGCCTCGCCAGTTAACCCTGCTTGCCATTACCTTGCCGTAGCCTTTCTGCTTCTCGTTATTTATGCTTGCTTTCAGCGATGCAGGCTGTATAGCCTTCAGCCGGCTTATGTTCTCTTTCTGCTTGGCAAAGTCATATTTGTACTTGAAATATACAATCTTTTCAAGCATGAGGTAGTTGTAGATGTCCTTTTGTGCCTTCGCAAGTTCCTCATCTGTATAGTCGTTGTCCACTTCCTTGAGCAGTGACATACGGTACTCTGTCTTCGCCGTTATTTCCGGTGCAAACACCGTATTGCAATAGTCTGAAATCTGCTTGTCTGACAGTTGCGAGATGAATTCCTCATGACACTCCCTCTCTATCTCGTACTTTTGGAAAGCCAGTTGCTTAGCTCCTACCGTGCTGTCCATCGCTTCCAGCCTTGCACGTTTATGGCTCAGGGCATCATGTATGGATGTTTTCTGCAGGTTGTTGATACTGATGACGGAGGTAATCTCGCTCATCTTTTTCCGTTCACGGTCTTTCTTGGGTTTGTGTTGCGCCTGCATACAAATGGCAATGCACAACATTCCCAATAACAAGTAAAGTCTGTTCATCTTGTGTCAGTTAAAAATTAATATTAAAAATCGCTGCAAAGGTGCAACGATTTTCCGATTAACAACGAACAGACATCGTAAACAGGGTATTTACATCGTGGATAATAAAAAAAACATGCAGAAACCCGCAATCTGGATTTCTGCATGTTAAATGAAAAAGATGTATGTCTTTACCTTACGTACAGGGTTTTGCGTCCCCAGTCAAATGCATATTTGCCCCTAAAGGCTTTCAGACCGATGAGACCGGTCCATTTTGAATTTGGAGCGTAATACTTCTTTTTTATATATATCCAAATATTATGAAAAGAGGCATTGTTTAATTTGAGCCTTTCACATTTGAATGCGAGTCCGCTGACATGCCCCCTGTCATCCCTGCTTTGTTTTATTGCATCCTCCTCGGAATCAATAAGTGCAACTACCTGCTCGTCATTCTCTGATAAAACGAGATGGTTAGCACATCCCATGTCAACCATAAAGTCACCTCGTATGCTGTACTCCTTATGGTTCAATTCTATTTTTACGGTGGTTGTCAGCAATGGCTTTATACTCTTCTTATTCCTGTGCAATGGGTATGCAGTCCATTTTTTATCGGCAAGTTCGTATCTGAATGCTTTCTCTTTAAATGTCAGAGTATGTTTAAACGGATCAACCACTATTATAGAAGATGAGTCGGAAGGGTGATGCAGACATTGAACTGGCAAAACTTGATATTTGCGTGGCTTATCGGTAACTATTACCTGCCCATGATACAACACTTCTCCGATGGAGAAGGTGCCTATTCCTGCATAGAGCACATTATATCCTTTTTTCGTTTCCAAGTCTGATACCATCCGGTCACCTACGGGCTTCAGTGTCAAGTTCAGTGAGTCTTTGTGGGCTTCATAGAATTCTTCTGACATGTTGAAAGCACTTGCGCCTGTTTCCAGCATTGCATGTACCTTCTCTCCTGCCACGGTTATATCAACGAAATAACGCTCTTTTTCTTCTGTAAAGGGAATCACACGGTCTTCTGCTGATATTTTGTTAGTTGCAAGCAACATCAACAAGACTATACCAATGGTACTAAATGTATTGTTTTTCTTCATCACCCTATTCAGTTGATAGAGTGCAGGGAGGGCAAGCATCAGTGAGCAGATGATTGCTTGCCATATTGCAGGGGTGTTGCCACCGAAGTACTGTTCCATGGGTGCATCGGTAGGGATGTGTGGAAACATCTTTGCGACGACGTATGCAGCAGAGTTGTTTATCCAATGGAGGATGAAGCCCGGCACGATGCTGCCAGTGCGAACGAAAAGCCAACCGAGCAGACAACCCACGATGAAGGCATGGGGCATCTGTGCGGGGTTGAAATGAACGCCGGCAAAGATAAGTGCGGAGATTATGACAACTGCAAAGCTGCTGTCAAATTGAAAATTGAAAATTGAAAATTGAAAATTATGATTACCTCTGGTTGATTGTGCCTGCTTTTTTGCAAAATACCCTTGCAGGGCACGGATGATGGCACCGCGGAATACTACCTCCTCTGCAAGGGGTGCTAACATACATACCACGAAATATCCCTCGGTAGTCTGAAGCATCTGCATCAGGTCGTCACCTACAAGGTCGGTACGCCATGCCTCAGGTATCAGTTCCTCAAGGAATGACAGGGGTATGATGATGCCGATGGCGAGGATAGCCGTCCACAGGAGTGTGCTCCAGGGACGTGTACGGATGTAGTTGCGGCTGACGGGACACCACCTGAAACCTAAGAAGAGGACGAGGGTAATGAGGGATGTCAGTGCCGATATGGTGATCAATGATGTTGCCGATGTGGGGTTTACTGCATGAAACCACAGCCTCAGCACTGCTGCTGTGCCAAAGGTGACGGTGAGTTGCACTGCCACAAATATAATAATGTATAGGAGGGTCTTTTTCATTTATGGGGGAGTTAGGTGGAGTTATAGGTTGAGGATAGTTTCTTTGTCCTTTTCTATTTGTTGCCTTAGAGCTTCGGGGGAGTCGAATTGTTGTTCGTCACGTACTTTGTGAAGAAACTCCACCATTATGTCTTTTCCGTAAATATCTTCGTTGAAATCGAAGATATTTGTTTCAATTGTCACGGTTTCATCGGCAGAATCGGTGTTATATGTAGGACGTGTGCCCACGTTTGTCATACCCTTATAATGGTTGGCGTCGATGATGACGTTGGTGGCATAAACTCCATTAGGGGGTAGTATCTTGTCCGAAGGTGGCAGGATGTTGGCAGTGGGGAATCCTATCCTGCGTCCCTCCTGATGTCCCTCGATTACACGCCCTGTGATGGAGAATGGTCTGCCTAAGGAGAAGGTCGCCTCTTCCATACGTCCATCGGCGATGGCGTGGCGCACCTGTGACGATGATACGCGGATGCCTTTCACATCTATGGGGTGAGCCTGAATAACCTTGATGCCCAGCTCCTCTCCATATCTGCAGTATGTATCGAAGTTTTCGTCATTATTGCGCTTGCCAAATCTGTTATCATAGCCTAATAACAATACTTTTACGCCCATCTCATCGCGCAGATAGTCTTTCATGAAATTGTATGCCGTGACATTGGCAAGATCCATATTGAACGCCAGGACCTTAACATTCCCTACCTCTTTCTGAAGCAAGGCTATCTTCTCTGGTATGGTGTTGATGTAAGATGGTTTGAAGTCTGGCAGGAACACAGCACGAGGGTGTTTGTCGAAGGTGATGGCGAGAGGCGTGAGGTGTTCCTTCTCTGCCACTTCCTTTAGTTCGTCAAGAATGTAGCGATGCCCTTGGTGTACTCCATCGAAGTTACCGATGACGGCGGCGGCTTTCAGTTCACAGTTATCCTTTCTGAGTATTTTAACCCACTCGCTGCCCTGCGGGTCGTGGATGGCTGTGATGCCCAATTGGCGCGCTCCCTCACAATTTCTTGCGGAGTCATCGAAGAAAAGTATGTCTTCTGCCTTTACGCCTGTGGTATCAATTACATGTTGGTAGATACGGCGGTCGGGCTTCACCATGCCCAGCTCGCAGGAGAGGAATACGTGGTCGAAATAGTCTTCCACCTTGTAGCCGTCGATGCCAAAGAAATCTTTTACGGACTTGTCCCAGTGCATCCAGTTGGTGTTGGAGAGTATGGCGGTCTTGTATCCGAGGTCGTCGCGCAGATGCTTTATGAGGCGCAGTTTCTCCACGTCGATGCCGATGAGCAGTTCGTTCCATGCCCATATAATGTCCTCGTCGGAGGTGGTGCAGGGGTGATGTACGCCGTCGCTGTCGGTATATGACGACTGTCGGCGTGCCTCGTCGCAGAAAACTGCGGTTTCACCGCCTAATTCTATCTCGTGGAAGAGATCTTCCGAACGATGTTCATCGACATATCCTGCTATGGCTCCGCACCCCACTTTGTAGAGTGCGTTGACGCATCGCTGCTTGTCAAGATTTACTATGACACAGCCGAAGTCGAAGAGAAGAAGCCTCTCCCCGTCCCCCTCCGAAGAGAGAGGGTGAAACTGTCTTGCGTTATTTTTGTTTGAATCCTGCATTACTTTTTAAGCAAGGTCTGGATTTCGGTGTCAATGTCGCTGACCTGTTCGCCGCGCTTATAGAGGGAGTTGGAGCGGTCGATAAGGAAGTAAGAGGGTAGTTGCTGTATGAAGTATCGCTGTAGATAACTGGATCGTGCGCCATCAGCATCGCGCACGCTTATCCATGGCAGTGCAGCAGTCTGTGTCTTCCAGAAATGCTCGTTGGAATCGAGTGAAACCTGATATATCTCCAGTCCCTGTGCATGGTACTTGTTATACAGTTCGCGCAGCATCATGATACGCTCCGTGCTGTAGTCAGAAGCGAAAATATGGAAGTCGAGGAGCACCACCTTGCCTTTGAGTTCGGTGAGGGAGCGCTGTTTGCCTCTGTTGTCAGTGAGAGGTATGTCGATGATCGACACCTCTGACACCTTTGATGCGTCAATCTCGTATGGGCGTTCCTTTGCCCGCAGTATGCGTACCTGTTTCAGTCCTTCTATAGCGATGTTATGGAGGTTTTTGCCACGCAGCGCCTCTGGGTAGTAAGTGTCCCATGAGGTGGCAACGGCGGCAAATGTCTTTACGTCCATCTCCGACTCGCGGGGATTGAATATCAGTTGGTCGCCGAGGGTCTGGAACAGTGCGAAGTATGCGTATGCCTTATGCGGTTCGCGGAATATGTAGTTCTTTCGCACGTTGTCTTTATACGCCTCGACAATACGTGCTATGCTGTCGCCCGTCTGCTGTGCCCCCAGTGAAGTGTTGTAGCTGATGGCGATTGCCTGTGCCAGGAGTTGTTGCTGCAGTAGGGCGAGTTCCTTGATTTTACTGCAGTTCTCACTGCCTGTCACCTCATACTGAGTTGACATGGTGGGGTAGGAGGCTTTGATGCTGACAGTCTCGATGGAATCGACAGAAATGTTGATTATGCCGTTGGCGATGCGCAGACGGTAGAAGTCGGGTGCCTCAGGACGATCGCCGGAGAAAGAGAAGGCACCGTCAGCATCGAGTATGACAGAGTCAACCACTACGGGGCCGTCAAGACTCATGTTTTCGAAATACAGCACAGAGTCCTTTGCCTCGGTGATGTGTCCCTCTACATGAAACTTGCCCTTGCCGCATGATGCGAGCAGGAGGATACAAATTGACAAATAGACGAATAGACGAATAGACGAATTATGATTACCTTTTTTCATCATTGTTGTTTTATGGATTTTGAACTGCAAAGTTACAAAATAATTCACAATCCACAATTAGTTCGCAATAAAAATGCTCATCACTTCGTGTCATAATTCATAATTTTATGTAAAACTTTGCACTTTATACCTAATACTTTATACTTTTTTTGTACCTTTGTCCCCGTGAAAATATTTTCATCACATAGCCTACACATCGTTGTGGCTCTTCTTTGCTGCATGGCGATGACAGCAAATGCCATAGCGCAGAAGCACCACAAGAAAAATCCAGAGGATCGCAAAGTGGATATGGACAGTCCCACTTTCGTGCCTATGGTGAAGGTGGGTAAGGTGCTCGACCAAGGTGACAGCATCAAATACGTGGAGATGAACAATGTGTACGTCTTCGGTCCTATGACGTTTAAGAATGAGAAGCAGCGCAAGACCTACGACCGATTGGTGTATAACGTGAAGAGGGTGCTGCCTATCGCCAAGGAGGTAAACCGCGCTATAATAGAGACGTACGAATATCTGGAGACGCTGCCCAGCGACAAGGCACGCAAGGAGCACATGAAGGTGGTGGAGAAGAGCATCAAGGCGGAATATACGCCGAGGATGAAAAAGCTCAGTCTCACACAGGGCAAACTGCTTATAAAACTCATATACCGCGAGACAAACTCCTCAAGCTATGACCTCGTGAAGGCGTTCTTGGGCACTACGAAGGCAGTATTCTACCAATCTTTCGCATGGATGTTTGGTGCTTCGCTGAAAAAAGACTATGACCCGGAGGGCAAGGACAAACTCACCGAGAGGGTGGTAAGACTGGTGGAATCGGGACAGTTGTAACCTGTTGATTATCAACACGTAACAGATAGCCTCAGAAAAGGATATCTTTTAGCCCCTAAAAGGATATCTTTTCGCCCCTAAAAGGATATGTTTTGGCCCCCCAAAAGGATATCTTTTCCAAAAGCAACAAAAAGAGATTAAAAATAAAACCTAAAAAATGATGAAAAGAAACCTATTTTTCTCGCTGATTATTATGATGGTCAGCATTATGACAGCTGATGCTGCCGAGACACCAATCACAAGTGGTCAGCTTGCCTTCCCAGGTGCTGACGGCTATGCCAAATACACCACTGGTGGCAGAGGCGGTGAGGTATATTATGTCACAAGTCTCGAGGATGGGACGGATAGTGACGTGGGCACCCTGCGCTGGGCTATACGCCACGATAATGGCGGCAAACCCCGTACAATCCTATTTAAAGTGGCTGGTACCATCCTGCTCAAGTCAAACCTCACCTTCAACTACGGCGACGTGTCAATACTTGGTCAGACAGCGCCAGGTGGTGGTATCTGCATAGCAGGCTATAAGTTCTACATCAACAAGGACAATGTGATAGTGCGCTATATACGTTTCCGTGCTGGTGACCTTGCAGGTTATATGGCAAACAAGAGTATGGCATCACTTGATATAGAGAATGTCAAGAACGTCATTGTGGATCACTGTTCCATCACATGGTCTATGGAGGAGTGTCTAACTGCATACGACAGTCAATATACCACGATGCAATGGTGCATTATCGGTGAGGGACTCTACAACAGTATGAATGCCAAGGGCGCACGTTCATATGCTATGCAATGGGGCGGTGAGCACTCTACTATGCACCACTGCCTAATCACCAACTGCAACAACCGCGTGCCACGTTTCAACGGCGTGCGAAATGAGTCAAAGATAGGACAAGGCGAGCACACCCACGATGCACAGGTGGAGTCGGAGTTTGCCAACAACGTAATCTTCAACTGGGGCAAATCCAACTCAGGTTACGGTGGCGAAGACTATAAGACCATCAACAATGACAGTGAAGGAAACCACTTGGGATACAACCGCGTGTACATGATAAACAACTATTACCGTCCAGGTCCATGTACCAAAACAAACGTAAGCAGTTCGCGCTACTTTACGCAGATGGACTCTCAAAGTGGTAGTGACGGTTATGGAGAGTGGTATCTCAGCGGAAATAAGTTTGAACGCAGCACCTTCATGGAGCAGGTTACTAGTAATGTGTGGAAACAGGAGAACCTTGACCTCATAAACAACGACAACCTCTACGGTTTTGCTACAAACAATAGTCTGCGTGCACTCAACCCCAAGAACGGCTATTCTTCTGCGACAGCCCAAACATTTTATGATACTTACATTCTGAAGTCTCTTCCAGAAGGTGGTCTGTCAGGCTTGGAATGGGAATCAGCCGATGAGGCTTTCGAGTCAGTATATAAAGGCGCTGGTGCTTCATTGCCAAAGTATGATGCCGTTGACACCCGACTGCTCAAGGAGGCTCATGGCGACATAGCTCCTAAGTATTTTGGTCCGTCAACAGCCGGTGGCACGACTCCTGCACGTGGCATAGGTATCATAGATACGCCAAACGACATTGATGTGGCGGAATATGCGGAAAACGGATACATTACTCTCACCGCAACGGCAAAGTCTGACGGCAGTACCGTGACCAATATCTACCCCGACCTCTCAGGCACAAGCGCCGTAGAAGACACTGACGGCGACGGTATGCCTGACACCTATGAGGACAACAACGGTCTTGACAAGAACAATGCCGAGGATGGCGCAGCGATAGTAAGCAACGGTTTCAGCAACCTTGAGAACTTCCTCAATGCAGTGGTTGACGGCACGGTGAATGCCGACGGCACACCTACGGCGGTGGAGGCAGTAAAGGCTTCACAGCCAGCAGTCAGTGAGGTGGAGAAGGTGATAAGCGACAACCAACTCATAATAAAGAAGGCTGGCAAGATATACAGTGCTGCTGGTCAGCAGATAAAGTAATATATTATATATAAAGTATATAGAGAAAGCAGGCAATCCTTGATGGGGTTGTCTGCTTTTTTCTTTTTTTTTCTCTTTTTTTTACTATTTATTTGTTTACGTGCACAAAAAATAGTAATTTTGCAGCGCAATCATTAATTTATTATAACTAACTATACCTAACAGAAAAATGATTTATTCTAATTGTAAGATTGCTTTACGTAATCTTTTCATTACACTGACAATTGCGGTGGTAGGCAACATGCAGGCATCTGCAGCAGTAACAATCAACGATGCCAGCGGTTGGCTCGAAACGGCATGGGTGGAATGGGCCAACATGAGCAGTGCACAGGCTTACAACGTGTATGTCAGCCCTGCAGGACAAAACTCATGGACAAAGCTCGACAATGAGTTGGTACGTAACTACGGCACATGCGGCCGTGCCGATGCAGTAGGCCTCAAGGCGGGCAACTACCAACTGAAGGTGGTGCCACTGAGCAGTAATGGTAGTGAAATGTCAGGCGAGGCTTCCACGACGCAGAGTTTGGAGGTACGTGCCCACAACCGTCAGGGCTACGCACACTATAATCGTCCTACAAGTGGATGGACAGAGGGCGTAGGTGCATACAAAAACGACGGTACGCTGAAGGACGACGCCATCGTGCTGTATGTGACGTCTAAGAACGCAAAGAGCATCTCCGTAACATGGAAAAAGACCTCTACAAGCGGCAAGGAGTCAGATATTACCTATACTGGCATACAGGATATTCTTGACGGTTTCCGTAAGTGTACCTACTCTGGCGCACTGAAGAAACCTCTCTGCATACGCGTAATAGGAACAGTAAAATTCAGCGACCTTGACGATAGTATGTCAAGTCAGGGACTTATGGTAAAGGCAGAAGCACCCGTTACAGAATTGCCACTGACCATCGAAGGCATAGGTAAGGACGCAACCTTTTATAATTTTGGTATGCAGATAAGCAACTGTGTGGGTACGGAGATTCGTAACCTCGGCATCATGCTTTGTATTGATGACGGCATAGAGATATCTCGTGAGAACTCCCACATTTGGGTTCACAACATGGATATGTTCTACGGAGCAGGAGGCAGTGGCGACAAGGTGAAGGGTGACGGTGCCGTTGATACCAAGGCATCAAACTTCTGTACCATCGCAGCCAACCACTACTTTGACTGTGGTAAGTGTTGCCTCGTTGATGCAAAAGCAGCACTGGAAGATAATGAGAAAATAGACTATGCCGACAACCTCACATATTGCGAAAACTGGTTTGACCATGCCGATCAGCGTCTGCCACGCTGCCGTCACGGCCATGCCATCCACGTCTATAACAACTATTATGACGGAAACGGACTCTACGGCATAGGCATGGCTTCGGCTTCATGCGTGTTTGCAGAAAACAACTGGTTCCGCAACTGCCGCTATCCCATCGTGTCATCTGCTCAGGGTTCAGACCTCTGGCACGTTGCCGAACTGAAAAAGCAGGGTACGAAATCAAAGGGCGTGATGTCTGGTGAAGCAGGTGGCTTGTGTAAGGCATACAACAACCACATCGAGGGTGCCAAGTCATACTTTAGCCAGAACACTGCTACCACCTACGGTCTCGATGCCTACGAGGTTTCCTTTCGTAGTGAGAAGGTTCCTTCAACCATTACAGCTACCAACGGTGGCGCAACCTACAGCAACTTCGACACCAACGGCGAACTGTATGACTGTACTCCTGTAGCAACAGAAAATGTCGTTGCCCATGTCACAGGTCAGTATGGTGCCGGTCGTTGTCAGAAGGGTGATTTCTCTTGGACATTCGACAATGCTGCTGAAGATGACAATAAAGAAATTATTCCCGAACTCAAGAGCGCGCTGCAGTCATATAAGAGCTCATTTGTAGGTTTCTATACATATCCTACTGCGATAGAGGATGTAGAAGAAACAGAGAACGTAAATAACAATGTTCGTGTCATCAAAGTGATGAAAAACAATCGCCTCACGATAGAAAAAGGAGGTAAAATTTATAATTTCTCAGGACAGCGAGAAAAATAAGCAAAAAAATAACTTTTTACAGGAAAAATGGGATGTATGACGATAAAATACACCCCATTTTTGTGTTTTTTGCACTTTTTTTACCCATTTTGCGCATTTTTTTTATCATTTTTGTGCGCGTTTACAAAAAAATAATTAACTTTGCAACGTAAATTACAATTACTACCGAAATTTTACAATCATTTACTACTACGAATATAAATTTTCCGTTGCACTAACTATAATTATAAAACTAACTAAAACAATGAAGAAATCTATTCTTACAATCATCGTAATGATGCTATGCATAGCAAATGGTTATGCACAACTCTCTCCATTTGACGAGAATGCTCCCATCGGTTGGGCTTCTATCGGTACAGAGTGTACGGGCAGTAACAACCAGAATCCTGTTACCGTAACAACAGAAGAAGAACTTCGCGCTGCACTGCAGGGATGTAAAGGCGGTAAAGCATCGAAGACTATATATATAAGCGGTGAAATCTTTCTTGGTGAGAAACTTCGTTATGATGGTGTAAAGAACTGCACTATCTATGGTCTGCCTGGCTCACTGCTTTACAACTATGAACATTCAGATGTTGCAGATGCTAATCCTGGTTTTTATTGTCAGAAGTGGGAGAACTGCATAATACGTAATGTGACTATTAAAGGTCCTGGTGCCTATGATATCAGTGGATGTGACAATATCTCACTCGTTGGTAGCACCAATATCTGGATTGATCACTGCGACCTGCAGGACGGTATGGATGGCAACCTGGATGCAAAAGATGGAGCGGATAAGATCACCATTTCATGGTGTAAGTTTGCTTATTACATAGCTCCTTGGGCAAGACCAGGCGAGAGTGACGACCACCGTTGTTCTTCAATGTGGGGTTCAAGCAATAATCGCGATGAAGAAGGTAACCTTAATTCCACATTCGTAAATTGCTGGTGGTATCATGGTTGCGGACAGCGTTGTCCACGCATACGTTTCGGTAATGTGCACATCGCTAACTGCTTGTGGGAGAATGGTACTGAGGATGATCCTGCACAGTATTGTGTAGGCATAGGACATGGAGCGGACTTGTACATAGAGAATGGTGACTTCTCGCACACTGTGTTGAAGACTGGTCAGTCTGATATGAGAGGTCACAACAAGTATTACCTCACAGAAAAGAAAGTGTATGAACTGACTATCAAGGGTTGCATTGGTGAAGCCGACGCACAGGAACAGGGTGCTGGCAACACACATGGTTTCTACAATCCATACGATGATGCAAGCTACAAGTGCAAGGTATATCCTGCAAGCTACGTTGCTGACATAGTACGCGACCCAGAGACAGGTGCAGGCGCAACACTCGACGAAGACCTGCTCGCTACTCGCGGCAACTCTCACTATGGTGAGTACACCCCAACTGCCATCAAGGGTGTATCAAGTAATGATGACGCTCAGGTGGTAGGCATAGCATATTATAATATAAATGGTACGCGCGTAGCAACACCTCAGCAGGGTGTCAACATCATGGAGTTCCAGATGAGCGACGGCACAAAGCGAGTTAGCAAGATACGTAAGTAA
>CAMHQF010000035.1:0-18466 GCA_946187445.1 uncultured Prevotellaceae bacterium
GCACGGCGGTTTTCAAGACCGCTGTAATCGACCACTCTACCATCTCTCCGAACGTCATTGTGACGGCTCTTGGTCTGAAAAGCGAGTGCAAAGGTACAAAGAAAAGTTGAAAGTTGAAAGTTGAAAGTTGAAAGTTTGGTAGTTTTTAACTTTTTTTAATCATAGATGAGCGTCTGCGAGTTGTTTTCTTTGTTTCTTTTGCTGGTGTTTCTTTTGCTGGTGCCTCCTTTACTGGTGCCTCCTTGGTGTCGGCAACAGGCTTAGTCGGTGGGGTAGGCTTGGCTTGCTGAGCAGGCTTGGCAGGTGTACTTTGCTTGGCAGAAGAACCTTGTCTGGTTTGCTTGGACTGCTTAGGTTGCTTGGGCTGGGGCGCTGGGGGGGTGGTGGGCTTTTCCTGTTCGGTGATGAAAAGGTTGTCGCCACGATGTTTGTCGCCAGGGCGGAATGCCTCCTGCCACAGTGTAAGGGGTTGGGGTGCCTGTATGCGTGGCAGTGGTGTGATGTCTGCCATCCATGGTTTGCCAGCAGCCATCTGCAGGTAGTAGAACTGACGGGTGTAGTAGTCGAGGATGCGGAGGTCGTCGAAGGTGAATACCATAGGGCGGAGTGGGGCGTAGATGGTGTCCCAATCGTCGTCGTTAATGGCATTGATACGCTGCAGGTCGTCGCACAGTCCGATGGAGCGTATGGCAACGCTGGCATCGTTGGTGATGAGGAGCACTCGCTTGCCAGTGGCAAAGAGTTCGACTACGCGACGTACTATGGCAGGATCGGCGAAGGATGCGTGGTGGCTCTCTGCGCTGATGCCCTCGATGCGTAGGCGGTTTTCGCGCTGTTGGGCGAGGATAAGGCGCTTGGCAAGGCGTGCTGCTGCATTGAGACATACTATGCTGTCGGTGAAGTCGGCCTCCTTGTGGTTGGTGGGGTCCTGCAGTGCTGCGAAGCGGTCTATCTCTTCGTATGTCTCGCCCATAATTATGAATTTGCCTCCACGGTGCTTCATGAGTTTTGAGATAAACTCAAGCTGTCGCTCGAACTGCAGACGTGCATTGACGCGTGGGTCGGAATGGTTTGAGGTATGACCCACGAGGAGTTCGAGCCATATGTTGGTGTCGCTGATGACAACATCGTAGTTGAGGACACGTGCGAGGGTGTCTTCGAGGAAACGGTATCGTCGCTGTATGTCGTCGAGGGAGAGCTGCTGTATCTGCTGATCGGTGAGCACTATGGCACGCTGTGGCGCCTGAGCGAGTTCGATGATATTGTGTATCGTTATGTCAGGCAGGGCAGGTATGGTCAGTGCTACAGGAGTTTCAGGTGTTTTGGGTGCATCCTGAATTTTAGGAGTCTCCTGTACCTCTAGTGTTTCCTGTGTCTTTGGTGCTTCAGGTGCTTTGGGCGTCTCAGGGGTCTCTTTTACCTCCTGTACTTTCTTCGTAGAACGTGGTTTGCGTAGTGTGTTTTTTCTTGTTGTCGTTGCCTTCTTAGCGGGCTTGTCGTCTGTGGGAGCCTGTGCTGTTATTGGCTCTTCGTTGGTCGTATTTTTTTTTCTCATAAAAATGGTGTCATTACTAAATATCGGCGACAAAGTTACAAAAAAAGATACGAATATTTGCTGAAAAAGGTTGTTTTTTTTGGTTGAAAGAAAAAAAAGTTGTAATTTTGCAAACTATTATGTGCTCGTGTGCACAATATGTTTGTGTACGCGTGCGTTGATGTAATGAGGATTATCAAGTTAAAGACGTAGATAAAAGGTTACATGAGACAGCTAAAGATTCAGAAAAGTATTACCAACCGTAATAGTGAGGCCCTTGACAAGTACCTTGTGGAGATAGGACGTGCACCACTTATCACCATCGATGAGGAAATCGAACTGGCACAGAAGATAAAGAAAGGTGGTCCGGAGGCCGAGCGCGCCAAGGATAAGCTGGTGACGTCAAACCTGCGATTTGTGGTGTCGGTGGCTAAGCAGTACCAGCATCAGGGACTGTCGCTGACGGACCTCATAGACGAAGGTAACATAGGACTGATAAAAGCTGCACAGAAGTTTGATGAGACACGTGGCTTTAAGTTTATCTCGTACGCCGTATGGTGGATACGTCAGAGCATACTGCAGGCAATAGCAGAGCAGAGCCGCATAGTACGCCTACCACTGAACCAGGTTGGATCGCTGAGCAAGATAAACCATGAGATAAACAAATTTGAGCAAGAGAACCAGCGTCACCCCAGCGTGGGCGAGCTGTCGGAGGCTACTAACATAGATGAGGAGAAGATAGGACAGAGCCTCATGGCTGACGGCCACCATGTGAGCATAGATGCTCCATTTCAGGATGGTGAGGAAAACTGTATGCTCGACGTGATGGCGAGTGGCGATGACTCACGCACTGACCGCACGGTGGATCATGAGTCGATGGCACAGGAACTTAATGCTGTGCTCAACCGCGTGCTAAAGGATCGTGAGATAATAATCATACGTGAGTGCTTCGGCATAGGCTGTCATGAGAAGGGACTGGAAGAGATAGGTGACGAACTGGGACTGACACGTGAGCGTGTAAGACAGATAAGAGAGAAGTCAATAGCAAAGCTGCGCGACAGCGGTAATGCTAAGATACTTATGAAATACCTGGGGTAAGTAGATATGAATCATGTAGTGATAATGGCAGGCGGCGTAGGAAGCCGTTTTTGGCCTATGAGTACGGAGGACCGCCCCAAGCAGTTTATCGATGTGCTGGGAGTGGGTCGCTCGCTGATACAGTTGACATACGACCGCTTCAAGGGTATATGTGATGCAGAGAACGTATGGGTAGTGACAAGCGCTGGGTATAAGGCGATAGTACAGGAACAACTGCCTGACATACCTGAGGGCAACATACTGTGTGAGCCATGTCGCAGAAATACTGCTCCATGCATAGCATACGTAAGCTATCGCATCAATGCTAAGGACAGTGATGCCAATATCGTGGTGACCCCAAGTGATGCGGTGGTGATGAACGTGGCGGAGTTTCGCAGGGTGATAACTGCTGCACTCGATTTTGCTGCAGAGACTGACGGCATAGTGACACTGGGTATGAAACCTTCTCGTCCTGAGACTGGATATGGATATATACAGGCAGACCTTGCTGCTAGCAGCATGAGGAATAAGGAGATATTTCAGGTGGAGCAGTTTAGGGAGAAGCCTGACCTCGCTACGGCAAAGGAGTATATAAGCCACAATAATTACTTCTGGAATGCAGGCATATTTGTATGGAACGTAAAGACTATCATCAATGCTTTTCGTATGTACCAGCCAGCATTGAACCGTCTGTTTGAGTCAATGCGTGACGTATATGGTACAGAGCGTGAGCAAGAGGTGATAAACGAGCGTTATGCTGAGTGCGAGAATATATCTGTCGATTATGCTATAATGGAGAAGGCGGAGGAGATATATGTGATGCCTGCAGACTTCGGATGGAGCGACCTCGGTACATGGGGATCGCTGCAGACTCTCTCCAAACGCGATGCTAACGGCAACAGCGTGATAAGTGATAATGTGAAGACATACGATACGGCAAACTGTATCATCAATGTGGAAGGCAATAAGCAGACGGTGGTGCAGGGACTAGATGGCTACATCGTTGCACAGCGTGATGGCAGGCTGCTGATATGCAAACTGTCAGAGGAACAGAGAATAAAGGAGTTTAGTAAGTAGTAGGTTTAAGATAGTTCAAGATAGTTTTACGGGTGGCTTAAGGAAGTCGCCCGTAATTTTTTTATACCAGGAGGAATAGCTGAGGTCGGCATTCCTGATGCAACAGGTATGGTCGTGCACTTCTTCTGCACGGCCTTTTTTGTATATTAGCACATGGCGATTGGGAGCCTTGTGGGGCACACTGCTGATATGAAAGGCATCGCGCAAACTAAATCCTACCATAAGACTCTCGGCGGAGAAGGTGGAAAGTACTTCGGTGGGAATGATGACAGAAAACATGCCACCATTGCATAGCAAGCGGTATGCGCTGTCGATAAGGAGGGGGAAGGGCAGACTGGAGGTGTGACGGGCTATGGCCCTGCTTCGGTCAGGACACTCGAGGCTCTTGTCAAAATAAGGAGGATTGCAGATGATGGAGTCGAAAGCCCCCTCCTGACCTCCCCCCATAGGGGAGGAAGAACAGACGAAGTCTTGCAGTGAAACATGGTGCAGCGTCAGACGAGCGCTGAAGGATGAGTTGGAGAAGTTGGCAGTGGCATCGATGATAGCACCTTCGTCGATGTCGATAGCGGTGATGTGGGCATCAGAATATCGTTGTGCCATGAAGAGAGCGAGGACTCCTGTACCTGTGCCGATGTCAAGAATGCGCTTGCCTCCAGCTGCCAAGGCACCCAGGAGATCGCTATCGGTGCCCACCTTCATAGCAGCGTGACTTTGGTCGATACTGAACTGCTGGAAATGAAAAAAATCCCGACGACCTCCCATAAACTGAGAACTATGAATTGTGAACTATAACTTGACCTTCTTCTTAGCTGGTTTGCTCTCGTTGCCTAGTCGATTGAGAGACGTGACAATGTAGATGAACTTCTCCTTGCCATTGTCATATGGCAGATTGAGCCATGGGACGTTGGTGATGGCTACGATGTGGGAGGGGTCTTCTATGTCGATGGGCTCTTTGGAGGCAAAGCGATATACTACGTATTTATGAGCTTCATTGCGCCAGGTGCTGTGCATGGGGGCTTGCCAAAAGAGAGTGTAGCCGTCGCTGGTCCAAAGGGGTTTAAGCTTCTTGGGCTTGTCTGGCGTGGTGTCGTCGATAAATGGCATGAGGGGTGGCAGCGCAGGGGTGCGCCAGTAGTGGTTGCGCAGCATGGTGCCGTAGTTTCCGACGTTATCCACAGCTGCCTTGGCATACCATAGTACGGTGCCACTGATATTAGGTAGCTGTTCATGAAGACGATATTTTGCTTGCATCTGATTTTGCTGAGGGTTGGAAGGGTCGGGATACTTCGCAGTGCGCTCTATGTCCTCGCCGATGAAGAGAGGACGTCCATTGGCATGATCGTTCCACCAATGTATGAGCGTCTTATAGTCTGCTGCCTTGTGGCCTATCTCCCAGTATAGCTGTGGCACGCAGTAGTCTATCCACCCCTGTTCTGTCCACAGAAGGACGTCGGCATAGAGGTCGTCATAATTCTGCAGGCCGTTAGTGTCGGAGCCATTAGGGTCATTTCTCTTGTTGCGGTATATGCCAAAGGGAGATACACCGAATTTTACCCATGGCTTGATGGACTGTATGGTGTCATGGAGTTGCTTTATGAAGAGATCGACGTTATGGCGACGCCAGTCGTTGATATTGCTAAAGCCTTTGGAATCGCTGGCAAAGTCCTGCTGGTCGGGTATCTGACAATCTGGGGCGGGGTAGGGGTAGAAGTAGTCATCGATATGGAAACCGTCAACGTCGTAGCGACGAATGATGTCGGCTGCTACTCGGCAGATGTAGTCACGATTTTCTTGCTTAGCTGGATTGAGTATATACAGTCCGTCGTATGGGAAGACGAGGTCAGGGCGTCTGTTGACGATATTGTTGGCAGCAAGTTGATGGGTAACTTTTGTCTTGGCGCGAAAGGGGTTTATCCATGCGTGGAGTTCCATGCCACGACGGTGGCACTCGGCAATTATCCACTGCAGAGGGTCCCAATATGGTGATGGCGCCATACCCTGTTGACCAGTGAGAAAACGACTCCATGGCTCGATGTTGCTCTCATAGAGTGCATCACACTCTGGACGCACCTGGAAGATGATGGCATTGACCCCGTCCTTCTGCAACTCATCGAGTTGGTATGTGAGGGTCTGCTGCATCTTTTCTGTGCCAAGGTTTTGAAACTGTCCATTGACACATTGTATCCATGCTCCTCTAAACTCCCTCTTGGGGGCAGCGTGAAGGGAATTGAAGATTGAAGATTGAAGACTGAAAAGTATTATGAAGGATAAGAGCCTGTACATTAATCTTTGATGTTTTGACGTTTAACTATAGATTCTCAAATGTTACTTCCTCCTCAACGGTGGTGGAATGCTTCTGTTCGGTAGCAGCGCCATGCTCGTGCTCTATGGGGTTGCCATCAGCATCAAGGATGAGTTCCTCCTTGTGTGCCAATGAATCGACATCAATGGTATCATTGCGTGAACTGCCTATATATGTGCATTCGTACATAGAACGTTCTATGTCAGCATCTTGAGGTTTTTGGAACTTGCCATGATACTTCTTGAATTGTGGGTCGCCAAAGACAGACTCAAGGAAATATCCGCAGATGGGGAGCGCAGTGCGTGAACCCTGTCCCAAGGCTCCTGTGCGGAAGTGTATGCAACGATATTCGCCACCTACCCATGCTCCCACAACGAGGTTGGGGCTGACACCCATAAACCATGCATCGGAGTGGTTGTTGGAGGTTCCTGTCTTGCCACCAAACTCGGTGTCACTGTACTTTCCGATATATCCCCACAGACTCATCGATGTGCCACCTCGCTCACGCAGTCCTGCCTGCAGAAGCTGTTGTACGAGGTATGCTGCTTTGACGGTGATAGCCTGCTTCTCTTCTGTTGGAGCAGTATATATCTCATTGCCGTTGCGATCTACAATTTTTGTGATGAGTATTGGTTCGGGATGCGCCTTGCCACCATTAGCTGCTGTACAATATGCATTGGTGAGCTCGAGAAGGCTGACATCGCAGGAGCCGAGAGCCAGTGAGGGAGCATCGTCGAGTTTGCTATGGATGCCCATATTATGTGCGGTCTCGATTATATTCTTTATGCCCATCTCCTGTCCGAGTCGTACTGCTACGGAATTGATACTTTGTGCAAAGGCTGCACGCAGTGGCATAGAGTCGCCGGTGAAATAGCCATTGGCATTGGTGGGAGCCCATGTGACCTCCTCTTTTTTCGATGCATCCCATACTTTCATGGAGAAATACTCGTCACGGCGTTTGTCGCATGGGGTGAGTCCTTGTTCCATGGCTTCCGTATATACAAACAGCTTGAATGTAGAGCCAGGTTGGCGCATTGCAGTCACCTTATCATATTTCCAGTGATTAAAGTCTATGTCGCCCACCCATGCCTTTACATGTCCAGTCTGTGGCTCCATTGCTACAAAGGCGCAGTGCATGAAAGTCACCATGTAGCGTATGGAGTCGAGGGTTGACATCTCCTTTTCTACCTCGCCTTTCTCATAGTCAAAGACCTTCACCATGTGAGGTTTGTTGAGGTAGTAGTCGATAGAGTCTTGATTACCGTCATACTTTGTGGTGAGATACTGATAGACAGGCTGCTGTTTCGCTATATCCTCTATGAAATGCGGTATCTCTTGATGTCGCTCGTCTTGCCAGGGCTTTTCGCCTGACATGAAGTTTTGCTGTGTACGGCGCAGTCCCCAGTGATTGTTGAAATTTTGCTGTACCTGCTTCATCTGTTTGGTGGCTGCAGCTTCAGCATATTGTTGCATCTTTGTGTCAAGGGTGGTGTAAATCTTCAGACCGTCATTATATAGGTCGATATCCTCAAGGCTTTCGTAGTCCTCGCTCAATTGCTTGACATATTTTGCAATAGCCTCACGGAAATATTTCGCTTGACCGTCGTAGTTGTCTTCTACGTTAAATTCTGAGCAGTCGATGGGCAATTGCTTGAGTTGATTGAACTCCTTCGTGGTGAGGTCACCGTGCAGGCGCATGTTGTCGAGCACCACGTTGCGACGTTGCAGGGAGTTTTCGGGGTGGGAGATAGGGTTGTAGTAGGTTGTTGCCTTGAGCATTCCCACAAGGATGGCACACTGGTCGACGGTGAGTTTCTGTGGAGTTGTGTTGAAATATGTCTTGGCAGCTGTCTTGATGCCAAAGGCATTATGCCCGAAGTCTACAGTATTGGCATACTGCACTAATATTTCGTTTTTGCCCTCTCGACGCCCCTTTGTCAATGCAAAATAGATTTCCAGTTTGATGGCGGTAATCCATTCCTTGGTCTTCATAATGAGTATTTTCACGCCAGGGATTTTGCCTATCAGACCAGTGCTGTACTGAGTACGTACGCGGAACATATTCTTGGCAAGTTGCTGTGTGAGGGTTGAGGCACCACGTCCTCCTCTACCTGTTGCAGCATCCTTGGCAGCACCGAGAAGTCCCAGTGGGTCGATGCCCCAATGGTTGTAGAAACGCTCGTCCTCAGTATCGATTAGAGCACGCCAGAATACAGGGTTAACATCTTGATAGTCAACGGGTGTACGATTTTCATTAAAGTACTTACCGAGCAGTACTCCGTCGGCAGAATACAGTTCTGATGCCTGACTCGTCCTGTGTTCGGATATTTCAGCCCAGCCTGGTGACCTGCCAAATAGCCAGAACAGATTGATATCGACTGCACCGAGATAGAGGA
Source organism: uncultured Prevotellaceae bacterium (assembly GCA_946187445.1). Lineage (GTDB taxonomy): Bacteria > Bacteroidota > Bacteroidia > Bacteroidales > Bacteroidaceae > Prevotella. The sequence continues at coordinate 8,390 of CAMHQF010000035.1, forward strand.
AGAATACTACTATCATTGATGCAATGAATACGAGTGTCTTAGTGTACCATGGCTTGCCTTTGTAGCATCCCTTATACCAATTCCAAAAAGCCTTGTTCTTTGTGGTAATCCAAGTGCGTGCCTGGGCGATGTTTTTCTTGATTTCCATGAGCGATGATGTTCTTTATAATTGTAGAGATAAAGTTAATTGTCTAATCTTGAATCAATATATGCTATAATGTCGTTAAACTGGTCAGGATGAAACCAAACCATTTCCTCATCTTTCTTGAACCAAGTGAGTTGCTTTCGGGCATACTCACGGCTGTTGCTTTGTATCTGGCGTACAGCCTCGTCGAGTGATATTAATCCGTCGAAATACTTAAAGAGTTCTTTGTACCCTATAGTGTTCAGCGCCTTGTCGCTTCTGAGAGGTAGCATACGCTTTGCCTCGCTGAGGAGTCCTTCGTCCATCATGCTGATTACTCTCTGGTTGATGCGTTCATAGAGCTCGTTGTGATCCATGATGACTTGGTTGCGTTTTATTTTCAGCACTTTGTCACGTGTCAGTCCTATCTTTATGATGTTGAAGGGCCTTTTTTTCTTCTTGCCAATGCGGAAGGAGGTGTATGTCCTGCCTGTCTGATGACAAATCTCCAACGCATGCACCACTCTGCGCGGATTGCTCCTGTCCACAGTTTCCCAATGTTCGGGGTCGAGGGTTTTCAGTTCTGCTACAAGTGCCTCCAGGCCTTCGGTTTCAAGTCGCTGTTTCATCGTGTCTCGAATGTCGTTGTGTATTGTCGGAATATCATCTATTCCATTGCATACGGCATCGATGTACATCATTGAGCCTCCTGTGACAATGCCCAAAATCCTACCGTGTGAGGAGAGAGCCATACGTTCCGTAAGTAGGTCCATTACCTCCTGCTCATACATTGATGCAGAGTAGTAGTCACCTATATGTAAGGTGCCGACAAAGTGATGGTGCACCCTTTGCATCTGCTCTGGGGTGGGTGCTGCAGTGCCTATTGGTATCTCTGCGTATATCTGACGCGAGTCGGCATTGATGATATCCGTGCCGTAGTGCTCGGCTATGTTCAGACATAATTCTGTCTTGCCAACACCCGTAGGGCCAGTTATGACTATCAGGTTCAAACTAAAAACTATGAACTTTGGTGCACTGTGAACTATCTAATAATGCCTCTTTCGGCTTTTTCGATAAAGTCAAGTACGTACTGTATCTCGGGTGTTACCTCCATAGTCTTCCTTACTTCCTCGATACCCTCCTTTATTAGTCCTTTGGAGTAGATGAGGTTGTATGCCTCGCGTATGGAGAGTATTGTCTCGTTGTCGAATCCACGGCGTCGCAGACCGATGAGGTTAAGTCCTGCAAATCGTATAGGCTCCTTTCCTGCAATGACATAAGGTGGGATGTCCTGTGAAGTGCGACTGCCTCCCTGTATCATCACGTATCCTCCGATGTGTACGAACTGATGAACGAGTACTTCTGCAGATATGATTGCGCAGTCGTCAACCACTACTTCCCCGGCAAACTTGGTGGAGTTGCCGATGATGCAATTATTGCCAATTACGCAGTCATGAGCTATGTGCATATTCTCCATGAGCAGGTTGTTGTTGCCTACTATCGTGGTGCCTTTGGAGAAAGTTCCGCGTGAGATGGTGACATTCTCGCGTATGGAATTGTTGTCGCCTATTTGGCATGTCGTCACCTCACCCTTAAACTTCAAGTCTTGAGGTTTGGTTGAGATGCTGGCACCAGGCATTATTTCGTTGCCCGAACCCATGCGGGTGCCTTGGTTGAGAGTCACACTGTTCTGCATGATGTTATTGTCACCTATCACTACATCAGCATCGATATAGCAGAAAGGACCGATAACATTGCCGTCACCCATTTTGGCGTCTGGGTGTACGTAAGCCATAGGACTGATCTGATTTGCCATAACAACCTATATCTTTAAAACATTCAATTTTATACTTTATACTATATACTTTATAATATATAATACTATATACTTTACACCTTATTCCTTATTCTTGGTCATCTGACCGGTGAACTTTGCTTCTGCTACGAGAGTGTCGCCCACAAATATATATCCCTGCATAGATGATATACCGTGGCGTACAGGTGCCAGCAGTTCTACTTTGAATATGAGAGTGTCTCCAGGCACTACCTTCTTGCGATATTTCACATCATCGATTTTGAGGAAGTAGCTGGTCCATTTCTCTGGTTCTTCAAGTGTGTTGAGCACAAGCAGTGCACCGCATTGGCTCATTGCCTCAATCATCAGCACTCCTGGCATGACGGGCTCTTCTGGGAAGTGACCAGTGAAGAAAGGCTCGTTGGATGTGACATTCTTGACGCCTACGATTGTGGTGCCGCTGATGCTTATGATTTTGTCAACCAGCTGCATGGGGTAGCGGTGTGGCAGTACCTGGCGTATGCGGTTGATGTCGAGCACAGGTTCCTCGTTGGGGTCGTAGATAGGTGCCTGTATCTCATGCTTGCGTATTTCCTGGCGCATCGCACGTGCAAACTTGTTGTTGATGGTGTGGCCAGGACGTGTTGCTATGATGCGTCCCTTCAGAGGTTTGCCGATAAGTGCCATGTCTCCGATGATGTCGAGTAGCTTGTGACGTGTGCACTCATTTTCCCAAGTCAGTGGCTTGTGCTGCATATATCCCAGCTTTGTGGCGTCGATATGCTCGTATCCCAGACGTTCACAGAGTTGGTCGATGTTCTCCTGTGGTTGTTCGTTTTCGTATATTACGATAGCATTGTCGAGGTCGCCGCCCTTGATGAGTCCTGCCTGAAGCAGTGCCATTATGTCACGTACGAATACGAAGGTGCGTGCAGAGGCTATCTCCTTGGGGAAGTCCTCCATATTGTCGATGGTGGCAAACTGTGAGTTGATAAACTTCGACTCGAAGGAGCACATCGCCGTTATGGAGAAGTCCTCGTCAGGCAAAATCGTGATGCATGAACCAGTTTCCTCGTCCTTTACCTCTATCTTCTTGCGTATGATATAGTAGTCCTTAGGAGCGTTCTGTTCCTGTATGCCCACCTCCTGTATCTTTTCTACATACTGTATTGCCGAGCCGTCGAGTATGGGAAACTCAGGACCGTTGACCTGTATCATACAGTTGTCAATACCGAGTGCATAGAGTGCAGAGAGTCCGTGCTCCACGGTGCTCACCCTAACATCGCCTTTTCCGAGTACTGTGCCACGCTTGGTGTCAATTACGTTTTCTGCTATGGCATCGATAGTAGGCATGCCATCAAGGTCTATACGCTGAATCTTATAACCTGTATTTTCTGCTGCAGGATAGAATGTCACTGTGAGGTTGAGACCTGTATGCAGTCCCTTGCCGCATAGCGAGAAACTTCCTTTTAGAGTGTTTTGCTTTGTCATCACGTTATATAATTATCAATTTGTTTTCAGCTTTGCCTGGAGTTCGTCGATAGTCTTCTGCATCTCGTTTATCTGACGGTAAATGTCAGGCAGACGTCTGAAGATAGCCGATGAACGGAAATAGTTTGTCTGTGGTATAGGTGGCGTACCCATGAGAGCCACTCCGTCAGGCAGACTGCCTGGCACGCCTGACTGTGCTCCGAGTTTCACGTTGTTGCCTATTGTGATATGGCCGGATATTCCCACCTGTCCGCCAAACATACACCATTTGCCTACCTTGGTAGAACCAGCCACGCCCACCTGGCTCGACATCACGGTGTTCTCGCCAATATCGGTGTTGTGGGCTATCTGCACAAGGTTGTCGAGTTTCACACCTTTCCTCACGTATGTACTGCCCATAGTAGAGCGGTCTATACATGTGTTGGCACCAATCTCTACGTTGTCCTCTATTGTTACTATGCCTATCTGTGGTATCTTATCGTAGCCATTGGCTCCTGGTGCAAAACCGAATCCGTCGGCACCTACCACACAACCAGCATGCAGTATGCAGTTGTTGCCCACCTTACAGTGGTGGTATATCACAGCGTTGGAGTATATCTCTGTGTTGTTGCCTACTGATGCACTTTCTCCAACCGTCACATGAGGGTGAAGCACACAACCGTCGCCTATCGTCACGTTAGGACCTATAGCCACGAAAGGACCTATATAGCAATTCTCGCCCACCTTCGCTGATGGGTCGATGAATGCCAACGAACTGATACCCACCTTTTTAGGTTTCATGGAGTCATACATCTGCAACAGTTTTGCCACAGCCTCGTATGCACTCTTTACCCTGATGAGGGTAGCCTTGACAGGCTTGTCCAGTACCAATGCCTCGTCCACCAGCACCACACTTGACTCCGTGTCATATATATAGTTGGTATATTTGGCGTTGGAGAGAAATGATATTGCCCCAGGCTTACCTTCTTCTATCTTTGCAAAGGTGTTGATGGTGGCGTTTGGGTCACCCTCTACTCGTCCCTGTATCAGTTCTGCTATTTGCTGTGCTTTGAATTCCATATATTATCTGTAGGTTGTATATATAATAAAAAAGGTGTATTCTTAACTCTTAACTCTCTCCAGTTCCTCCGCCATCTGTTCCTGCAGTTCCTTGGCCTTCTCGCCAGCCACCTTGGCAAAGTTCTCGGTGTTGTCTGCAAAGATGATGCCACGGCTTGAGTTGACGAGGAGTCCGCAGTCCTTTATCATGCCGTACTGGCATACGTCCTGCAGCGAACCTCCCTGTGCTCCTACTCCTGGCACCAGTAGGAAGTGCTCAGGTGCAGCTTTCCTTATGTCCTTGAACATCTCACCTCTTGTGGCACCAACGACGTACATCAGGTTGTCTGGCGTACCCCATTCCTGACTCTTCTTTATCACCTTCTCAAACAGGCGCTGACCTTCCGTGTCTGTTGTCTGCTGGAAGTCAAACGAACCCTTGTTCGATGTCAGCGCCAGCAGTATCACCCATGGTTTCTTTTCTGCCTCATAGGTGAGGAAGGGTACTACGGAGTCTTCGCCCATGTAAGGAGCTACGGTGAGGGCATCGACCTTGTACTCTCCGAAGAATGTCTGTGCGTACATCTTTGAGGTGTTGCCTATGTCGCCTCGTTTTGCATCAGCTATGATAAACTGCTCAGGGTAATTCTCCTGTATGTATTTTACTGTTTTTTCAAAAGCCATGAGTCCTTTCACTCCGTATGCCTCGTAAAATGCAAGGTTCGGTTTGTATGCCACGCAGTACTGTGCCGTAGCATCAACGATCTGCTTGTTGAAAGCAAATATAGGGTCTTTCTCCTTCAGCAGGTGCTCCGGCACTTTCTTCAGGTCAACGTCCAGTCCTACACATAGGAAACTCTTCTTCTCAAATATTTGTTTTACTAATTCTTTACGGGTCATAACTTTTGAACTCTCGAACTTTTGAACCTTTGAACCTTTTAACTGTGAACTGCCCTACAGTTCCGCCTCCTTCATTCTTTCTGCATTCTCGGCAACGGTCAGTGCGTCAATCATCGCCTGTATGTCGCCACCCAAGAAACCAGGCAGGTCGTGAGTGGTGTAGCCTATGCGGTGGTCTGTCACTCTGCCCTGTGGGAAGTTGTATGTACGAATCTTTGCCGAACGGTCGCCTGTTGACACCAGTGACTTACGTCTGTTGGCTATATCGTCCACATATTTCTGGTGCTCTCTGTCGTATATGTAGGTGCGCAGACGTGCTAGCGCACGCTCTTTGTTCTTAGGTTGGTCACGTGTTTCGGTACACTCTATGAGTATTTCCTCCGTCTCGCCCGTGTTGGGGTTTTTCCACATGTAGCGGGCACGCACGCCAGACTCCACCTTGTTCACATTCTGACCGCCAGCACCAGATGAGCGGAAGGTGTCCCACTTTATCTCGCCCTCGTTGATGGTTACCTCAAAGGGGTCTGCCTCTGGCAGTACGGCAACCGTGGCAGCGCTGGTCTGCATCCTGCCGTTCGACTCTGTCACAGGCACTCTCTGCACGCGGTGCACGCCAGACTCGTATTTCAGTACGCCATAGACGTTATCACCAGAAACGGCGAAGTCTATTTCCTTGAAACCTCCTACGGCGCCCTCGTTGGCGTCTGTCACGCTGAGGCTCCAGCCCTTCGACTCGCAGAAGCGCTTGTACATATTGAAAAGGTCGCCAGCAAACAGACATGCCTCATCGCCGCCTGTTCCTGCGCGTATCTCCATCTGCACGTTCTTGGCGTCCTCAGGGTCTTTGGGCACCAGTGCCACCTTCACCTCTTCCTCTATGCCAGGCAGCAGGGGCTCGTTCTCACTGAGCTGTTCGCGAGCCATCTCCTTCATCTCTGGGTCTGACTCGTTCATCAGTATATCCTTCGCCTCGGCAATCGCCTCCAGACAATCTACATAGCGCTTTCTTATCGCCATGATGTCGCCCAGGTCCTTATATTCTCTTGTCAACTTCACGAACCTCTGTTGGTCTGCTATCACTGAGGGGTCGGTTATCAGTGTGGTAACCTCCTCATAGCGGGCCTCTAAGCCGTCAAGTTTCTGTAGTATGCTGTTATTATCCAATTATGAATTGTGAATTATGAATTATGAATTATGAACTGTGAACTGTGAACTATGAACTAGTACTCAAACGTTCCGTATTCACTCTTTATGGTGAGTGACTTCGTGCCTTCCTCGATGTGTCCTACCACCTGTGCGTCGATGTTGAAGCTCTTGCTCAGAGCTATCACCTTCTCAGCCTGTTCAGGCGCCACGTATATCTCCATGCGGTGTCCCATGTTGAAGACCTTGTACATCTCCTTCCAGTCCGTGCCGCTCTGGTCGTGTATGAGCTTGAAGAGTGGGGGCACTGGGAACATATTGTCCTTCACCACTCGGCAGTTGTCGTTGACAAAGTGGAGCACCTTGGTCTGCGCTCCGCCTGTGCAGTGCACCATGCCGTGTATCTCAGGACGCATCTCGTCGAGCAGTTTCTTTATCACTGGGGCGTATGTACGGGTAGGGGAGAGCACCAGTTTACCTGCGTTGATAGGGCTGTCCTCTATCGTGTCCTCAAATTTGCAGTTGCCTGAGTAAACCAGTTCCATAGGAACAGCGTGGTCATAGCTCTCAGGGTATTTCTCTGCGTAGTATTTTGCAAATACGTCATGACGTGCTGATGTCAGACCGTTGCTGCCCATACCGCCGTTGTATTCTTTCTCGTAAGTTGCCTGTCCGTAGCTTGCCAGTCCTACTATCACGTCGCCAGGACGTATGTTGGCATTGTCTATCACGTCGCTACGCTTCATACGGCAGGTCACGGTAGAATCAACGATTATGGTGCGTGTAAGGTCGCCCACGTCAGCCGTCTCGCCTCCAGTGGCATATATCCCGATGCCCATCTCGCGCATCTCGCTGAGCAGTTCGTCAGTACCGTTTATGATAGCCGAAATCACGTCACCAGGTACCAGCATCTTGTTTCTGCCGATGGTAGAAGAGACGAGGATGTTATCCACCGCTCCCACGCATAGCAGGTCGTCGGTATTCATGATGAGAGCATCCTGTGCTATGCCTTTCCATACGGAGAGGTCGCCTGTCTCTTTCCAGTACATGTATGCCAGACTTGACTTTGTGCCGGCACCATCGGCATGCATTATGTTGCAATACTCGGGGTCGCCGCCCAGTATGTCAGGTATTATCTTACAGAAAGCCTGTGGGAAAATACCCTTGTCAATGTTCTTTATAGCATTATGTACGTCTTCTTTTGCTGCGCTGACGCCACGCATCATATATCTGTTGTCCATTTTCCTTGTATAGTATATATTTGCTTGCAAATTTACGAAAATAAATCCGAATAACCAAAAGAATTAAACCAAAAAACTAGCGAAGCGACTTGAACTGGCTTGCAAGCATGCGTTTGACCCTTTGAACCTTCGACCCTTTGAACTCTCAGTCTGTATGCCTCTTGAGGTACAGACTGTGGGTGATGCACCGTGGCAGGTTCTCCTTGTAGTGTGTCACCATGATGAGCGTCTTGTTCCTGCGCTGGCAGAAGGCGTCTATTATTCCCTTCACCATCTCGCCACGCTCTGCATCCAGTCCGTGCAGGGGCTCATCCAGTATCAGCAGTTCGGGGTCTTTAACGAAAGCCCTTGCCAGCAGCACCATGCGCTGTTCTCCGCTGGAGAGTTTCAGGAAGGTTCGCTCTGCCAGGTCTTCTATGCCAAAGAACCTCATCCACATCCTGCACACCTCGTAGTCGCCAGCCGTAGGCTTTACGTACAAGCCCACGGAGTCTTTCAGTCCTGATGCTACTATCCTTATGGCAGGCATATCCCTGTTGTAAGACCTGTGCATCTCTGGCGACACATAGCCTATGTGCTTCTTTATGTCCCAGATGCTCTCGCCGCTCCCTCGCTTGTGGTCGAAGAGGGTGATGTCGCAGGCGTAGCTCTGAGGGTTGTCGGCACATACTAATGACAGCAGGGTCGATTTGCCTGCCCCGTTCTGTCCTGACAGCGCCCATCGCTCACCATTGTGCACCGTCCAGTCCAGGTCTTTGAGTATCACGCGGTCGCCATACTGTATCGTCACCTTATTCATCTTCACCACCTCCTGCGTGTTGTAGTCATCGTCGCGGTAGGGGAGGGAGATGATTTCATTGAAGATTGAAGAATGAAGATTGAAGATTGAACCTTCTTGAACCAGTGAAGCGTTTGAACTTTTTTGAACCAGCTCGCCCTGCGAGCGACTTGAACCAGCTTGCGAAGCAAGCGCTTGAACCTCCTGAAGGTACTCTTCCCTCGTCACTTTCGCAAACGCCTTCTTCCCCCTCACTGGCACTACGTGAGTGATAAACTTCGGTATGTCCTCATCCTTTGCCAGCACGAGTATAATCTGCAGGGCACGCTCCTTGCTCACCGTCTCAAGTACTTCCCTGAGCTGTTGGCGAGTCTCCTTGTCCAAGCCTATGAAGGGGTTGTCCATGATGAGCACCCTGGGGTCGCCCATCAGCGAGCGGCAGAGCATGAATTTCCTCAACTCGCCTGACGAGAGCAGGATGATGTATTTGTCCAGTAGGTAGTCGAGGTTGAATATGTCATACAGATGCCTCTGAAAAGCTCGCCTCTCCTCTGTGTCCTCACCTGAGGCGAGGAAAGCGTTCTCTAAGAGTTTGCCAGCCGTCGGCGTGCTCTCGTCTATCTCCGTCTGGTTCCATCGCTGTTGCAGGTAGTAGGTACGGTCATTGTCGCCTCCGTAGGTATCGCGAAACTCTATGTACTTTATGTTGTCCGATGCCAGCCGTGAAGTCTTCGGCGAGAAGTCATACTCCACATCATTCTGCAATAGCGGGTGCTTCCTCGTCAGTATGTCCACCGTCAGTGTCTTGCCCCCTGCGTTAGGTCCTACGATGGCTATGTGCTCACCCTGTCCGAGTTCAAAATCCACAGGCTCTGCCATGCGCCACTCGGGCATCCTCGTCACTCCATTTTGTATCTTGATGATCATTATCTTGTGTCTCCTTTCACCTTTTCTTTGTTTTTCACTACAAAATCTTTCCAACTGCTGTAGCTTTTGCCCACCTGTGCCGCTGGCGACGTTATCTGCAAAAAATGGCAGTATGCAGCACCCAGGGCGTCAGTGGCATCCATAAACTTCGGCATGTCCTGCTCCTCTATCTTCAGTATGCGTTGCAGCATACCCGCCACCTGTTCCTTCGAGGCGCCCCCCGTGCCCGTTATCGCCATCTTTATCTTCGTAGGCTGATATTCGTGAATAGGCACCGAATGCTGTATGGCGGCAGCTATCGCCACACCCTGTGCCCTGCCTAATTTCAGCATCGACTGTACGTTCTTGCCGTAGAAAGGAGCCTCTATGGCTATCTCGTCAGGCAGGTATTCATCTATTATCCCCGTCACTCGGGCATAGATATGTCCCAGTTTCAGGTAGGGGTCGCTCTCCTTGCGCATGTCGATGACGCCCATCGCCACCATCTCCGCCTGCTTCCCCACGCACCTTATCACCCCGTATCCCATCACGTTGGAACCAGGGTCGATGCCCATGATTACAGACTCACCCCTAACCCCTCTCTTAGAGAGAGGGGAACAATTAGCATCACTATGTTGTATGTTACTAATCATTAAAGAAT
>CAMHQF010000036.1:0-18324 GCA_946187445.1 uncultured Prevotellaceae bacterium
CCCCTTGAACCAGCGAAGCGTTTGAACCCCCTTGAACCAGCGAAGCGTTTGAACCTCCTTGAACCAGCGAAGCGTTTGAACCCCCTTGAACCAGCGAAGCGTTTGAACCCCTTTGAACCAGCGAAGCGTTTGAACCCCCTTGAACCCTCTTTATCTTCAAAAGAAACGTCGTCCCAGGCTCCCCCCTCAGATGGCTGCTCACGTATGCCACCTCTTTGTCCACCATCGACGTATCGTCCACGGCGAGTATCACGTCGCCCTTGCGCAGTCCCGCCTCCGCGGCAGGCATCCCTTCATACAGTTCATCTATCACCACCTGTCCCGTCCTGAGGTCTTTCTTTATCAGCGCCCCTATGCCCGCATACTTACCCGTGAGCATCTGTTTCAGGTCCTTCATGTCGCTCGCAGGGTAGTACTCCGTGTAGGGGTCCAGCGAGTGCAGCATGGCATTGATGCCATAGCCCACCGTCACGTCAGCATCCAGCGTATCCACATACATCATGTCGAGACTCTTGTATATGGCAGAAAACGTCTCCAGGTTTCTCGCCACCGCAAAGTTGTGGTTCTTCCCCTCACCCTTGCTGTCAGCGTATATTCCCGTGGCAGTCAATGTCAGCACTGCCACCATGCATATATGTCTTATCTTCATCTTCATTTTCAATCTGCTATCTTTAATCTTCAATACCCCTACAAAAGTACATATTTTATTCTTAACAGCCACACCGCTCCCACTTTTTTTATTATTATTTCAAGTCTATTGTTAAAAAATACAAAATAAAGAATAATTGTGAATTGTGAATTGTGAACTGTGAATTATTTTTCGTACCTTTGCACTCGCTTTTGAAACATAAGGCACACACATCTTGCTTCCTTAGCTCAGTTGGTTAGAGCATCTGACTGTTAATCAGGGGGTCCTTGGTTCAAGCCCAAGAGGGAGCGCAAAGCGAAAAAAGGCATCCAATATTACGGATGCCTTTTTTATTCCCTCTAAGGGGCTTTTCACCAAGGTTCTTTCAGTCGTGCTCCGCACTTTGTGAAAGCGTAGCAACAGTGTTGCGTCCGATGGCAAGCCCAAGAGGGAGCGCAAAGCGAAGAGATTACCTATTTGGTAGTCTCTTCTTTTTTTCCTTTTTGGGCGCAGAAGCCCAAGAGGGAGCGCTCTCCCCTATTTTCATATTTCAAAAAAAACACTTAACTTTGCAGAACAACAACCTCATAACCCAATAACCATCACTACATGAAACAGATCATCACCATCCTCCTTGCCGCCATCGGTCTCACCACCGCCTGCGGTCAGCGCGCCTACCATGACGCCGATGCCCAGTCCTTCGCCCGTCTCATCGCCGACAGCACCGTCATCATCCTCGATGTGCGCACCCCTGCCGAGTTTGCCGAGTCGCACATCCAGGGCGCCATCAACATCGACTATTACCAGAGCGACTTCCAGCAGCAGTTCGTTGCCCAGCTGCCCACCGACAGGACCATCGCCATCTACTGCCGCAGCGGGCGCCGCTCCGCCCTCGCCGCCGCCATGCTCGCCCCCAAGGGCTATCGCCTCGTCAACCTCGCCGGTGGCATCATAGCGTGGCGTGAAGCCCGGCTACCCCTCGTCACCACTGAGAAGTAAAGCAATCGCCCATGCAGTCGCTTATGGCTGCATGAGCGATGGTATAACTGATTTTTTAAAAAAACGAAGAAAAAGTTGCAGGATTTGACAACTTTTCCTAACTTTGCACACAGAATGAGAAAGATAATAAATTTCAAAAGAAGACACAAAAGACACCACAGTCAGAAATATACAAGGCTTTAAAAATAAAGGAGGCTTATTATGCAGACAAACAATCATCAGATCAGAGATTATAGCGCAGTGCTCGATGCGAAGTATGGAGCCATCGGCACCCCTGAGCGTGAGAAGTTTGAAGAGGAGGCATGGAATTTCTATTCAGGCCAAATACTTCAGGAGGCACGCAAGGAAGCAAAGGTGACCCAGGCAGAGTTAGCAGCGCGTACTAATACAACCAAGTCGTATATCTCCAAGATAGAAAATGGTGTAATTACACCAAGTGTAGGTGTATTCTATCGCATCATTGGAGCATTGGGTATGAGAGTTGAAGTTGTCAAGCCGATATTCTGAAGACCTCGCCGGTGGCATCATAGCGTGGCGTGAAGCCCGGCTACCCCTCGTCACCACTGAGAAGTAAACACCATCGCCCATGTGGTCACTATCGACTGCACGGGCGATTGTTGTTTTCAGTCCCTGACAGCACTATGACGGCAAACAGCATATCAGTCGCACCGATTGGGTAGCCCTCAATAAGATGGCAAGAGAGATATGTGATAGAAGATGTGACCCTGACATCTTTTTAATAAAAAAACGCCCTCCGAAGAGGGCGTATAGGATAATTCCTTCGGCATATAGCCTTATTGTGATAAGATGTAGAAAATCTTATGATGCAAAGATAAGACAATTTTTGCAACAAACAAAATTTTCTTACTTTTTTTTGCATGACTAAGAAAAAAAATGTAATTTTGAAGCCTAAATCTACTAAACAATACGTATGAAAAAGAGAATCTTAGGAATCGATACAGGAACCAACAGTTTAGGTTGGGCAGTTGTAGAGCGTAACGAAGAGGGAGTCTATAATCTTCTTCGCAGAGGAAGTCTTATATTTCAAGAAGGAGTAAAGATAGAAAAGGGAATAGAGTCTTCAAAGGCAGCTGACAGGACGTCCCATAGGGCACAGAGGAAGCATTACTTCCGTAGACGTCTGAGAAAGATCGAGGTTCTCAAGGTGTTGATTAAGTATGGTTGGTGTCCACGTCTTACAGATGAACAACTGCAGTTGTGGCACACGAAGAAGCTGTATCCTAACAACGAGGCTTTCATGGCTTGGCAACGAACCAATGAGAACCTCGAACAAAATCCCTATTATTACAGACATGTCTGCCTGCATGAAGAATTGGATTTATCCAATGAGGCAGAGGCTTACATCTTGGGCAGGGCATTATACCACCTTGCACAGCGTAGAGGTTTCCTAAGTAATCGCCTTGACCAATCTGAGGAAGACGAGTCCGGAAAGGTGAAAAGCAGTATCAGTGAACTCTCAAAACAGATGGAAGATGCTGGATGTGAATATCTAGGAGACTACTTTTATAAACTATACAACGAGCAAGGAAACAATGTCAGGATACGCAATCGTTATACCGATAGGGAGGCACACTATAAAAAAGAGTTCTATGCAATATGCAAGAAGCAAAACTTAAGCGAGGAGAAGATTATTGAATTGGAGCGGGCACTTTATTTCCAACGTCCTCTTAAGTCTCAACGGCAGGGCGTAGGCAAATGCACATTTGAACCACGAAAACCACGATGTGCAGACTCTCACCCCGCATTCGAAAAATTCAGAATGCTAACCTTTCTTAATAACGTCAAGGTTAAAGGTCCGTACGATGTAGATATGCGTTATCTTAACGAAGAAGAGTTCCGCAAGGCGTTGCCGATGTTCTATCGTAAGAGTAAGGCTAATTTTGACTTTGAAGATATTGCAAAGGCTATAGCAGGAAAGAACAATTATCAGCATATTAAAGACTCTGGAGAAAAGCCATACAAGTTCAACTATCGAATGACCCAAGGTGTTGGTGGTTGTCCCACGACAGCACAATTGAGAGATCTCTTTGGCGAGGATTACGAGGTAGGTATAGCAGAACTATATACGAAGGGAGGAGGAAAGACTCCTCAGCAGATTACTGACGACGTTTGGAATGTGCTATACTCTTTTCCTGACAAAGAAAATGTCAAGCAGTGGGCAAAGGACGACCTACAGTTAGATGATGAACAAGCAGAGAAATTCAGTAAGATTAAACTCTCTCATAACTTTGCGTCTCTCAGCCTTAATGCCATTCGCAAGATTTTACCATGGTTAGATCAGGGACTTATATACTCTCACGCTGTCAGTATGGCAAAGATTCCCGATATTGTCGGCAAAGAAATTTGGGAAGGACACAAAGACACCATTGTAAAAGAACTTACCAACCTCATTCTTAACTTCGATCCAAAGGATGAGGGCATGCAGGGAACTCTTGATTACTGTATTAAGGACTATCTGCAGAATAACTTTGAACTAAAACCTGGCATAGCCGACAAACTTTATCATCCCTCCATGATAGAAATTTATCCCGACGCGAAAAAGAATGATAATGGCATCTATCAACTTGGCTCACCACGTACCAATGCAGTACGCAACCCGATGGCTATGCGCTCACTGCATCAATTGAGAAAGGTCATTAACGAACTGCTTCGTGAGGGAACCATAGACCAAAACACGGAGGTTCATATAGAGTATGCACGTGAGTTGAACGATGCCAACAGACGTTGGGCGTTAGGCGATTGGAACAAACAACAAGAGAAAAAGAGAAAAGAAGCATCCGAAGAGATAATAAAACTATACAAGGAAGCGACAGGTAAAGACATAGTTCCGACAGATGATGATGTAACGAAATATCTGCTTTGGGAAGAACAAAACCACATTTGTATATACACAAACAATCATATCGGCATTACTCAGTTTGTTGGCTCTAATCCTGAATATGATATAGAACACACCATACCTCGGAGTGTAGGTGGAGAAAACATAATGAGCAATTTTACCCTTTGCTCCAGCCGCTATAACCGTGATGTAAAGAAAGCCAAGTTGCCTTCTGAACTTAGTGCCGATTATGAAGGCATACTTGAACGTATCTCCTCATGGAAAGACAAAATAGAAGAATTGCGCAAAAACAAAGATAGGGTGCGCACTCACTCTGGCATGGCGAAGGATGAGAAGGACAAGAAAATACGCAGGAGGCATTTAATTGACATAGAACTAAAGTATTGGCAAGACAAATACAATCGTTTTCTCTTAACTGAGGCACCAGAAGGATTTGCACGCCGTCAGGGTGCAGGCATCGGTCTTGTGGGCAAGTATGCTGGACTGTACTTGAAGACGCTGTTCCATAAGCCCGATGACAGTAGCAAGAGTAACGTTCGTACCATTAAGGGCACTACAACAGCTGAATTCCGCAAAATGTGGGGTTTGCAAGATGAGTTTGTAAAAAAATGTCGAGACAACCACGTCCACCACTGTATCGATGCCATTGTTATAGCATGTATTGATTTAGGCAGTTACAACGAAGTCGCACGCTATTATCAGCAACTTGAAGAGTATGAGCGTACACTAATGAACAAACCGAGATTCCCTAAGCCATGGGCTACCTTTACGGAAGATATAATGGCTTTGAAAAATGAAATGCTTGTGGTACATGATACGCCTGACAATATGGCTAAGCATGCCAAGAAGTATGTTCGGACCTCAAAGGGGAAGTTCTTGGCACAAGGCGATGTAGCAAGAGGACAACTACATAACGACACTTATTATGGTGCTATAGAAAGAGATGGAGAAATCCGTTATGTAGTTCGCAAGGCTATCAACTCTTTCGAGAAAGAATCAGACGTCGAAAATATTGTTGACGACACAGTAAAATCTATAGTCAAACAGGCTATTGCCAACAAAGGCTTCAAGAAAGCTATTGCTGAAGATATTTTTATGAACAAAGATAAAGGCATACTTATCAAAAAGGTCAGGTGCTATGCCAAATCAGTAAAGAAGCCTCTAAATATTCGGAACCAAAGAGATGTTTCTGACAAAGAATACAAAAGGCAATTCCATGTGCAAAACGAGAGCAACTACTTGCTCGCAATCTATGAAGGAGAGATTAAGGGAAAAAGAAAGCGTGGATATGAGTTGGTTAAAAATATCGAAGCAGCAGAGTTTTTTAAGGCAAGCACCAGTGCTGGTGACTATCCATCCATAGTTCCTGAGAAGGATGAAAAGGGATTGCCACTAAAACATAAATTGACCATCGGTAAACACGTCTTGCTTTATGAGAATTCCGCTTCAGAAATAGATTTCAAGAATGTCAAAGACTTGTCAAAGCGACTCTACAAAATTACAGGCTTAAGCTATCTTCCAGTAGGCAAAGGGTTTGGTAGCATTGTCATGAGGCACCATCAAGAAGCGAGAATGGCATCTGAATTCAAGACGAAGAACGGAGCATATAAAAATGGTGAAGAGTACAGGGCTTCTATTCTAATGCTTCACACCCAGTTCAATGCCCTTGTTGAGGGCGAAGATTTCATCATAACCCCATTAGGAGACATTAAACCTATCAACTGACATAATGCTGAAACGCACATTAGTTTTTTCTAACCCGATGAACTTAAGTCTGAAGAATCAGCAATTGGTTATTGCTTACAAAGATTCTCCAGACGAAAAGATTACTGTACCTATAGAAGACGTGGGTGTCGTAGTATTAGAGCATCAGCAAATTAGCATCACGCTTCCACTTGTCAATGCCCTTACAGATAACAATGTCCAATTGGTAATATGTAATGACAAGGGACTACCCCACTCCATGCTACTGAATCTTGATACCAATGTGACGCAGGGGCAAACACTGCGTAATCAGATGAATTCAGGAGAAGTATTGAAGAAACAACTTTGGAAGCAAATTGTGGAGTGCAAAATACGCAATCAGGCAAACTTGTTAGACAAAGTAGGATATGATGGAAATATCCTTCGTCCGTTTTACTCTAACGTAAAAAGCGGAGACACAGACAATAGGGAGGGCATTGCCGCAAGAATATACTTTCAAGAACTATATGGAAGTGAATTTGTAAGAGATAGGAATCTCCCTGGTATCAATGCCTTGCTTAACTATGGATACACTATATTGAGGGCAGCTGTAGCACGTTCGTTGGTTTCCTCTGGTTTATTCCCTGCAATTGGAATTTTCCATCATAACAGAAGCAATGCTTTTCCTCTTGCCGATGACATCATGGAACCCTATCGACCTTACGTTGACGAAATAGTATATTATTTAGCAACGAAGGGAGAATTAAATCTGACCAAAGATACAAAAGCCGATCTCATAAGTGTCTTGTATGCAGATACACAATTTGACAAAGTTGTGAGACCTCTAAGCGTCGGACTCTCGCTTACAACTTCAAGTTTGGCGAAATGCTATTCAAAGGATGAAACGAAACTAAAACTTCCTGTCATGACATGAGTTATGAACGCCTAAACGCATACCATATAATGTGGCTCTTTGTAATGTTTGACTTGCCAGTAACTACGAAAAAAGAACGTAAAGAGGCTGCACTCTTTCGCAAAAATCTTGAAAAAGATGGATTTGTCATGCACCAATTCAGTGTATATCTGCGTTTCTGTGGCTCGTTTGAAAGTTCACAAGTTCATATTAAGCGAATAAGGTCATTCACTCCAGAATCAGGACAGGTCACCATATTGTCAATAACAGACAAGCAGTATTCCAACATGATACATATATGGGGTAGGCTTGAAAAGAAATCTAAGCCTACTCCTCTACAATTGGAATTTTTCTAATTTAAAAAAATCTTTTATAACTATTTAGCGTATGGCAGCTATCTATGTGCTACCATACGCTAAATAGTTTTTATATCTTGTTTCTACATCAAACCACAACTACTCGCTAACTACAAAGTATTTCAATGGCGTTGTCTTATATCTTGTTTCTACATCAAACCACAACCCTCTATTGTCATTCTTAACACTATAGCGGTTGTCTTATATCTTGTTTCTACATCAAACCACAACTTAATTCAAAAACAAGCAAACGATATGACGTTGTCTTATATCTTGTTTCTACATCAAACCACAACCCTACGACGAGACCAGCGATACAGATGTAAGTTGTCTTATATCTTGTTTCTACATCAAACCACAACTTCCAAAGAGTAATATCTTGAACGGTAACGGTTGTCTTATATCTTGTTTCTACATCAAACCACAACGGCAGTCCTCTCCATATACCTCGGTGTCAAGTTGTCTTATATCTTGTTTCTACATCAAACCACAACTATCGTTGCAGGTGGTTCATCTTTGCTTTCGTTGTCTTATATCTTGTTTCTACATCAAACCACAACGTTAAAGGTTTGCAATACGTTGTTAAATAGTTGTCTTATATCTTGTTTCTACATCAAACCACAACTGTTTTCTGACAATTTAGTTGATAAAATTGTTGTCTTATATCTTGTTTCTACATCAAACCACAACTTATTAACAGTACCAATGTGTGAGTAGTAGTTGTCTTATATCTTGTTTCTACATCAAACCACAACTCTAAGTAGTATTCAAGCTGCGAAATGCTGGTTGTCTTATATCTTGTTTCTACATCAAACCACAACTAGGAGCGTAACACATATTCAATCATTCAAGTTGTCTTATATCTTGTTTCTACATCAAACCACAACACTTTGCGTTAGTACTTTTGTATCGCCCTGTTGTCTTATATCTTGTTTCTACATCAAACCACAACCTTCGTCAATATCTTCATAATGACGGTAAAGTTGTCTTATATCTTGTTTCTACATCAAACCACAACTGTCACAGTTAAAAAGAACTCGTCAGTTGGTTGTCTTATATCTTGTTTCTACATCAAACCACAACTATGCTCCGATGAAACCTATTGAGCGTACGTTGTCTTATATCTTGTTTCTACATCAAACCACAACTAGTAATCTCTTTCTCCATTACGATGATTTGTTGTCTTATATCTTGTTTCTACATCAAACCACAACTTTCTCTGCTCTCTCTCGCATTGTCATTATGTTGTCTTATATCTTGTTTCTACATCAAACCACAACATATAAATGATATCTGTCTGTATATAAACCTTTTACATGTACAGAGTATTATATAAAATGGTAGTATAGAACAATTTCTGCCTACAAAAGTAAGTTTTTTATTTGAATTATGCAAATAAAAACAAAATTAAGTTGGCCTAAATTGACAAAAACGAAGTGACTCTTTTTCAAGGATTTATAGGGGCTTTGTGGAAGGGGGCAGCTAAGCTACGATTGGTCTAAAGAAAATAGTTGTTGTTGTTTGCTCATCGTATCTCTATTTTAGGTTTTACGGGGTCTGTCAGTCGAATGATGTGGTTGTATTCCACATTAGTCACGCCCTTTACGGACTTAAAATACAGCATGGTTTCTTCGAGCGTCTTATCTTCTGGCTTCTTCAAAGCCATGCCGTTAATGATGCCATAGTCGTAGATGATCTCACACTTGCATTCTTTGATGGCTTTTAATAATGGTTCTTTACCGACATCTGCATCGTACATCAGCAGGAATACGTCGGGAGAGTGCTCTGGGACATACTTACCCTCCTGAACGGGCATGGGAAGGTCAACGACCTGCTTCGTCCTGCATGAGGTCAGCAGGAGAATGACAATCTGGGCAATTAGAATAATTGGGATGCCGTATTTAAATTTCTTGTGCTGGGTTTTATGGTGCCAGACTTTCATGCCCAACCATGCTCCGACACTTCCCCCCAGCACTGCAAGTCCGAGTAGTGCAGCCTCGCTGATACGCCACTTGTAGTGTTTCGCTTTCCACTTGTCAATGCCGTACATGACGAAAGCAACTACGTTTATGGTGATGAAGCAGATTATTAATATATGCTGATACTTTGACATAAGTTTAGCAACAGATAACGGTGTGGATATCAGTGGTTTAGGAAGCCTCTTGGAAAAGGTATCCTTTTAGGGGCTAAAACATAATCTTTTAGGGGCTAAAAGGATATGTTTTGGGGGGTGAAAAGGATAGGTTTTAGAAATAAGCAGATTATCTGCGGTACATAATGCACCCTACGTAGGTAAGCAGCAGGAGGTTCATCAGCAGGGCGTAGATGATGGCTGGGGTGGCTATGCGTCCGTCGTTGAAGACGAAGGGACTGCTGGCGATGGCTATTGCCTGTGCGGCATTCTGCATGCCTACCTCGATGACGATGGTGCGCCTCTCACGCGACGACAGCCTGGTGAGGCGCGATAGCACGCCTGCGGCACTGACGGAGGCAAGGAGCATGCTCATGATGCAGAGGCCGAGCATGGCGAAGTTGTGGTAGATGGTCTGCCAGTTTTGTATGAAGAAGATGCCTGCCAGAAGCATCAGGGCGGGGAAGGATATTTTGGACAGTACTCTCTCCATTGACTGTGCCCTGCGGGGCCACCACTGCCTCACTGCGATGCCTGTAAGGATGGGGAGGAGCATGGTGAGCAGATTTTGCACCAGCAGGTTGCCGATGGGCAGATGCATGCCGATGGAATGGCCTACGGCTGAGGTGGTCCACTGCATGATAAGGGGCAGGGTGAAGAGTGTGAGGACGGAACTGACGGCGGTGAGTGATACGGACAATGCCACGTCGCCCTTGGCGAGCATGGAAAAAACATTGCTTGACGACCCTCCTGGACAGCAGGCTATGAGCATGACGCCGATGATGAGCAGGGGAGACAGGGTGAAGCACGACAGCAGTGCCCACGTGATGAGGGGCAACAGTATGAGCTGACCTGTCATGCCTACCAGCATGGCGCGTGGACGACGGGCTATGAGCACGAAGTCGGAGGGACGGAGCGTCAGCCCGAGGTTGAACATCAGGAGTGTGAGTATGGGGAGTACGATGAATATGCTGTTCATATATATATGCTTCTACCTATTGTGCGAGCCATAGGCGATGCGGCGTGCCTGAAAGGCGGCGGCACGGCTCTCGGAGGCGGGGGAGAGTTTGCCGGTGAGGTATTTCTCCATGATGAGTCCGCCGATGGGGACGCCGTACTCGGCGCCGAAGCCGCCGTTCTCTACATATACGGCGACGGCTATCTTGGGATGGTCCATGGGGGCGAAGCCCATGAAGACGGAGTGGTCCTGACCTCGGTTTTGGGCGGTGCCGGTCTTGCCGCAGACGGCGAAGGGCATGGCGCTGAGGGCATGGCAGGTGCCTCGCAGCACGGAGGAACGCATGCCTGCTACTACCCAGTCGTACGACTCGCGCGACGCCATGGTGTAGTGGCGTGAGGTGAAGGTGGTGTCGAGGGGCTCGCCCTCTACCTGCTTGACGACATGGGGCACGTGGTAATAGCCGCGGTTGGCGATGGTGGCGCCGAGGTTGGCTATCTGCAGGGGGGTGAGGTTGACCTCGCCCTGGCCGATGGAGATGGAGATGATGGTGAGGCCGTTCCAGGAGCCTTTGTAATGGGAGTCGTAGTAGTCGCCGTTGGGGATGAGGCCGCGCTTCTCGCCTGGCAGGTCGATGCCGGTCTTATAGCCGAAGCCCATGGAGACCATATAGTCGCGCCAGCGGTTCATGGCATTGAGGGGGGTGCCGTACTTCTGACGGTTGCCTATCATATAGTAGAGGCCCCAGCAGAAATAGCCGTTGCACGAGGTGGAGAGGGCATCGACGAGGGCGAGGGGTGAGCCGTGGCCGTGACAGCCTACGTGGAGTCCGCGGAAGGAGAAGCCGTGGTGGCACGAGAACATGGTGGTGGGGGTGATGATGCCCTCGGTGAGGTAGGTCAAGGCCTGGGTGGTCTTGAAGGTGGAACCTGGGGGGTACTGTCCCATGATGGAGCGGTTGAGGAGGGGCTTCCATACATTGCGCTGCAGGGCAAGATGGTTCTTGCCTCGCTTGCGGCCTGTCATGATGCGGGGGTCGTAGGAGGGGGAGGAGACCATGCAGAGCACCTCGCCGGTGGAGGGCTCGATGGCAACGATGCTGCCTATCTTGCCTTCCATGAGGCGCTCGCCGAGTGCCTGTAGCTCGATGTCGATGGAGAGGGTGAGATTTTTGCCTGCCACGGGACGGCGGTCGTACTTGCCGTGCTGGTAGCGCCCCTGCACCCTGCCATGGGCGTCGCGGAGGAGCACCTGTATGCCTTTCTCGCCGCGCAGCTGGCGCTCATAGGAGCGCTCTACGCCGAGCTTGCCGATGTAGTCGCCCTGCTGGTAGTAGTCGTCGGCGTCGATGTCGCCTTGTGACACCTCTGCCACGTCGCCGAGGACGTGGGCGGCATAGGGATACTGATACTGGCGTATGGTGCGGCGCTGTATGTAGAAGCCTGGGAAGCGGAACATCTTCTCGCGGAAGACGGCGAAGTCGTGCTCGTCGAGCTGCGTCATGAAGATCTGCTGGGTGTAGCGTGAATAGCCTGGATTTTTGTTGCGGTCCTTGATGGTATTCATGCGCTCGAGGAACTGCTCCTTGGTGATGCCGAGGGTCTGACAGAGGTCGAGGGTGTCGAGGTGGTCTTTTGCCTCATTCATGACGACCATGATGTCGTAGGAGGGCTGGTTATATACGAGCAGCTTGCCATTGCGGTCGTACATGGCGCCGCGGGCGGGGTACTCTATCTTCTTGAGAAAGGCGTTGGAGTCGGCACTCTTGCGGAAGTCGTCGCTGAGTATCTGCAACGTGAAGAGACGCACGATATATACGAGCACTATAACGAGGGTTATGGCGCCGATGATGTATTTTCTGTTTTCGAAGCTGTGGTCTTTCATGGAGCTTATCGCCTGATGCTCTCAATGGCAAGGACAAGGGCGAGGGTGAGGAGCAGGCTGCCTGCTGTGCAGAGGAGCCAGTGCTGCAGGTGGGCGAAGGAGAAGGCGTCGAGGGTGAAGATAGTGACGCAATATATGAAGAGCAGGATAAGGGCGTAGCTGAGATAGCGTACGAAACCCATATTGTGAAGCGTGGGGAGGTAGTTGTCGGGGTCCTCGTGGCGCAGGTACATGGACAGTACATAGGGCTGGAGGAATGCGACGAGGGTCATGGAACAGGTGGCGAGGCCTGGTGTATTGGCAAAGATATCGACGGCGAGGCCGAGGAGGAACGACATGAGCATGCTGGCGATGCGACTGACGTCGCGTGGCATGCGGAGTACGAAATATACATACATGAGGGGGGTGGCAACACCAAAGAGATGGATGCTGCCGAAGATAAACGCCTGGAGGAGCGTAAGAACGATTATGTATGTGAGGTAACGCATATTCAGTGCACAGTGCACAGTTTTCGTAGTCACGAAGTGACGTTTCGTACGAAGTGAAGCGCCGCTTCACTGAGTTGTGTTAGTATTGCGCAGGGAGTCTTGTGCGGCACGTAGGATGTCGAGGCGCTCGCGCATGGGTGCGTCGTCGATGACGCAGACGTCGCGCAGGCGGGCGAAGTCGGTGTATAGCTGCACCTGGAGACGATAGGAGAGCCCGTCGGGGGAGTTGAGCACGTGGATGATCTTGCCCACGCCGATGCCTGGGGGGAAGACGGAGGAGTAGCCTGAGGTGACGACGCGCTCATAGAGCCCGAAATGGGCATGGCGCGGCACGTCATCGACATACGCCATATTGCTGGCGGTGCCGTCCCAGCGGAGGGTGCCGAAGTAGCCGCGGCGGTGTATGGCACAGCTGATATTGGACTTGGAGGAGAGGACGGGGATGACGACGGAGTAGTGGGCGCTGGTGAGATATACTATGCCTACGATGCCCTTGCCGCTTATGACGCCCATGTCACGATGTATGCCGTCGGCCTCGCCACGGTCGATGGTGATGAAGTTGTCGCGCTCGCTGACGCTGTTGTGCACCACCTTGGCGGGGATGAGCTTGTAACCCTGTAACACGGAAGAAGCAGAAAGGGCTCTGTAGAGAGAGTCTCCTTTCTGCTCGTCGAGTTTTTCGTATAATTGCTGTACCTCGTGCTCGAGGTAGGCATTGCGTAGGGTGAGATCCTCATTGAGTGCCTCCAGATGGAAATACTGCTGCAGGCGTGACTCTACGTCATACACACCGGCTGCTACTACATTGGCGCTTGATGCCCATGCTGCACCCTGATAACTGTTGTGCTGGAAGAGCAACGTGAGGCCTATCACCTCGAGCAGGAGGCAGACAAACCAGTGTGAGTATGTGCGTATGAAGTCGAGGAGATTGCGCACGCGTTTATCTCATGAGGAATGAGAACTTGTCGATATTCTTCAGGGCGATGCCTGCTCCCTTTGCCACGCTGAGGAGTGGCTCCTCGGCGATATGGAATGGTATGCCAATCTTATTCTCCAGACGGGTATCGAGGCCACGCAGGTTGGCACCGCCGCCTGTGAGCCAGATGCCATTCTTGACGATGTCGGCATAGAGCTCTGGGGGGGTATTTTCGAGTGCCTGCATGATGGCGCTCTCTATCTTGGCTACGGTCTTGTCGATACAGTGGGCTATCTCCTGATAGCATACTGTGACCTCCATGGGGAGGGCGGTGATACGGTTAGGACCGTGGATGAGGTAGTCGTCGGGTGCCTCGCTGTCAGGGAGCTCGGCAAGGGCGGAGCCTACGTGTATCTTGATGCGCTCTGCCATGCGCTCGCTGACACGCACATTGTGCTGGCGTGACATATACTCCTGGATGTCGGCAGTGAGTTCGTCGCCTGCGACACGGATAGACTGGTTGCACACGATGCCGCCGAGCGAGATGACGGCTATCTCGGTAGAGCCACCGCCGATATCGACAATCATATTGCCCTCTGGAGCCTCTACGTCGATGCCTATGCCGACGGCTGCTGCCATGGGTTCGAAGATGAGATATACGTCACGTCCGTCGGCATGCTCGGCTGAGTCGCGCACTGCACGCAGCTCTACCTCGGTAGAACCTGATGGCACGCCGATGACCATACGCAGTGATGGTGAGAAGAGGTGACGGCCCGTGTGGACCATCTTGATGAGTCCGCGCATCATCATCTCGCAAGCGGAGAAGTCGGCGATGACGCCGTCACGCAGCGGACGCACGGTCTTGATGCGGTCGTTGGTCTTCTCGTACATGCTCTTGGCACGCTCACCAACGGCTATCATCTGATTGGTATCGCGATCGATAGCTACGACGGAGGGCTGGTCAACGACAATCTTATCACCCTGGATGATGATAGTATTGGCGGTACCGAGGTCCATCGCTATTTCTTGAACGAAAGAAAAGAATCCCATTTAGATAATTGAGAATTGATAATTGAAAATTGAAAATTAACCGAGGAACCACTTGTTGATAGCGGTGTCGTAGTGGCTGGAAACGCCGAAGGCACGGGTGGCGAACATGCGACGGTCCTCGATGTCGGTCTGGGCACCCTTCTTGTTGAGGATGTCGAGGAGCACGCTGTACTCTGCCTTGGAAGGAACGATGACAACGTCCTTGAAATTCTTGGCGCCAGCACGGATGAGTGAGATGCCGCCGATGTCGATCTTCTCGATGATGTCGGCCTCGGAAGCTCCGCTGGCAACGGTCTGCTCAAAGGGATAGAGGTCAACGATGACGAGGTCTATCTCAGGGATGTCGTACTTTGCCATCTGGTCGAGGTCGTCCTGCAACTCACGACGGCCCAGTATGCCTCCGAAGATCTTGGGATGAAGGGTCTTGACCCTGCCGCCAAGGATAGATGGGTAGGTGGTGACATTCTCAACTGCCTCGCACTCATAACCGAGTGACTCGATAAACTTCTGCGTACCGCCTGTAGAGAGGAACTTCACGCCCTCTGCATTGAGCTTCGCAAGCAACTCGTCAAGACCGTCCTTGTGGAAAACGCTCACAAGCGCTGTCTTAATTTTCTTCGTTTCTGCCATTGTTTTTTAATATATTTTTACTATGATTCCTGTTGTCGTATCCTTGCCACAAAAAAGAAAAAAGGGGCTAATCCCCAATTTACAGGTGCAAAATTACTAAAAATCTCTCTATCGACAAAATTTTCACACCTTTTATTGTGTGTATGCACACAAAAGTTAACCTGTTTATTGCGCATTTTACATAAAATGAGTAACTTTGCAAACACTAATTGACTAAAACCCACCTGAAAATGATACACTTACCACGAATCGTCACAAGGGTCATCGTGGCACTTACGACAATAATGACATCGGCAATGCCTGCCTTGGCTCAACAGAAGGGCAAGGCGTCGTACTACTCGAAAAGGGCTAACGGAGCACGTACCAGCAGCGGCATACGACTCAACAACGACTCTCTGGTGTGCGCGCATAAGACACACCCCTTTGGCACCAAACTACTGGTGAAGAATCCTGCTAACGGAAAAGAGGTAGTGGTGACGGTGATAGACAGAGGACCTCACATCAGGGGACGCATAATAGACCTGTCGCACGAAGCAGCACGAAGACTCGGCATACTGGCAGCAGGGGTGGCTATGGTGGAGGTAAGCCTCTACTCCGAAAAACCCGTGCCACTACAACCGGAACCTTACGAGGCGCCTGAGATAGACCTCGAACTGCCCGCCAACGGCGTGGGAGGCATGACACCTGACTGGCAGAAAGATCGCCAGGAACAAAAGACAACGAAGAATAACAAATGACAGAATATACTGACGAGGAACTCGCACAGATACTCGACAAAGACATATTTCATCTCATATCCGAGACGGCTGACGAACTCGGGATGGAGTGCTACGTCGTGGGCGGATACGTCCGCGACATTTTTCTCGATGCTCCGTCGGACGACATAGACTGCGTGGTGGTAAATAACGTTAACGATAACCATAACGTTAACGATGGCGTTAAACCTGGTATAGCAGTGGCGAAGCTGCTGAAGAAAAAACTGGGCAGAAGGGCATCGCTGTCGGTATTCAAAAACTTCGGCACGGCACAGGTGAAAATCAGTGCACAGTTGGCAGATGACAGTTCACAGTTTACGGAGGTGGAGTTTGTGGGAGCCAGGAGGGAGAGCTATCAGCGCGACTCACGCAAACCCATAGTGGAGGACGGCACGCTGGAGGATGACCAGAACCGCAGAGACTTTACCATCAACGCCATGGCGATATGCCTCAACAAGGCACGCTTTGGCGAACTCGTGGACCCCTTCGGTGGACTCGACGACCTGTGGGACGGAATAATACGCACACCGCTCGACCCTGACATAACATTCTCCGACGACCCATTGAGGATGCTCAGGTGCATAAGGTTTGCCACACGACTGAACTTCCAGATAGAGGACGAGACGTTTGACGCACTGGAGCGTAATGCCGAGCGCATCAGGATAATATCGGCAGAACGCATAAGCGAGGAGCTGAACAAGATACTGATGACGAAGACGCCGTCAAGGGGATTCGTGGACCTACAGCGCTGCGGACTGCTGCAGATAATAATGCCGGAACTGGCTGCCATGGACATGGTGGAGACTCGCAACGGCAAGGCGCACAAGAACAACTTCTACCATACGCTCGAGGTACTCGACAATGTGGCGAAAGCTGGTGGGGAGCTGTGGCTGAGATGGGCTGCCCTACTCCACGACATCGGCAAACCGAGGTCGAAACGATGGGACAACCAACTGGGATGGACATTTCACTCGCACAACTACATAGGGGCAAAAATGGTACCAGGGATATTCCGCAAACTGAAACTGCCCATGGACCATAAGATGAAGTACGTGCAGAAACTCGTGGAACTGCACATGCGACCTATAGCGATAGCCGACAACGAGGTGACCGACAGCGCCGTAAGACGACTGGTAAATGATGCGGGCGACGACATCGATGACCTCATGATACTATGCGAGGCGGACATAACATCGAAGAACCAAATCAGGAAACAACACTTCCGCGACAACTACACCCTGGTGCGCGAGAAGATAGAGGACCTCAAGGAGCGCGACTTCAAACGACTGCTACAACCCGTCATCGACGGCAACGAGATAATGCAGCTCTTCAACCTCAAACCTTGCCGCGAGGTAGGCGAACTGAAACAATACCTCAAAGACGCGGTACTTGACGGCACTACTCCCAACGAGCGTGAGCCCCTCATGCTACTGCTCAAAGAGAAAGCACGGGAAATGGGAATATAAAAAAAGCATCCTGACCAGTTGGTCAAGATGCTTTTATCGTTATGAGACCTCACGAGGACGTCTCTCTGTGGTAATCAATTACCTTACTCAGCCTTTGCCTCTTCAGCTGCTGGAGCCTCCTCTGCTGGAGCCTCTGCAACCTCCTCAGCCTTTACCTCTTCAACTGCTGGAGCTTCCTCAGCTACTGGAGCTGCTGCTGCCTTCTTACCAGCGCGACGAGTCTTCTTGGCTGCCTTAGGAGTCTTAGCCATAGCCTCGTCGAAGTCAACGAGCTCGATGAAGCAAACCTCTGCTGCGTCACCCTGACGTGTGCCGAGCTTGATGATACGTGTGTAACCGCCTGGACGATTGCCTACCTTCTCAGATACTACAGAGAAGAGCTCCTTGATGGCAAACTTGTCTTGAAGATAAGAGAATACTACACGACGGTTGTTGGTGGTATCTTCCTTAGCACGTGTGATGAGTGGCTCAACGTACTTCTTGAGTGCCTTGGCCTTGGCAACGGTCGTAGTGATTCTTTTGTGCATGATCAGCGACACTGCCATGTTAGCAAGCATGGCGCTGCGGTGAGATGCAGTACGACCGAGATGGTTGAATTTCTTGTTAT
>CAMHQF010000037.1:0-17985 GCA_946187445.1 uncultured Prevotellaceae bacterium
ATTTTCTTTTTTTGACGGCAGTCATATTTGCAGATTTTTGCCTATTTTGCGTCCCCCCACCGTCCCTCGGAGTCACTTTAGATACCCTAAAACAAAGGCGTTTGTGCTGATTATCAACCACTTATATTTGCAGATAGTAACTTCTGCGTCGGAAAGTAGATTCTGCGTAGGAAAGTGATTTTCTATACTATCTGCAAAATAAAGACCTTTAAACTGCATATTTTCAATCGTTATTGCATATGGTCATTTTTGCAGATTATTTCTTTTTAACTTATGGGGGTTATCCAATAGAAGTTATCGGAATGACTGGGGTAAGAGTTCCTTGATGCTATGAGCTATAGAGGTATCAGTGGCTGATGTTGAAATAATGGTGATAGGCATGCCGTAGCGCTGCTCTGTCTCGGCTATTACCTGTCGGCACATGCCACATGGGGTGATGATATCGGGGGTCATGACACCATCACGTGATGCTGCGATGGCGATGGCAAGGACAGGGACGCTAGGAAAGAGGTTTTGTGCTGTGGCGAGTGCCGACCGCTCTGCACAGATACCACACGGATAGGAGGCGTTCTCCTGATTGGCACCGGTGACAATCTCACCGTTCTCGAGCAGCACGGCGGCTCCTACGTGCAGTTGGCTATAGGGGGCATAGGCGAGGGCTGTCGCCTCACGTGCCTTGGATATGAGTTGTTGGGTGTCCATACTTAACTACTTGTTTTCGTTTTCGCTCGCAGTGGTTTCGTAGCATCCCATGTCGGGTGTCGCCTTGCGGGTAGTACCAAGTATGTCGTCAGAGCATGACGTGGTGGGATCGGCAGAGGCGATGACAGGGGTGCCTGCCTTGGGGGTGAAATCGTACTTGAAACTGGTGCCGTCGTCATTGACATACTGGAAGAGTCCCCTACCCTGCATGGTCTCGTCGGTGTCGCCGTCGTAGAGGTTGTCCTGGAGCATCTTGGAAGAGTACTCGTCAGTGGGTTTGGGGGTACGCAGATAGCTGTGCTGTATGAGTATGTCGGGGTCGGCAGTCATATCGTAAGGGTACCAGTACACCTGGTCATCGGCATAACCCGTGACAATGGAGTTTGTCATACGGAAAGTCAATGGGAGGGACTTGGGGTTTTCGTTTTCGTTAACGTTGACGATATCGTCAACGTTGGGGTTGATATCCGTCATACGCAGTGCGTACTTACGTGATGAGGTGTATCCGTAGAATGAAGCAAGGGTGCTGCTATTGACGCTGACGTTGCCCCCAGTGACGTTGAGCTGGTAGCCACTGGAATTGGCTATGAGACAGTTGTTGATGGCGAGCTGGGCATTGTTGCATGTGATGCCATCGCCGAGGGTATTCATGATGATGGAGTGGTCTATGGACAGCCCCGCCTTGTCGCTGCCATCGCCGTCAATCTTTATGCCATACTCCGAACCGTGCAGGTCGAGGTAGCTTATGACGTTGTCATGTGATGACTTGCTGAGCGTGACGCCCTGCCACTTGCCGGGTATCTCGTCATAACTCAGCTGGAGCAATGAGTCGAGACGGTCACAGCGTAGTGTCACCAGTTTGTCTTTTTCGCCGCTTATCACCAGTCTTCCATCGACATTGAGTTCGCCATCCTGATGGAAATATACTATGGAGCCTGCTGCTATGGTGAGTGTCGCCTCGGGTGCTACGGTGAGTTTGCCGTGTACCACGAGTGGTCGCTCACCCTTATTGTCTATGAGCGAGTCGGTGGCGATGGTGTGGTCTTGCAAGGTGTCGGCATCCCATGTCCAAGCATAGAGGTTGACAGCCTGCTGACGGCCGCTCTCGAGGTTGAAGAGTATGTTGTCCTCCACCTTCTGTGGTTCTATGGTATTGTTTTCCTTCTGCGATGTTATCTCCACCCATACCCTTAGGGAGTCGCCTGAACGCAGCTCAATGGGGGTGGTGAGACGGTTGTCGGCATCGGGACTGATATACATGCCATTGACATTGACCCTGAAGCCTGACTTCTCTGCACCACGACTTTGCTCAACAGAGGTGATGCGCACGCCGTCGCCAGAGTGGTTGTACATCATAAGCTTCTTGGATGCCGAGGGCACCTTGGAGAATACGGTGTCGAAAGACAGTGTGCTTCTGGATATAGTAAGCTGATTGGTGTATGAAGTGGTGAATGAGTCATTGTCATCACAACTGCATACGGCTGTTATCATAAC
Source organism: uncultured Prevotellaceae bacterium (assembly GCA_946187445.1). GTDB lineage: Bacteria > Bacteroidota > Bacteroidia > Bacteroidales > Bacteroidaceae > Prevotella. The sequence continues at coordinate 2,197 of CAMHQF010000037.1, forward strand.
AAAGAGGTATGATAGCAGCAGAAGTGTATTATTCTTGTGGGCTGTTACTTTCATCTATTGTATAACGCACGGAGAGCACGTTTATTGTGTGGTCGGTGATGGCTGCCTGTGCTGCTACCCTCTCTCCGATGAGCCATAGTATGGTGCCCGTAGCATCGAGCATCACGAGTTGGCGGCATCGCTGGAAGTAGTTGCGCTTACGGTCTGTGAGGTAGTCACTGACGAGTTTGCTGCCCTTCATGCCGTATGGTGTGAAGCGGTCGCCAGGCATCACTCCCCTAATGGTGAGGGGAAAGCGCACCTTGTCGGCATCGAGAGTAGCATGGTAGGGAGCGGTTGATAGTTGACAGTTGACAGTGCACAGTTCACAGTTGACGTTGACGAGATCGTCAACGATATACTTTCCGCACTCGGGGATGATGAGAGGGGGTGGCGGAGGTGTATTACGGCCTATTATGAGGGTGTCTCTGTCCTTTGCTATGATGTACGGCTCAGCGTGCCATAGCTTGCCTGGCATAGATGTGAGGAGGTTGTCGTATATCTGTTGCACCATGCCTGACGTGACACCATATCGGCTGAGTATCTCGTATAGCAGTGCTTCGGGCGAAGGCTGCTGCATGAGTTGCTCGATATCTATCACATCGTCATGCACACAAGCATCGATGCCTCGTGATATGGCATCGTCGTACATATGTATAGCCTCAGCAACGTGTTTTGACGTGGTGTCGATACCTTCAGAGGCTGAGGGTATGATGGCCTTCAGCTGTGGTATGACATTGAGGCGCAGTTTGTTGCGCTGCACATCGTCCACGAGGTTGGAACTGTCTGTGATATAGTCCTGATGGCAGTCGGCGAGGTAAGAGAGTATCTCCTCACGTGAGAGGCACAAGAGCGGACGTATGATATGGCCATTGAGGGGCTTGATACCCTCCAGTCCGCGTATGCCAGTACCACGTATCATATTGAGCAGTATGGTCTCGACGTTGTCATCCCTGTGGTGGGCAACGAGTATGCCATCAGCTGCGATGCTCTGGCGCAGTCGTTCGAAGTAGTCGTAGCGCAGTTCGCGAGCTGCCATCTCGATGCTCACATTATGCAGGAGTGCGTACTCACGGGTGTCGAAGTGTACCCTGTGAAACACTACCCCCAACTTGTCGCACAGTAGCTCGCAAAACTTCTCATCACGGTCGCTCTCCTCGCCACGCAGTCTGAAATTGCAGTGTATGGCCTCAACGTCATACCCCAGTGTCAGCATCATGCGCAACAGGCATACAGAGTCGGCTCCTCCTGACAATGCCACGAGGTACTTGCCACCTGAATGCAGCAGTTTGTGTCTGTCTATGTATTGCCTTACTCTGTCAAGCACTCTTTTTAAATTGACAATTGAAAAATGAAAAATGGAAATTGAAAAATATGATTACCGTTAATCAAACTATAAACCTCAAATCTCAAACCTCAAATCTCAAACCTCAAATCTCAAACCTCCAACCCTACTCCACATAAAGCACCAAGCCCTTGAGGTATTCACCCTCAGGATGGTATATGTTGATAGGATGGTCGGCAGGCTGATGCAGCTGATGGAGTATGCGCACCTTGCGTCCTGCCTGTGCAGCAGCGGTAAAGACGGCGTTGCGGAAATTGTCCTTTGTAACGACCTGCGAACAGGAGAAGGTGAAGATGATGCCACCAGGCTTTATCTTCTCCAGTGCCTTCATATTGAGACGTGTATAGCCCTTCAGGGCATTGTGAAGAGCAGCACGGTGCTTGGCAAAGGCAGGAGGGTCGAGAATGATGATATCGTAGTTGCCTGCTGCCTTCTCGAGGTACTTGAAGGCATCCTCGCATATCGCAGTATGGCGTGGGTCATCAGGGAAATTGAGGTTCACGTTCTCTGTGGTGAGTTCGATAGCCCTCTGTGAACTATCAACAGAGTGAACCACCTCTGCCCCACCCCTCATGGCATAGAAGGAGAAGCCACCAGTGTAGCAGAACATATTGAGCACACGTTTGCCAAAGGCGAATCGCTCAAGCAAGGAACGATTCTCGCGCTGGTCAACAAAGAAACCCGTCTTCTGGCCACGTAGGTAATCGACACGAAACTTCAGCCCATTCTCAATAGCGATGGTGTCATCGGTATGACCATAGAGGAAGGTATTCTCCTGCATGAGATCGGCCTTGTATGGCAGTGTCGTCTCGCTCTTGTAATACACATTGCTTATGCGTCCGTCCATGACATCCATAAGTTGCTGAGCCACCTCCTTGCGTACCATATGCATACCTACGGAGTGTGCCTGCATGACGGCGGTATCACCGTAGCAGTCGATGACAAGTCCAGGGAGATTGTCACCCTCACCATGCACGAGGCGATAGGTATTGTTGCTGGGATTGTCGGCGATACCTATATCCCTACGCATCTGCAGTGCTGTAGCGATATGCTGGTGCCAGAAGTCAGCATCGATAGGTTTGTCGTCAAAGGTGAGTATCCTGACCGCTATGGAACCTATCTGAAAATGACCTCTGCCTATGAAGTCGCCACGTGAGGTGATGACATCAACTACATCACCCTCCATGATACCCTCGTCCATGCTCTGTATGGCACCAGAGAATACCCAGGGGTGAAAACGCTTCAGACTCTCCTCCTTACCCTTCTTTAGATATATTTTCTTCATCAGTAGATATGTTTTCGGTGTTTGTCGCTTCAGGCTCAGGCACTACGACGAGTTGGTAGTCGCCAGTCTCCTTCAGCCTCATGTATTCATCATATAGTTTCAGGCACGCCCAAGCATCGGTAGCAGCATAGTTCTGCTGTTTCTCGCTGAGCACATCAGCCTCCCAGTTGGAGAGTTGTTCGCGCTTGGATATGCGCTCGCCGAAGAAGTTGGCATAGAGCTTGGCGAGGCTCTTGTCAACGATACCCAACTCACTCATGTGATCCTGCAGGTCGATAAAGCCCGAGGAATCAAAATCGCCACGTCGGTGAAGTGCTGCGAGGTCGTCTTTCCACGACAGACCAATCTTCTTGGCAGAGGTGGACTCCATCAGTCGTATCACAGCAGGACAGAGTCCTATCCTGTTGAGACGAAAGAGGAAACAGGTGTCATAGGTGCTCACCTGCAGCAGTGCCACCTTGTGGGAGCATCCCTTCTTAAACGAGGGACGTGTCTCAGTGTCGAATCCTAACATCGGTTGACTGAGTAGGTAATCGACAGCCTTCTCCGCCTCGCGCTGGGAGATGATAACCACCTTACGTCCAGGAAATACTATTCTCGGCAAGGTGGGTATCAGTTTCTTGTCATATTTATTATAAAGTACTTTCAATCTTCTTACTATTAATATGGTACATCGTCATTGGATATACGTCCACCACTCAGGGGGTCGTCATCAGGGTCGAACGATGTATTGATGCCAGAGCTACGAATATTTCCTCCACCATCGGAAGAAGCGTAGGGGTCGTACTCATCAGGATTGGCAAAACGTGTGTATTCACCCTTGAATGATAGCGTGACATCCTTGGTGGCACCCTTACGGTGCTTGGCTATGAGAATCTGTGCCATACCCTTCAGCGAATTGCCATCGTCGTCCATATCGATACCATAGTATTCAGGACGATGCACAAAGAGTACCATATCGGCATCCTGCTCTATGGCACCCGACTCACGCAGGTCACTGAGTTGGGGACGATTGTGATGTGTGCCACTGGGTCCCTGACGCTGCTCTACGGCACGTGACAACTGTGAGAGGGCTATGATAGGCACATTGAGGTCTTTGGCGAGTCCCTTTAGCGAACGTGATATCATGGATACCTCCTCCTGACGGGAGTTGACCTTCATACCCGTAGCATTCATCAGCTGGAGGTAGTCTATCATAATGAGTTTAACATGCTGCTCCTTGACCAGTCGGCGAGCCTTGGTACGCAGTTCGAAGACGGACAGTCCTGGAGTGTCGTCGATATAGAGAGGTGCTCCCTGCATCCTGCCTACATTATTGTCAAAACGTGACCACTCATCCTGACTGAGCTGACCATTGAGAATCTTGCTGCCAGGAATGGAGCAGACATTGGATATGAGACGGTTGACAAGCTGCACGTTGGTCATTTCCAAAGAGAAGAATGCTACAGGCTCCTTGTTGTCAATAGCTATATTCTTGGCAAGTGAAAGGGCAAACGAAGTCTTACCCATAGCAGGACGACCAGCGATGATGATAAGGTCGGACTCCTGCCAGCCAGAAGTAATCTTGTCGAGGTCGGTATAGCCTGTGGACAGTCCTGTGATACCTCCGGTATTGCTTGCAGCCTTCTCAATGATGAGACGTGCCTGCTTCACGATAGGATCTATCTGTACGTAGTCCTGCTTGATATTTTTCTGCGACAAGACAAAGAGGTCATTCTCAGCCTCCTCCATGAGGTCGTCGATATCCTGTCCCTCATCGAGTGCTTTGGTCTCAACGTTGGAAGCATAGGTGATGAGCTGACGGGCTATGTACTTCTGTGCCAGGATATGAGAGTGATACTCGATATTGGCAGATGAAGCCACAGTGTTGGTGAGTTCGATGATATAATTATTGCCACCCACCTGGTCGAAAGTACCCTGCTGCTTGAGCTCCTGACACACAGTGACGAGGTCAACGGGTTTCTCTGCAAGGTTGAGCGACAGTATGGCACTGTATATCTTCTGGTGACGAGGGTCGTAGAACGTCTCAGGATGGAGTATCTCGCTGACGATGGTAAAGGCATCAGCATCAATCATCAGTGCACCGAGCACTACCCTCTCGATATCGAGCGCCTGAGGAGGCATGTGGCCCATAGAGGGGTCAATGGCGGTCTTCGGCTTCCTGCGTGATGAATTGGAAGAAGTATTTGTTGGCATATTGTGATATATTGCTTTGTGTTAACAGATCATGCTGGTTGATAGTATCAGGAAAGAGTCCGTAGATGGTACTGCCCGAACCTGACATAGAAGCGTACGTGGCACCACTAGCATACATGGCATCCTTGATAGCCTTTAGGATAGGCAACTTTTCAAAGATGCTGTCCTCAAAATCGTTGGTAAGCAGTCCTCGCCATCCGCTTATCGGCATGCTCTCTACGACCTCTCGGCAATTGTGACTCGCACTATGAGGCGTGATGCCTGAATATGCCTCTCGGGTACTTACGGCAACATCGGGTTTGACAAGGATAAGATTATGATGTCCAAGAGGCTGCGACTGTTCGTTAAAGTGAATGGTAGATAACCTATCGCCTATCCCCTCAGCATAAGCAGGTTGCGAGGTAATGAAGAATGGACAGTCGGCACCCAACTGTGAGGCATACTGTTGCATCTGGTCGGTGGACATACCCAGTGAGCATACCTCGTTGAGAGCACGTATCATATAGGCACCATCGCTGCTACCGCCACCCATTCCTGCCTGGGTAGGTATATGCTTGGCAAGGGTGACGTCTATACCAGGAAGGGCATAATGTCTACTGAGAAGTTCGTATGCCTTAACCACAAGATTATTGGGTGAAGGACACAGATAATCAACTCCCTCTATGTCAAGATGACAACCAGGGACACCGGATATACGAACATCAAGTTCGTCATAGATACCTACGGGATAGAACACCGTCTCGAGGTCATGATATCCATCAGCCCTTTTGGCAATAACGTTCAATCCCAGATTTATTTTTGCACATGGAAAGTACTTCATACCCTTGTTTATATGTCCTCCAACCACATAGTAGAACATGCATCGCTCGGCATACGCCAGTCGCCACGTGGTGACAGTGATACCGAACCCACCTTAGGACCGTCAGGCAGACAAGAACGCTTGAACTGCTGAGAGAAGAAGCGACGGAGGAAGGTGGTGAGCCACTTGCGGATAGTCTCCTCATCATACTTGTGTACGGCATCATTGGCAAAGGCATGCTTGGCAAGCATCAGTATCTTGGATGGTTTGAAACCATAGCGCAACAGGTAGTACAGGAAGAAATCGTGAAGTATGTAAGGACCTACGAGGTCTTCTGTCTTCTGAGCTATGTCACCATTCTCGTCAGCAGGTATCAGTTCGGGTGATATCGGCGTGTCGATGATGTCAAGCAGAGTGAGACGACTGGCTGGATCAATGCCGCTGTCGGCAACATAGTTAACAATGTAACGGATCAGAGTCTTAGGAATCGACACATTGACTCCGTACATGGACATGTGGTCACCGTTGTATGTAGCCCAGCCAAGGGCAAGTTCTGACAAGTCGCCCGTACCTACGACAAGACCTCCGAGCTGATTGCTCAAGTCCATAAGTATCTGAGTGCGCTCACGTGCCTGTCCGTTTTCGTATGTCACATCGTGAACGTCAATATCATGCTCTATATCCTTGAAATGCTGTATGCAGGCTTCCTTGATACTTATCTCGCGAATGGTGATGCCAAGTGACTTCATAAGACTCATGGCATTGGAGTAAGTGCGGTCTGTAGTGCCAAATCCAGGCATGGTGACTCCCACAATACCTGTGCGTGGCAACTTCAGTTTGTCGAAAGTCTTTACGCACACGAGCAGTGCCAACGTGGAGTCAAGACCACCGCTGATACCTATCACAACCGTCTTGCAGTCAGTATGTGCGAGGCGTTTTGCCAATCCTGCAACCTGTATGTTGAATATCTCCTCACATGAAGCAGACATGTCCTTGGTCTCAGGAATGAAAGGTGTGGGATTGACCTTGCGCAGGAGTGTAAAATCTTTAGGATTGATGCTCTGGCAGTCGATGTACTTCACACATGACTCGATGTGATGCTTGTTGTTGACATTTCTCTGCGCATTTACAAAAGTCGTATTACATGCACGTTCCGTACGCAGTTTCTCGTAGTCTATCTGCGTTATTATCATCTGAGGGTCGAAGCTGAAACGCTCGCTCTCTGCTATGCATCTGCCATTCTCATAGACATATGCATTGCCACCATACACCACATCTTGAGTGCTCTCACCAAATCCGCATCCAGAATACACGTATCCACTCATGGTACGTGCACTCTGCTGGGAGAGGAGCTGTCGAAGGTAAGCATTCTTTCCTATCAGTTCGTCACTGGCGCTGAGATTGAATATTATATCGGCACCTGCCAATGTGAGTTTCGTGGAAGGTGGTTCCGGTGCCCAGACGTCTTCACACAACTCTACGCCAAAGGTTGCCCCGGTATATGTACGGAAGATGATAGGTTGTGGGGATACATGGATATGACTTCCTGCATAAATGATATCGGTATCATGCAGATCCTGTGCTGAAGCAAACCATCTCTTCTCATAAAATTCCTTATAATTAGGCAGATAAGTCTTGGGAATGACAGCCAATATAGCACCCTTTTGGATGACTACTGCACAGTTGAGAAGCAGATTGCCCACCATAACGGGGGCTCCAAATATGGTTATGATATCCAACTGGCGTGTGAAGTCAAGCAACATCATCGCTGACTGCTCAGCAGCATCAAGCAGAAGTCCCTGATAGAACAAATCCTGACAGGTGTAACCAGTAATGGACAACTCTGGAAAGACGATAATCTCGGCACCTTGTCCCTCTGCCCTTACTATCATCTGTTCCATTTCACGCACATTGTATGCACAGTCTGCTACCTTGACTTTGGGAATAGCAGATGCTACCTTGATAAAACCATAATTCATACTGATACTATGACAAAAACTTATAAGAATAGACTATTAGAATAAATGCCAAACCTTATCTTGCGGCAATGGAGCAGTCACTCTTATCATCTCCTTTGATACGGGGTGGACAAACTCTATCTCCCTTGCCAGCAGTGAGATACTGCCATCAGGATTGCTGCGCTTTGCACCATACTTCAGATCACCCTTTATAGGACATCCCATCTTTGACAGCTGACATCTTATCTGATGATGACGCCCAGTGAGCAGTTCTACCTCTATCAAATGATATCGATCACTACTGCCTATCACCCTGTAGTTAAGTATTGCTTTCTTGGAGTGAGGCACTTCATGGTCATAGGCATACGACTTGTTTTGTTTCTCTTTCCTCACAAGCCAATGAGTAAGGGTACCCTCATCCGCTGTGGGACGATTGGCTGTTATTGCCCAATAAATCTTGCGAACCTCTTCATGGCTTGAGAACATGGCGTTAAGCCTCGCAAGCGCCTTGGAGGTCTTGGCAAACACTACCACGCCACTCACAGGACGATCCAACCTGTGCACCACTCCGAGGAATACATTACCTGGCTTGGCGTACTTCTCCTTTATCCACTGTTTGACAATATCAGAAAGGGGGACATCGCCGGTCTTATCGCCCTGAACGATTTCCCCACTTTCCTTGTTTACTATTATAACGTGATTATCCTCGTAAAGAACTATCATCGTTACGCATCTTTAGCAATTACATATTCATGCCACCATCTATCTGGATGACCTGTCCTGATACGTAGCTTGACATGTCTGATGCAAGGAATAGACATACGTTAGCTATGTCCTCAACCTGGCCACCACGACGCAGAGGTATCTTCTTCATCCAGTCGGCACGAATCTCTTCGGGAAGCTGTGCCGTCATCGCTGTCTCGATGAATCCTGGTGCTACGGCATTAGCACGAACACCCTTAGGACCAAGTTCCTGAGCGATAGACTTAGCAAGACCTATCATTCCGGCCTTAGAAGCAGAGTAGTTACACTGTCCCGCATTGCCATGAACACCTACTACACTTGACATATTGATGATGGAGCCTCCACGCTGGCGCAACATGATAGGAGCACAAGCGTGAATGAAATTGAATGCTGACTTAAGATTGACATTCAATACGGCGTCCCACTGGGCTTCTGACATACGAAGCATCAAACCATCCTTGGTGATACCAGCATTATTTACCAAGACATCGATAGAACCGAAGTCTTCCTTGATTTGCTTTACTACGTTCTCCGTCTCTTCAAAGTCTGCTGCATTACCAGCGTATGCCTTGCAGGTGACACCTAATGCCTCAATCTCATTGCGAGTTTCCTCCAGACCCTTGGCCATATCATCATTAAGAACGAGATCTGTAAATGCTATGTTAGCACCTTCTTGAGCAAATTTGATGGCAACAGCCTTGCCGATGCCACGTGCAGCACCAGTGATGAGTGCTGTCTTACCTGTTAAAAGTCCCATTTTTTATAATTTCAAAATTTATAATTATTAATTATGCGTGTTTCTTATTACTACAGTCCTCCCTTACGCAGTGCTCCATATACAAATTTTGCTACGATAGGTCGTGAACTGTCTTCTGTCATACCATGACCTATACGACCGTATATATAAGGAACCTCCAATCCTTTGATGCAGTAATGAGTTATATCAGCTACGATATCGACATTCTCGATATCAAACTCCCCTTCAGCTTTTCCCTCGGCATACACCTTGCGGAATATCTCAATCTCATCTGCATCAAACTTCTTTCTGCATTTTTCTACCATCCAGATGTTGCGAAAGAACTCTGCTCGAAGATTACCATTTCTTACGACAGACTCACGTATGGAGCGCAAATGGGTGTAGATAAGCTCTATAATCTTTTCTTGGGGGCTCATCTTCATGGCAAGTACTTCGTCAAGTTTATCGGAGAGGCGCTCCAATTCTGACTCTATAACGGCAGCATAAATTTCTTCTTTACTGCTGAAATAAGTATATAGCGTACGACGTCCTTTGCCAGAAGAGCGGGCAATATCATTCATTGTGGTATTCTCCATGCCATTCTTTGCGAAAAGCTGTCGAGCCACATCAACTAATATCTGCCTAGTTTTACTAATAGACATATGCCTTAATCTTGCAATTGTTGCACATTGATTTATCGTGTGCAAAATTACTATTTAATTTTTATCTATGCAAGATTTTTAGCAATTATTTATGATTATCAACAAATGAATATTGCGAAGATTATCGCGAAGGAGAAAATGTGGGTTTTATAACCCATACTCCAATCTGTGACGGATGATGTGACATATACTCCTTGATAGGCATTGGTTCCAAAACAACCTTTTTATGAATCTGTGAGGCATTGAGTAAGTGCAGTTTGCCGTCCGTGCCCCATACTGCGATGCCGATATGTGTTGTGTCAAGCCCATTTTTCTTGGTACATATTGCAAGTATGTCACCACTTTCCACCCATTTCATATTCTGCTTTGACAGTCCGAGGTCGGCATATGGGATATACATCATAAACTTACCTCGGGAAGATTTTTCATGTTCGGATATTTCACGGATAAACTTATTGTTACCTTTAAGCATAGGATAAGATGAGGTGTGGGTGCTCATCCAGTTTAAAGAGATAGTCTGTCGTCTGTAGATATGGTGATTGCGTGATTTGTTTCGCCGATAGTCATCATCCATCGGAGTTGCGACTATGCCCAGATTTCTATTACTCTCTACCCACCACAGAAAATAATGATTGCGTGAGGGATAGCCATGGATTACACCATCTTTGTATCTGATTTTTTGCAGATTGGCACAGTAATCATTCCACATTACAGATCCCTGCGAGGTAGTCAAAGCTAACGCCAACACTGTCTCCACAAATGTAGTACAGTCCAACTGATGCAGATTAATAATCAATTTTTCCGTAGCGTTTCTTTCAAGTGTGGATGCAACGTATGGCACCCCCTTTAATTTGTTGCCATAATATAGCATAAGTTCTTGGGGGGTACTATACTTATGTTTGGCACCAGATTTTAGAAGTTCGACAACCTTGATACTGTCTTCTTTTGAATAAGTCACTTGGGCAGTTGCCACAATATTCCACAACGTGATTGTAATGGTCAGGACTACACCTTTTTTAATATATCTCAGCATATTTGTATGTTTTTTTGGAAAAAAGCAATATTTTCTTGCTTGATATTTTGTTATTTAAAAAAAACTTCGTACCTTTGCACTCGCAAAATCGCAATGCGACCAAAAGTCGGCATTTCTTTAACATCGCGGAGTGGAGCAGTTGGTAGCTCGCCAGGCTCATAACCTGGAGGTCGTTCGTTCGAGTCGAGCCTCCGCAACAATTGAAAAGTGTTCTACAAAAGAGCACTTTTTTCTTTTTCTTATAGTTCTTTACTAACCACCTTCCCTTTTGGCAATGTGATGAGTATCGTAGGCACCCCATCTTGCATAACAGCTTCTATACCAGCACCGTAAGCAAGGGTAGCATCAACAATTTCACGTATGATCTGACGCATTACGAGGTAGTCTGTTTTTACACTTTCATAGTTGAACAGACAAGGTAATTCTTCAGCAGGTACATTAGCACGTGTAGCATCAAATGATAGAGTTATATATTTGCCGTTGTCAGGACTTGGCGACTCTTGAACTACGCACGATGGCATCTCTCCCCCACACTGTCGCTTAAGCAGCACCATTAGGAAGTCCAGCAATTCACCATTGGCAAGGACTGTTTGGGTGTTGTCAAGGGTAGGCAGTATATCAGAAAGTGCTATATTTGAGACTGTGAGTGTCCTTATGGAAGAAGTCATGCATATCATCTGATTGCACAACTCTCCGTATAGTTGCGAGTAGTAACTTGTGGTATCGAGGAGTTCTGTACTGGCATCATCTTGGCTATCTGTTGTACAAGAAGAGGTGAGCAACTGACGTATCCTTGAAGGATAATACATAGTTTCGTGCTTTAGTGTACTAAGTTGATTGCTGATTATATTGTTTGCAACATGTATGCGTTCAAACTCTCTTTGCTCCTTTAAAATACTGTCACGCAACTGCTGTTTCTCCTGAGCGATACGACGACGTGAAGCTAATAGTGGATGGAGATATGCAAACCAAAATATAGGCAACAAACTTATTATCAGTAATAGCACGATGAGCATACTGATATTGGCCAAAAATTCCGTTTGCTGTTTCTTTCGACAATAATCAGGAAGGGTCGTATCTTCAGTCGTTTTTTTGTAGAGCTTGGTATATAGGTAGTTGTAATACTGATATTTATGCCATTGATGCATCACGAGAGCAGTAACTGCTGTTTCATTATATACTGAGAGGTAGATATCCTCCTGACCTTTGGGTACGATGAGTCTATTGAGGGTGTGTATCTTGCAAGAGTCAGCGTACCTCTCTGCTTCTACATATCTACCTTCCACATTGCAACGATACAAGGAATCAGCATATTTTTCAAGATTACTAACAGTAGCTTCTGCTGGTATAGAACTAAGCAGCATGAAGAAAAAGGCGAGGATGCATCTGACAAATGGCAATGAAAAAGAGACTTTTGTGCCTTTACCCAAAGTGGATTGTGCCTTGATACTACATATAGAGAAAGTACTGGATATCTTACGATAGCGTTCAATAATACCTCTGCAATTCTGCAGACCGAAACCATGAGACGAAGGGCGCAGTCCATCATCCCTGATAGGTTTTATATCTAAGAGATGCTCTAACTGTTCGGTGGTCATGCCTCGACCTGTGTCAGAAACATAAATATTTATGCCATTTTCTATTTCTTCTGTACCTACCTCTATGGTGCGTGCTCCTGCCTTTTGTGCATTATCTATGAGGGTATTCAGCATAAATAGTGTCAGGCTTTTGTCTGCCTTAACAACTTCTATTGTCGGATGAACTACAAGTGTAACTCCACGAGCAGCAAGACGAGAGGTTAAACGGCTTATAATATCAAATATATCGGACAACTTAACATTTTCAATTTTGGGCATTATTTTACCTTGGTCGAGTCGTATCCAATTTGTCAACATTGAGTTCTGTCGCTCTATATCTTTTGTTACTTCGATAGCATATGCGTAATCTTTACGCTGTAAAGCATTATTGATACGATCTATCAAGGACAAAATACCTTTTACTATATACACACGCGCGTGTTGTTCGACCATTGCACGAAGTGTGTCAACATTCCGAATATGCATAGCACGCAAATCGTCCGAAAGCATATCGACCTCATCCTGTTGCTTATTTATGGAAGTGTTTCGATGTCTCAGACGTACAAGAAATACCGTAAGCAGACACAATACAACAAAAAATACAAATGCGATAGCTGCCAATATCCATATTTTACGTGTTGTAGAATCAAGTGATATGATACGAGCCTCATATTGACGATCCTGACGAGTGGAGTCCTGCAGATCAAGATACTGGTTGCGGTAATAGTCGCTCATATGTTTGTCATTCAAGGCTGCATACGACATAGACATCTGCTCGCTGATACTTGCCTTGATGTCTGGCATGGAGTCTATAATGGGATTGGCAAGGGCATTATTGAGACATTCTATGGAATGATGAGCATCACCTATTTGTAGATAGCATCTCGCAAGACTGCGCCATGCGTTTGCCGTGTAGTAGAAATCTTTTTGGTTGAGGAATATGCCAACAGCCTTCTCCGCAAGGTTGCCGGCAAGGAGCGAGTCGGCTACTCCATCTTCATTGATATATCGCACGGAAGCAGGATCGAACTGACGTACTATCTGAAATATGCTATCATTAAGAAGATACTGACTGAGCAACTGCATGGAGACAGCCTTGTATATGTCCTTATTGTTTCTTGATGCCAAGATATAACATTGCACAAGGCAGTCATAGCCTTTCTCTATATTTTTACGATGTTCTGTAATGTTGTATCGGAAATAGTTGACGCTTCCCTGATGTGATAGATAGTTGAGCCACAAAAGGGTGTCAACACTCATATTCAACATCTTGTCCTGTGACATATCGTCAATGACGTCTATAGCTTCTTTCTTGTTTCCTATCTGTAAAAGGTAATCCGAATAAACGATTGAATATCTGCCTCTTGAAAGTAGGAAGGAGTGTCGGTTCTTTTCCGTCAGCGATGCTTCCTCCCCTTCATATCTGTCGAGCAGTTTTTCTGCATTATATTTATGCAAGTAAAAATTGATGTTGTCTGCCTTAATTTGGCATGTGTGCATTCCATAGACTTCTGCTGAAAGTCTTTCCATGTCGCTGTCCTCACTGCTGTTTTTGCATGAGAGACACATAAAAGACAAAAAAACAAGACTCCACATGGCACTAAGCCATGCAGAGCCCTGATATGTTGGTTTTATGATGTTCATGCTTTATTTAAGCACGAGCCTCAGCGCAGTAGCCAAGTGCTTCCTTACACTTGTCGGTAACATACTTCCAATCACCAGCAGCCACCTTGTCTTTAGGGAAGAGCTTTGAACCCATACCTACACAGAATACTCCTGCCTTGAACCACTTCTCGAGGTTCTCCTTCTCAGGAGCAACGCCACCAGTAACCATGATCTTTGACCAGGGCATTGGAGCCATCATACCCTTGATAAGGTTAGGACCTACTACGTCGCCTGGGAATACTTTAGTGAAGTCGCAACCTACTTCCTGAGCCTTGCCAATCTCTGATGGTGTGAGACAGCCTGGGCAGTATGTCACGCAACGACGGTTGCAGACAACAGCGATGTCTGGGTTGAAGAGAGGACCAACAACGAAGTTAGCACCCAACTGGATGTAGAGAGAAGCTGTAGGAGCGTCTACAACAGAACCAATACCGAGAGCCAACTCTGGACACTCTTTGTTAGCCCACTTAGAGAGCTCGCCGAACACTTCGTGAGCGAAGTCGCCACGGTTAGTAAACTCGAAAGCACGTACGCCACCCTCGTAGCAAGCCTTGATTACGTTCTTACATACCTCAACGTCCTTGTTGTAAAAAACAGGAACCATAGGTGCGGCAGCAATCTTTGCCATCACCTGAAATTTATCGAATTTTGCCATCTTATGCCTTTAATAAAAAGTTAAAGTCCTTAAGGTCGTTAAGGACCCTAAGGACATTATTGAATTATTTTTTTAGCGCTGTACGCGACCATTAGCGTTACCACCTGCGAGAGACTCTACCTCAGCAACACCTACGAGGTTGTAGTCACCGTTGATAGTGTGCTTGAGAGCTGATGCTGCAACAGCAAACTCAAGAGCCTCGCCCTGAGTAGGCTTTGTGAGCAGACCATGAATAAGGCCGCCAGAGAATGAGTCACCACCACCTACACGGTCGATGATTGGGTTAATCTCATAACGCTTTGACTGATAGAACTCCTTACCGTCATAAATAAGAGCCTTCCAACCATTGAACGTTGCAGAGAATGACTCACGAAGTGTAGATACTACATACTTAAAGCCAAACTGCTCCTTCATCTGCTTGAAGATGCCCTCGTAACCAGCAGCGTTAGTCTCGCCACCTTCAACGTCAGCCTCAGGCTTAAAACCGAGACAAAGCTCTGCATCCTCCTCGTTACCAATACATACGTCAACATACTGCATAAGAGGACGCATAATAGAGATAGCCTTCTCTGAAGTCCAAAGCTTCTTGCGGAAATTGAGGTCAACAGAAACTGTCACACCATGACGCTTTGCTGCCTCACAAGCAAGCTTGGTGAGCTCAGCAGCCTTGTCAGAGATCGCAGGAGTGATACCTGACCAGTGGAACCAGTCAGCACCTTCCATGATTGCGTCGAAATCGAAATCAGAAGGATCAGCCTCAGCAATAGCAGAGTTTGCGCGGTCGTAGATAACCTTGGATGGGCGCATAGAAGCACCTGTCTCACAGTAATAAAGACCTACGCGATCACCACCACGTGCAATATACTTCGTGTTAACACCGTAGCGACGCAGAGAATTAACAGCAATCTGACCAATCTCGTGAGCCGGGAGCTTTGTTACGAGGTAAGCATCGTGGCCATAGTTGGCACAGCTTACGGCAACGTTAGCTTCACCACCACCAGGGATGATACGGAAAATGTCTGTCTGAACAAAACGGTCCTGACCGTTTGGAGAAAGGCGGAGCATAATCTCGCCCAAAGTTACTACTTTTGCCAT
>CAMHQF010000038.1:0-17757 GCA_946187445.1 uncultured Prevotellaceae bacterium
ATGAAGTACGCAGACTATATAAAAGAGATAGAGATAGACTCTCTATGGCACGAGGGCGGCACGGGAGGAAAAGGACGTTCTCAGGGTGAGAAGCATATAAGGTGGCAACTGGACCCCAGTGTTAACATTCTGAGCGGAGTCAATGGTGATGGCAAGAGTACCATACTGCGACGTACTATTATGGGGGTACGCAGGGTAAGTGACGTCGGAGGCGATGGGATACGCATTGCTACCGTGCCTGAAGATGCGGAGTACGTACGCTACAATTGGATTGCCACACCTGATGTGCGCTCTGAGTATGACACCAACCTGCTGACACTTGTAGAACGCTATGAGACGGTGATGCACGATGAGGTACGTCAGACGCTATTATTTGATATCATCGACAATCTCTTCAGTGCCACGCATAAGACGGTGGATAGGAGTAAGAAGGAGTTTGCAATGCTCTTCTGGGGCGAACCGCTGGACCTGACAGTACTCTCTAGTGGCGAGAAACAGATGCTTACGATACTGCTTGCGGTATATTTGGAAAATGATGAGCATTACGTGCTCTTTATGGATGAACCTGAGGTGAGCCTGCATGTGGAGTGGCAGAAGGTGCTGATATCTACCATACTGAGACTCAACCCGAATGTTCAGATAATACTCTCCACCCATTCACCTGCTATGATAATGGATGGTTGGATGGACAAAGTGACCGAGGTAAGTGAGATCGCATCTTAACAGTTACATATCGTCTGATTACGTCGGAGCGGCAAACGCACTGAGAGGCAAGTCTGCACGCAAGCGCATCGTAGCTTACGTGGAGAGTTATGATGATGTGTTGTTTTGGCGTATGGTGTTGTCAGAATATGAGGATGAGACACGCTATTTCGAAGTGATGCTGCCCTCTAAGGGCAATCTGAAGAAAGGCAAACGACAGGCGCTGTTGTCACTGATGACACAGAGTGATGATGCGGCGGTGTCAGGTGCGGACGCCAAGCACCACCGAATGAAGATAGGTGCCAATATGATAGCCTGTGTAGATGCCGATTACGACTACCTATTGCAAGGAGCTACTTCGCTGAGTAGGTTTATACTCAACAGTCCCTACGTACTACACACCTATGTGTATGCCATAGAAAACTACCAGTGTTACGCTCAGGGACTGCACAACGTTTGTGTCATGTCAACGCTCAATGACCATCATCTTTTTGACTTTGAGGACTTCATGGCTCAGTACAGCCGTATCATATTTCCACTCTTCGTATGGAGTGTGATGCTCTACATTGACGGTGAGTACAGCAAGTTTACCATTACCGACTTCAATAATGTAGTAGGCATAAAGCACGGTAGGATGCAGGACATACCGCAGGTGCTCGACAAGCTACGCCACAAGGTGCGGGTAAAGGTATCTATGTTGCAGCGCGAGATTGAGGGCAAGAAGGAAGAATATCTCAAGACAAAGGACTTGTTGCTCAGACTCGGAGTGACGCAGGAGACCACATATCTGTATGTACAGGGGCATCACCTGTTTAATAATGTTGTGGTGCCCACTATGCAGTCGGTATGCGATGAACTGCGTCGTGAGCGTGAGTTGGAGATACGCCGTAAGGCATGTCATGTGGTGCAGATGCAGAATGAACTGTCGGCTTATAACCATTCGCAGAGTGATATATCACAGATGCTGAAGAAGAGTCAGGGCTACGTGCGTTCTGCTCCTTATAAGAGACTACAGGAAGATATAATAAAACTATTATCATATGAAAAGAAAACTAACACTGACAATCGCATTCATAGTGTCGGCAATGATGCTGACAGCTAAGACCTATTATGCAAAACCTAACGGTACGGGCGATGGCTCCAGCTACGATAAGGCGGGTGAGTTTACCACTCTGGTAAAGAGCCTCTCGGCTGGTGATATACTCTATTGCCTCGGCGGACAGTACGACTACAGCAGCACTATCGGTATTAGTGTAAGTGGCACGAGTTCGCAGTACGTAAACATCTGGGCATACGGCGATGAGAAACCTATCTTCGACTTCCGCAAAATAGCCTATGGTTCAAGGGGTATAACCACCTCAGGCAACTATATCTATATGAAGGGACTCACCATTCGTTACACGGGTAAAAACGGACTGTTGCACTCGGGTTCATATAGTAAGTTTGAACTCCTCGACGTCTATGGCAATGGTGATACGGGCGTGCAGATGAAAGGTGGACATAACAACCTGATATTGAACTGCGACTCGCACGATAACTTCGACTACGAGCTTGGTGGCATAGGTGCTGCAGACTTCGGTGGCAATGCTGATGGCTTCGCTGATAAGCAATATACTGGTGGCGGCAATACCTACAAGGGTTGCCGTGCCTGGAATAACTCCGACGACGGCTGGGACTTCTACCAGCATGTATCAGGCGGATATGGTCCTACGGTGATAGATAGTTGTATCTGTTACAATAATGGTCCTGGTGAATATAACATGGAGGGACATGCCCGCTACGAGACGGATAAGTCTTGGTTCAAGCAGTTTGAGGGCAGTGGCACGGTGGTGACATCAAAACGTGAGGGGAACCCCCAATATACCGTCACCCTTGCTCACTATGTCAATCTGGGTAATGCTAATGGTTTCAAACTGGGCGGTGGCCAGACTAATCACAATGTGCAACTGCTTAATAGCCTGTCAGTGTATAATGGTGTGGAATTTCATCTTGACTCCAGTCTGGGTGCCAAGGGTATAGACCAGAATAATAACGCAGGCGAGATGTGGGTGTATAATAACACCAGTTGCTATAATGCCAAGAACTATGGTTTCGACCAAACAAAATGTGGTACGTTACATCTGTATAATAATGTGAGCTACAAAGGTGTGAACAGCGATGTCATCAACTGCCTCAGTCATGAGGAGAAGAATAATTCGTGGGACATCAGTGGCTTGACGGTTAATGAGGCAGACTTTGTCAGCACAACGATAGTTGAGAGCGAGATACTCGGAGCACGTCAGGCTGACGGCTCGTTACCTGAGATATCTTTTATGTATCCCACCTCTACTTCGCAGCTTATCGACAAGGGAACAGTAGATACCGAGTTGCCTTACTATGGCGATGCACCAGACCTGGGTTGCTTTCAGTATAAGGACGGCACTACACCCCATTTGCCTGTCACAATCTCAGTGATGGGCATGGAGGAACAGAAGGTGCGTGTGGGACGTGCCATAGTGACCACCACGGTGACGGCAGGAGGCTCGGCAACTGCTGTAGAACGTATTGACAATACCGCCATACCTGGTGTGTCAGTAAGCATTGATGGTAAGGTGGCTACAATATCTGGTTCGCCCTCAGTGGCTGGCAGTTACGTACTCACCTTCAGAACGGTATCTGGTTCGGAGCAGGATGAATTGACGGCAACACTGAAAATCACGGTGACGGAAGCAACGGCACCAGTCGTGGCGTATGTGACGACAGGTACCAGTGGCGACAATGATGCCGATGCCAAGATACTGGCTGCGATAAAGAATGGCTTTGAAGTAAAGATTTTCGATGCAAGCGTTGCGACCAACGACTATGGAGAGTGTGACGCCATAGTGATGAGTCCGGTACCAGGCTCTAATGCAGCCGCTATGGCGGGAATTAAGGACTACGCCCTACCTAAGTTGATTCTCAAGCCATGGGTGATGAAAAACGGCGTGTGGAACTGGGGTACGCCTCAGAACACATCGGACCTCTCTGTTAGTGTTAAAGAACCAACACACACTATATTCAGTGGTATAACGCTTGGCAGCAATAACATCCTCAACTTGTTTACTTCTGCCAATACCAACGCAGTGACCGCTATCAGTTCTCCTACAAACTGGTCTGGCCACACTACTCTTGCTACTCCAACAAGCAGTAACTATATCAGTATCGCTGACCTGACTGGTGCCACGCTCAATGGTAGCAAGATAAGTGACCGTTGTATCATGATAGGTGTCAGTGAGTATTCCACGGCAAATCTCACGGAGGCTGCACAGCAACTTATCCTCAATGCCGTGTATTACATCCTTGGCATGGATATCCCTACAGGCATCAGCCGTGTATCCAGTGACCGCCCTTTTTTAGGTGAAGACAGGGGAGAGACTGTCAACCTTGCCGGACAGAGGGTAGGCAAAAACTATAATGGTTTGAAGATATGGAAAGCCAAAAAGGTGCTGAGATAATTCTCATTTTTTCAATTCACAATTATCAATTCTCATAATGCTTGATTTCACATTTTATTCTCCGACACAGTTTGTCTTCGGATGTGATACGGAGGCACAGACGGGTATGTTGGCAAAACAATATGGTGCCAACAGGGTTATGATACTTTATGGCGGTGGCAGTGCCGTGAAGAGTGGTTTGATAGGTAGGGTAGAGACATCGCTCGCAGAAGCGGGTATATCCTACGTGACACTCTCTGATATACGTCCCAATCCTACTGAAGCCAAAGTGCGCGAGGGCGTTGCCCTGGCACGTCAGGAGAAGGTTGATTTCCTGCTTGCTGTGGGTGGAGGCAGTGTGATAGATACAGCAAAGTCCATAGCCTGCGCAGTAGATTACGATGGTGACTTCTGGGATTTCTACATAGGCAAAGCTAAGGTGACCAAGGCACTGCCAGTCGGTGTGGTGCTCACTATACCTGCTGCAGGTAGCGAGGGTTCTGGCAATGCTGTCATTACCAATACTGCAACACAGCAGAAGCTGGGCATCAAGGAACCCATGCTCTTGCGTCCTAAGTTTGCCGTGATGAATCCCAGCCTCACCATGACACTTCCGGCGTGGCATACGGCATCGGGCATTTGCGATATGATAGTCCACATCCTGGAGCGCTATTTCTCAAATACAGAAAACGTGGAGATTTCCGACCGTCTATGTGAGGGTGTCATCACCGCTATTATCAACGAGGCTCGAAAGGTGATGCTTAATCCACGGGACTACGATGCTCGTGCCAACATCATGTGGAGCGGTACGATAGCGCATAACGGCACATGTGGCGTAGGACGTGAGGAAGACTGGGCGGGTCATCAGATAGAGCATGAGATAAGTGCGCTGTACGACGTTACTCACGGAGCGGGTCTCGCTGTGGTGACACCAGCATATATGCTCTTCATGGCAAAACATCATCCAGCACGTATCAAGCAGTTTGCTGAACGAGTATTCGGTAAACCTACAGCCGAGGAGGGCGTAGAGTGCTTCAAGAAGTTCCTGCATGATGACCTGAAACTTCCCATCACTCTCCGCCAGTTGCTCCCTAATCTTTCTGACGATGAGATCAAGGCTGCTATACCGCAGTTCGTGGCAAACCTTCACAAGAATAAGGGTGAGCAGTTTGGCGCCTTCTATCCCATCACCCCTGACGTGACTACGGAGATTTTACAATTGGCATTTTAAGAAAATCAGACTATTCGGACTACTCAGACAACTCAGAAAACAAACAACAATATGAACATCACAAACGACATTTTCTACATTGGTCAGGATGACCGCGACATCACACTCTTTGAGTCACAGTATGACCTCCCAGAGGGTATGTGTTATAATTCTTTCGTTATCAACGACGCCAAGGTGGCAATAATGGACACTACAGATCAGCGCACTGTGACGGTGTGGCTCGAGGACCTTCAAAAGGCGTTGAATGGCCGTACCCCTGATTATCTCGTAGTACAGCATATCGAACCTGATCACTCCAGCGGCATCAGTGAGTTGCTGCGCCTCTATCCCAATATCAAGATTGTTTGTTCTGCCAAGGCAGCTGCCATGCTGCCCCTGTATTTCCCTAATGAGGACCTGACAGATCAGGTGCTCACCGTCAAGGAGGGTGATACTCTGTCTCTTGGTGCGCATACCCTGCAGTTCGTTATGGCACCTATGGTTCACTGGCCCGAGGTTATGGTGACCTACGACCAGAAGGACAAGGTGCTGTTTTCCGCCGATGCTTTCGGTAAGTTCGGAGTTCGCGATGCCGAACCCGATGACTGGGCATGTGAGGCACGTCGTTACTATTTTAATATATGTGGTAAATATGGTGGTCCCGTCAGTACCTTGCTGAAGAAGATTTCAGCACTCGATATACAGCAGATATGCCCGCTCCATGGCCCGCTTCTCAGTGGTGAGGCAATGGCTGAGGCTCTACGCCTGTATAATATCTGGAGTGCATATGGTGTAGAGACAGAGGGAGTGTTCATAGCCTATGCATCAATACATGGTTGCACTAAGGAGGCTGCCGAACTCCTCTCTGCCATACTCAAGGGCAAGGGATGTAAGAAGGTAGCCATCAGCGACCTGTGCCGTGAAGACCAGGCTGAGGCTATCGAGGATGCCTTCAAGTATGGCAAGGTGGTGCTCGCCGCCTCTTCGTACGATGCTGGTCTGTTTCCTCCGATGTATGATTTCATTCACCATCTGCAGATCAAGGCATGGCAGAACCGTGAGGTGGCACTTATAGAGAATGGCTCATGGGCTCCATCGGCTGGCAGAGTGATGAAGCAGATGATAGAGGAAATGAAGAACGTCACCATAAAGGGCGACCTCGTTACCCTACGTGGCAGGATGAAGGATACGGACATACCTTCACTCGAAGCACTGGCTGAAGCAATCCTTGCATAACGATTTTTTTGACATACTGTTTAAAGCAAGAAAGAAAGCAGGTGATGGCGACCTTAAGGGGTGCTATCACCTGCTTAATATTGTGTTGCATCGCGCAGTGGACGACCGACTGGCAGGGAGTAACATACACTTTGGCGGACTCTTTGCCAAGACGGATTATCTATGCAAGGAGCATCATATAGACCGTTCGGTATATCATGCCTTAAACGATTTCCGCCATAGAAAGGAAGAAGACCGAGAAACTTTTTGGCAGAGGGATGTGAAGTGCTTGGCATTGTTCTTCGCTTCGATATTTAAAGACTCACCCCTAACAGACTCACCCCTAACCCCTCTCTTGGAGAGAGGGGAACAATTACAAAATGTCTTAGCTGCTTTTTCGCTGAAAGATAATGCATACTCTTCCCCTCTCTTCAAGAGAGGGGTTAGGGGTGAGTCCACTCGTATTATCGTTGATCATTGGGATGACACCACCATCTTCGGCCGCTCTGACTATGGCGAAGATGTGGAGGTGCCAGTGCCTGAGGGCTACGGTTACTTCCTTGATCTATTGGCGGAGGGCGACCTGGTAAACGTGGTGGCAGGAAGGATACTCATCTACCAGCCTGACTACCTGGTTGACGTATCATCGGTGGCGGCATGCTTTGAGTCGTATGCCGATACACCATACGTAGCATTGCTCAACAGACTGAAGACTACACCGCCAACAAAGGCGATACACTTAGGAAATCTTGCTTCACAGTTTCTGGATGAGGTGGTGCATGGGAAGGATGTGGACTATGCGGAGAGTGTGACACGTTTTTTTCACCGAAACGCTATTGATATGGCAGCGGCTGAGGGGATAGACGCCTCATTCCATAAGGAAGCAAAGAGACAGTTGGAGAATATACGTACAGCCATACATGAGACGCTGGAGAAAGAGGTGGGCAAATACGACGCCTCGCAGGTGTTGCTTGAGCCATCATTCTTCTGCGAAACCTTAGGATTGCAGGGACGTATGGACTTTCTGCAAAAGGATTTCAGTGTGCTGATAGAGCAGAAATCGGGAAAAGGGGGCTACCCTCAACGTGATCCCGACACTCCCGTGTATCAGGAGAAGCACTATGTGCAGATGTTGCTCTACATGGCGTTGCTGCATTACGGCTATGAACGTGACGGTCAACCCATACGCAACAGCGACATACAGTCGTTTTTGCTCTACTCAAAATATAAAAAAGGACTTGTACGTCTGGGTGTAGCACCTGAGTTGCTGCAAAAAGCACTGATGATACGCAACCAGATAGCATACTGCGAAATGTCGTATGCAAAGGGTGGGGCAGACGTGTTGTTACGCATGAAACCAGAACAGTTGCGACGTAAGGAGATGAGCGACCGCTTCTGGAATACGTGGGTGCGTCCTGAGATAGAAAAGGTACTGATGCCGATACAGACGGCAACACCGTTGGAACAGGCGTATTTTCTGCGTATGCTGCGCTTTGTGGCAACGGAGCATGTGCTGTCAAAGATGGGGCATAGCAACAAAGAGGATTCAGGATTTGCTTCAAAATGGCATAGCAGCATAGATGAGAAACTGGCCGCTGGTAGTATCGTGGAGCAACTGGAGATACAAGAGCTGGTGAAGGACGAAAGTGGGGTGGTGGCTTTGAAGATGTCGCGTAAGGTGTATGAGGCGTCACAAGAACATGGTTGGATTGTTTCACTCAACTTCAGAATCGGCGATATTGTAATCCTTTATGCCTACGAGAATAACACCACACCAGACCTGCGCAAGACCATAGTGCATCGTGGTACTATCGATGAGATGTATAATGAGGAGGGACGCCTTATTATACATATAAGGCTGCGTGCTCCACAGAGTGACGAGGCGGTGTTCAGCCAGCGCAAGAACTGGTCGTGGGCGTTGGAACAGGACTTCTTAGAATCAACAACCACTTCATTGTTACGTTCACTGCACCAATTTCTCACTGCACCTACGCAACGTAAGTCGCTGATACTGGGACAAAGAAGTCTGGAGATAGACACAAGCATAGACATCAAGGGAGACTACGGAGAGTTTAACCCTCTGGTGAGAGGTGCCATGCAGGCAAAGGACCTATATCTCGTGGTGGGACCTCCTGGTACGGGCAAAACTTCGTTTGGCCTGCTCAACATACTCAAGGAACAACTGTTGCAGGGCGGCTCAATACTACTGATGGCTTACACCAACCGTGCGGTGGACGAGATATGCTCAAAACTGGTGGAGGAAGGTACTGACTTTCTGAGGATAGGCTCGTTCTTCTCATGCGAGAAGCCTTACCGTAAGTACCTCATGGAAAACAGGACGAAAGAGTGTAGAAATATAGGGGAGATACGTGAGATGATAGATGGTTGTCGTGTGTTTGTTGGTACCACAACAGCTATAACCACAGCAGCGGTGTCTCTGTTCCGCCTAAAGTCATTCGACCTGGCAATAATAGACGAGGCATCGCAGATACTGGAGCCACAACTGTTAGGACTGTTGTCTGCAACAAAAGATGTGAGTGTCACCAACACCCCTCTCTTTAAGGGAGAGGATGGGGGAGGGTCTTCTATCCGCAAATTCGTGCTTATAGGCGACCATAAGCAACTGCCGGCCGTGGTGCAACAGTCAGAGGAAGAGTCGAAGGTTACCGAACAATGCCTTATTGATATAGGGCTGACGAACTGCCGTAATTCGCTCTTTGAGAGGCTGTATAACCTTAACCAGAAACTTAACGATAACGTTATATACTTCCTCTCCAAACAAGGGAGGATGCATGCTGAGATAGCCGACTTCCCTAACAATGCTTTCTATGAAGGCAGACTGGGTATAGCGGGCTTGCCTCACCAGGTGGATGAGATAAAAGGGAAAAGGGTGGAGTTTATAGCAACGAAAACGCTCTCCAACACCTCGTTAGAGGGAGAGAGCGGTGATAAGGTAAACCTCCTTGAAGCCCGCATAATAGCGCGTGAGGTCGTAAAGGCAATAAAAGAAGCGGGCGAAAACTTTGACCCGCTTAAAACAGTTGGCGTAATAGTGCCTTATCGTAATCAGATAGCCGCCGTACGTCAAGCCATAGCCGAAGCTTTCCAACTTGTCAACTCGTCAACTTGTCACCTTGTCAACTTGTCACCTTGTCAACTATCAACTATCACCATCGACACCGTAGAGCGCTTTCAGGGTTCGCAGCGCGATGTCATCATATATGGCTTCACGGTGCAGTATCGTTATCAGCTCAGGTTCCTTGCTTCAGCAACCTTTACCGACCCTGTAAGCGGCAACTTGATAGACCGTCGTCTGAATGTAGCCCTCACACGTGCCAAGAAGAAAGAGATAATAGTGGGCAATCCTGATATACTATCCCAGAATGCCGTATTCCGTTCCCTCATAGACTACTGTAAGCAGCACCACTGCTACCGAGAGCAGTGATGAGATATTACAGTGGCATGTTGCCGTGCTTCTTCGGAGGATTGCTCTGATTCTTGTTGCGACTCATCTCCAGTGCCTGTATGAGACGTATGCGTGTGTCGCATGGTGAGATGATTTCGTCGATATAGCCCAGTCGTGCTGCTGGCAGCGGATTGGCAAACTTCTCTCTGTATTCAGCAATTTTCTCCTGACGCTCCTCTGGGCTTGCCTTGCGGTAGAGTA
This sequence comes from uncultured Prevotellaceae bacterium, assembly GCA_946187445.1. Classification (GTDB taxonomy): domain Bacteria; phylum Bacteroidota; class Bacteroidia; order Bacteroidales; family Bacteroidaceae; genus Prevotella. The sequence continues at coordinate 10,247 of CAMHQF010000038.1, forward strand.
TGTTGCAGGCACCCTCGGCACCCATCACTGCGATCTCAGCGGTAGGGTAGGCGAGGTTTACGTCAGCACCGATGCACTTAGAGTTCATCACGATATATGCACCGCCGTATGCCTTTCTCGTTATCAGCGTCACCTTTGGCACGGTAGCCTCGGCAAAGGCATATACTATCTTCGCACCATGACGTATGATACCGTGATGCTCCTGATCGACGCCAGGCAGGAAGCCTGGCACGTCCTCCACTGCTATGAGAGGTATGTTGAAGCAGTCGCAGAAACGTATGAAGCGTGCAGCCTTGTCGCTGGCATCGATGTCTAGTGCACCAGCGAGGTAGTTAGGCTGGTTGGCAACGAAACCTACCGTCCTGCCTGCCATACGTCCGAATCCTATCACGATGTTCTTTGCAAACTCAGGCTGTATCTCAAAGAAATACTGTTGGTCGCACACTGGTTCTATGATATTGCGTATATCGTATGGCATATTGGGGTCTTCGGGCACTACGTTGTCGAGTTCGTGGCATACGCGTGTCACCTCGTCAGTAACGGCATGCACAGGAGCATCCTCCATGTTGTTGGAAGGAATGAATCCGATGAGCTCGCGGATGGTCATGAGTGTCTCCTCGTCGTCATTGCAGATGAAGTGACTCACGCCGCTCACGCTGTTGTGTGTCATCGCACCGCCCAGTGTCTCCTTATCGACATCTTCGTTGGTCACAGCCTTCACTACGTTAGGACCAGTGACAAACATCTGACTCTGTTCCTTGACCATCAGTATGAAGTCGGTGAGGGCAGGGGAGTAGCATGAACCACCTGCGCAGGGACCCATGATAGCAGATATCTGCGGTATCACGCCGCTTGCCATTACGTTGCGCTGGAATATGTGGGCAAAACCTGTCAGTGACTCCACACCCTCCTGAATGCGTGCACCACCAGAGTCATTGAGACCTATGATAGGGGCACCGTTCTTCAGTGCGAGGTCCTGCACCTTAGCTATCTTCTGCGCGTTGGCGGCACTCAGCGAACCACCCAGCACGGCGAAGTCAAAGGCATAGACGAATACTATCCTGCCGTCAATCTTGCCATAGCCGCTGATAACGCCATCACCCTCGATACGCTTGTTCTCCATGCCGAAGTCAGTGCAGCGGTGCACTACGTGCTTGTCCATTTCTACAAACGTACCCTTGTCGAGCAGGGTCTCTATTCTCTCTCTTGCTGTAAGTTTCTCTATAGGTTTTTCAACTCTTGTTGCCATATTTCAATTATGCATTATGAATTATGAATTATGAACTGTTTCCAGTTTCACCATTACTGCATTCGCCATGACGCTGTCGCCTTCCTGTACCATTACTTCCTTTATCGTGCAGTCTTCAGCCACCTTGTAGTTAGACTGCATCTTCATGGCCTCCATGGTGAGTACGCTGTCGCCAGCCTTGAGCTCATCGCCAGGCTTTACGAATACTTTCACTATCTTGCAAGGCATAGGTGCAGTGATGGTGTCGGCCTGTGAGCCTGCGCCACCTGCTTTGCTCCTGCGCATACGCATGTACTTTGCCTGTGAGTCGAGCATGTCAATGTCATAGACCGAGTAGTTGAGGTTCACACGATAGTGCTTGCCGTCGTTCTCGCGCATGAGCTCCGCGTTATATGAGTTTCCTTTGTGTATTATAGAGCAGATATTGTTCTCCAACATACACACGTCAACGTCATATACCTTGCCATCTATGTCTATCTTTACATGGTTACCTTCCTTCTGCAGCAAGGTAACTTCCATCATTTTATCTCCAACTTGAATTTCCACGATTCTTATGTCCTTTAACTCCTTATACTAACTAAACTCTCAACACTCCCTTCTGCAGTCCGAAGGCACGCCAGCGGGTCAGTGCTGAACTGTCCTCACCCACGCCGTTAGGCTGATTCTCTTCTACGTTCATCAAGTAGTCTATGTAGGCAGCGATGACAGCCATCGGTTCGGCATCGTTCTTGAAACCCTTGCGAGGCTTCAGCCTATCCTGGTTGCGCTCAATGAAGTAGGTGTTGTAGTTGCCGTTCTTGAAGTCTGGCACGTCTATGATGCGACGCAGATAGCGTATGTTGGTGGTGAGACCTGTTATCTTATATTCATAAAGTACGCGACGCATGCGCTCTATGGCATATTCACGCGTCACAGCCCATACTATCAGTTTGCCTATCATAGGGTCGTAGTGCATAGGTATCTCGTAGCCCTCATAGCAGTGGGAATCTACACGTGTGCCTATGCCCTGTGGTACGGTCAACTGCTGGATGATGCCTGGTGAAGGCATGAAGTTGTGCTCTGTGTCCTCGGCGCATATGCGGCACTCTATGGCATGGCCGTGCTGTGACAGGTCCTCTTGCTTGAAGCGCAGTGGCTCGCCAGCGGCTATGCGCAACTGCTCCTTGACCAAATCGACGCCTACTACCTCCTCAGTTATAGGGTGCTCCACCTGCAGACGTGTGTTCATCTCGAGGAAGTAGAAGTTATGGTGTTTATCGACGAGGAACTCGATGGTGCCAGCGCCGATGTAGTCAACAGCCTTAGCCGCTGCCACCGCCTTGGCGCCCATCTCCCTGCGTAGTTCGTCACCTATAAATGGCGATGGACTCTCTTCCACTATCTTCTGGTTGCGACGTTGCACTGAGCATTCGCGGTCGAAGAGGTGTACTACGTTGCCGTGCTTGTCACCCAATATCTGAAACTCTATATGATGAGGTTCCTCAACAAATTTCTCTATATATACCGTGTCGTCGCCGAAGCCTGACATAGCCTCGCTTCTGGCGGCATTATACATCTCGATGACGTCCTCCTCCTTGGTGATGAGGCGCATTCCCTTGCCTCCACCACCCATTGATGCTTTGAGCATCACGGGGAATCCTATCTCCTTAGCCACCTTCACGGCCTCCTCGGCGCTCTTCAGTGGTTCCTCCGTGCCAGGCACTACGGGTACGCCGGCCTCTATCATCTTCTTGCGTGCAGATATCTTGTCGCCCATGGCCTCCATCGTCTCTGGTTTAGGACCGATGAAGGTGATACCCTCAGCCTCACAGCGGCGGGCAAACTCGGCATTCTCACTAAGGAAACCATATCCTGGATGTATAGCGTCAGCTCCATGCTTCTTTGCTGCAGCTATGATATGATCTATGTTGAGGTAACTGTCGCTGCTCTGTGCGCCACCGATACACTCAGCCTCGTTGGCAAACAGCACGTGGCGTGATGTGCGGTCGGCAGTGCTATATACAGCCACGCTTCTTATGCCCATCTCGTAGCAACTGCGCATCACGCGCAAGGCTATCTCGCCACGATTTGCTATCAATACTTTCTTTAACATACTATATATAAGGTTATGTTTTGAGTGCAAAATTACAAATAATTCGGCAATTGTGCAAGAAATCATTTTTGTTTTTGTTGTGGCACCCCGTATTGTTAATAAAACTTAAAGCTCGGTAATCTTTCAACCTTCAACTTTCAACTTTCAACTTTTATTAGTACCTTTGCACCCGCAAAACCAACATGGTGCCCGTAGTTCAGTTGGTTAGAGCGTCAGATTGTGGTTCTGAATGTCGTCGGTTCGAGCCCGACCGGGCACCCAAGAATATTAAAGAGAAGACCCTTGGTCTTCTCTTTTTTTGTGTGCCAGGGGGCATCTCACCGACGACGTCGTCGGCTCTTGCTCCGCTTCTCTATGCAAGCGTAGCTCACTATGTTCGCGTCCGATTACGAGCCCGACCGGGCACCCTGCTTTTTCGTAGCTTGCTTTGCAAGCGTTTCGTAGGGCTGTAAAGCCCGTATCGTAGTCACCACAGGTGACGTATCGTAGCTCGCTTTACGAGCGTTTCGTAACATTAGCGCGCTAATGTTCTAGCAACATAGTTGCGCTTTACGCCGTCCTTTTCTCTTTTCAGAAACAGCAGGAGCCTCACTCGCTGTCCCTCGGCATAATGCGTCAAGCCCATAAAGGCAGTGCCCTCTTCGGTTATCGTTCCCTCTGGAGTTTGTCTTATCTCTGACGTTATGCGGTATTCGAAGTATCCACTTTCTTCATCCACGTCAGTCACTGTGGCGTCATACGTGCCGAACACCTCCATGGCAGCGAGGTAGTCCTCTTCACCAAAGACTCGGTGCACCACTGCTGTCTTGAACTTCCCATCCTCGGGAATGATGGGCGTAAACTCTACAAAGCCTCCCACCTCGGGAACTATATGTGGGTCTATGGCAACGAAGTGCCTTGACATGCTGTCATATATGTGATAGTACATGTGTTTCTCGTCAAAATAGTCCACATACCCTATGATGCGCTCAATACCAGGATACTCCCACATCTCAAAGAATCTGTCAAACTGGAAGTCATCAAATCTCTTTGCCATTCTCAGTGCTATGTTGAGCATCAAGGAGTGCAGCAGCGACGGTTTCTCGGGTTCCATCTTCATGTAACAGGCAAGCAGCGTTCTTGCCTCCTGCGACTCCATCTGCTCAATATTCCCTTTCATGTAGCGGTATATGTCCCATCCCGTCTCCCTGGGATGCGACTTGGCATTCATCAGAGACTCCTGCAGATCGTCAAACGTCTTAACTGTCATGTTTCTATACATTTTTTACCACTGATAACTCGGATATACACGGATGGTTTATAGAATAATGCGCTCCTTTTCCAGTTCATTAGGATTTCCGAAGTTGTATAATAGCCCTAATTTGTAACCTGTTGCTCGAAGATAATTATACACTTGTGAGCGATGCACATTTTCCAACGTACTTACAGCTTTTAATTCTACTATAATCTTTCCATAACATACGAAGTCTGCTCTGTAGGTTTGCTGTAACTCTATACCGTCGTAGGTTATTTTCAATTGCTTTTCGCGCTCGTATGGAATATTTCTGCGTTGAAACTCTATTTCCAATGCTTCTTGATAGACAGCCTCAAGAAAGCCTGCCCCGAGAAAGTTGTATACATTGAAGACAGCTCCATTTATGGCATAGGTATAATCACTGTAAAGTAACATCTTTTTGGAGTTTTTTATTGATTTGTTCTGATGATGATTTTAGGAAAATCGCTTTATTATGTGTAATAAAGATTTATGATTTGTCAAAGTGTTATTGAAAATTGACTTTCATAAACACTGATGACAAAATATAAACAAATCATCAGAAAGAAGCACAATCCGTGTAAATCCGTGAAATCCGTGGTTTACATTCACTTCGCCCACCAGATATAATTGGATTTTCTCGGCTTCGGCTCAGGCAGGGGTTTCGCCGCATACCCTAATGCCACATGACCAATGCCCACGTAGTCGCCCTCTATGCCCAGGTCGCGTAGTATCTCCTTTCCCTCCTCGCTTTCAAACTCCTCTTTCGCTCTGTGTATCCATATAGAGTTTACCCCCAGTGACTCAGCAGCCAGCATCAGTGTCTGCATCACTATCGAGCCGTCATACACGGCATTGGGGCTCTCCTTTACCAGTACTATCAGCATGCATGGAGCGCCATAAAAAGGGTCTCCGCCAGGAGGCGTTGATGTCACCAGTTTTCTGCCCGTTATTATCTCCGAGTTCATGTGCGATATGCGGTCTCTCAGTTCCTTGTTTGTCACTGCGATGATGATGGGATTCTGCTGCCCTCTACTTGTCGGTGCCCACGTGCCCGCTTCGCATATCTGCTGTATTATCTCCTCCGATGGCATTCTCTCAGGATCGAAGCATCTGCAGCTTCTCCTTCTCTTTATTATTTCAATTACTGAGTTCATTGTTTATTTGGTTTAAAGGTTCAAGCCTTTTCAGCTTTGCAAAGGTAAAGAAAAAATCTCGAAATAGCCTCGCGCACGCATAAATATCTGTTGATAAGAGCAAAAACATTGCATTTCCTTTGCCTAATTGGGATAATCTTTGTAAATTTGCACATAATATAATTTGCGAGATTTTTCCCAAGATAATTCGCAAAAGCTTACAACAATCTATCCCTCAATGAGTTACAGTCTCATTGGGGAAGAATTTTTGTAGCAATCTCCGATTCGTATCGTAGGGCTGCAAGCCCGTTTCGTAGTCACCACAGGTGACGTATCGTAGCGACTTTCAGTCGCGTTTCGTACGCAGTTTTAGAATAAAACAAGTTTCATATATGAATCCCCAAGAACAGATTTCCCATATCGAGCCCAAGAAGAAGTGGCTCGATGTTGACCTCAAGGGCCTTGTGCGCTACAAGACTCTCTATCGTATGAACATCAAGCGCGACATCGTCACGCAGTACAAGCAGACCGTTCTCGGTCCGTTGTGGTATCTCATCCAGCCATTGCTCACCACTGTCATGTATATGTTTGTCTTTGGCGGACTGGCAGGCATCTCCACCGATGGTGTGCCCCAGCCCCTTTTCTATATGGCAGGCGTCTGCATGTGGGGTTACTTCCAGCAGTGCTTCACGGCATGCAGCAATGTCTTTGCCGCCAACCAGGCAGTCTTTGGCAAGGTCTATTTCCCTCGTCTCATAGTACCACTGTCGAGCATCACCAGCAATCTGATACGCTTCGGCATACAGTTCCTTATGTTCGTCCTCATCTATGTTTACTTCGTAGTTTCGGGCAAGTTCGAGGTGTCTTTGTCGTGGTCGTTTCTTCTCTTTCCCGTCTTCGTTGCCATGGTAGGGCTCCATGCCATGTCGTGGGGACTCATCATCACGTCGCTCACCACCAAGTACCGTGACCTCAACATGCTCATCGCCTTCGGTGTTCAGCTCCTGATGTATGCCACGCCAGTCATCTATCCCCTTTCCTTTGCTCCCGAGCAGTACAGGCTGTTCCTCAATATCAACCCCCTCACCCCCATCTTTGAGGCGTTCAAGTACTCCTGCCTCGGTGTCGGCACTTTCGATGCCTGGGGTATGCTCTATAGCACCCTCACTCTCGTCATCGTGATGTTCTTCGCTGTCCTCCTCTTCAACCGCACCGAGCAGCGCTTCATGGACACTGTATAGGAAAGAAGACAACCAGAATATAAATTAAAGACAACCATAACAACATGGACAACAAAAGAGTATGTCCTGAAGGAAAAAATAAACGAAGACAATTAGGACAACGAGAATATGGTTGACATAGCCGTAGCCAAAGAACATATGTATGATGTTGTAGGTGCCATATATGAAGTACATAAAGAATTAGGACCTGGTCTAAACGAATACTGTTATCAAGAAGGATTACAAATGGAGTTAGAAGATAATAACATTCCGTGTGGTAGAGAATTGACATTTCATCCTTCATATCATGGCAAACCTATGAATGCAGAATATCGTATAGACTTCCTATGCAAGGAAGACATAATAGTAGAGTGTAAAGCTGTAACAGAGTTAGTGCCAAGTCATAGAGCACAACTCTTTAACTATATGCGCTTACTAAGAAAGCCATACGGCATATTAGTAAATTTTTCTCCTAAGTTCGCAACAATAGAGCGATACATAAATGATATAGAGAATAATACTATTATGGGATTAGACGGACAAATAATAAAATAAAGTTGTT
>CAMHQF010000039.1:0-16841 GCA_946187445.1 uncultured Prevotellaceae bacterium
CCAACCAGATATATGACGAGGTGAAGAGACACTTCCAGGAACTGGTGTTCAAGACGGTGATACAACGCAACGTGAAACTATCGGAGAGCCCCAGCCACGGTCTGCCCGTGATACTCTATGACGCTGATGCGACGGGCTCAAAGAACTACTTGCAGTTGGCAAAGGAAATAGTAAGCAGAGAGAAGTAACATGGCAGTACACAAGAAATATAACACTGGAAGCAAAGGCAGCGCACTGGGACGCGGCCTCGATGCTCTGATATCAACAGAGGAGGTGAGCACTCAGGGGTCATCGACCATCAACGAGGTGCCCATAGACCTCATAGTGGCGAACCCCAACCAGCCACGTCGCGACTTCGACGAACAGGCGTTGCAGGAACTGGCGGCATCAATCAAGGAGATAGGCATCATACAGCCTATCACACTGAGACAGGAGGCTGACGGAAAGTATATGATAATAGCCGGCGAGAGACGATGGAGAGCATCGCAGATGGTGGGACTGACCGCCATACCGGCATATATACGTACCATAACGGACGAGAACGTGATGGAGATGGCGCTGGTGGAAAACATACAGCGCGAAGACCTCAACGCCATAGAGATAGCACTGGGATACCAGCACCTGCTGGAGAGCGACGGAATGACACAGGAGAAGGTATCGGAACGCGTGGGAAAAAGCCGTGCGGCAATAGCCAACTACCTCAGACTGCTCCGACTGCCGGCACAGATACAGCTGTCGCTGCAGAAAAAAGACATCGACATGGGACACGCCAGAGCACTGCTGGCCCTCGACTCGCCATCGCAGCAGATAAAGGTGTTCAGAGAGATAATGAAGAACGACTACTCCGTACGCAAGGTGGAGGAAATCGTCAACACCCTGAAAAACGGCGACGACGTCAAGATAGGCGGAAAGACCGTGAAGGGCGGCGCATCACGACTGCCACAGGAGTACGAGGTGCTGAAACAGCGTATGGCAACACTCATGGGCACCAAGGTACAGATGACGTGTTCGGCAAAGGGAAGCGGAAAAATCACCATACCTTTTGCCAACGAAGATGAGCTGGAAAGACTCATGATACTCTTTGACAAGATGAAGTAGGCGGCAAGGTGAAAGACACTCTGCGACACATACTGCTCACCGTGATGATGCTACTCGCCACCATCGGCGCAGAAGCACAGCAGGACAGCATGGCACTGCTCAGCAGCACTCACGATACGGCACCGCTCACAAAAGCCGACTCACTCACCATAGCGAGGGTGGAGAAAAAGGTGACAAAACAGAAACGAGACTGGACAACGTGGACACCCGACCCCAAGAAAGCGGTGTGGTGGGCACTGATACCTGGAGGCGGACAGATATACAACCGCAAGTTCTGGAAACTGCCCATAGTGTATGGAGGATTTCTGGGATGCGCATACGCCATAAGATGGAACAACCAGATGTACCAAGACTACAAACAGGCGCTCGAAGACCTCGTAGATAACGACGACACGACAACAAGCTACGACAAGTTACTGCCCCCTGGAGTGGAGATAGACGACACGAACAAGGACTGGTACCAGAACGTCTTCAAAAAACGAAAAGACAAATACCGCCGATGGCGAGACCTCAGCATATTCGTAGCTATAGGGGTGTACGCATTGTCGATAATCGATGCATACGTCGATGCCTCACTGTCGAAATTTGACATATCAGACGACCTCAGCCTCGAGATTGAGCCTGCAGTGATAAACGATAGTCGCAGCAACAGACTGGAGAACTCAGCAATAGGAGTGCACGGGGCATTGAGGTTTTAGAGAAGTTTGAGAAAGTTAAAGAAGTTAGAGAAGTTTTGAGAAGTTAAAGAAGACAAACAATTATTATACATGAATATAAACAAACTGAAATACCACATCCTGGCACTGCTCATCACGGTGGGCATGACATCACTCATAGCTCCTAAGGTATATGCCGAGGTGCTCAATCCCACCACTCCTGTCACAGCACCCGACAAGGGAGCAGAGGAAGGAGAAGAGGAGGAGGAAGAAGAAGAAGAAGAAGCCAATAATGATCGCGCCCCCCTACTCGACGAAAACGGCAACGAGGTAATTGACGTGAATAGCGAAGAAGCAGGCGAAGACGACGAGGAGGAAGAGGATGAGAAGGGTGTGTACGAGGAAGAGGAAATCGTGGTGACAGGAAAAGACGGCAACGAGGAAATCATCGAGGTGCCCGAAGGACTCATCATTGACGAGACAGGCGAGAATACTGACTTCCTGGAGCAGAAATACCTCACCTCAGATACCGCGGCGGTAATGCAAAACGTCATACCAGTGTATGACCAGCAGGTATATATGGACAGGCTGAAGCGTATGCCAACAGCAATAGAGATGCCATGGAACCCCATAGTACAGAAGTTTATAGACCGATACAGTGGCAGACTGCGCCGTTCGGTAAGCATAATGCTGGGAGCACAGAATTTCTACATGCCTATATTCGAACAGGCACTGGAGGTATATGACCTGCCACTGGAACTGAAATACCTGCCCGTGATAGAGTCGGCACTGAAACCCAATGCCGTGAGCCGAGTGGGAGCAACAGGACTGTGGCAGTTTATGGTGGCAACAGGAAAACGCTACTCGCTGAAGGTAAACTCCATGATAGACGAACGCCGTGACCCCGTAAAGGCATCATATGCTGCAGCACACTACCTCAGCGACATGTACCAGATATTCGGAGACTGGGCTCTCGTCATAGCAGCATACAACTGCGGACCAGGCAACATAATGAAAGCCATACAGAGGTCGGGAGGCAAAAGGGACTATTGGGAGATATACCCATACCTGCCAGCAGAGACACGTGGATACGTGCCAGCATTTATCGCCGCCAACTACATCATGACATACTACTGCGAGCACAATATAACACCTGCTACAGCAAGACTGCCCGAGGAGACAGACACCATAATGCTGTACCAGAACCTGCACTTCAAACAGGTGGCAGAGGTGCTCGGAATGGAGATGGACGAACTGCGCGCCCTCAACCCACAGTACCGCAGAGACGTGGTGACAGGATACTCCGAACCCACAGACCTGAGACTGCCAAAGGAGTATATAGCACAGTTTATCGAGAAGCAGGACGAGATATTCGCCTACGACGTGAGCGACATCATGAAGCGCGACGTGGTAGAGGTCAACGAGGCAAAATACGCATATAAACCGTCAAAACGTTCGTATCGAAGCAAGAAAAATGTGCGTAGCAAGAAAAACCGCCTCTTAAAGAACAAGAAGTCAAAGAAAGGGTCTTCAAAGAAGTCTTCAAAGAAGAGCAAGAAGTCAAAGAAAAAGAAAAAGGGCTCAAAGAAGAAAAGACGCTAATAACAACTATAATCGCAATGCAGACTAAACCTAACTACACCTAACTATAACTATGAACGACAAACAGATGATAGATGAAGCCTACAACAGGCTACTGGAGAGCTACATGAACTCCAATCATCGCAAGAAGGTGGACATAATACAAAAGGCATACAACTTCGCCCTGCGTGCCCACGAGGGGGAGTGCCGGCCTTCTGGCGAACCATATATCATGCACCCGCTGTCGGTAGCCACCATAATATCAAAGGAGATGGGACTCGGCAGTACCAGCATATGTGCAGCACTGCTGCACGACGTGCTCGAGGGCACTGACTATACCATCGACGATATAGAGAATATATTCGGCAAGAAAATAGCACTCATCGTTGACGGACTGACAAAGATAGCAGGAGGCATATTCGGCGACAAGGCATCGGCACAGGCAGAAAACTTTAAGAAACTGCTCCTCACCATGAGCGAGGACATACGAGTGATACTCATCAAGATATGCGACCGCCTCGACAATATGCGACACCTCGACTCACAACCCGAGGCAAAACACTATAAGATAGCTGGCGAGACACTGTATATCTACGCGCCACTCGCCAACCGACTGGGACTCAATACTATAAAAACCGAACTCGAAGACCTGGCATTCAAATACGAACACCCCGAGGAGTATGCCGCCATAGAGAAAAACCTGGCACACACCAAGGAAAAACGCAACGAGCTCTTCGAAAACTTCACACGACCCATAAGGGAGGCACTCGACACGATGGGGATAAAATATACCATCAAGGCACGCATCAAAAGCCCATACTCCATATGGAGCAAGATGCAGAGAAAACACGTGTCGTTTGACGAGATATACGATATACTCGCAGTACGCATCATATTCACACCACGAGAGGCGAATGACGAGGTCAACGAGTGCTTCAACATATACGTGGCACTATGCAAACTGTATGAGTCACACCCCGACCGCCTGCGCGACTGGCTGGCTCACCCAAAGGCAAACGGATACCAGGCACTGCACGTCACACTGATGAGCAACATGGGACAGTGGATAGAGGTGCAGATACGTTCGGACAAAATGGACGACATAGCCGAACAGGGATTTGCCGCACACTGGAAGTACAAGAGCGACAGCGACACGGAGAAGGTAGCAGAGGACGAACTCAACGGATGGCTCCAAACCATCAAGGAGATACTCGACGACCCACAGCCCGATGCTATGGACTTCCTCGATGCCATAAAGCTAAACCTCTTTGCAAGCGAGATATTCGTATTCTCACCAAAGGGCGACATCATAACCATGCCGGCAAACTGCACGGCACTCGACTACGCCTTTCAGATACACACCTTCCTCGGCTCACACTGCATAGGGGCTAAGGTAAACCATAAACTGGTGCCACTGTCACACAAACTGAAAAGCGGTGACCAGGTGGAAATCATCACCAACAACTCACAGCACGTACAGCCCACATGGATAAACTTTGTCACCACGGCAAAGGCACGAACGAAGGTGCAGACCCTGCTACGCAAGCAAAACAGAGAACTTGCCAAGAAGGGCGAAGATATGCTACAGGCATGGCTGGAACAAAACGGGCTCACCATCACCACGTCAAACCTCGACAAACTGACGGAACTGCACCAGACGAAACACCACGACCAACTCTTTATATCCATAGCCAAAGGAGACATAGTACTGGAACAGAAAGACCTCAACTATATCTACTATGGCAAGAAGAGCGAGGAGAAAAACAAGGCACGCAAGGGATGGCGCAAGTATCTGTCACTCATGAGAGGGGTGAAGACTGCCGCCATCACCAAGGGACAGAACCTGCTCATAGTGGGCAAGGACTTTGACAAGAGCCAGACGGTAATCATCAATGAGGACAACATCACACAGTACCTCTTCCCGAAATGCTGTCAGCCTATACCAGGAGACGACATCATAGGATATATCAACAACAAGAAACAGATAGAGATACACCGTCGCTCATGCAGCGAGGCAGCACGACTGCAGTCGTCATTCGGAGCGGATATGCTCATGGCAAAGTGGGACATGCACGGCACAATGGAATTTAGTGCCACACTCGAACTGCGCGGCATAGACCGAAAGGGCATCATACGTGACGTGACACAGATACTCGCCGGCACATTTGACATCGACATATACCGACTCTCCACAATATCTGACGACGGCATATTCAAAGCTGAGATAGAACTCAAAGTGAAAGATGCCACAGCTCTGCGAGAGGTGGAAGAGCAGATCGGACAGGTAGATGGCATGCAGAGTGTACATAGGATTTAGATAATAGATAAAAGATAATAGATAATAGATGGGAAATAAAAGATTAATAGCGGCGCTGGTCGTAATTTTGTGGTTTCAATTCTCAATTTTCAATTCCGCCCACGCGCAGGGTGGCAAGTACGACAATCCTGACACTATCGTGGTGTCACGTGACGGCACAGGAGACTTTCGCACCATCGACGAGGCGATAGAAGTGTGTCGCGCCTTTATGGAATATCACAAAGTGATATACGTGAAAAACGGAGTGTATAAAGAGAAACTCATCATACCCTCATGGCTCACCAATATCGAACTGTGTGGAGAGAACGCCAATGGCACTATCGTAACCTACGACGACCATGCCAATATCAATAAGATGGGAACATTCCGCACCTACACCCTAAAGATAGAGGGTTGCGATATCACCGTCAAGAATATCACCATAGAAAATAATGCCGCAAAACTCGGACAGGCTGTGGCAGTACATACCGAGGGCGACCGCATAAAATTTATAGGATGCCGACTTCTCGGCAATCAAGATACGGTATATACCGGCATGGGGGGCACACGATTGTACTTCTATGACTGCTATATAGAGGGCACCACCGACTTCATCTTCGGACCCTCCACGGCATGGTTTGAGAAATGCACCATACTCAGCAAGGCCGACTCATACGTCACAGCAGCATCCACGCCACAGGGACAGAAGTACGGCTACATCTTTCATAACTGCACGCTGACCGCTGCACCAGGGGTGACAAAGTGCTACCTCGGACGACCATGGCGACAGTATGCCTACACCCTATTCATCGACTGCAAACTGGGTGCACATATCCTACCCGTAGGGTGGCACGACTGGAAGAAAGACCATGCTACGATACGCTACATGGAGTACAATAACCACGGCGCTGGAGCCTCCACCTCACAACGAGCTGACTGGACACGCCAACTCACCAAGAAGGAGGCACTGCAGATAACACCTGAGACGGTGTTTGCCGACAAATTAACAAATTGGCAAATTGACAAATTAACGAATTGATAAACTGACAAATTAAATATAATTATGAGCCACAAAACTTTTAAATCATCATCTTATTACATACTCCTCTTTGCCCTCGTAACACTGTTGGCATCATGCGGCACATCGAGAACGGTGCCAGTGACAGGACGCAAGCAGTCACTCATGGTAAGTGACGAACAGATGCTCTCACTCAGCACTCAGCAGTATGCCGAGTACATGAAGACAGCCAAGAAATCGACCAATGCCCAGAATACGGCAATGGTACAGCGAGTAGGACAACGACTCGCCAGCGCCGTAGAGGCTTATCTGAAGAATAACGGACTCGCCAGCGAACTCAGCGGCTACAAGTGGGAGTTTAACCTCATACAGGATAAAAATATCAACGCATGGTGTATGCCAGGAGGCAAGATAGCCGTGTTTGAGGGACTGCTGCCCGTCACACAGACAGAAGGAGCACTCGCCGTAGTACTGGGACATGAGATAGCCCATGCTGTGGCAAAGCACTCAGCAGAGCAACTGTCACAACAGTACAAACAACAGATGGGACAACAGATAGCAGGAAGCGTGCTGGGAGCCGTCATAGGTACCAATGCAGCAAACCTCGCCACATGGGTAGGACAACAGGGACTGCAACTGCAAAACCTAAAGTACTCACGCGACCACGAGCATGAGGCTGACCACATGGGACTCATCTTTGCCGCTATGGCAGGCTATGACCCACGCGAGGCTGTTACCTTCTGGCAACGCATGGCAGCATCCTCCACCACCAAGCAGAGCGAACTGCTTAGCGATCACCCCTCTGACGAAAAGCGCATAGCCAACATACAGGGATGGATGCCCGAGGCACTGCAGTACTACAAGCCACAGCAGCAGGTCACCACCACGACAAGCCAGAAAACGACCAAAACAACAACAAAAAAGAAAAAATAAGGTGCAAAAAGCAAAACTTTCAACTATTTTTTGTACCTTTGCACCCGCTAAAACAAAAATAAACAGAAAAATGGACGACGATTATTACGCGACATGCCCTAATTATGCATAGCGTGGAATAACATCCCCAGAGAGAAACAAAAGTAAATCTCGACGGGTTGTTTTCCTCGCTGACACCTTAGCAATTGTCATTTTTACACAAGAGGAAAACAGCCAAATGAAAAAGTTTTGGAACACCAACTATGGTATTCGCTCCATAGAGGAGTGGGAACCCAACTGCTGGATACAAGTAACGTGTCCTACAGAAGAAGAGCGCCGACAGCTGGAGGACAAGTATCAGATACCCGACTACTTCTTCAGCGATATCAGCGATACCGATGAGAGAGCGCGTTATGAGTTTGACGAGGGATGGCAGCTCATCATCCTCCGCATACCATATATGAAGGAGGTACGCTCACGCACCCCATACACCACAGTACCACTCGGCATCATACACAAGGGCGACATCACCATCACGGTATGCTACTTCGAGACAGATATGATGATCGACTTCGTGAGTTACCAACAGCGCCGCGGCGAGGGATTTACCGACTACGTCGATATGATATTCCGTCTGTTTCTCAGCACATCGGTATGGTACCTCAAACGACTGAAGCAGATCAGCCTGTTGCTTGACCGTGCGAAGCGGTCGATGGACCACACCGTCAACAATACCTCGCTGATGAACCTCTCACGCCTGCAGGACTCCCTCACATACTTCATCACCTCCATCAGAGGCAATGAGACACTCTTGCAGAAACTGAAGTTCAAACTACCCGTTGACGAACTCGATGCCGACCTCATCGAGGATGTCAATATCGAGATATCACAGGCACGCGAGACGGCGAGCATATACTCCGAGATTCTGGAGTCAACGATGGATACCTACACGTCGATTATCAACAACAATATGAACACCGTGATGCGTACCCTCACCTCATTCTCCATCATACTCATGTTCCCCACCCTCATCTCGTCACTCTTTGGTATGAACCTCATCAACGGCATGGAGGCAAACTCATGGGGATTTCCCGTTGCCATAGTCATATCGCTCGTGGTGAGCCTTGGCTCATGGTGGATACTGAGAGTGAAGAACCTCTTATAGTCAATTTGTCAATTCGACAGTGCTCCTTCCAGAATATACCGACATAAAGATACGACAGACGCAGGACAGAAAGCCAGAGGTGCTTGACGTGCTGCGTCAACGTTATGTGGCCCTCACCCCCGAGGAGTGGGTGCGCCAGCATTTCGTCAACTATCTCATACACTATAAGGGCTATCCCCCAGCTCTCATGGGCAATGAGGTGGAATTGTGCGTAAGCAACAAGAAACTGCGTTGCGACTCAGTACTCTACGGCAAAGACCGTCAGCCACTCGCCATCATGGAGTACAAGGCAGAGAGCATACCCATCGATCAGAAGGTCATCACCCAGGTCGCCACATACAATATGCTGCTCCACGTGCCCTACCTCATGGTGAGCAATGGCAACCAGCATATATGTCTGCATTTTGATAAGGGGGAAGAAAAATGGGAATATCTGCCCGATATTCCCGATTATAAGGACTTCATTTAATTTAAAAACTACTCCACCGGCTGTGCCAACTCGTTAGGAGTCTTGGGTTTAGGAAGTGGCATGGGTGGCATTGGGTGTTGCGGCTCTGCTACTCCAGTCATGATGTCGCGGTTGTGGTTGGCGGCATCGATATACTCCTTCACGTATGGGTCATTCTTGAAGCGTGCTGTCGCCTTGGTCAGCAGCACCTCTATCCATGTCGTCAGTATAGGATACTCATAAGCACTCGTTGCCACTTGAAATACGTATGGTCCGAGGCAATTGTCGAGATTATCGGTGATAAAGGTGGTGACAAGTCGCTCCTCCTCACTCAGTAGCTTTTCCTCTGCCACCACGAGACGACGGTTTACAGCATCGACATCCTCTCCGTTCATTATCGCCTGACTCTGCTGGTGCGTGAGGTCCTCGAGCTGTTCGCTTATCTTGCCATATCGCTGGCTAAATACGTTGAGGGTATCGTTCATCGGCGTTCCCGTACACGTCTGCCCCTGCATATTGAGCATGATGCTGATGGAGCCTGGCTCGAGTACTACGGGCATGACTGGTTGGTCATCCATGCAGAGAGTGACGATGCGTGTGGAGTCGAGAGCGCCAGAGAAGGCAAACTTCCCATGCACTATGTCGCACGAGTCGATGTTCACTATCTTGTCATCCACCATATCCTTCAGGTACAGTTTCCGTCCATCGACATTCTGAAGGTCCGAAGCCCCCTGGATATCGTACTTGGTACATGCCGTCAGTAGCGACAGCATAGTAACAGACAGTATGGTGTATAACGTATGGCGCATTGATGTATCGTCACAGGGCGCTATGCCCCGAATGCCATGCAAAAGTAGAGAGAATTATTGACAATAAAAAAGAATTTCAAGGTATTTAATGAAAAAGTGCCCTGTTTATCTTTTTTTTACATTTATTTTTTGTACCTTTGCCACCATTATGCAGAAGACGGCTATACTATTGCTACACTGTCCTGACAAGGCAGGCATCATCGCCGAGATGACGAAATTTATCACCGATAATAATGGTAACATCGTCTATCTCGACCAGTATGTTGACACCGTGGACCATCGATTCTTTATGAGAGTAGAATGGTCAACGGAGAGTTTCGCCATACCCGATGACAAACTCGAGGAGTATATCGAGACCCTCTACGGTCAGCGCTACGATATGGAGTTCAAACTATACTTCAGCGACAAGCGGCCACGCATGGCGATCTTCGTGAGCAAGATGAGCCACTGCCTCTATGACCTCCTGGCGCGCTACAAGGCTGGCGAACTGGACTGCGAGATACCCTGCATCGTTAGCAACCACGACAACCTGCGCTACGTAGCAGAGCAGTTTGGCATACCCTACTACGTATGGTCTATCAACAAGGACTGGTCCAACAAGCAGGAGGTGGAGCAGGCTGAGATGGAACTGATGAAGAAGGAGAATATCAGTTTCATCGTCCTTGCACGCTACATGCAGATTATCTCAGAGGATATGATCAAGAGCTTCCCCAACCGCATCATCAACATACACCACTCCTTCCTCCCCGCCTTCATAGGAGCCAAGCCCTATCATCAGGCATACCAGCGAGGAGTCAAGATTATAGGAGCCACCAGCCACTACGTGACCACCGAGCTCGATGCCGGACCCATAATAGAGCAGGACGTAGTACGCATCACCCACAAGGACACCCCCGAGACCCTCGTGCTCAAGGGCAAGGACCTCGAGAAGATAGTGCTGTCACGTGCCGTAAAGAAGCACATCGAGCACAAAGTACTCTCATATCACAACAAGACCATAATATTCAGTTAAGGTTAAGGTTATGACCATACTAATCAAAGGCGGCACCATCGTCAACGAAGGACAGCAGTACAAAGCCGACCTCATCATCGAGGGTAGCCACATAAAGGACATCATACCAGAAGGAATCGACGCACGCTACGACGTCGGTTCTTTTAGTAATATCATCGATGCCGAGGGAGCCTACATCCTGCCAGGCATCATCGACAGCCACGTACACTTCCGTGAGCCAGGCCTCACACACAAGGCATGCATGCAGAGCGAGAGCCGTGCCGCTGCCTACGGCGGTGTCACCACCGTCTTTGACATGCCCAACACCCTTCCGCAGACCACCACCGCCGAGGCACTCCTCGACAAGCAGACGATGGCACGCGACAAGATGCACGTCAACTACGCCTTCTTCCCTGGCGCCACCAATGACAATCTCGACTTCCTGCGCCAGCTCGATCCTCATCAGGTGCCAGGCATCAAACTCTTCATGGGTTCCTCCACAGGCAATATGCTCGTAGATCACGAGGAGGCACTTGACGCCATCTTCGCCCTCGCCGCCGAGAAGGGGCTCACCCTCATGGCACACTGCGAGGACACCCATATCATCAACCACAACATGCAGCGCGTCAAGGAGGAAACAGGACTCGCCGACCCACCCATACAATATCACCCCTACATACGCAGCGAGGAAGCATGCTATCGCAGTTCCGCCTTAGGAGCACGCCTCGCCCACAAGCACGGCACCCACTTCCATATAGCCCACATCACCACCGCTCGCGAGCTTTCCCTCTTAGGCGACAACGTAACAGGCGAGGCCACCGTTGCCCACCTGCTCTTCTCCAAGGAGGACTACGACGAGAAGGGTGCCCTCATCAAGTGCAACCCCGCAATAAAGACCCTCAACGACCGCGACGCCCTGCGTCTTGCCCTGAAATCCTTCCCCCTTGGGGGAGATAAGAGGGGGGTCTTCACCATAGGCACCGACCACGCCCCTCACACCATCGAGGAGAAGCAGGGAGGCTGCCAGAAGGCAATGTCGGGCATGCCCATGATACAATTCTCCCTCCCCGCCATGCTCAGCCTCGTCGATAAGGAGGTGCTCACCATCGAACGTATGGTAGCACTCATGGCACACAACCCTGCCCGCCTCTTTCACGTCAAGGAGCGTGGTTTCCTGCGTCCAGGCTATAAGGCCGACATCACCATCGTTCGCAAGGGCGAGCCCTGGACCATCACCAAAGAGTGCATCCAGAGCCAGTGTCGCTGGAGCCCCCTTGAGGGCAAGAGCTTCAATTGGCGCATCACCCAAACCCTCGTCAGTGGCAACCTCATCTACGACAATGGCACCTTCCACGACACCCTCTTCGGCGAGCACGTCGAGTTTGCTGGGTAAGGTCACAATTTGTGACCCTTGGCGACATTTGCAACAAACAACAAGCCCCGTGCAGGTATTCTCCGCACGGGGCTTGTTGATTATCATTGGCGACAATGGCGACATTTTTCATAGAAAAAATAAATTTTTTTTTTGTAGGTTTCAATTATATTTTGTAATTTTGCGAGGAATATAGCTAATCTATGAACGAGATACAGACCATACAGAGCAAGATATACGAAATCAGGGGACAGCGCGTGATGCTGGACTTTGACCTTGCAGCCATGTATGGAGTAGAAACACGTACCCTTAATCAAGCCGTGAAGCGCAATATCGAGCGTTTCCCCGAGGACTTTATGTTTCAGTTAACAAAGGGTGAACTTGAAATTTTCAGATCACAATTTGTAATGACATCCATTCCCGCTGAAAATCAAGCTGATACAGATTGGAAATCACAAAATGTGATATCCAATTCCGTAAAAATGGGAATGAGGAAACAGCCCTATGCCTTTACTGAGCAGGGAGTAGCGATGTTGAGCAGTGTGCTTCGATCCCCACTTGCCATACAGATGAACATAGGCATTATGCGTGCTTTCGTAGCCATTCGTCACATGGTGAATACCTTACCTCAACCTGATGCCACTGCAGACGTAGCACAGTTGCGCAAGGACTTCGAGAATCTGAAGCTCGACATAGAAGACATCCTTCACGACCAGAACGACATCAACGAGAGCACCCGCGCTCAGCTCGATGCTATCAGCGAGGCGCTGACAGAGCTGCAGGGCAACGGCACCCGCTCCTCAGACCTGCCCGAGATAGGCTTTGCCGCTATACAGAAGCGGAGGGAGGAGCAAGAGGGCAAACCTACCCCCCCCCTATAACCTTTTCGAAATCAACAAGTTAGCACTATGTTTTAGGCTTTCCTCGCAAGGGAAGGCCTTAAGGCGTTGTGCGTAGGTAGGAAATTGATAATTGAGAATTAAAGAAAAAAAATATGAAGCATATTATTACACTCTCACTATTAGCTGTTGCCGTAAGCATGACGGCAAGTATATCATCAGACGAGAAGCCCTGCTGCAAGAAGTCACAGCCCTGTTGCAAGGAGAAGCCAGCCTGCTGCGACACCGCCAAGGCAGACACCCTGCCCCTCTGCATGGAGCAAAACGGCAACCCACAGCTATGATAGAGCATTGGTACGAATATCTCCCTGCCGCCTGGGCTACGCCTCAGGGTCGCTGGTATGTTATCGCCAGCGTGGTCATCCTTGTCGGCATCGCCTACTGGGTAGGCTACTATATGGGGAGAAGAAAGATATAAACTTCATTTTCATGGAGCACTTCGGTGCTTTTATGAATTTGTTTTTAATGTGTGTTGTTCATGGTAGCACTTTGGTGCTTTCATGGATTAGATTTAAGGTTTGCACCTCGCGGTGCGTGAGCATAGCGAGGTGATTTTTTTTAAAAGAAACTAAAGACTAAATCGAGATATGACAGAAAAAATTAGAGATACACGCTCGCAGGAGCGAGGCATTAGCAATTAGAGCTGATGTTGTTATTATTTACCAATAAGATCATCACCTCGTGGTGCTTGGGCATAGCGAGGATTTCAAAGAACTAAACACTAAACAAGATATGACATTTACAGAAGCAAAAATCGAATTTGATAATAAATATTGCAATTCTATAGAATTTAACTGTTTTTTACCAGAACATTTGACTTTTGGTAAAGTTACAACTTTTAGAAAAAAAGATGGTTCTAGGAATGAACAATATTATAAGTGGCAATTCTTGTATGGAATAGTTTATTCTGGACTATATCCGAAAGATCTGATTGGAACAGAAATACACTTCCCAAAAGGAAATAAGAACTCTTCAGATATTATCATAGATGCAGCAATATTCAGGGATGCTTCATGGTTGGACAAGTACAAAGATTATCATTATAACAATAATTCAGAAAGTCTAGATTGGTTAAGAAAGAATATGATTGCAACTCTTGAATTTAAAAAAGAGGATAACAAAAATATCTCTGAAGTTTGGGAGAAGCAACTTAAGGCTTATTTGAAAGAAAGTGAAGCTGATTTTTGTTTGGGTGTATTGTATGATACAGAAAGACTATATTTGTTCAGAAAGGAGAATGGCAAGTATTTGCGATTAAATGATGAATATAATCTCAAGGGTGATTCTAGCACTACGAAAGATATGTGCCTTCATCTCCCTGATCCTTATCGTAACATTCCCAATTTTGATAAAATCAATAATTGGACTCATACCAAGGATACAGATTATTCAAAAAGAACTATTTATGACTTAGATATCATATCTGGCCTACAATCTACGCAATTAAATGATGCAATGTCAGCAATTTTGCGTACACTTGACAAATTAGGTATGGCAGATACTGAAGCAGGTTTTGAAATTCTTATTCATATTCTTGCACTAAAAATTTATGATGAAAAAAGAAACGAAAAAACTCCTCGAAGGTATTTGGATTTTTATATCTTGCCAGAAGAAAGGAGTTACGACACTCTAGCTGACAAAGGAATCCAAACTTTCCTGGAAAGAATGAATAAATTACGCGAAGATGCGAAAAGTGTATATCATAGGATATTTCAGGGGGTATCCTTTGATATAAAAAACCAAAAACACGTTGCTATTCTAGTAGAGGTCGTAAAGCAATTCCAAGATTATTCTTTCAGAAGGTCACAGAAAACAGATTTATATCAATTAGTCTTTTACAAATTTGCAGGAAAGTTTTCCAAAGATAATCATGCCCAATTTGTCACCCCATTACCGATGATTGATTTCCTCGTTAATATAGTAAATCCTCGTAATGGTGAAACCGTCATAGATCCAACAGTAGGTATTGCCGATTTTTTATCCGTTTCTTATGTAAATTCTAATAGTAAACTTGATGATGGAAATATCTTTGGAATGGATATTAGTACACAGATGGTTATGCTGGCAACACTTAATATGTTGCTAAATGGAGATGGAAATGCAAAAATAGAGGCTAAGGTTGATACTTACGGATCATTACTGACAAAATTTGATTCAACAGGAGGGTTGGTTGAGTTAATACCATCCATGAACAAATATGGTGATTGGGATAATCGTCCAGATAATAGAGAATTAAAAAAATTTGACGTAGTACTTACCAATCCTCCATTTGGTGAAGATAGAGCTTATGTACCAAAAGAAAAAAAAGATTTGGAAGTAATTCAATGTTATGAGTTGTGGAAATTATATGGTCAAAAGAATATAAAGGAAGTTGAAGAATCAAAAAAGAAGAGTAAGAAATCAAAAATAAAAGAAGCAAACAAAATAGATTTAGGAGTAGTATTTTTAGAAAACGCATATCGAATCTTAAGGGAAAATGGTAGGCTTGGCATAGTATTATCAAATTCAATTGCAGGCATTGATTCACATAGAGTGGCTCGAGAATGGTTAATGGAGAGAATGCGTATAGTTGCTTTAATTGATATGCCTGCTGGCATATTTGCAGAGACACCTGTAAAGACAACCATAATTGTAGCTTATAAGCCTTCTGCTGATGAATTGAAAAGACTAAATGAGCAAGACTACGAAATATTTGTTAGAAGTATTGCTAAGGTTGGATATGAAGTAAAAACAATTAAAAGAGTAAAGTATTTCGCAACGAAATATAAGATTAACTACGATACTTTTGAAACGGAGATAGATGAAGATGGAAATCCAGTTTTGGACGAAGATTTCTCACAAACAGTTAAAGACTTCCGTAATTGGTGTAAGAGCCAAGAGATTACTTTGCAGAATTTATTTATAAAAGAGAGATAAAAATGGGTAAGTATGTTCACATACAAGATAGTGTAAAAGTTAGTGATATAAAGGCAAAAGACTTTACACTTTCCTCATCGCAATATAAGAACCTCGTATTACCTAATTCGAATTACTGGTATGTAAGAGATTTCTTATCACGTCCGTTAAAACGTTCGGATTTAGGTACCGAAGTTGGTTCACTGAGTTATATTGATCAATCTCCATATCGTTTTATACGTACAAAGGCTTTACAGGAATATTCTTTTCTTTTGAATTTGAATGAAGAAACTGCTCTTCCAATAATGCCTTCAGATTTTATATCAAAAAATCTAAAAGAAGGGGACTTGCTAATTTCTAAAGACAGCAATATCGGTGAAATAGTAATACTTGACAAAGACTATCCTAATTGTATGTTGTCTGGCGCAATCTACAAACTACCAGTTAAAGAAGAGTGGAGATATTATTTATTAGCTTTTATAAAACATGATATATTTCGTGAACAACTGGATTTTATGGTGCCACAGGGCTCGACAATTCGGCACGCTAAAACGCTCTTCCTAGATTGTAAAATTCCTCTTCCTACTAACAACGATACTAATGTGGTAAAATTTGTTTCTTTGCTAACAAAAGCTATTGTTAAAAAAGAATCAATAATACATAGTAGATATAACAATATAATAGAAAAAATAACTACTGAA
>CAMHQF010000040.1:0-15235 GCA_946187445.1 uncultured Prevotellaceae bacterium
TTAAGTGGGGTAAGGACTTGGTGCACTTCTCATACGGTATGGTGGAACTGCCTAACGGAAAGATGAAGTCACGTGAGGGTACGGTGGTAGATGCCGATGACCTCATAGCAACGATGATTGCCGATGCTCGCCAGACCAGCGACGAACTGGGTAAGTTTAACGATATGAGCGAGGAGGAGAAGCAGGAGGTGGCACGCAAAGTCGGTATGGGTGCGCTGAAATACTTCATCCTCAAAGTGGATGCTCGCAAGAATATGCTCTTCAACCCGGAGGAGTCTATCGACTTCAACGGAAACACAGGACCTTTCATACAATACACTTATGCGAGAATAAGAAGTATATTGAGGAAGGCAGACTCACCCCTAACCCCTCTCTTCAAGAGAGGGGCAGGGGGTGAGTCTCTCTCTCCCAAAGAAATCGATCTCATCCAGAAGATTTCAGAATATGGTGACGCAGTGGAGCAGGCAGGCAAGGACTACAGCCCTTCAGGCATAGCAAACTACTGTTATGAATTGACCAAGGCGTTTAACCAGTTCTATCACGACTTCTCAATCCTCAATGCTGAGACAGAGGAGCAGAAGCAGGTGCGCCTGATGATAGCTGCTAACGTGGCAAAGACCATTAAGAATGGTATGGCTCTGCTCGGCATAGAAGTGCCAGAGAGGATGTAATTTCAGTTCACAGTTAGTTCGCGAAGCTCATCACTTCGTGTCACAGTTTACAGTTTGTTGCAGAATCCGCCGACATATAGGAATGACACAGTTTTGCCTTTACCCCCAGAGGTGAAGGCAAAGGCATGGGCAGTGGATGCAGGTTGCTCGGGCAATCCTGGTCCGATGGGGTATCAGTGTGTGGACCTGCAGACGGGCGCGAAGGTGTTTCATTTCGGTCCGATAAAGGGGACCAACAACATAGGGGAGTTTCTTGCTATAGTGCACGCACTCGCACTGATGGAGAAACAGGGCATCAAGGATAAGGTGATATACTCGGACTCTGTCAATGCACAGATATGGGTGCAGAAACAACATTGTAAGACGAAGTTGGAGCGCACACCCGAAACAGAAAAAACCCTTGAACTGGTAAGACGGGCTGAGATATGGTTGCGCACCCATGCTTTTCGAGTACCGATACTTAAGTGGGATACAAAGGCGTGGGGCGAGATACCAGCAGATTTTGGGAGAAAATAAAGTAGGGTTGTGCTCCGTGCACGTGCACAATGTTAAAGAATTTTAACAGAAAGAAGAAAGGTACAATTTTTCTTGCATTCATACCAAATTTTCCATATCTTTGTGAACGAAAATCCGGTGGCATGATTCCCCAATCGAAGTGCCTTATATTAAAACAAACACAACGTAACTAACTCTAAATGCTACTACACATCGGATAGACATAAAGCCCCGCTCCTTGTCAAAGGGGTGGGGATTTTTGTAGTTAACAGTATAAAATGAGACACCTTATTATATATATATACGCATGCGCGATGACACTGATGTTGGCATCGTGCAGAGAGAAGGCAACGGTACAGGATACGGAGGATGGTGTTGTCGATACGATACCAGTAATGGTGAGTCAGCTGAAACAGTGTTCGCGACTATATACTGCAGAGTATAAGGTGCACAAGATAGTGACCCACGATGACGTGGTAGCTCTGTCGGGCAAAGCCTTGGGAAAGAGTTTTGCAATGGAGTTTCCTGCCCTGGGCAAACGAAAGGTGGCAATACCCATCGATGCAACGCTGAAGGCATATATAGACATGAGCGAACTGACGACAGATGACATACATGCAGAAGGTGACAGGATAGAAATAATACTCCCCAAACCACATGTGGTGATGACATCATCAAATATAGACCATGAAGGCATAAAACAGTACGTGGCGGTACTGCGTAGAAACTTTACCGACGAGGAACTGACAAGCTATGAGGCACAAGGCAGGAAGGCAATAATCAGTGACATACCAAAGATGAGCATATTGCAGACGGCAAAGTCGGGTGCTGCTAATATACTGATACCTATAATATCGCGCATGGGGTATAAGCAGGAGAATATCACCATCACTTTTGTAGAATCGGACGATGCGAAAGGAGGTATAGCATGGGTACTGGATTGATGAATAAATTGTTGAAGACGAATGATGCCATACATCGGTTGGTGATGACACTTGTGGCACTATGCATACTCATCGCCATAGGATGGGGAGTGTGGCTGTACTTCAAGATGCTTGATGGGGTGGGGATGAGTTTCTTCACCAACGATAGGATAGACGATACTCCTACCATAGTAGAGCAGATGAGAGAGATAGGGCAATGGGAATTTCTGTCGATCAGCGATGAGGAACTGATAGACACGGTGCGTACGGGATTTTTCTCGGATGATGAACTGGTGAGGATATACTACGGCACGCTTCGTATAGGTATAGACTTCAGCCAGTGTGACGAGAAATGGATAGAAAAGGAAGGTGACTCTATCAAAATAGACTTGCCTCCTGTACAACTGCTCGATGAGAATTTCCTTGACGAGGCGCGTACGAGGTCATTCTTTGAATCAGGGAAATGGAGCAATGCTGACCGTAAGGCGATGGCAGACCGTGCCAAGGCTGCTATGCGCAAGCGTCAGCTTACGAAGGCCAATATGGCTTTGGCTCAGAAAAATGCTGAGATGCAAATCAAGGCATTTGTCAGCAATGTCTTAGCTTCTCGACCATAATGCGCGCAGCAGTGTCAGGGGCGCTGTCAGAACCGAGACGTTCGTGGATGACCTGATAGTCGCGAAGCATCTGTTCACGTGATGAACCACCGGGAAGTATCTTTTTGAGTTCTTTGCGGATGTTCTCAATGGAGAAGCGGTCAGCAAAGAGTTCCGGTACCACCTCCTTGTCAGCGATGAGGTTGACAAGGGATATATACTTACACTTTATGATATGATTGAAAGCCCACCGTGTGAGACGTGGGAGGGACATCCTGTAACATACCACCTGCGGAACGTTGAAACACGCTGTTTCAAGGGTAGCAGTGCCAGATGTGACGAGGGCAGCAGTGGCTTTGCTTAGGAGTTCGTACGTCTTGCCAAACACAATGTTTGTCTTATTGTCAGTGAAAGAAGCATAGTATTCGGGCTCAATACCAGGTGCACCGGCTATAACTATCTCATAATCATCAGCGAAAGGCTTGACTGCCTCGAGCATGGCGGGTAAGTTGTTTTTTATCTCCTGACGCCGTGAACCAGGGAGAAGAAGCAATTCGTAATTTGTTAATTTGTCAATTTGATCATTTGTGGATTTGAACAGCCTTACCTCATCAGCAGTGGGATTGCCAACGTAGTGTATGGGGTAGTGATGCTTGCCCTCGAAGTATTCTTTCTCAAAAGGAAGTATGCAAAACATCTCATCAATGTCGCGCTTGAAGTTTTTTATGCGATACTCCTTCCATGCCCATATCTTTGGTGCAATGTAGTAATACAGAGCCCCCCTCCAACTACCCCCCGCAGGTGGAGAGACACGTTTCTTGTTAAGGTATTTTGCGATGTTGAGGTTAAAACCGGCATAGTCAACGAATATGACGCAGTCAGGTTGCCATGCCAGTATGTCTTGTTTGCATTGCCGCATTCCCTTGATAATGGTGGGCAGGTGGAGCAACACGGGAACGAAACCCATATAGGCGAGGTCGCGATAGTGGCGTACGAGAGTGCCGCGGGAGCCAGCTGCTGCCTGCATATTGTCGCCACCGAAGAAACGAAACTCTGCGGTGGAATCTTCCTTGATGAGAGATGCTATGAGATGTGAGGCATGTAGATCGCCGCTCGCCTCACCTGCTATGAGGTAGTACTTCATGTCAGATCATCTTTTTTGCTTTTTTCAATTTCAGGTAGTTGTAGTCCGTAGCATCGGCAGTGAGCGGGGTGATGGAGGCATAGCCATGTGCCAGGGCATAGGCATCGGTGTCCTCTGCGTCAGGCTCATCATTTTGATAGTATCCAGTCATCCAGTAATATGGTTTGCCGTTGCCAGGATGCTTACATTCAGCTACTTCGTTGCGCCAGTGCCCATACGCCATACGGCAGTAGCGCACTTCGCCATTCCAGTCCTTGGGCACGTTGACGTTGAGACAGGTGTAAAGAGGCAGTCCCTCACTCAGAACTTGCTCAACGATGTCTAATACGAGTGATGACATAGGCACGAAGTCCGCATCGTCATCATAGTCGCACAGAGAAAGGGCGATGGATGGAATCTTCTTCATTGAACCCTCGATGGCAACACCTACCGTGCCGCTGTAGTGAAGGTTGGTGCTGGCATTGTCACCATGATTTATGCCACTTATTATGAGGTCGGGTTTGCGTGGGCACACTTTTGCATATGCCATTTTGAGACAATCTACCGGTGTGCCACTACAACTCCAGACATCGATAGAGGTGCCACCCTTTCCCTCTATATGGCGCCGGTGCTTCATAGAGAGAGTCGTGGTGCTGAAAGCACGTGAATAACCAGAACGTGCACTCTCGGGAGCGCACACTATAATGTCGCCTATGCCGTTGAGCAAATTGATGAGGTGGTTGATGCCTTTGGCATGATAGCCATCATCGTTGGATATGAGAAGTAATGGTTTCATATGCTTGCAAAATTACAAAAAAATACTTGATATATCAAATCTTTAATCTTTAATCTTTAATCTTTAAACTTTTATTATTACCTTTGCATGCCAAAAGGATAATGATATGGACGAGATAGCATCATATTTGGAAAATCATGGAGTCAAGCCTACGGCGGTGAGGATGCTGGTGTGGGAGAAGGTATGCCGACAGTCGGAGACGTTTACACTTCACGATATGGAACAGTGGATGCCACACATGGACAGAAGCAGCATCTTTCGTGCGCTGAAGTTGTTTGTGGAGCATCATCTGTTGCATATCATAGACGATGGTACCGGACAACAGAAGTACTGCGTGTGCCGTTGCGAAAAGAACCATCACATCAATCATGTGCATTTTACATGTACTAAGTGTGGACAGACGTACTGTCTGGAAGATTACACCATACCATTGGTTGATATGCCAGAGGGCTTCGTAATGGAGGATGTGGAATATGTCGTGAAAGGCATTTGTGACAAATGTGCACAATAAATAACGGGAAATGACGTTATAATAACATATCCGATACGTTATGCATCGACTATGATTACAGCATCAGTAGTAACATACAATCATCACCTCCTCGATTTCGAACCAGTCTTGCGAAGTCTCTTTGCTTCTCCAGTAGATATTATTTTTGTGATAGACCACTCTGACGACATGCTCGACCTAAAGCAAGAGCTGCAGGAGTTTGGCGAGCGTGTGCTGAATGGCGAGTCGGAGTTGAAACAGAAAGTGGAGAGGGGATTTAAGTTGATATACATACCTCATGACAACAACGGCTATGGCGGTGGTCATAACGTGGCCATAAAGGAGGCGCAGAAACTGGGTAGCACATATCATCTTGTAGTAAATCCCGATGTCTGGTTTGGTCCTGAGGTCTTCCCGGCTTTATTAGAATATATGGATGCTCATGAAGAGGTGGGGCAGATAATGCCCAAGGTGATGTATCCCAACGGACAGATACAAAGGCTTGCAAAATTACTACCTACGCCATTGGATTTCTTCGGTAGGTTCTGTTTGCCGGAGTTCTTGATACGTCGCAGGAATACACGTTTCGAATTGGTGCAGTCTGGTTTTACGAAAATCATGAATATCCCGTTCCTCAGCGGTTGTTTTATGTTTCTGAGAATGTCGGCAGTGGAGGAAGTCGGTATGTTTGATGAACGCTTCTTCCTGTATGCAGAAGATATAGACATGACGCGAAGGATGCATCAGAAATACGAAACACTGTTTTTCCCTAAAGCAACTATATACCATACTTTCACACGTGGCTCAAGGAAGAGCCTCCGTCTCATGTGGATACATATTGTAAGTACGATAAAATATCTAAACAAATGGGGATGGTGGCGCGATGAGGAGCGTAGTGAAGTCAACAAAGATGTAATGAATCAAATAGGTGGCGTTGTGTAATCATTTTGTGTTGTAATAATGAGGAAAAGAATACTGATATACCTGGTAATGACATTAGCAGCTGTCACCGTAGCAATGGCAGATGCCGTGGGTACGTGGAAGATATATCCTTCATACTCTACGATTACCGATGTGGAACCTACAGGCAGCAAGGTATATGTGCTGGCAGATGGCAATCTCTATTCATACAACGTTAACACGACGGAGATTAAGGAATATAATCTCACCACGGAACCCAAAATCAATGGACGCAATATCACCCATATAGCATGGGTGAAGCAGACGGGCAAGTTGCTGATAGTGTATTCCGACTATCTAATAGATATATTGTCAAGCAAAGATAATGTCACCTCCATCGTGGGACTGAAGAATACATCGTCACAGAAAGACAGAACAGTGAGTGGCATTGCTGTCAGCGGACAGTATGTTTTCATTACCACAGGTCTTGGTATATTGAAGATTGATACCAAGGATGAATATATCGTCAAGACATATAAGATAGAGGAGGAAGTGCCTGATATGCCATCCGGCTCTGGCGGTCCTGCGACAAAGGAAGGACCTCAGGGCACAGTGTATTATGACCAGGCAAACAAATGCTGGTGGGGTGCAAATGCTGACGGCAAACTCACCAAGTATATCGAAAATGACAGCGGCGAATTGGTGGCAGCATCAACAGGTGTAAGACCTGATAGTCCATCGACAAGTGGATGTTGGCGTATATATAAGCATGATGGTAAGATATTCGTTACGGCAGGTGCTTGCGCTATAGGTCTTACGGTAGAAGAGATGTACCGACCTGGTGTGGTGCACTATTATGATGGAAACAGTTGGGCTGAGTTGGAAGACCCCGGTACTATGACAGGCTACAGCTATATTGCCGCCAACTGTATGGCATTTGACCCAAAGGATAAGAATCATTTCTGGGTGGGGGCAGGATCAGGACTATACGAGTATCGTAATTATAAGCCAGTTAATGCATATAACAGTAAGAACAGTGCTTTGCAGAAGATGTATAATTCCGAGGAGAGCCTGTCGAACGTTACGACATTGCTGTATGATGCTAACAATAACCTATGGGCAACAAATGGTTGGTGTGATGTTTTCCTCATACGTTTTGACGGAAACGGCGAGTCGGTATCTTTTCCTCATAGCCAGCATAATTTCAGTAACCTTCATGTGGTGGACATTCAGGGAACATTTATCAGTCCTACGAATGGTTATATGTTTTTGCTGAATTCATACTATAAGATTCCTATCCTTTACTATTATAACTACAAGACAGACGGACTGAACTGTATAACCAACTTTGTCAATGAGGATGGGGGAGACATAGCTCCTAACTACCTGTATGACCTCGCAGAGGATGGTGAAGGTAACCTATGGGTGGCATCAACATCAGGACCTTTTTATTGGTCGCGAAGCGATATGGCATCGGGAAATCAGACTTTTATCCAGCATAAGGTGAACCGTAATGATGGCTCTGGTCTGGCAGACTACCTCCTGACAGGTGTGAACACACGTCGTGTATGTATTGATGCAGCAGATAGAAAGTGGTTTGGAACAGCAGAAGATGGGGTGTACCTGATAAGTGGTGACAACAATACCCAATTGCAACATTTCACGATAGAAAACAGTTGTCTGCCGTCAAATACTATTTATGATGTATTCGTTGATGAAGAGACTGGTGTTGTTTGGATAGCTACCAATAAAGGACTCTGTACCTATCAGTCGGATGTAACAGAGACGTATGGAGAACTGAATAGCGACAATGTATATGCTTATCCAAATCCAGTCGAACCAAACTATACGGGTGATATAACGATTATGGGACTGACCGATGGCGCTCAGATATCAATAACCACGACCTCTGGATATGTGGTAAACAAAGGAACCTGTGTCGGAGGTTCATATACATGGAACGCCTGTGACAGAAGTGGACAGCGTGTTGCCTCGGGAGTATATAATGTACTTGTGGCGACAGCGGCCGGCGAGAGTGGTTGCGTAACAAAGATAGCTGTGGTGAGATAATATGATTTCCGTACTTATACCGACATATAACTATACTTGTTACAAACTTGTGAGTGATCTTCATGAGCAGTTGGAACGTTGTGGTGAGAGGTATGAGATTTTAGTAGCAGAAGACGGGAGTAAGGATCAAGTTACAATCATTGCAAATCACAAGATTGAAGAACTGACCAACTGCATGCATATTATAAGAAAGGAAAATCTTGGCAGGGCAGGAATCATCAACTTTCTTATATCAGAGGCGCAGGGTGAGTGGTGCATTATAATGGATAGTGATGCAAAGGTTGTGACGGAGAATTTTATCAATAGTTATATTGAGAATGCCAAGGACGATGCAGACTTGGTAATTGGCAGTTTGGTAAATCCTGAGATGCTTCCCAATCCCAATGCCACTTTGCGCTACAGATATGAGAAGACAGCAGAGCCATATCGTACAGCTGAGTATAGGAACCATCACATATACGAACGCTTCACAACATTTAATTTTATGGGAAGAAGAACTGCGCTTATGGAAGTACCATTTGATGAGCGTTGTACAGAGTATGGTTTTGAGGATACGTTGATGGGGGTGGAGATGAGACGAAAAGGAAAGCGCGTAAAGCACATAGATAATCCTCTGATGCATCTCGGTTTTGACAGCAACGAGGTTTTCTTAAACAAAACGAGAACAGCCTTGCGCTCTCTGAAGAAAATAGAGAACGATATGTTGCCTTACACAGGAATAGGCAAAGCTATCGGCAAGATTGAGAGCCTGCACCTTACAGGTATTGTGAGAATAGTATACAGTGTGCTTCGTCCACTAATAGAGATGAATCTGCTAAGCCGTCGCCCTAACCTAAAGCTGTTTGCCTTTTATAAGTTGGGATATTACCTGTCGTTATGAAGATAGTTTATGAAATAGAGCGTCTCTCTACCAACGGAGGTATCGAGCACATTCTTACGGACCGTATAAATTATATGGTAGAAGAGTGGGGGTGGGACGTTACCGTTGTTGTATTGCTTCATGAAGATGGGGAACCGTACTATACACTATCACCAAAGGTAAAGATAATAAGACTTAATGTAAAGACCCGTGGACTGTTAATGTGCTTGCAAGCATTATGGCGTCTTAATAAGGTAGTGCGTAAGATAAAGCCTGATATATATACCACAATACAGAGTATTGGAGCATTGTCGTGCTTGTTAAATACGCACAGAAGCACTACGATATACGAAGCTCACGGTACGAGGGCACGCATGCCACACCCTATACCACTGATGATAGCAGAAAGATATGCTGATGCTGTTGTTGTGCTGACAAAGTACCATAAGAAGGAATACAGCAAGGCAAAACATATAGAGATAATCCCGAACTTCACGACTATGCAGCCAGCATGTGAGTCTGACTATAATAATAAGGTGATAGTGGCAGCAGGCAGACGATGCTATGAGAAGAATTTTGAGAGACTTGATGCAATATGGGCAAAGATAAAAGAAAGATACCCAGACTGGCAACTTAAGATTCATCATGACACGAAGGATATGGCAGCAGCATATCTTGAGGGCTCAATTTATGTGATGACATCTCGTTTCGAAGGCTTCCCTATGGTATTGATAGAGGCGATGATGTGTGGATTGCCAGTAGTTGCGTTTGATTGCCCTTACGGCCCACGGGCTATTATTGAGGATGGCAAGACAGGTTATATTATCTCGTACGAAGATGATGCGATGTTTGTAGAGAAGTTGTCATATCTTATTGAGCATCCAGAAGTGAGGGAACGGATGGGAAATGCTGCAAAAGAATCAGTGAAGAAGTTCTCCCAAGAAGAAATAATGAACAAATGGAAAATCCTCTACTCTCAATTATAGTTCCTGTTTATAATATGGAGGATACACTTGACAGGTGTGTCCAGAGTATCGTGTCGCAATCGTTTGCTGATTGGGAGATGATACTTGTTGATGATGGCTCAACAGATGGGAGTGGTGCTATGTGTGATGAGTGGGCAAAAAGGGATTCTCGTATAACTGTAGTCCATAAAGAAAACGGAGGATTATCGGATGCTCGCAATGCAGGATTGGAAATGGCAAAGGGAGAGTATGTGACCTTTGTGGATAGCGATGATTATATCAATGAGGGTACCTATGATAATGTCATGGGGGGGCTTGCTCGGCATGGTGATGTGGGTATCATGGAGTACTCAATGAAGAGTATAGGTTATGAGAGGATAGACCTCAATTATGAGGATAGAGTGTATTCTGATGCATATTCTTATTGGACAGAGAGCAAAGCCTGGAATCATGCCTACATGTGCAATAAGATATTTCGCCGAGATATGTTTAATGGCATACGGTTTCAGCAGGGAAGAAATTTTGAAGATTTGATATTATTGCCACAAGTTTTGAAGCAGTTTAACCCTAAGGTGGCAACATCATCTTTCGTGGGCTATAATTATGTATATAGGGAAGGCTCTATCAATGCAATACCTTCGCCATCGAATATATTCCAATGCTTACTTGCCGAAATATATGCAGCTTGGACCATGCGCACTTTCCCTTGGTCAAAGAATGGAAAGAACCTGTATTATTATATGTGTTGCCGTGTGTACGATGTTGTTCGTTTTAGTTTAGCAAGTCTTCGTAGAGCTTGACAAACTCCCCAGCGACCTTCCGGTAGTCGTGATGTTTCTTTACAAATTCTACAGACTGACGTTTCAGTTCTGGTATGCGTTCTTTGTGCATTATCAGCTCTTTAATATTGTTATATACACTTTCGTATGTAGGCTCCACATTTATGATTGGGCGTAGGACTTTCTCTCCTAATATGTCATAGCATTCAGGTTCACCACCACCGATGACTATTATACCTTTTGACATAGCAAGCAGAGAATTCATTGATGGGGTGTAGCTGTATAGCTGGTCAAGAATGACATCGCTACCCTCCATTATCTTTATGTATTCGTTATATGGCACATTCTCAACCTCGTGCAGTTCCACAAGGTCGGGATAGTCGCGTACTATGTCCTCAGCTGCCTGCAACATGATGTCCGTGCCCTTTATCGCAGTTCGCTCACGTTGTATTCCTATGAAGATTTTTACTTTCTCGCCTACCTTATACTCTGTTGGTGATGTCTCGGGTGTCACCATCTGCATAGGTATATAGTGCAGTTTTTGGGGATACACTTTGTTATAGCATGCCCAGTATTCGTAGAGGCACGCCACTATTGCATCGGCATCTTTTGCTACATAGCGGCTATACGGCGCATAGCTGCTATTGAGATACATCTCCCTTGTTTGTTCTATGTATGGGGCGTATATTATGTTGCTGCCTATTCTCTGTTCGCTATACCTAAGTATATTATGATTATATATCTGATCCAGTACGTGGTAGTCATATCCTACGGCACACATCACCACTCGTTTGTTGTGCCTGCGCAGGTATTGGTAGAAGGGTTTCATGTGCGAACCACGAAGTTCAAGAAACATCGGGTGGTGTAGCTGCACGATGTCATACCCCTTGCATTTGCGAAGCACTCTGATTGCGTCCCACACGTACTCTACAAAGGCTATTTTGGAGTTGATGTCCTGACGGCGCTCCAGGCGTATGTCGGCACCAGGGAAATTCCTCCATCCGAAGCCTTGGCTGATGAGAGTCACCTCGTGTCCCATCTCGCGCAGTCCTTTGGCGAGATAGGCATGGTACATGCTGGGGTTGCCGAATAGCAGAATCTTCATGATTGTAATCTGTTTACATGTAGCAAAGTTCAGGAGCCATTTCTTTTATCTTTTGACAGTCAGAGGTAAGAGTATCTTCATTTTCCCAAATCTTGATGTTGCGCTTTGAAATCTCGGGATTGAAGAGCAGATGTCGCTTTGTGTGCTGCTCCTTGTCGATGCAGAGGAAATTCTCGATTTGCGAAACCTCCTCGTCATAGTTCATCACAAGCTGTTCGAACCTTACGGTAAGGTAGTTGTCATTGTCGTCTTTATGACCTGCATATATGTTTCTTTCCCATGCGATGAAGTCATTGATGGTGTCATGTGCCAACCATCTGTAGTCATGCTTTATAGCATCGACATATACGCCGCGTATGTCTCTTCTTACCTTGATACGCTTCACTCCTGGCAGGAATGGCTGAAAGCGCTTAGTGTCTGTTCCGCAGTCATCGAAGATGTGGTCAAGTACGAGGCATCCTCCCTTTGCTTCGGGAAACAATCGGTTGAACAAGGTGTAGAGGAAGTTCCTGCACAGTTGGTGATACTCCACCTCGCTCATGCGTTTAAGATAGAGAACATCTGTAATGGCTGTGTACGGATTGATGTATGGACTGTGGATATTTTCGTCAGAGGTGAGCCTCTGACTTACTATATCTTCGAAGAAACGGAAAAAGAGAGGGCGCAGTTCTGTGTGATTGCGATACAGGTCGGAATAATATACCAACCCCATAAAGGCCTTGATAGCTGCATCTGCCCAATAGATATTTACCACAGCATCATCGTCAAGCATTTTGTCGAGGTACAGCAATCCACCAATGCCACGCATGATGTTCATTTCGCCCATGCCGTGTATTTCTTCCTTAGAATCAGTGAATGCAGGTTTTGTGGCCCATACAGTGCAACAATCATACTCTCTGAGCAAATCCATTACTGCGCTACTTCCAGAGGAGCCAAAGCCGTCGATGCTCACAAAACTATCAAAACGGCATGTGGTATCAAACGTTACATGCCCACCGTTAGCTTTCCACTCGTCGTAGTCACGAAGGAAGTTGTTGCGGTTGCGGCTTAGCATGTAGCCGTGTGGCAAAATGTATCTTAGTATATTGCGAATTTTATTCTTTATCACGACGTCTTATTTTTTGGAAGGTTAGTAGTGAAGTGAGGCAACTTACGGCAACCAATGCCGTGCTACCGATATAGAACATCAGTCCCTCCATGCTCCTCGTCACATAGAGTGCTATTGCAATCATTAGCGTTTGAAGTGTGAAGAAGGCGATGTTAGAAGTGTCGGGGGTAATGTTATACTTCACCTTGCAATATAGTATTGCCCACAAAAGGTCAATAATGTTGAATATGCAAATGCCATAGCCTATGCCTTGTAGCCCCCATTGTGAGTAGCAGAGCACGTATATTGGAACCATGAAAGCGTATGCTATCAGTTCGGCAAAGAAATAAAGTTTGGCATCGCCTGCTGCAAGTGGAAGATACTGCAGTGGTGTCGCTATGGTTTTTACAAGTCCTGTAAGCAGTGCTACCTCAAGAATGGGTATCATAGGTATAAACTCATTACTCAGCAATAGTGGTACCATGATATTGGCCATTATCATAAATGCAACGAGAGCTGGCGAGGTGAGTATCTGCATTACGTTAATCTGACGTATTACAACGGTTCGGCGCTCACCTTCATTGCTGAATATGCCTGACAGGCGGGGAAAGAAATCGGCAGCAATGGATGAGGCGAAGAGACCGAAGAACATGGTTATGATGCCGAGCACGGCATTGTAATATCCTACATCGACCATTGTTCCGTGTACGTTGATGTATGATTGTATGAGCAGTCTCGCACCATGAGCCACCATACCCTGTGCCACGAATGAGGCTCCAAGTATGAGTATCGGTCTGCCCGTCTTAAGGAAAGTTCTGTTG
Source organism: uncultured Prevotellaceae bacterium (assembly GCA_946187445.1). GTDB lineage: Bacteria > Bacteroidota > Bacteroidia > Bacteroidales > Bacteroidaceae > Prevotella. The sequence continues at coordinate 13,681 of CAMHQF010000040.1, forward strand.
AGGCTTATCTTAAAAGGGTAGTGAGCAAAGGAGTATCTGCATACTATGCTCAACTGAACAACGAGAAAGAGCAGTATCGCGGGTATGATACCCTTCAGTCCCCATAGGTAGTAGAGTGGTATATTGGTGACTATACCTATTATTATGGTCAGTGTGGAGAGCCACGCAATTTTTTTTAGTTGGCGTGTAGCTTTGAGTACCATCATCTCTCCGCATATGAGGGTGCTCAGTCCTACGGCAGGTGACAGACATACGTAGCTCCATGTGTGCTCTGCGTCGGAAAATGTCAGCAACGATAGCGGATATGCCAGTATGATACATGCCAAAGTACCTAAGACTGCCAGGGTGACAACGAGTGAGCGAGTGAGCATCATGCTGTTGTCCAGTGCTTTGCGGTCGTTCGTCGTGAGCCATTCCTCGTAGTGTATCGATATCTCCCTTACACCACTCTGGTCCATGCCGCAGTTGGTCGTCTCATGCAGCAACTCCTTGGTCTCGTTGTATATGGCATTCAGACCTACACCTGCAGGTCCGAGATAAACGGCTACAAGTTTCGTCCGTATAAGGTTCAGCAGGATGTTGACCCCCTGTACTCCGGCAAACATGCTTGTAGCTTTCAGTATGTTGCGATATGAATTATTGTTGTTCAACTTGTTATACTAATCTTATAGATTCTGCACGCTATGGAGCGAGCGCCAAATCCCTCCTTCTGACTTATCAAGGTCTTATTGAGGTCGATGCCGTTCTCTGCCATGCTGGTGCCAAACTCAAACCAATGGTGCTTTCCTTCTTGTCTATACTGCTCAATTAGGCTGAGCAGCAACATGTCGAGCACTTTGTTTGACTTGCCTTCCTGTGATGCTGAGGTGTATTGTGTCTTTACTACCGAGTCAGTGATGTACAGTATTGTGCCTGCCATTACTGTTCCTTTGGCATCTTTCACTGTTACGCACTTTATCTCTTTGGGAAAACGTCCCATCAGCAAGGTCATTTCTTCAAAGCTGTGCACGGGTTTTGCACCAAATCGCATCTGAAGGTTGTCTGTGAGTATTGGCCAGAAGTCTTCGAGTGTGGCATTATGATCTATGGTGTATCCCTGCTTCGACAGCCTGTTGCGGTTGTTACGCCTGCTGCTTTCTACAGGCGGATTGCTCACTCCCGCCAAGTCTATTGCTGACATCATGTTGCAGTCGGTCATCACTGCTCCGTGTCGCCATAGCCAGTACTCGTCTTCCTCTGCAGGCAATTGGTGATATACGGCAGGTATCTGTTTGTAGTGCCACTCTTTGATGTCCTGTGTCCTTAGATATTCTATGGTGATGTCAAAGAGTTCGCCAACTTCGTCTGTTTTTGATTTGGGTGACAGTACAAAACCTCCGTATGTCAGACCCTGATGGCTATAGAGCACACCGCCTTTTTCGTTGGCAGGCATGAGGGCGACCAGTTTGCCTTTCTCATTATAGAACATCAGTGAGTGGTCAGCGAAGCGGTCGCTGTGGTAGTCCATATAGCCACGCAAAAAGAGGAAGGTCCCGTTTTTGGAATCTTCCACGAA
>CAMHQF010000041.1:0-14925 GCA_946187445.1 uncultured Prevotellaceae bacterium
TGGGTTTGCATCGACTTCCAGCATCGCAAGCCAGGTAAGGGTAACACCATCATGATTATCAAGTTGAAGAACGTAACCGACGGCCGTGTACTGGAGCGTCGTTTCAACATCGGTGAGAAACTGGAGGAGGTGCAGATCACACGTCGTCCTTACCAGTATCTCTACAAGGAGGGTGAGGACTATATCTTCATGAATCAGGAGACATACGACCAGACTCCTATACCAGCAGAACTCGTTACGGGTGTAGAGTACATGAAGGAGTCAGATATCGTAGAGGTTGTAAGCGACGCAGATACTGACACCGTGCTCTATGCAGAGATGCCTGTTAAGACCATACTGCGTGTCACTCACTCTGAGCCAGGTGTGAAGGGCGATACCGCTACCAACACTCTGAAGCCAGCTACACTGGAGACAGGCGTGGAGATTCGTGTACCTCTCTTCATTGAGGAAGGCGAACTCGTACAGGTGGACACTCGCGATGGTAGCTACCTGCAGCGTGTCAAGGAGTAATCGTCTGACAGACAATGTGTTACAAGTGGGGACCGAAAAGGTATCCTTTTGACCCCCGAAAAGGTATCCTTTTGACCCCCGAAAAGGTATCCTTTTAGCCCCTAAAAGATGTCCTTTTGGCTCCTAAAAGATATCCTTTTAGAAAACCATAGTTTTCACTATAGTCTATGACACCAAAATACAGTATCATAGTACCGGTATATAATAGGCCTGATGAGGTGGATGAACTGCTTGACAGTCTCACTCGTCAGGCTTATGCCGATTTTGAGGTTATCATAGTGGAGGACGGTTCGTCGTCGCCTTGCAAGGAGGTGTGCGACAAGTATGCCGGCAAACTGCCACTGCGCTATTTTATGAAAGAGAATAGCGGACCAGGCCAGAGTCGCAACTATGGTGCCGAGCGTGCTGCGGGTGAATACCTTATAATACTTGATAGTGACGTGGTGTTGCCTGATGGTTACCTGCAGGCTGTCGAAGATGAACTTACGTTACATGGTGCCTGCGATGCCTTTGGTGGTGCCGATGCTTCGCACCCCTCATTTACTACGGTGCAAAAGGCTATCAGCTACTCCATGACGAGTTTCTTTACGACGGGAGGCATACGCGGAGGAAAGAAAAAACTCGATAAGTTCTACCCACGTTCATACAATATGGGCATACGGCGAGAGGTGTATGCAGAGTTGGGAGGTTTTTCCAAGATGCGATTCGGTGAGGATATTGATTTCTCTTACCGCATAGTGGAGGCAGGCTACAAGTGTCGCCTGTTTCCCGAAGCATGGGTATGGCACAAGCGGCGCACAGACCTGAAGAAATTCTTCCGTCAGGTATATAACAGTGGCATCGCACGCATAAACCTTGAAAAGCGCCATCCTGGCACGATGAAGATTGTTCACCTCCTGCCGATGGTATTTACTGTTGGCGTTATCGCCCTCGTGCTCCTCTCAGCCGTGGGAAGGGTGTTGATGCACTATGACGATGTGCACAGGTGGTATTGGCTCTGTGCCCTGCCTTGGTTGCCCATATTGCTATACTCACTGCTGATATTCGTTGACTCGTCCATACAAAACAAGTCGTTAAAGATAGGCTTTGTCAGCATCGCCGCCGCTTTTGTCCAACTGATGGGCTACGGCTGCGGTTTCCTTGAAGCATGGTGGAGACGCTGTGTGCTTGGCAAGGACGAATTTCAGGCTTTTGAGAAGACGTTTTATAAGTGAAACCGATGAATGAGATGACAAAACTCACCGTAAAGCAGCTTGCCGAGGAAGACCGCCCTCGTGAGAGGCTTATGATGCATGGTGCCGAGGCGCTGTCGAGCGCAGAACTGCTGGCGATACTCATCGGTTCGGGTAATAAAAACGAGACTGCCGTTGACCTCATGAAACGCCTGCTCGCCGACTGCAACAACAACCTTGCCACGCTGAGCAAGATGTCTCTCGGACAACTGATGAACTACAAAGGTATAGGCGAGGCAAAGGCAATATCGATACTTGCGGCATGTGAACTAGGCAAAAGACGTGAGGGGGCGGAAATGCCTGAGCGCAAGAAATTTGGTACCGCAATGGATATATACAATCATCTGTGGGCTAAGATGCGTGACCTCGACGTAGAAGAGAGTTACGTCATACTGATGAATCAGGCATACAGGGAAATAAAGACCATGAGGCTGTCTCATGGTGGCATCACCGAAACCGCCGTAGATGTAAGGCTCATCATGAAAGAGGCACTGCTCAATAATGCGACGGTGATAGCCGTAGCACATAACCATCCGAGCGGCAATGTCCGGCCAAGTCGTGATGATGATATGCTGACAAGAAAAATCCGTGAGGCGTGTCAGACGATGCGCATCCATTTCCTCGACCACGTGATAATAACCGACGGCAACTATTATTCCTACAGAGAACAAGGAAAGTTATGATGCTTTTTAGCAGAAAAAGAAAAATTATGACTCAAGAAGAGAAAAACGAAACAGAACAGCGTATAATAGAGGTACTGAAGACGGTATATGACCCCGAGATACCCGTCAACATCTATGACCTCGGATTGATATACAAGATAGACCTCGCTGATGATGGTGCACTCGACATCGACATGACGTTTACTGCGCCATCGTGCCCTGCTGCTGATTATATCATAGAGGATGTGCGCAGCAAAGTGTCTGCCGTGCAGGGAGTAACCTCTGCTAACGTCAATATGGTATTCGAACCAGAGTGGGACAAGAGCATGATGACGGAAGAAGCACGTGTGGAGTTGGGGTTTGAGTAAGATCAGAGATTAGAGATAAAAGATAACAGATAGCAGATAATCGTTGTGTCATGATTTATTTTCTTTCCGATGCACATTTAGGTTCTTTGGCAATACCTCACCGCAGGATGCAGGAACGCCGCCTTGTCAATTTTCTCGATGAGATAAAGGATAAGGCAGAGGCCGTATATCTGCTTGGCGACATGTTTGATTTCTGGTACGAGTATGGACAGGTGGTGCCTAAAGGCTATACACGTTTCCTCGGCAAACTATCAGAACTCACCGATAGGGGAGTGGAGGTGCACTTCTTTACGGGTAATCATGATATCTGGGCATACGATTATCTGGAAAAGGAGTGCGGGGTGATACTCCATAAGAAACCCTGTACCCTCGAACTGCACGGCAAGACTTTCTACCTCGCACATGGTGATGGGCTTGGTGACCCCGACCGCAAATTTAAGTTTATACGTAGCATATTCCATAGCAAACTCTGCCAGCGGATGTTCAGTTGGTTGCACCCCGATCTGGGAGTGAAGTTCGGGCTTGCGTGGGCAAAGCATTCGCGCCTCAAACGCGTCGATGGTACCGAACCGCCATACATGGGTGAGGACAAGGAGCATCTTGTGCTCTTTGCCAAAGACTATCTGAAGAACCATCCCGATATAGACTATTTCCTCTTCGGACATCGCCACATAGAGCTAGACCTCATGCTTACCAAGCAGTCGCGCCTCATGATACTCGGCGACTGGATAAGCCAGTTTACCTATGCAGTGTTTGACGGCGAGCACCTCTTTATGGAAAACTACGTGGAGGGAGAGGGCTCGCTCTCAAGGAGCGAAAGTAAGAAGTAAAAAGTAAGAAGTTTAAGATAAAAGAAAAAAGCAGTCACAGAAGGTCTGTAACTGCTTTTTCTATGGTGGTGCCAACGGGATTCGAACCAGTGACACACGGATTTTCAGTCCGATGCTCTACCAACTGAGCTATGGCACCATTTCCTGAATGCGGGTGCAAAGGTAGTAATTTTTTTTCATACTGCCAAATTTTTCTTTTATTTTTTTATTCGTTGCCGTCTTTTTTTATTTTTTATCATTTTGCTCATGAAAAAAATGTTTCAAACGTTTTGCTATTTAAAAAATAGTTCGTAATTTTGCTACGAATATTTGATTGCCGAATATTCTTTTTATATATTACTAATTATAAACTAAACAACAATTTATGAAAAAACTATTACAAAAGATGTCGTTGCTGTGTATGGCACTGATTGCTTCGCTCTCAATGTATGCTGGTGACAATGACTTGCTTTGGGATTACACGGAGGCAGCTCCATCAAGTAATCCTGACAATGGATTGTATTATGAAAGCAAAGTAAGTGATGCTGCTGGTACAAAGAATGGCTTGAAGGGTATCAAGCTGAACTCTTCCGGTTATGCATTCTTCGCTAAGCCGGCAGTAGCAGGCAAGTTGTCCCTTACAATAGGTAAGCGTGACGGTGTCGGAGCCTACTGTGTTGATGTATATAAGTGCACCATAGCTAATGGTAAGGCAACATTTACAGATGGTGCCGCTACACCTGCAGATGCAGACCTTATCGCTACTACAGATGAGGTGCAGGAGTCTAATGCCGTTCATGTAGAGATTCCTGCCGATGTTACAGGTATTTATATCAAGCGTCACACAGGTGCAGAGGGCGTGCTTTCAAAGGTTGTCTTCAAGGAGACTGTTCAGCGTGATTTTACAGACTTCGAGATGAAGATGGCAAATATGTCAGCTGAATATGATGTTACTACTCTGCCTACAGGAGTGGAGTTCTCTGGTACTTTCAATTCTGACCAGCATGGTTATCGTAATGCAACTATAAAGGTGCCCGTTGATGGTACTGTGAAATTCACCTTTGGTGATTGTAAGTATGGTAATAAGACATTTACTGTAACTAATAAAGCGGGTGATGTGCTGAGCACTCTGTCTTATGCAGCTAATGGTTGCTGGAATGACACGGATAAAGACAAGGAATATGTCTTCACCTACCTATATGTTGGTGAGGCTGATGTCTTGACTTTCAACAATATTCAGTACCTTAATTACTTCAAGGCTGAGGCAACAGAGGTTCAGCCTGCAAAGATTACCTATAAGGATCAGAACGGAAAGACTCTTGGTACAAAGGATTTGTATGAGGGAGACGCTATAGGCGAGACACCTTACACTGAGGCAGACCTCACAATCGCTGAAGGACAGAAGTTCCGTGGTTGGGTATATGGTTCAAAGGTTAAGGTTGTTGCAACTGACGTTGTAACTGGTAACACTACTGTTTCTGCTCTTGTTACTGACATTGAGTCTGTTGCAGTAGGAACCGTTCAGACATACGACCTTACTCAGAAGACTTTCTATCCAGAAGACCATGAGACGATAACAATTACTGGTGGTAGCTACTACAACAATCATGGTTGGACGATGGATGCAAATGGTACTATCTCTGTTGACGTAGCTGGTAAGGCACAGGTAGTTGTATCTGAGTGCGAATATGGCAATGGTACTACATTTACAGTAACAGATGCTAACAGTAACGTAGTAGCAGCAGATGTTAATGCGAAGGCAGCTTCTGGTGCTGACGGCGCATCTCAGGCATTCCAGTATGACGGAGAAGCTACGACACTCACTTTGACTTTCGCTTCTCAGACATTCGTTCACAAGATTTCTGTATATAATGTTGAGGAGTTCCCAGTAAAGGACGATGCAACAGGTTACTTTATCGTAGCCCCTGGTGATGCTGGTGGTCTTATGCTTGCCCTCAACGAGGCTAACTCAACTCCAAACACAAAGATATTCCTGCCAGACGGAACATACGACTTCGGTGAGGCAACTCTGATTGGTCTTTCTGGTACTAACACCTCTATCATAGGTCAGAGCACAAAGGCAATCATCAAGAATGCACCTCCAAAGGAGAAGGAAGGTCTGGGTTCTGCTGATATGTTCCTGAACACAGGTTCTAACCTCTATCTGCAGGATGTAACATTGTGGAATGATATGTCATTCGACGGCGGTACAGGTCGTGCACCAGCGCTCCATGACAAGGGTGACAAGACTATCTGCAAGAATGTGAAGATGCTCTCTTACCAGGATACTTACTATTCTAACAAGGTAGGTGCAACATACTACTTCGAGGGCGGTGAACTGCATGGTGTTGTTGACTTCCTTTGTGGTGACAGTAAGGTTTACTTCAATGGTTGCAAGATTGTTACCGAGAGCATAAAGGATGCTACGATAACTGCAAATTCAGAGCTTTACGTATTCAACAACTGTACTATTACGCCAAACGGAAAGAAGTATAACTTCGGTCGTGCATGGAGTGCAGATGGCGACGGTCCTAAGTGCGTATTCCTCAACACTACATTGGCTGATGACGGTGCTAATCTGTTGAGCAGTCGCTGGAACCCAAGTGGTATCAACGTTGACTACACGGTAGCTGGTGAGTATGGCACAATGGATTCTAAGGGTGAGGTTATTACTCCAGCTTCAAATATTGTAACTTTCGCTAAGAAGAGTACCAAACTTGAGACAATCCTCGACGCAAGTGCGCTTGAGACTTACTCTATCGAGAACGTTCTCGGCGAATGGGCTGCAACAGCTCAGGCTGCTGTAAAGCAGGCTGCTGCTCCAAAGGCAACAATCTCAGGTAATACTATCTCTATCACTCCTGCTGACGGTGGTGACACGGGCATTTACCTCATCGAGGAGAAGAACGGTGGCTTCGTAGCTCTGGTACAGGGTGACACATACGTTATTCCTGAGTTAGAGGCAGGATCTATTGATCTCGGCATTACTGACGCTGTAGCTTACACCGTACGTGCTGCTAACGCAATGGGTGGCTTCGGCGAGGCTGCTGACGTAACAATAGAGACAGGTATCAGCGAGGTTAACGCTGAGAACGCTGCTGCTGTTGTAGAAGGCAAGATTGTGGCTAACGGCAAGGTGGTTATCTTGAAGAACGGTAAGAAGTTCACCGCTGCTGGCGCTGAGATGTAATTCTGACTTACACACTATTATATATAGCAGGGCAGGCTCACCATTTAGAGGGTGAGCCTGCCTTATTGTTAAACGTAGTTAAAATGTTGTCGGTGTTTGCTTTTTGTTGTACCTTTAGATAAGGTTTCTGCATTCAGAAATACAAAATAAAACAAGTTTTTTTTGATATTTCATTCATTTGTTGTACCTTTGCAACTGAATTTGGCTAAATGTACACATATGTCAACAAAGAAAAAGAGGAGGAACAGTAGTGGACGTGGTTTGCAGGCGGTGACGCTATGTATCAGCACGTCATTGGTCCTCATATTGTTAGGTCTCGTGGTCTTTACGGGTCTTACAGCTCACAATCTTACTAATTATGTAAAGGAAAACCTCACGGTGACGGTGATGTTTGGTGAGGATGTCTCCAATCACGATGCGGCAGTGATATGCCGCCGTATGCAGACGCGCCCTTATGTCACCAAGTTGGAGTATATCACGCGTGAGCAGGCACTTAAGGAACAGACGGCGGCACTGGGTACCGACCCGTCGGAGTTTCTCGGTGGCAATCCCTTTGTGCCTACAGCAGAGTTGCACCTGAGGGCGAGTTGTGCCAACGGTGACTCTCTGAAGTGGATTGCCAAGGAGCTGAAGTCATACCGTCAGGTGGCAGAAGTGAGTTACCAGAAAGACCTTATGGATAGTGTAAATCGCAACCTGCAGAAGGTGATGCTCGTGATGCTCGTCATTGCAGTGTTGCTGACACTGGTGTCTTTCTCGTTGATAAACAATGCGGTGCGTCTGAGTATCTATGCACGGCGTTTTTCCATCAATACGATGAAACTGGTGGGAGCGTCATGGAGTTTTATACGACGTCCTTTCTTGGCGATGGCGTTGCTGGAGGGCTTGGTAGCAGGCATTATTGCCGACCTCATACTGGCTGGTGGCGTGTATGCGCTTTACAGATATGAACCCGATATCACCATCGTGGTGACATGGGAAGTGCTTGCCATAACGGGCGCAGCGGTGTTGCTGTTCGGTTTGCTGATATCCTTGGTGTGCGTCTATGTATCGGTGACACGCTATCTGAAGATGCCGACCAAGAGACTGTATAAGATTTAGATTAAAAGATTATAGATAACAGTTTTCGTAGCGGAGCGTTTCGTTTTCGTAGCTTGCTAAGCAAGCGCTTCGTACGAGCGAAGTGAGTTAAGTTGTGGAAAAAGAAAATTTTGCTTTTGGAAAGATAAACTTCATCATGATAGGCATCAGCATGCTTATTGTGGTGATTGGTTTTATTATGATGACTGGCGCACAGTCAACTGATACGATGTTTGATGCGGAGATATTCTCTGCCATGCGCATAAAGGTGGCACCAATGGTGTGCCTCTTGGGTTTCCTGTCAGTCATAGTCGGAATAATGTACCATAAGAAGAAGTAATGGATTGGATTGAGGCTTTAATATTAGGTATATTACAGGGCTTGACGGAGTATCTGCCAGTCAGCAGCAGCGGACATCTGGCTATAGGCCAGGCACTGTTTGGTATGCAGAATGGTGAGGAAAATCTCTTCTTTACGGTGGCGGTACACGTAGCGACAGTGCTATCAACTCTTGTTGTGCTGTGGAAGGAGATAGTATGGTTGCTCAAAGGACTGTTCAAGTTTGAGATGAATTCCGAGACACGCTACTTTATCAATATCATCATTTCGATGATACCTGTGGGAATAGTGGGAGTTTTCTTCAAGGATTATGTGGAGGAAATATTTGGTTCGGGACTGTTGGTGGTAGGCATCTGTCTGCTCATCACAGCCGCTCTGCTCATTTTCTCCTACTACGCTAAGCCACGTCAGAAGGAATATATCTCCATGAAGGATGCCTTCATCATAGGTTTGGCACAGGCTGTAGCAGTACTGCCAGGTGTGTCACGCTCAGGCAGCACCATTGCCACGGGCCTCATGCTGGGCAACAAGAAAGAATCTCTGGCTCAGTTCTCTTTCCTCATGGTAATACCTCCCATTCTCGGTGAAGCACTGCTCGATGTGCTTAAGATGACGAAGGGTGAGAATGTTGCTGGCAGTATAGAAGTGTTGCCCCTCGCAGTAGGCTTCATCGCAGCATTCGTCTTTGGATGTCTTGCATGTAAGTGGATGATAAGCATCGTGAAGCGTGGCAAACTGATATATTTCGGTATCTACTGTGCCATCATTGGTGCACTGCTGATAGCAACCAACCTGATATGAACTTCGTAGAAGGCGAGATACTGCACATCAACAAACCATATGGCATGTCGAGTTTCGGAGCCTTGGCGTTTGTCCGAACTCGTATATCAAGGGCTGCTGGGGTAAAACGTGTAAAGACGGGACATGCTGGCACACTCGATCCTCTTGCTACTGGTGTGCTGATACTATGCACGGGGAAATGCACCAAGCAGATACCCCACTTGCAGTACCACTCCAAAGAATATACCGCCACCTTGCAGTTTGGAGCCACCACGCCGAGTTACGACATGGAACATCCTGTCAATGTTACATTTCCTACGGAGCATATCACCGAGGAAGGTATCAAGGCGGTGCTCGAACAGTTTAAGGGCGACATAATGCAGGTGCCGCCAACATACAGTGCTGTAAAGAAAAACGGCGACCGTGCTTACGAATTAAGGAGAAGGGGAGAGGACGTGAAACTCGATGCCAAACCTGTTCACGTCGAGGATATCGAACTGCTATGGTTTGACCCCGAGAAGATGCAGGCGCAGATACGGGTGGAGTGTGGCAAAGGAACATACATTCGTGCTCTCGCCCGCGACATAGGCAGAGCCTTGGGTAGCGGTGCATATCTCACCCAGCTATGCCGCACCCGTCTTGGCGATGTCCGTATAGAGGACTGCATCACTCTCGATGACTTTGAACAGTGGCTTGAAGGAGTTAAGAGTTAAGAATAAGTAAACATAATTTTCAATTCTCAATTGTCAATTTTCAATTATACTAAATGAAGCTTTCACAGTTTGATTACAACCTGCCAAGTAACCAAGTGGCACTCTATCCACACAGTATAAAGCATACTGTGACCAATGAACAGGGCGAGGAGACAACATTCTCTTTGAAACGACCTGATGAGTGTCGCATGGTGGTTGTGCATAAGAAGTCACAAAAGATAAACCTCTACAAGACCGATGCCAAGGGTAAGGCTATCAAGGGTGAAGACGGAAAGAAACAGCCTCTCACCCTGCTTGATATCTTTGATTACTTCAGAGAGAATGACATGTTTGTATTCAACAATACAAAGGTGTTTCCTGCCCGTCTTTACGGTACAAAGGAAAAGACTGATGCCAAAATTGAGGTATTTCTGTTGCGTGAGCTTAATCAGGAGATGCGCTTGTGGGACGTGTTGGTAGAGCCTGCGCGTAAGATACGTATAGGCAACAAACTGTTCTTTAACCAAGAGGGCACATTGGTTGCGGAAGTTATTGACAATACCACTTCACGCGGACGCACTCTGCGCTTCCTCTATGACTGTCCTCACGAGGAGTTTAAGCAGTCTATCTTTGCCCTTGGTGAGGCACCGCTGCCACGCTATATTATCGACCATAAGGGTAAGGACGGACAACCCGACCGCCCTGTGACGGAGGATGATTTTGAGGATTTCCAAAACGTGTTTGCCACCGAAGAGGGAGCAGTGACAGCGCCTTCTACAGGCTTGCATTTCACCCGTCAGATGATGAAGCGTCTTGACATACATGGTATTAAGACGGCATTTGTCACCCTGCATTGCGGACTGGGCAACTTCCATCCTATAGAGGTGGAAGACCTCAGCAAGCACAAGATGGATTCAGAGGAGATGCATGTCACGGAAGATACCTGTAACACTATCAACAGCGCAAAGAAGGCTGGTCACCACATCTGTTGCATAGGAGCCAGCGTGCTCAAGGCTACGGAGACGGTAGTAGGTACCGATGGCTTCATCAAACCTTACGACGGATGGACAAATAAGTTTATCTTCCCTCCTTACGACTATGGACTGGCTGACTCCTGTCTTGTAAATCTGTATCACCCTAAGTCGACGATGATGATGGCGACATGTGCCTTCGGAGGTTATGACCTGGTGTACGACGCCTACAAGCAGGCAATTAAGGCAGGGTACAATGTCGGGTGTTTCGGCGATGTGATGCTGATATTGAATGACTAAGCAGTTCACAGTTCACAGTTGAGTTGAACAAGGTATATCTTGGCATAGGGACCAATTTGGGCAATAAGGAGCAAAACGTACTCCGTGCTTACGAACTGATTGAGCATAAGGTAGGGCAGATATCAAAGCGCTCGTCACTGTATAGCACAGAGCCGTGGGGCTTCAAGTCGGATAATGACTTTGTCAACTCGGTGATATGCGTGGAAACGGAGTTGTCCCCACACGACGTGCTGAAGGCTACTCAGGCGATAGAACGGCAGATGGGACGTACAAGGAAGAGTAGGGGAGGAGAGTACCACGATCGTATCATAGACATTGATATACTGCTATATGATGACATAACGGTTGTTGAGCCTGACCTCATCATTCCCCATCCGTTGATGAAGGAACGTGAATTTGTGATGAAGCCGTTGAGGGAGATAATAGATGAGAGATTATAGATAAAAGATAATAATAGTTAGAACCTAAACTATAATGAAAAAAATAATTTGGATGATAACCTGCTTGCTGACGGTGATGACCACTATGGCGGCAGATAAGACCATAAAGGTAGAAGTAACCAATACCTACTGCAAGTCACGTAAGGCTGTGCCTGTTGTGGTGGCATTGAAAGATTATGTTGCATCTGCCGACAGCAGTGTAGCTTCTGCACTTGTGACGCTCGATGGCAAGGAGGTTCCTTGTCAACTCGATGACCTTGACGATGATGGATTGTTTGACGAACTCTCTTTTGTCACTGATATGAAAAAGAGAGAGAAGCAGACGTTCACCGTCGTTTTTTCGTATGAGGGTATGCCACGTGAGTATCCTGTTATGTGCTATGGCGCCCTTGCCATACGCGACCGTGCAGCAAAGAACCAGAAGCACATGCCGATCACCTCACTTACTTTCCCCAAGACGAGCAATCCCTACCAGTATATTTTCCCTCACGGTGTGGTGATGGAAAATGATATGGTGGGTTTCCGTGCCTACTGCGACCATCGTCAGTCTATCGACTACTATGGTCACCAGCAGTTGAAAGCAGATATTGCCGAGACGGCGTTCTATCCCACAGAGGAACAGAAGGCGGCAGGTGCAGGCGACGATGTGTTGTGGACAGGTTCCACTCCAGGCTGTGGCACCATGCATGCATGGGATGCCAAGAAAGGATGGACTGCGATGTACGAAAACGTGCGTAACACCACTGTCGAGATGGTTGCAGCGGGTGCTGTGCGCACCGTGTTGCGTATCACCAACCGCGCTTGGCAACCGCTCAAGGATTTTGCCTCTGTTGATGTAATCACCACTTACACGCTATATGCAGGTCATCGTGACGTGCAGGTTGATGTGCAGTTCTCTCATAATGTTGAGGGTTTGCCACTTGCCATCGGCACTGTCGATATCGCTGACCCCAAAGGTGCAGAGGAACACTCCGACTGCAAGGGCCTACGTGGTTGTTGGGGCACTGCATGGGCAGGCAACAATCCTAAGGTGTATGGACAGCATACCGTGGGACTTGCTGTGTGTATCCCGGAGCAGTATTACAAAGATGAGACTCGTTTCTCTGATACCGCCAATAAGGATATGATAGGTGCTTATGATGAGAATGCACGCAAACTCATCATGCCCAATCAGGCACTTGTTGATATCGTGGGCACAAGTAATGACCGCTTGAACTACTGGTTTGCTGCCACCTGCGACCTCGAAAGTTTCGGTTTCAAGAGTTCCAAGGAGTGGTTTGATTATCTCGACGAGTGGAAGAAAGAACTCGCATCGCCTGCGACGATAGTAATTAGCAATTAGTAATTGTAATCATAATTTTCAATTGTCAATTTTCAATTATCAATTAAATAAAAAATGGAAGCTGTATTTTCTTACATCATCGGCCTTGGTGCCGCTGTCATGATGCCAATCATCTTCACCATCCTCGGTGTGTGCATCGGCATTAACTTCTCAAAGGCTCTCAAGTCAGGTCTCTTCGTAGGCGTGGGTTTCGTGGGTCTTAGTATCATCACTGCTTTGCTTGTTGACACCATGTCACCAGCCCTCTCTAAGGTTGTAGAGATATATGGTCTGGAGCTTCAGGTGTTCGACATGGGTTGGCCTGCTGCCGCCTCAGTGGCTTACAACACCCTCGTAGGTTCTTTCATCATCCCTGTATGTCTGGGCGTTAACCTTGTGCTGCTGCTGCTCGGTTGCACTCGCACCGTTAACATCGACCTGTGGAACTACTGGCACTTCGCCTTCATCGGTGCAGTATGCTATTTCATGACCGACTCTATTGTATGGGGCTTCTTCGCAGCCATCGTTTGTTACATCATCACCCTTGTGCTGGCTGATGTTACGGCTAAGAAATTCCAGAAGTTCTATCCAGGCATGGACGGCATCTCTATCCCACAGCCTTTCTGTCAGGGATTCATGCCTTTCGCCGTTGTAATAAATAAGGTGCTTGACTACATCCCTGGCATCAACAAGGTGCATATCGACTCTGAGGGCATGAAGAAGAAGTTCGGTCTCTTTGGTGAACCACTCTTCCTCGGTGTGCTCATCGGCATCATCATCGGCTGTCTGGCTTGTCGCGACTGGGACGAGATAGTTGCCAACATACCTAAGACTCTGCAGATAGGCATCAAGATGGGTGCCGTGATGGAACTCATCCCACGCATCACCTCTCTCTTCATCGAAGGTCTGAAGCCTATCGCTGAGGCTACCAAGGAACTCATCGCCAAGAAGTTTGGAGAGGACAAGGAACTCTACATCGGTATGTCTCCAGCACTCGTTATCGGACATCCTACCACCCTCGTGGTATCACTGCTCCTTATTCCTGTCACACTCGTACTCGCAGTAGTATTGCCAGGCAACCAGTTCCTGCCACTCGCATCACTCGCAGGCATGTTCTACGTATTCGTGATGATACTGCCTTACACCAACGGCAACGTGCTCCGCTCATTCATCGTGGGTCTGGTGATGATGGCAATCGGCCTCTACTTCGTAACATGGATGGCAGGCGACTTCACCAGCGCTGCTCACACCGTGGCTCAGATACACCCTGACGACAAGACCGTCCAGGTGCCAGCAGGCTTCCAGGCAGGTGCGCTTGACTTCGCTTCAAGTCCACTCTCCATGCTCATCTATGCTTGCGTTAAGTACATCTCTTACATTGGCGCAGGCATTCTCACCATCCTCACCTGCGGTCTCGTGGTATGGAACCGCATGAGGATTAATAAGAAGTAGAAACGACATATCGAAATAACGACATATCGAAATAACGACATAACGAAATAACGAAAAAAATATGAAAAAGATTTTTGCAATCGCACTGTTGGCAGTATCGCTTACTGCCAGTGCCCAGGAGGCTGACCGCTTTGTTGGCGCTCAGCACGTAAAGTTCCAGACTGCTTGCCATCCATGTGATGTTAAGCACTATGACACCAAGAAACTGCGCAGTCGCTTCGTGATGGAGAAGGTGATGGAGGCAGACTCTATCCTTCTTACCTATTCTCACTACGACCGTTTCATCTTTGGTGGTGCTATGCCTGTCACCAAGACTCTGAAGCTTGAGAACTTCTGGGAGCTCGGTCTCGACGTTGACAAGAACATCAAGGAGAAGTATTTCCTCTACAATCGTGAGATAGGTATCGTAAACTGTGGTCTCGGTGATGGTGTCGTAATAGTTGACGGCAAGGAGTATGCCCTCTCTCCAAAGGAGGCTCTCTACGTAGGTCGTGGTCATATCAGCAAGGACAAGGACGTCAACAAGTCTGTTGAATTCCGTTCTAAGGACCCAAAGAACCCTGCTAAGTTCTACCTCAACTCAGCAACAGCTCACCAGCACTACAAGACTCAGTGGATTACCCTCGACGGACGTAAGGGCTCTCTCAAGGCTGCCGTTTGGGGACCAGTAGGCACAGTGGAAGAGGCAAACAACCGTACCGTTTATAAGCTCATCGTTAATGACGTGCTCGAGGAAGGTCCTTGCCAGCTTCAGCTTGGTCTCACTCAGCTCAACCCAG
>CAMHQF010000042.1:0-14378 GCA_946187445.1 uncultured Prevotellaceae bacterium
GCTTGCGCCGATGGTACTGCAATGCAATGTGGGAGAGTAGGAGGCCGCCTTCTTTTTTTCAAACAAGCAGCGGAAACGCTGGATAGAGTCTCAGTCAAACAAGACTGGGACTCTCTTTTTTTGTACCTATATGGTATGTTGTCGATGTTGTTTATGGTATGCTCGCTGTTTTTTTGTGTTTTCTCTTTGATATTAGGTGACAACAAATTACTGTTGGTGGAGCATACAGGACTCGAACCTGCCACCTTTTGACTGCCAGTCAAACGCTCTAGCCAGATGAGCTAATGCCCCATTTGCGAGGTAAAGTTACAAAAAAACGAGCGCAGAGCAAAATAAATTTACTTATTTTTTATGCCGAGTGCATTGTAACTTATCTAAAGTTACGAAAAAAATCTGAGAAATGCTATAATACTCGTAGATTTTTTGCCCATTTTCTTTGCTCGTTTCAAAAAAATAATTAACTTTGTGGCATCTACCTAACCTAAAAAATGTTTTTGGAAACTTAATGCTTATGAATAAACCATATAATCTGACCCTCATCATCGCAACTTTGTTGCTGTTTGTTTCTATGCCAATATGTGCAAAGAAACCAGCGAAGGCTGAGCCCTTGACTTACGAGATACGGTGTGCTGGCTCGGGCACTCAGGGACATTACCTCGTGGAGGTCTCTACCTGCGTAGATAAGGCGAACCAGATAAGCGAGGATGTAGTGATGAGGTGTGCCGTTCATGGTGTGCTGTTTCGTGGCTTCACGGGTGGTCAGGGTTGTACATCGCAGCGTCCGTTGACGGGCAGCGCCACACAGGAACAGCAGCATGAGGATTATTACAAAAGTTTTTTCGAAAGCCGTAGTTATGTCAACTATGCTTCATTTGTTAGCGGTTCGATGAAGACCGCTCGCGTGGGTAAACAATATAAGGTGACAGGAGCAGTGAGTGTGGCGAAGGATAAACTGCGCCGTGACTTAGAAAAGGATGGTGTGATACGAGGCCTGTCATCGGGGTTCTGACAATTCACAGTTCACAGTTTTAATCATGGTAAGAAGAATAATCATAGCGACGCTAATTATAATTTTCAATTGTCAATGCACAATTGTCAGTTCGGTAAGTGCCCAAGCAAAGAAACCACGACTGATGGTGGTGCCCAGTGATGTGTGGTGCAACGAGAATGGCTACACCATGAAGTTTGACAATAATGGAACGGAGGAGATAGTTCCCGACTACAAGCGTGCCATACAGAGCAGCCGTGACCTCATGAACGTCATCTCGAAGATTAATATACTGATGGCCGACAAGGGCTTTCCGCTGCAGGATCTATCGCAGACCACTAAGTCGATGCAGACCGTAGCAGCAGAGAACAGCGCACTGCGCACCAAGACTACGGGGGCGGCACTCGCTGAGAGTCCCGTTGACCAGTTGCGCAGGGTGGCAAAGGCTGACATCATACTGGAGATAGACTGGGGAGTGAACACCAGAGGACCGAAACGCTCCATCACCTATAACCTCCGCGGTCTCGATGCCTACAGCAATAAGCAGGTGGCAGGTGCCGAGGGAACAGGGGCACCGTCGTTCTCGGCAGAATTGCCTATCTTGCTCGAAGAAGCAGTGCAGAATAACATGGATAACTTCACTGCACAGTTGCAGCAGCACTTTGACGACCTGCTGACCAACGGTCGTGAGGTGATCATAGAGTTGCAGGTGCCTGATAGTGATACGTGGCAGGATTTTGAGACGGAGTATGGTGGTGTGGAACTCTCCGAGATTATAGACCGTTGGATGGAGGAGAACACCGTGGAGCACCGCTTCAATAAGAGCGAAGCCACAGAGAACCACCTGCTTTACGACCAGGTGCGCATACCAGTGTATAAACCCAACGGTATGCCGATGGATGCAGAGGCTTTCGCCCGTCAACTACGTAACTACCTCAAGACGGCTCCCTACCAAATCACCTGCAAGGTGGTGAACAGAGGACTCGGACGTTGCCTCATCGTAGTGGGGGAGAAGTGATACGAAAAAAAAATATTCAAATATAACCTATTATTAACTTAAAACCTAAACATTATGAAGAAGATTATGATGACATTGGTGGCAATGGTAGCCTCCACACTGATGGTTAACGCTCAGACCTATAAGGTAGGCGACCTATATGATGTAAATGGCCTGAAAGGCATCGTGGTGAAAGTAGATGACAGCGGACAGCATGGTCTGCTGATGTCACTTGATGACAGCCCTGCTGACTGGTGCTATGTGAATAAGAAGAAAGACAAGGCGCACGAATCAGTTTATACTGATACAGAGGCTTTTGACGAGAATGACGGTCAGAAGAACATGGAAGCGATAGAGAAGTACATCAACGAAACGGGTATCACATGGGATTATTTCCCCCTGATGAAGTGGGCTCGCGAGCTTGGCGACGGATGGTATATCCCTGCAAAGAATGAGCTCTATGACCTTGTTATAGCTATCAACGGCGGAGAAACGCAAGACTCGGAAAAGCTCAAGGCGCTGAATGAAAGGATAAAGGAAATCCGTGGTAAAATAAAAAAAGACACATATCAGGGCTTCACTACACGTATAGGTGGCATACTTGCTGTTACGGTATTTAATATGATGTACTGTTCTACCGAGGTAGAGGGTGGAAACGTTAACATTATATACTTCAAGGAAAAGGCTGGAAGCCGTGCCAAGGCCCTGGTGAACGGCAAGAACAGAGAAGGCTCATTTGAGTTTGCACCAACACTGAAGACTTATCCTTACAGTGCACGTAAGACCAGTCCGATAGCATCACGTGCTGTACACAAATTCTAATAAAAAAAGAGAGAGACCGATATGTGTTATACAAAATATATACTAATGTCAATCCTATGCCTGGTCACACAATATGGCTGGGCACAGGATGAGAAGCCTTACTTCGAAGGTGAGATAATGCGTACCAGCATGGTCAATGGTCGAGGTGGCGAATACAAGGGAAAACATATCGAACGCTTTGTCTATAAAAACGGCAGCCGTCATATATATGATACTCGCCTCTGCAGGCATATTATACAGTTGTACGACCAAAACCGTTGCATAGTCTATTACGACGGACAGGACAAGGCAGCAGAATATCCGCTTGATAAGCTATACGCCCTTGGCAGGTCAGCATCGGCGTGGGGGGCAACCAAGAAGTTTGAGTTTCACAAGACTGACGAGACGGTCGTGATTCAAGGCTATACTTGCGACATATATGAAGGTACACAGGAGGTTGACCAGAATTTCAAGGTGGGTATATTGTCTTTGCCTACAGACAGGCAGACGCTCACCACCATAGGCTACCGCTATGCTGTGTGTCCTAATTGGCGTACAGATAGCATTTGGCAGAAATTTGGCGACAATGACCATTTCCCTGTTGAAGGGATGGTCATGAAGATGGTAAGCGATCTGAAAGTTACAGACAGGGTGAAATTCTCCAGGGTTCACAGCAACCTCTATCAAAGTGAGGTGGTAACCAAGATAGAGGAACGTCCCGTAGATGACAAGGAGTTTGAACTGCCTGCAGGCGTGACGGTGCAGAAGTTCCGCACGTTCTTTTCAGCTGGCACGCTTCTTTCAGAAATGGAGGCAACAAACCGTAAGATGCTGAAAAAAGAGAAACGCTATCCTACACAATTGCCAGACAACGACACGTTTGACACAGACGATGATTGGGAAGACTAACTACATAGTAACATCCTTGTCGCTTCTTCTTGTCAGTATGCTGACGGCAGATGCCCAGACCACCATTGATGATGGGATGCAATACAAGCGCAGTTCATTGGCGGTGATAAACATCAGGCATCCGAAATACGCTTACAACAAGGAGATAGAGTTTGTCCTGTCAACGACGTCTGGTCCAGAGAGATTCAACGACCATACACTGAAAGTGCGCTCGGTAATCTTCTCCAACGAGAAAAAAGATCAAGAGGACAATATCCGTATGTTTATTGACCAGAACCAACTCGGCAGACGATTGGTCTCAAAATGGTTTGATCATACGAAGAACTCTGGCTTTGACATGAATCTTGTGCGCGAGCGAGGACTGTATAACGCTTCTGCTGCAGACCTTGCTCTGGCAGCTAATAGCGTGAGGGGACATGCCTTGTTGGAGGATGCTGGTGAGAACCTTATTGGCAACACTTACGTCATGTTTAACGACATACGTTATGTTGACCGTTCCACTACATGGAATACGATAAAAGAAATAGCTATGGCTGTAACTGCAATAGCTGCAGGCGTGGTGACGGGAAACGCTGACGTAATGGCGTTGATGGCAGACAAGAACGTTGCTGGTGCCAGCACCAATTGGCTCTACGGCAGTCTGACGGATAACATTAAGGGCTTCGCTGTCAATATGACGTCTTACCTCTATCGCTTGAAGTGGGATACCAAGACCGCTGACGAGTTCTACAACCTTTACTATACAGACAATAATAATATAGACCAAAACAAGATAGCCGCATACAATAAATCAGACATTTTTGAGATGGAGTATGTGGGCAAGATAGAAAACAAGAGTAGCACTACCGTACTGAGTGGTGTGAAAACCAATGAAGAACTGATAAAGAAAGTATTGGTACGCACACTCGATCAGAACCTTGCTGACCTACAGCATGAATTTGAAGACTTCCGTATCAAGGCTCCGCTGTTGTCGGCAGAACCGATAAGGGTGCAGATAGGCATGAAGGAAGACGTTACGGATAAATCAAAGTTTGAGGTGCTGGAGGTAATAACCGATGAAAAAGGCTGCACGAAATACAAACGTGCTGGAGTAATAAAGCCTGTTGCAGGAAAAATATGGGACAACCGCTTCATGGCAGTGGAGGAGGGGGCTGAGAATGCCTCCCTCGGCTTCACCACCTTTGAGAAAGTAAGCGGAGGCGACTTCTACCCTGGCATGTTGATAAGAGAGATAAGATGAGATACATTTTAAAGGTTTACATATTAACGTTATTGCTGCTATTCCAAGCACAGGTAGTAGTCAATGGTCAGACAAAGATAAAGCTGACGGGTACTCTGTTGGAAAACATAGAGATGACAATTGGAAAGTCAGGCAAGAAGGAGATTATCAAGAAGTTTCCATACATATTCTATGTGGATAAGTCGGAGTTGCCAGTCAGGTTGTCATTCCGTTCAAAAAACTATCAATATGACAACATAAACGTGCCACGTAGAGCCATGGACGAGAGGGGGCATGTGTATGAGGTGAAGAGGGAAGGGGAGTCACCCAGCTCCGAGACGCCTGTCATCGTAAAAAGAGATGGGCCAAGTGGTGGCAAGTCACGTACTGCCGTTGATTGGACAAGGGGAGTCAATGTGGTGCCATTGACAGGGAAACACTCAGAAAACACGTTTGCACTAATAATAGCCAATGAGGAGTACGAGCTTGTAGCTCCTGTCGCTATGGCAAACTTTGATGGTGAGGTGTTCAAGGCTTATTGCGAAAAGACCTTGGGCTTGGCTGGGCATCAGATAAAATACTACCCTAATGCTACCTATGGCAAGATGAAGCGTGCATTCCGTGAGATAAGGGATATAGCAGAGGCTTTTGAAGGAAAAATAAACCTGATAATATACTATGCAGGGCACGGCATTCCAGACAATGCGAGCAAAGATGCCTTCTTAATGCCGATTGACGCTGACGGCACAGATGTCGGTGTATGCTACTCACTCAAGAACCTATATAAGGAAATAGAGAGTCTGCATCTCAACCAGTGTGTAGTCTTTATGGATGCCTGTTTCAGTGGTGCAAAGCGAGACGGCGACATGATAGTTGCAGCTCGTGGCGTAGCTATAAAGGCGAAAGAGGAGAAACCCAAATCGGCTACTGTGGTCTTTAGTGCCACGTCAGATGAGGAGGCGGCATATTCTTACAAAGATGAGAATCATGGACTGTTTACCTACTGCCTGTTGAGGAAACTGCAGGAAAGCAAAGGCGACGTAACTTTGGGCGATTTGGCAGACTACCTTTCAAAGAATGTTCGTCAGAAGTCCATTGTCATCAACGGCAAGAAGCAAACGCCAACTATCTCTCCTTCCGATGACATATCCCAAACATGGCAGGATATGAAACTGACAAGGTGAGAGGATAGATGTTCTAATAGATGATTATATTGAGCTATGGTGACTACTGATTTAACAGTATCACCGTAGCTTTTTCATTGTTCATGCCTGGCATGGTGCGACCGAGGGGGGCACCGATGTATGTGGCATCGCAGATGGTGAACTTGTCATCGTTGAGCTGTATGTAGTCGCCCTTCACGTCGGTGTCGAAACATACGGCGCTGGCAAGGTGGCCTGGGTAATAGACCAAGATGACCTTGAGTCCTACCAAATCTCTTACCAATCGTGAGAAGAGTATGGAGCGGTCTTCGCAGTCGCAGTATGGATAGAAGAGCGTCTCCTCAGCAAAGAAGGCACGGTCGCCACCCCATATCTTGTCATCATAGCCATAGACGAAGGCTGTCTGTACCCAGTTGAGCAGACGATCTACCGCCTCCTTCTTGGTCAGTCCGTTGATTTTGCTTGTCAGAGCAGGGTAGAGGGCATCCTTCACGGCCTGGTCCAGAGGGGTGTTGGCATATAACGCCCAGCGTGTCATGAAGTTACGGTCTGTGTATGAGGAGGGGTATTCGTTGAAGAAATCCACGAGGTTCTTGTTGACGCTGACCTCTATCTCCATATCGGGATAGCGGGCGGAGGTCAGGGTCCTCGTGTCGGACTTGCTCATGGCAAACTTCTGAGGCTCACGTATATTCAGCGACAGTGCTTTCTCCTGCGGGAAGTTGACATTGCACACCTGCAGACTATTCTCATTGCCATCGAAGACGTAGTAGTCGTCACCGTCAATCCAGAAGTATGACTTGTCGTAGATGCTGTGCTTGGTGGCGTAGAGCATCCTCAGCGTGCCGTTGGCTGTGGCGAGACGCATCTGATAGCCCGACTGACAGTATATGAATGCCATCAGCAGGGTCGCTGCATTGCCCTTGCCCAGACAGGCTTCAGCCATACGGTGAAGCATGTTTAGGTATGCCCAGTCGCTGAGTTGGTTTGTCATGCGGATGGTAAGGCAGTCTCTTATCAGGTTGTCGTACTTCTTGTCCGATAGTTTCTGCCATGCTGCTGACACTGCCTCATTGGTGCATGAGGGCAGGGAGAATATCTGGCTGTCATCAAATCGTACCTTCATATCCGTGCCATATACGGAGAATGCCTGCCACTTTTCTGCTGGTACGGGCTGTTCCCTTATCGGAGCAACGGGTTTGGGTTGGGGTTCTGGTGCAGGAGGGGTGATGGTTTCCTTGATAGGAACGGGGACATCCTTGACGGGCTCTACTATCTCCTTCTCTTTGATCACCACAGGGGGCTTCTCCTCTTCCTTGGGTTTGGGCACGGCAGGCTTTGCGCCAAACTCCTGCCAGGCTTTCTTTATAAACTCGGCATACTCCCTATTAGCCTTTCTGCGGAAGTCCTCGTACTCCGTGATGCTTTTCTGCCTGAACTGCTCATACTCGGCACGCAGAGGGTCGTAGGAAGCATCATTTTCAAGAGTGACGGAGTCGCGTGTCACCGTGGCAGGGTCGGAAGCACCCTTTACGGCTTTCTTCTCCTTGCCCTGTGCCTTGTCCGACACATACTGTGCATATTTCTGTATAGCCTTAGATGCAGACTTTTTCTTCTGAGCCATCATGTCGCTACTTGTGCCTACTGCCAGCAGGCAGGCAAGTAAAATAAACCATCTGTTTCTCATTTCTTCCTATTGTTTATTGCTTGTTTAACTTCATCATATATGCTCTCTGCCAGTGCCAGGAAGGCTATCGCCGAGAGTGCCCACCCGATGTCAACCTGGATGTCGTAGAGGTAGAATATCATAAATGCCACCCACATCCACAGTGCTATCCATATAAAGGTGAGATAGCTCTTTATGAGTGTCATAGACATCACGAAGCGTGCAAAGCGGTTCTTGCGCCCTGCGGCGAATGTCTTGTATCTTGCAAACGAATACTGGGTCAGTAGTACCAAGAGGAAAGAGAGCAGAGCCATCAGCCACCCATTGACCTCCTTCACCTCACTGCGCTTTATCACGGTGTCTATAGCATACGCCAGCAACTGGGTGCCAGGCATCTTGCCCAAGGGGGTATAGTGCATGTCGTACTCGTCCTTCATAGTGCCGAAGAGGATAGCTCGGCCTTTTATCAGTTCGGGGTGTGCCGCTACGGAGTCGGGCAGTAATATGGGGAAGTGCTTGGGTACGAAGTTGATGTTCAGCGTCTTGTCAGCTGTCACGATGGAGTCGCTTCCCTGATACATTGCCGACACCATAGAGATGAATGACGGAATCATCTCACCCTGCACTTTCCATCCCATCTGCATCTTGCGCTTTATGCCTCCATACAGGTTGCGCGGCATATTGGTGATGCCCTCATTCACCGTGCCTGGTTCCTCAGCGAAGAAAGAGTGCACCATGTCGGTGAACCCCGTATTCTCGTCCTTGTAGTCAAGCAGTTTCTCGGAGAAGACGATATTGTCATGCGTCAAGGCGACCTCTGCCATCATCCTGTCGCCTACGGTATCTTCCTTCAGTCCTTCAAACACCACATCTACGCCCACCACCTTGGGATGCTGCTCCATGATATTGTCGAGAGTCTGGGCGAGTTCTCTGCGACTGTATAGCTCGGTGATGTCCACTATGGTTATGGCGTCACTCACCTCGGCATCATCCTCATCATCCGTATCCTGCAGTATCTGGTAGTATGTATCGGTCATCTCAAATTCCTTTATTGCCTCAGATATGGGCCCCATGAACGGCAGTTTCACCGCTATGAAGGCAATAGACCATACCAGGAAAAAGGCGATGAGCGATATTGAGATGCTTCTTTTCATCGTAGTGTTTAGGAAAGTGGATTGAGTAACTTTACTTCAGTTTCATCGTTTGCCAATTATTCATCAGCGCCTGTGAGGGGATGACGGTTGGGGTTTGCTTCTTTCTGTTGATGACGACAGACTGTTGGCTGACATTCTGCTTTATGTATTCCCCTATTTCCTGGAGCGTGCAGTTACCCTTTGTATCACGCAGTTTCTTTAGGAGGAAGTAGGTGAACATACCGTGCCCCTTCTCATTATAGGGATAGGCAGTCTCGTCACTTGATGCTGCAGAGAATACCACCATCTTACCCTGTGGGGCTGCTTCCTTTGGTTTTAGTGCCACACCACGTGCTGAGGCGAGCATGCCGTCGCCACGCTGTGCTCCGCTGAAGCATGCGTCCATCAATACCACTACCTGCTTTGCATTCAGACCTCCAAGTTCCTGATATAACTTGCTCACAGGATAGCAAATGTCTGTTTCCTTTCCGTCAGCATCGATAGGCAACAGAAAGGCATCTTTACTATGCTCATTGGGGATGCCGTGTCCTGCATAGTAGAATATCACGTTGATATTTCCATTGTATGCGTTGGCAATGTTCTGTATATCCTTTATGGCATTCTTCATCATGCCGAAGGTGGCATCGCCGTATGAACGAACATTCTTGCTTGGAATGCCGAGAGTCTTGCGGCAATACTCCGCGAACACCTGTGCATCGTTTTTGGCAAATGGCACCTTAGCGACCATAGAGTAGTTCTCGTTACCTATTATCACTGCAAAGGTGTTAGCATTCGTTACTCCAGATGCAGGTATGTTCTGGTCTATTGTTCGGTCTATTGTTTTGCTCTGTGCAGGTTTGTTGCTTGCTGATGCATTGCTATTGTTGCCAAAGTCTATCTCCAAAGGAGGGAGGTTAAGGGCGAAGTCATTGAGATTGTCCGCCTTGGCATAGGTGTTGGTAGTCTCGTATTTCTTTCCGTCCACTATACAACTGCGACCTACAACAGCCAATCGGTCATTAGATATATCATATAAGTCAGATACGCTTTCCTGGCTAAATTTTGTCTTAAAATCAGGAGCTTCCGCTCGTGGAACCTTTACATATAGAGTATCACGCTCTATCTTTATAGGAAAAATTTGATTATCAACATCGTAAGCTAACAATATACGTTTTGGAATATACGAACTTTTTTCTTTGTTAATATACTCTTGCTTCAACTCCTCAACAACACTCTTTACATATTCGTTACGCGCTTTTTCTGTTACACGTTTTTTCCATTCTTCTGTCGTTTCGAATTCTGTCCTTTCCTGCCATTTAGACACTTTCTGCCTGATGGCTTCATTTTTTCCCTTCATGAATCTTGAATACGAATGCTCAATATCATACGCCCAGCTTCCTACAACTCCTGAAGCCAAACCTTTACATTCTTTTTTCCCTATCCACTCGGGAACAGCATTCCCATGAACGCTAATATTGGAGATAGCATAGTTTCCTGCAAATATACTCTCTTCACACTTGCCGTTTACTTTTATAGGCAAAACAACAGAGTGAATACCATTGTAGGCAAAAGCATCAGCCCCTATCTGCTTTATCTCTTCAGGCATCACTAATTCCGTGATACTGCTACGATAAAATGCCTTTTTGCCGATATAGTTCATCTTTTTAGGAAGAACAAGCTTACCGAATATATGAAACCTTGAAAATGCTTCGTCATCAATCCACCGCAAGTTTCTTGGTAATACTACCTCAATTTCACGACCTTCTTTGTAGAATTCTTCACCTTTACGAGGGTAGTCTTGTAAGGTATATCCATTGCCCATTATACGTCCTATTCTCCACGCACTGTTAGGAAAGACAATTCTTTTAATTTTGGATTCGTTTGAAATATTTAACCACTTAATATACCATGCTCCCTCTTTAAAGAGAAGTTCCTGTAAAGAGTTACTCTTTAGATCTATCTCTTGAATGTATTTAGGCAGTATGACTTTAGTATATGTTCCATATTTAAACTTTCGGCTACTTTTATATTCATCCCTAACAGAAACGACGGGATATTCTTTGCCTTTTATTATTTTGTAGTCAGGAATAACCACCTCGCCAGTAACGCTCGGATTTAATTCTAATCTGGCTCCAAATTTTATATTGTCGTTTTCGTCATAATATATGGTCGTGTCCCATTTCCAACCTTTTTGAGAGTATGCGGAACAGAGCACATATAAAAGAAGAAAGCTTATTGAAAGAATCTTTTTCATGTTCTTATTATATTTGTAACCATTAATAACTATTTCAGTTTCATTGTCTGCCAACTATTCATCAGTGCCTGTGAGGGGATGACGGTTGGGGTTTGCTTCTTGTTGTTGATGACTACCGACTGACGTTTCACCTGCTTGGTGACATTGGTTGTCAGTGTACCCAAGTCAATGTTGCCCTGTGTGGCTTGCAGTTCTTTGAGCAGGCAATAGGTGAAGAGACCGTGATGCTTGTCCTCCAACTGGTGGGCTGTCTCATCGCCTTGAGCAGCAGAGAAGACCACCATGTTGCCCATAGGGGCTTCTTCCTTCACCTTTATCGCCACACCACGTGAGGAGGCGAGCATCTCGTCTTCACGCTTGGCGCCAGAGAAACAGGCATCAAGGAACACCACTGACGATTTCAGTTTCAGCCCTGCAATCTCTTTGTATAGTTTAGCCAGGCTGTAGCCTGTTGTGGTGATGCTGCTGGCATCGCCATCGATGGGCAGCAGGTAAGCTGTCTGCTGCTTGTCGTCAGGGAATCCATGTCCTGCATAGTAGAAGATGACACTTGCCTCGCCATCGTAGGCATCGGCTATCTGCTTCATCTTCTCCACTGCTGTGATGATATTGCCAAAGGTGGCATCCTCATAGAGGTTGATGTTCTTCTCTGGAATGCCCAGAGTCTTCTGGCAATACTCCTTAAACATCCTGCCGTCATTGAGCGAGTAAGGCACAGGAGCATCGGGATAGTTCTCGTTGCAGATGATGAAGGCAAAGGTTGTCTCAGCTTTCTTATTGGCAACAGGGATGTCCTTGTCCACTTCGGAGTCAGGTGCAGGGTAGCGGCTTATGGCAGGGCCCTTCTCCTTTTTCTTGCTGGGGGTCTTCGCCTCGGCTATCAGAATCTGCGAGCCGTCCTTTAATGGGTTCTTGATGAGGCTTGCCTCTCCGTTTTTGGTGACTGTTGCCACGTCATTGTCAAACTTGATGGGCTTGTCGTATTGGCATGCCATTACCTCATGGTCGCCTGACCACAAGCCCCACTTTCCATTCTTCTGGATAGTATATAGGTTCTCGGCAGCCTCCTCAATGCCTTGGTATTGATTAAACGGAACGATAACTTCGCCGTTAGCACGTATGACGACGAAAGAAATAGGGTGATACTTCTCGTCTGTATAGGCAATAATCTGGATACTTCCTCGCTCGTTAGTCAACCTGTTAGAGTGTGGGTACTTGCAGGGCACCAGCACCTCGCCTGCTTTGGAGTACATACCATGCTCTTCCTTAGAACCAATATCTCCGTTCCAAACATTGAAATAGTATCCTCCATTATACGCAAAGTCATATTCACACGGCACCAGCACCTTTCCCTCCCAGGAGATAATGCCTTGTTTCTTCTTGCC
Source organism: uncultured Prevotellaceae bacterium (assembly GCA_946187445.1). GTDB lineage: Bacteria > Bacteroidota > Bacteroidia > Bacteroidales > Bacteroidaceae > Prevotella. The sequence goes on from CAMHQF010000042.1 coordinate 12,516, forward strand.
GTTCTCATTTTTTGTAACATAGATATATGGCTTCTGTATATAGAAGCTTTCATACTCACAGGGTACCCACTCTTTTCCTTCCAGTGTGTACAGACCTTTTAACCCATTTTTAGAGACTTCGATGGCAACAGAGTCAACACTAATATCGGAACACCCCTGTGGTGTCAGTTGATTGCCTTCGTGGGAAAAGAGTACCTGACCTCCATTGAAATCTGCCATGAGAAGAAAAGGCTGTTTGGCACTTGAGTAAGGAATCTCACCCCTATAGTATTCGCACGGAACAAGTATCTTACCGTCGCTTGCCGCCACGCCCACCTTTCCGTCTGTTGATGTTAATATAAAAAAGGTGTAACCTTTCTCTTCTTTTATTTCAACATACTTGTACTGAATAGGAATGATGATTTTTCCCTCCATCGTACCTACTCCATTCTTTTCATTTTGATATATCTCTACAAAGGGTGACGTTAGGGAAGGCCTCCTGAAACTTATGTATTCTCTGGATTTAAAGAGTATCTGACCCTGAGGGGTTACCATTCCAAATACATGCCAATCGTAATCATAAAAATTTCCGATATTATAATAATCTTTCCATTCGGCACTTCCATAGACAGGATTAACAATCCAGTTGCCATTCTTATCCACAAAGCCATATTTCCCATTGTCGCCTTGCTTGGCAGCCACAATCTGGGCATTCATATCGGCAGCGAAAACTGCGACGATGCTGAGTATAAGGATCAATCTTTTCATAGTTGGCTGGTGATTAGAATTTGACATTACCCCATTGGGTGGACATCAGGGGCGACACAATGACTTGTGGTGTCTGCGACTTGTCAAAACCCGACATGGCTTGGCGCTTTACCCACGTCGTAGCATAGTCGGTCATCTCCTTAATGGTGCAGTTCCCCTTACTCTGCTGCATCTTCTCCAACAATGCATAGGTAAACAAACTGTGGCAATACTCCTTACTGGAATATGATGCCTGACTGCCGTCACACGACAGCGTGACGATAGCTTTACCGTCAGTTGTTACCTCCTTGGGCTTGATAGCGACACCGCGACCAGAGGCAAGCGGTTGTCCGTTCTTGTCCATGTTAGAGAATGGAGCATCGATAACTACCCACATATTCTGCACATTCACACCATTCAGCGTTGCCAGCAGAGTCTTTACGTCGTAGCCTGTCTTGTCAAGTGCAAGCATCGATGCATCAGTTGCCAGTAGGTAACGTTCAGCAGTCTTGTCATCGGAAGCGCCCAGACCAGAGTAATAGAAGATGACTTGTGCATCGCCATCGTAGGCATCAGCAATATCCTGTAGTTTTTTTACCGCTCCCACCATATTACCATAGGTGGCATCTTCGTAGTAACGCACGTTGCGCTCAGGTAGTCCCAGTGTCTTTTTGCAGTACTCGGCAAACACCTTGCCATCGTTGATGGAGTAGTCGGCCCCCTTGAAGTGAGTGTAGTTCTCGTTGGCTATGATGAAGGCAAAGAGATTATCGTTCTTCTTGTTGGTAGTGGGAATATCCTTGTCGATAGGTGAGCCGTCGCCACCATTAGTAAGCTTCAGACTGGTGCCCTTCAGTGGATGTTCCAGAAAGGAGTTTACTCCATCCTTGACAACCTGTGCCACACCATCCTTGAAGTCAAACACCCTGTCGTACTGGGAAGATACTATCTCGTTACACATGGCATCTATATACCCCCACTTGCCACCTTGATAATAGACATAATTGCCTCGATAGTAATCAAGCCCTATGATGACAGCTCCCTTGTTGAAGGCATATACGCCATCTTCTTCTTTTTTGAGCAAGTCGTATTTGCAGGGAATGATTTCCTTTTTCTTCTTCAGGTCGTAAACACCCC
>CAMHQF010000043.1:0-13183 GCA_946187445.1 uncultured Prevotellaceae bacterium
TGTCAAAGTCGCCCGAAAAGGCGATGAGTGAAAGTTTCTTTGTTTCTGCCATTTTTATAATTGATAATTGATAGTTGACAATTGAACTGTGCACTATTCCTCTTCCTCATACTCATATAGACCAGTGGAGAGATAGCGCTCGCCAGTATCAGGGAGCAGCACCACGATGTTCTTGTCCTTATTCTCCAGACGCTTTGCTACCTCGATGGCTGCGTATGCTGCTGCGCCAGACGAGATGCCAACGAGCAGACCTTCCTGTTCGGCAAGTACTCGTGCGGTTTCGAAAGCATCATCATTCTTCACACGGAATATCTCGTCATAAATATTGGTGTTGAGCACAGGTGGAACGAACCCTGCTCCTATGCCCTGCAATTTATGTGGGCCAGGCTTATGACCACTCAGCACGGCACTGTCGTGAGGCTCCACGGCGATAATCTGTGCATCGGGATTGTGCTGGCGCAACACCTCGCCCACACCCGTTATGGTGCCGCCAGTACCTACGCCTGAGATAAAAATGTCAACCTTTCCCTCCGTATCGCGCAATATCTCCTGCGCCGTCGTCTTGCGGTGAGCCTCGGGGTTAGCCTTGTTGGCAAATTGCTGCGGTATGAAGGCATTGCCAATCTCCCGTGCCAGTTGCTGCGCCCTGCGTATGGCACCTGGCATACCCTCGTAGGCAGGGGTCAACTCAAGCCTGGCACCCAGCGCACTCAGCAACTTGCGGCGCTCTATGGTCATAGAGTCGGGCATGGTGAGGATAATCTTGTAGCCACGCGATGCCGCCACAATGGCAAGCCCCACTCCTGTATTGCCACTTGTAGGCTCAATGATAGTAGTGCCTTTATTGATTAGTCCCTCCCTCTCAGCCTGATTGATAAGGGCAAGAGCCACACGATCCTTTACGCTACGTCCAGGATTGGCAAACTCCAGTTTTGCCAGCACCCTCCCCTTTAGGTTAAGCGCCTTCTCCGTTTTTGACAGTTCCAAGAGAGGAGTGTTACCTATCAGCCCCTCGATATTTCTTGCTATCTGTGACATACTTTTTTATATTATAATAATGTGTTAGGTAATGCTGTTGATTAGTTTAATTTCCAAGTGCAAAGTTATGGAGAATGTGCAGAGCATGAAATAGCCTTTTTGGGGTAATCACATCACCAATGTTTGGTATTGTCGCAATTATAATTTCTTCCTAACTTTGCACTTGGAAATTAAACTAACAATAACCATTTATCAACAAAGAATTATGGCAAAACTAATAGTAAACGGAGAAGAGCAGGAGGTAAAACTGCCTGCTACGGTGACTGACATTATCAAGGAAAACAACGTGCTGCAGCCTGAAATGGTCAGCGTACAAGTGAATGAAGAATTCGTTGAACGCGAAGAGTTTGACACCCTTCAGCTCAACGATGGTGACTCAATAGATTTTCTCTATTTCATGGGAGGGGGACAGTAGCTTTCGTTTTCGTAGTGGCGTAGCCACGTTTCGTTTTAGTACAAATAGAATATTTGTTTAATATGTTTGATTTTACAGAAGAAGAACTTAACCGTTATTCACGCCACATTCTGTTGCAGGATGTTGGCGTAGAGGGGCAGGAGAAGATACGCAATGCCAAGGTGCTCGTGGTGGGTGCCGGTGGCTTGGGCGCCCCTGTTTCACTATACCTCGCAGCCGCTGGCGTTGGGGAGATTGGCATCATCGACGGAGATGTGGTTGACCTCAGTAACCTGCAGCGTCAGGTAATACATTTTACAAAGGATGTGGGCATTGCCAAGGTACTGTCGGCAAAGGAGAAGATGCTTGCCATCAACCCAAACGTAAAGGTAAATGCCATACAAGACTTGCTCATGGCAAACAATGCCCTGGATATTATCAAGGACTATGACTTCGTAGTCGATGGGACAGACAATTTCCCTGTAAAGTTCCTTATCAACGATGCCTGCGTCATGGCAGGCAAGCCGTTCAGCCATGGCGGCATACTGCGTTTCGAGGGGCAGACGTTCACCCACGTGCCAGGCTCGGCTTGCTATCGCTGTGTCTTCGGGGCACCGCCGCCACCGAATCTTGTGCCGACTTGTTCGCAGGCTGGCGTGCTGGGAGCCATAGCAGGAATGCTGGGCACCATACAGGCTGCGGAGACATTGAAATATATCACTGGCGTGGGCGAGTTGCTCACCAACCAGCTCCTCACGTTTAACGCCAAGACCATGGACTTCCGCAAGATTAAGACACGCCGCAACAGCCATTGCCGACTCTGCGGCGACAATCCTACAATCCATGAACTGATTGACTACGAGCAGGCAGCTTGTGACCTGAAGAATCATTGACAGAATAATAGATTATAAATGACAAAAGGCGAAGAAAAATACGGCTGGACAGAAAACGATAAGCCCCTTTACATTACTCAGGAGGCGTATGACTCAATACTCTCTCAGGCACAACGTGATGCGCCCATAGAGAGTTGTGGCTATGCTTTGGGCAAAAAACATGGCGATGATATTATCATAACCGAAAATCGTCCCCTCACCAATGTGGATCATAGTGCAGAGCATTTCAGTTTCGACCCAAAGGAACAGTTTGCCGCTGTGAAATATGCACGCACCAATGGACTCAGCGTAATAGGCAATTGGCATAGCCATCCTGCATCCCCTTCACGCCCATCAGAAGAGGATAAACGCCTGGCATATGACCCTAATGCCTTCTACTTCATCATATCTCTGGCACCCGAAGTGTCAGGTCATCCCTACGTGCCAGAAGGTCTTCCCGTATTGAATGCCTTCAAGGTTGCTGGTGGAGTGGTCACTCGCTATCCCGTGCTAATCAGATAATGGGTGATAGATAATTGGTGATCTGTAATTTGTAATCTGTAAGAAAAGCGGTAGCACTTGCTACCCGTATTAGTTTAATTCCTTTTGCCAGATGAAGTTGTGTTAACTTTGTCTGGCTTTCTTTTGTAGTATAAATTTCTACAATCAGCCAAACAATAGAATAATTTTCCAAATTATCAATATATCCTTGGAAAGAATATCAATATCCGAGTACCTTTGCAAAAAAATAAGAAACAAAGGAATTAAACTAACATTATGAACATTGAACGTATTATAATAGCCGACCCTCAACCGCTCACAGCTCTCGCCGTTGAGACTCTTGCACAGAGGCTGGCACCAAATATTCAGTCGCTGTCGCTCTCCGAAAATGACGACGAGTTGCCAGTGGCATATGCACCTGACAGGTATTCACTCAGTCAGTTATTAAAAGACGGTCGTCGCAGTGCCATAGTACTCGACTACACTCTGTTTGACTTCACCAATCAGGAGTCACTATGCCTACTAGCCGATTCATACAAGGATATTACAGCATGGTTGCTGCTCTCCGACGAACTTACGGCAGACTTTCTGCGCAATGTTCTTTATCAAACTACCAACGTCGGTGTAGCATACAAAGATGCATCGCTTGACATACTGAGCGAAGCACTGCGTTACGTGTTGCGTGGCGAGCGCTATATCTCGCAGCATGCCACCAACATACTCTTGCAGAACGCCGTGGAACGCGACAACCGACAAGATGACCTCACCCAGACCGAACGCGAGGTGCTCAAGAGCATTGCCCTGGGACGCACCACCAAGGAGATTGCTGCCGAGCGTTTCTCCAGCATTCACACCATCAACTCACATCGTAAGAACATATTCCGCAAACTTGGAGTAAACTGTGCTCATGATGCCATGAAATACGCCTTCCGTGCTGGTCTCGTAGATGAATCGGAGTTCTATATCTAAGCCCTCACATTTGAAGTGTGCTATCAAGGCTTTGCTATAACTACAAGTGGATAGAAAACAAAAAAAGAGGAAACCTTCTGGTTTCCTCTTTTTGGTGATCCGCTTGGGGTTCGAACCCAAGACCCCCACATTAAAAGTGTGATGCTCTACCGACTGAGCTAGCGGATCTACCCTACTTCATTTTCATCGATTTTAATCACGCATTTGGGTGACACTCAACAAAAATGCGGTGCAAAGGTAGTAAAAAAAGTTGAAAGTTGCAAGTATTCAAAAAGTTTTTTGTAACTTTGGTGCAAATTTTGAACAATACAATGATTGAAGGCCCTATAACATTCGACCGTGCCACACGTTGGGTTATCGTCATAGCTCTGGTGGTGGTAGTTTTTTTTGTACTCGACTATCTGAGTGCGGTACTCCTACCTTTTTTTATAGCGTGGATATTGGCTTATCTGCTTTATCCGCTGGTGATTTTCATAGAAAAGAAGATGAGGGTGAAGGTGCGGGCTCTGAGCATCTTGCTCGCATTCTTCACTGTGGTGATAGTGCTGGGTGGGGTGTTTTATTTCATTATCCCACCGATGCTAGAGGAGTTTTCGCGCTTTACCACACTGGCAACGCGCTATCTGCATAATGCTACGCACATAAGGAATTTTCCGGAGACGATACAATGGTGGTTTAATGACAACAGGGATGACATAGAGCAGTTCTTGAAGTCGGAGAACTTTACTAATACGGTGAAGGAGGCGCTGCCAACGGTATTCTCTGCAGTGAGTCAGGGACTGGCTGTGGTGCTGAGTATCATCGCTTCATTTATCACGCTGCTGTATATGTTTTTCATACTGATGGACTACGAATACCTCACGGAAAACTGGGTGCGCATATTTCCACCTAAGGTGCGTCCATTCTGGCAGGACCTGGCAAAGGACGTGAAGGTGTCGCTCAACAACTACATACGCGGGCAGGGGCTGGTGGCACTGACGATGGGTGTGCTATTCTGTATAGGCTTCCTGATTATCGACTTCCCTATGGCTATAGGTCTGGCTATAATGATAGGTATCATGGACATGGTGCCCTACCTGCACTCTCTTGCCCTGATACCTACGGCATTTCTTGCTGCCATGAAGTCGGCAGAGACGGGACAGAGCTACTGGATGGTGTTTGGTGGTGCCCTGTTGGTATTTGCCGTAGTGCAGGTAATAATAGACAGCATCGTGACGCCAAAGATCATGGGCAGGCAGATGGGACTGAACCCCGCCGTACTGCTGCTATCGCTCTCGGTGTGGGGTGCGTTGCTGGGTTTCATAGGACTCATAATAGCCCTCCCTGCTACTACGGTGATAATGCTTTACTGGAAGAGGTATATTACCAAAGAAGAGGAGAGTTGATGGTTGAAAGCAGAAAGTTATGCTATACTTAATTCCGACACCGGTGGGCAATATGGAGGATATGACCTTCAGGGCAGTGAGGCTGCTTAAGGAGGCAGACCTGATACTCTGCGAGGATACTCGTACGAGTGGCATATTGCTGAAGCACTTTGATATAACAGATAAGAGGTTGTGGGCTCATCATAAGTTTAATGAGCACTCTACCGCGCATGGCATAGTGGAGCGACTGAAGAGTGGCGAGACGGTATGCCTTATAACAGATGCTGGCACCCCTGGTATCAGCGACCCAGGTTTTTATCTGGTGAGAGAAGCTGTGGAGGCAGGCATAGAAGTACACACATTGCCTGGGGCAACGGCATTCGTGCCTGCACTGGTGAGCAGTGGACTGCCCTGTGACAGATTTTGTTTCGAGGGTTTCCTGCCCCAGAAGAAGGGTAGGCAGACACGACTGCAGGAACTATCCCAAGAGCCTCGTACGATGATAATATATGAGTCGCCACGCAGGGTGGTAAAGACTCTGGAGCAGATGTGCGAGTTCTTTGGTGAGGACAGACACATGAGCGCCTGCCGCGAGATATCGAAGATACACGAGGAGAGCGTGAGGGGTACAATAAAAGAGGTGTTGGAACACTTCAAGCAACATGAACCGAAGGGGGAATTTGTGATCATTATTGAAGGAAAAAGTAAGAAATCAAAGATTTCTTAAGAAGTTAAAGACACCAGCGTAAGCATGGAGCGACTACTGCATTACACTTGGAAGCATAAGCTACTGCCATTGGGAGAACTGAGGACTACCGATGGCAGGATGGTGGAGGTGGTGTCGCCTGGACTGTATAACGATAGTGATGCTGGACCCGACTTCTTCAATGCCAAGGTAAAGGTGGACGGAATGCTGTGGGTGGGCAATGTCGAACTCCACATTAAGGCAAGCGACTGGTACCGGCACCACCACGACAAGGACTCGGCATACGACAGTGTGGTGCTCCACGTAGTGCAACAGGCTGATATGCAGGTGAGCAATAGCATGGGGCAGGCCATCACGACACTGGAGATTCCCATAGCCCAGCAACTGCAGAGCGACTATGCCTCGCTGATACGTTCTGACAAATATCCTCCCTGCTATGAGGCGATAGGCGGATTGTCGGCACTGAAGGTGCACAGTTGGATGAGCACCCTACAGGTGGAGCGACTGCAGCAGAAGACGGATGCCCTCGTGAGGCGAGTGCAGCAGACACGGGGGTCATGGGAGGATGCCTACTTTGTGACCCTGGCACGCAACTTCGGTTTTGGCATCAATGGTGATGCCTTCGAGGCGTGGGCAATGGCGATGCCCTTGAACCATGTGGCTCACCATCGTGATGACCTCTTTCAGGTAGAGGCATTCTTCATAGGTATGGCAGGATTGCTCGACAGAGTGGAGGAGAAGTATGCCAAGGAGTATGCCTACTTGCAACATAAATTCTCACTGATGCCGATGGACCCTTCGATGTGGCGATATCTGCGCACCCGTCCACAGAACTTTCCCCATGTGAGAATCATACAACTGGCAAGGATGTACCACGAGGGGCGCACATCACTCAGCCAACTACTGGAGTGCAAGACGGTAAAGGACATTGCCACCTTATATAATATAAAGGGTGCGAAACTGGATCTGCTCATCATCAACACTGTGGTGCCAACGGTGTTTGCCTACGGCAGATACCACGCCAAGGAGGAATACGAGACACGGGCATTCGACCTGCTCGAGGCGATAAAGGCGGAGGATAACAACATAGTGAGGATGTGGCAGGAATGCGGACTCAACGTGCGCTCAGCAGGCGACTCGCAAGCACTGATACAACTAAAGAAGGAGTACTGCGACAAGAAAGACTGCCTAAGATGCCGCTTCGGGTATGAATTCCTTTCAGGCGAACACCGCAACCGCTTCCTAAGTGACGAATTGACAAATTGACGAATTATACATGGTTTTAAATTACATTTTTGTAGCTTTTTTTGTTATAGCCTTCGTGATAGGCTTGTTTCGCCTCGTAGTGATGGGCGATGCTGAGGTGTTTCCTGCAATGATGAACTCCACCTTCGACTCGTCAAAGACGGCATTCGAGATTTCACTCGGACTGACGGGTGTGCTCTCGCTATGGCTTGGTGTGATGAAGATTGGCGAGAAAGGTGGCGTGGTGAACTACATAGCACGACTGCTGTCACCCATATTCACCAAACTTTTTCCAGATATACCAAAGGGACACCCCGTGACGGGCAGCATATTCATGAATATCGCTGCCAATATGCTGGGGCTGGACAATGCCGCCACACCTCTCGGACTTAAGGCCATGGAGCAGATGCAGGAGTTGAACGAAAAGAAGAATGAAGAATTAAGAATAAAAGATTCCTCAACTGACGTGGAGCGACTCAATGCTACGGCTACCAACCCGATGATAATGTTCCTAGTGCTCAACACCTCCGGACTCACCCTGATACCCGTCAGCATCATGGTGTACCGTGCACAGATGGGAGCAGCGCAGCCTACAGATATTTTCATCCCGATACTGCTTGCCACCTTCTTTGCCACACTTGCAGGCATAGTGTTCACATGCCTGTATCAGCGCATCAACATGTTTAACAGAACACTGTTGCTCACCCTCGGAGGCATGTGCGCAGCTGTGGCAGGCATCATCTGGGGATTCTCGCAGATGGACAAGGAGACCATGGACATGGTATCTACATCTACAGCCAATATACTACTCATGACCATTATCGTGGGATTTATCGCAGCAGCAGTAAGAAAGAAAGTCAATGTCTATGATGCCTTCATAGAAGGAGCAAAGGAAGGTTTTCAGACGGCAGTAAGAATCATTCCCTACTTGGTGGCGATACTCGTAGGCATCGGAGTATTCCGTGCCTCAGGAGCCATGGATGCCCTCATAGACGGCATACGCTGGGGCGTCACAGCATGCGGAATCGATGCCGAGTGGGTAGGAGCACTCCCCACAGCGCTCATGAAACCTCTCTCAGGTAGCGGTGCACGCGGCATGATGGTCGATGCCATGACCACCTATGGTGCCGACTCATTTATCGGTCGTCTGTCATGCATCTTCCAAGGCAGCACCGATACCACCTTCTATATCCTCGCAGTATATTTCGGCAGTGTAAGCATACGCCACACCCGCCATGCAGTGGCATGCGGACTGCTTGCCGACCTCGCCGGCATTATCGCTGCTATCGCCATAGCCTACCTATTCTTTGGGTAGAAGCTATGGAACAATCTTTACCACCCTGTCGCCTGCCCTTACTATATATACCGAGGAAGCGGAATTGACGGGCATATAGAGCGTTGGCGTTGTAGCCGTAGCTGCTCCTACCAAGGCACCGTCGGCAGTGGCGACAGTGACGTAAGTGCCCGAGGTGAGGTTGCCGATGGCAAGCATACCACCAGTGAGTGCTACACTCATGGCAGGCTGCATGGTGACAGTGGTCATACCTGAAGGTGATGGCATATTATATACAAAGGTGTCCATACGGAACTTTGCCCATGGATACTTATTATTATCTGCACCATACACCTTATTCTCATTACTATCATCGTAATAATCTACCGAACCATTGTCGCATACTACGCTGATGATTATATCGTTTCCTTCCTGACGTGCAAGGATTGCCTCGGGGTGACCTTCCACCTCACCTGTGCCAGTCTGCTGTACCAGGTCGCTCATGCCGATATTCATCTCGGTAAGATGTCCATCGCCAGCGGTAAAGGGCGAAGCATCGGCATTGATAGCGCCATCCCACAGGTAAGCCTTGGGAGTGCCACCACCCTCAAAGAGTCCAGCTATGATGACGTAGTAGTCACCTACCCTCTCCATGGCACGTATGCCCAGTCCACCGAAGTCGAAGAGTATCGGGTTAGCTGCCACCTGTGGTGCCGTACTGCTCTGTCCATTGACACTGAGCATCGCCTCAAAATTGTTTACAAGAGCCATCACGGCATACTTACGATTGGACGATGTAGGGGTGACACCCTTCAGGGGCACACAAGGGGCACGGAAGCCTATGTATGCCGCACCGCCGCCCTTGCGCAGGGTGAGACCCTCTATGTTGAAACCATCTATGCGCTTTGGTATCATCTTGTTCTCGAAGGAAGCTGAAGCGGTGAAGTTCCACCCGTTATTGTCACCAAAGGCTATCAAGGCATCACGCATCTTGGTGCTGTAGGCACCCTTGGAGAGTGTGGCACTGACACCTGTGCCTGACATCTTCGTGGAAAACACGCGGTTACGGTATGGTTTCTCCTTACCCTTCTTACTGTTGGAGAGAGAGGCTATCCAGTATATTATCTTGCCGTCGTCAGTGGAGGTAGCACCCTCTACGTCGTACTCCTCGCCGTCGGTGCCACCAGCCATTGATGTTGCATCAAACTTATTCAGGGGCATGCCAGACAGTTCGCTGTTGTGCAGACGTATCACGTTGCTCTCATCATCAGCCACAAGGAAGTAGCCGTTGCCTGCATCGGCTATGGCAGAGGCATCGCTGCTACCGTAGAACCAGCGTGTGGTCAGGGTGTTAGCCTTGCTCGCAGCATACTCTATCTTATAGTCTGAGGCGCCCGAGAGTTTTACCGCTATCGTAGTCTTGCCCACGCCGGTTGGCTTTATACGCACAGCGAAGACTCCAGACGATACCTCAGTGGCTGTTATGTCAGCCACCTTCACCACACTTGTATTGCTCGAGGTGAAAGTCAGGGTGCTGCCAGCAGGGGCATTGAAATATATACCCTCCGTAGCAGCAGGATCGGTAGGGTCGTCTATCGTTCCACCTACATACGAAGTCTTTCCACTGCCACTCACTATTGATAGGCGCGGACACGAGGTGCCATCATAAACAGGTTGGGTAGTACTTGCCTCCAGCGTTACGGCGCGTGAGGAGATGTTACCTCCTAAGAGGAACAAAGAAAAAACAATAGCGTACTTCATTTTTTAGGTCTTTGTATTATAGTCAGTTTTATAAAATCCTGATGCAAAGTTACATCTTTTTTCGCATAATGAGAAAAAATAGGAAGAAAAAGTTTACGCATTGTTTACGCAGAATCTGGCACATAGATAGCAGGAAATCAGTGGCTGCGATAAAAAATGTGAAAATATAGTAAAAAATCAGGGTTTGTTAATTCTGTTTTATAGAAAATGCTTAACTTTGTAAACCAAACTTAATAAAATTGTGTAATTCGTATAAAATATAATTTATATGAGTATCAGTAAAGATGTCATCAAACAGTGCCTGATTAGTAAGCAGCGCGAGGTGGATGAGGCGGTGATTGTGAATCGTCCCATTGACTTCGAAGAGAACGGCAACTATGTGATAGTTGGCGTGAGACATGCGGGTAAGTCGTACCTGCTGTATCAGCGTGTGCGTCAGCTACAGGCAGCAGGAAAGGGATGGGACGAGATTCTGTTTGTGGACTTTGAGGATGAGCGTCTGGCGGAATTCCAGACGGAAGACTTCAACAGTCTGCTGGAGGCCCATCTGGAACTGTATGGTAAGAAGCCTGTGGTGTTTCTGGACGAGGTACAAAACATTCCGCACTGGGATAAGTTTGTGCGCCGACTGGCTGATGCGAAATACCGTGTCTATGTGACAGGCAGCAATGCAAAGATGCTGAGCAAGGAGGTGGCAACCACACTGGGCGGACGGTTCTTTATCTATGATGCGTACCCATATTCATTCAAAGAGTATCTGGCAGCGCAACAGGTAGAGCTGAAAGAACATTGGGAGTATGACACTATCCAGAGAAGTGAGGTGAAACGACATTTGAATGAGTATTTCTATTACGGTGGTCTGCCAGAGATCCAGTCGTTTAAAAACAAAAGGGCTATGCTTTCAAGTCTTTACCAGAAGATTTACCTTGGTGACATCTGTGCCCGAAACAACATTAAGAACAACAGGGTGCTGAACATCCTGATCAAGAAGATGGCAGAGAGTGTGAAGCAGCCTCTGTCGTATAACAGAATGAAGAATGTGATTGTAGCAACTGGGTCACCCATCAGTGTGCCTACTACGATAGACTATGCGGGATATGCAGCTGATAGTTGGCTGATACTACCCATGGAGAACGAGGTGGGTAAGCTGACTGAAAAAGAGACGCAAAAGAAGTATTATTTTATAGACAACGGATTGCTGAATCTGTTCTTGATGAACTCGGAGACCTCGCTGCTAGAGAATATGGTGGCTGTGGAACTCTGCAGGCGGTTTGGCAAAAAGAATGTGTTTTTCCTGAACGCGGAGAAGGAGATAGACTTCATTGTGCCTGACGAGAAGTTGGCCATACAGGTGTCCTACAGCATCAAGGATGAGACCACTTACAACAGGGAGGTGCCACCATTGGCGAAGTATGCCAAAGCGCATGAGGACTGGAAGTGTCTTCTGATTACTTACGACGAGGAAGGCACGGAAGAGGGAATACCCGTGGAACCTGTGTGGAAATGGCTGATGGAGGTGTGACTTCGGAGGAAGGCGCGGAATACACTTTGTGAGGATTTACGAATATATGAAATAAGGAAAGAATAACAGAAATCTGAAATATTATAAATACGATATATATGATTTATGGCGATGCGATGACGGTCTCCAAAGGTTTGATGGCGAATTTATTCCTTGCTGCTGGCGGTAGAGGCGGTATCAGTACAGGTGGTGGAGGTTCCAATGGTGAGCTTACCAACTGGGACGGTACGAAGAAGAATACAGGCTGGGGAATATAAGGAGTGGTTTCTACTCATCGTCTTTCTCGGAGAACAGAGGACTTTTTTCCATCGCATGGATAACTTCTAGCTTGGTACCTTCGTCAAGTTCTTCTCGATTGATGACTGAATGAATGATTTTTGCGAGTAGTTCCTTATCTATGTTGCCTGCTGCTACATGCCAGATATATGCCTCCATGTATGGTAGGAAATGGAATCCTGCCCATCCTCTTCTATTTTTGATGAGGAAATGGGCACCTATAACCAATGATATACGCTTATTTCCATCCGCAAAGTAATGACCCGTGCAGAAAGCAAACACCATATACGTCAATTTCTCTTCTAAGGTCGGGTAGTATAAATCGTTTTGTACGAAATCAAGAACCTTTTCTATTTCGGCTCGTTCTCGTATACCAGACATTCCACCACCACTTTGCTCAATGGTTTCCCGGTAATATCCAAGAACATCTTCAAAGCTAAGATAAATGAAATCCTCCATTGCCTTTATTTTTTTAGACGTTCAAGAACATGTTTGTTTTCATCGTTATCCAGAAGTTTTTCTAAATCTACAGAATCTGAGCCGATGAATCTTTCGAATTCTTCAGGAGAAACAGCTCGCAAATATCCCGCAATACCATCATGATAGACATCACGAAGCCCAAGATCTAAGGAAGCCATCTTCTGACGAGCGTCATACAAGAATGGGGACATGGCAGGACTCTCTGCTTGTTCATTGATTAGTGCCTGAACCTCTGGTATGCTTATTTTTCTATGCAGCCTAACAGACAGGTCACGAATGGCACTTCCAACTCCATTCTCAAAAGAACTGATAACACGAAGAACCTCTGCATACATTGTCGCCTTGGCATTATCCTTGGGTTCTAGTTTTAGTAATTCCTTATATTGTTTAGCATTTTCATGGAAAACAGCCTTATAAATCATATCCGTAATAGAAGCATATTTATAAGTTGGATGCCCATCCACGTAATCATTAATCGGTGCAGTTAAATTCTTTCTGTAATTTTCTTCCTGAATTGCTGCAGGAAGAAAATCCCTATCGCGCCAGTTGATATATTTTGTTCCGCCACCAGCTTTCTCATTAATAGTAGAAATAACAATATCCAAAATAAGACTACGAACACGTTTGGCTTTTTCACTTTCAGCGAGTAGCATACCGATATTCAAAAATGCGCGAAAATCGAAAAGCCCCAACTGAGTGATTTTGCTCACGAAATTATTTTCGTGACCAAATTGTAACTTAAAGTCTTTCAGCAGATTACCTTTACATAAAAAGTAACCATT
>CAMHQF010000044.1:0-12951 GCA_946187445.1 uncultured Prevotellaceae bacterium
GACCCTCTGCTTGTAAGGCAGATGCTCTAAACCAGCTGAGCTAAACGCCCTCTTGAGTATTTCTCAAAAGCGAGTGACAAACGCGTTCGCACGAAGTAAATTATGAGTGTCAGCGAAGCTGGCTCATGGTGCGTTTCGCAATTTGCGAGTGCAAAGGTACAAAAAATAATTCACAATTTACAACTCACAGTTCATAATTGTGAGAGTTTTAGATTTTATTAACGTTACAGAAGCGTATTGTCAATTCATCATGTGCTCTATATCAGTATCAGAGATGATAGCAATAACTTTCTTGCCATCTGGAGTGTAACGTGGGATACCGCAGCGGAACAGTTGTGTGACAAGGTGCTGCATGGCAGCATCGTCAAGTATCTCGCCATAGGGGACAGCTGCACGTTTGGCGAGTCCGAGTGCAAGGATATTGTGTATTTGATCAGTAGAATTCCTACCCTGTTCGAATGCTTCTGCCACAAGGTCACTTACCAGACTCACGGCATCCATACCGCCCAAGCCAGATGGGATACCCTCCACGCTATAGCTTCCACCGCCAAGATTACTGATATCAAAACCTAAGGTTCGCAGTTCGGTGAGTATCGCCTCCAAAGAAGCAGCATATGACGGAGGAAACTGCACCACCTCGGGGAATAGTACCTTCTGAGTATGGGCTGTCCTCTCTTTCAGCGCTACCATATACTGTTCATATAGCACACGTACGCTTGCACGATGCTGATCTATTACAATCACCCCATCATTATTGGAAATCAGGATGTAACGGGCAGAGTGCTGAAGGACGGACTCTCCCCAACTTTCTCCGAAGTGAGAGAGGGCGCTCCCCCCTTCGGGGGAGAAGGAGGGGGCTTCCGGTGTCAACAGTACGGAAGGCGCTGGTGCAGGATTGGGACTCCCCCACAGTTCCTCCCAACCTTTAGCGGCACGCGTTTTTGTCTCTACGTTGGCAGAATGTTTGAACGGATTATAGTGAGGATTATACTCTATGTGGGGTACCTTAACATCACCTCCTCCATTGGGGTTGAAAACAGGTATATCTGGTTTCCCCTCTGTATCAAAGTCAAGCGACGTCACCGTCGAGAATTTTCCCACTGCATCCCTTACTGCAGACATGAGTATCTGCCATATTACCTGTTCGTTCTCAAATTTTATCTCCGTCTTGACAGGATGTATATTTACGTCGATGTCTTCTGGATTAACTGTAAAGTTGATAAAATATGACACCTGTTCTCCATCAGGCAGCAGACGGTCGAATGCCGACATTACTGCCTTATGAAAATATGGGTGCTTCATGTAACGTCCGTTGACAAAGAAGTATTGGTGATTGCCCTTCTTGCGTGCCGACTCTGGTTTACCAACGAAGCCAGATATCTTGCAGACGGTGGTGTCAGCTTCAACACTAAGCAATTGCTGATTGAGACGTTTACCAAACACATCAACGATACGACGATGGAAATTAGATGCCTGCAGTGACATCATCTCCTGACCATTGCTGTAGAGAGAGAAGTTTATCTCTGGATAAACCAACACGATGCGTTCGAAAGCCTGTGTTATATTGCTCATCTCTGTAGCATTTGACTTAAGGAACTTCCTACGGGCAGGAATATTGAAGAATAGGTTTTCTACGAGGAAGTTGCATCCTCGTGGACATGACACCATATCTTGCTCTATCAATCGTGAGCCATCTATACGAATCCTGGTTCCCACCTCGTTTTCTTCAGTACGCGTTTGCAACGTCACCTGTGCTACTGCAGCGATGCTCGCCAATGCCTCACCGCGAAACCCCATGGTGTGGAGCGAGAAGAGATCCGTCGCCTGACGTATCTTGGACGTAGCATGGCGTTCAAATGACAGACGAGCATCAGTATCAGACATACCACAACCGTCGTCAATAACCTGTATCGACGTTCTGCCGGCATCAACCACCAGCACCTGTATATGTGTGGCTCCGGCATCGATAGCATTCTCCACCAGTTCCTTAATAACAGAGGCGGGACGCTGTATGACCTCGCCGGCAGCTATCTGGTTGGCTACTGAGTCAGGAAGTAGTTGAATGATGTCCATTATATCTTTCGTTTGGGGGCTTCACGCCGTTTCTGTAATTTTAGTTCTGTACCCCTTGTCTTTGGACGCCAGATGAAAATGTCATCCTTGCTGACTGGACGCATATAGTCAAACCACGCAAAGGAAGGCAGATGATGTTTCTCTGGTGGTGTCTGTGTCATCGGATAGAGAGTGCCCGTACTGGCACTCATCCACAGGCGCTCCAGCTTGCGTTCATCAGAAATATACATTTTCAGCGTATCGGTCTCGGTATAATTGAGACCTATCAGCGTGGAGTCTGAGTCGTCCATCGGGTAATATACTATCTGCACATTACCTAAAGCCCAGTTTTCACGCAGTTTCCCCTCTTTGAAATATGCCAGCATATCTCGCGATGCCACCTGATTATAATGAACGGAGTCGATAAGCTGTTCAACAGATAATGCCTGGCCCAGCACCTCAGCATAGCGTACTGTGGAGTCATTGGTAAAGATATTTATCTTCTCACCGAGCAGTTGATTGCCGTTATTCCATATCACAGGGTCCTTATACATCGTAGCACACGAATCTCTGGACAGTATCACCATCGAGTCACACACCGCCTGTAGGTCGCGGCGATATGCCCTGACGTGGTTATAACAGTACACCTCACGCTGCACAGAGTCGGTATTTATATATAATGTACGTATGCGGATGGTATCACAGTGCATCCATAGGGAGTCTTTCTGCGAATAGTCTATCACCACTATGCTGTCTGTGGCATAGCCATATCCTGTCTTATCGTTGTAAGTGAAATAGTTACTGAGAAGTATATTCTTGTTTACGGTGTCGTTATATATCACCTGTCCGCGTCCCTCGTTGATGCCCGTCTTGTCATTGTGTGTCAGGGTATCAGCTGTTATAATCCTACCATCATTATATAATGTAGAGCGTCCATACAGCAGAGAGGTCTCTGTGCGAGTGTTGTAATAAGAGTCATCAGTCTGCACTGTGCTTCCCTCCGACACTATAGTGGATGGACCCAGCACATGTGCAAGCGAAGTATTGTTGGCATAATGTAGTGTGTCAGTCTCTATACGCAGTCCTTTATCGTTGGTGAGTACCACATTGTAATAAAACTCAGAGTGGCGCGTAGAGGTAAAGTATCTGCCCCAGTCGGCTGTCAGTACATCCTTACCCTCCACTAGTTTGATACCAGCAGAGCCGTAAGCGTCAGCTATGCCGTACATCTTGTCATAATCAAGCGTATCGCAGTATAGCTTTGACTTCCTATGTGTCAGCACCACATTGCCATAAGCGTGGCCTATCTCATCGTTTCCATCGTAGTAAGCTCTGTCGCCCGCCATTGTCAGGGTATCGCCCTGCCTCATCCTTACATTTCCATATGCCTGAAAGGAGTTAGTGCTCTCATAGAAATATGCACTGTCACATGTGAGGTGCATTCCCTTATGCAAGAATGACACATTGCCTCTCAGAAACTGTGCATCGGGATGTGAACCATAGATGTCGTATGACAGTTCATCAGCATGTTGCAGATACACTTTCTCATCCACCTTCTTTGTCACGGCACGCCCTTTACGCGCCATCACCGTAAAAGTGGCGGCAAAGGCAAAAAGACACAGAACCATCATCATCATGATTCTGTGCCACTCTATTCTGATATTTCTACTGTTACTTTCGATAACTTTCAACCCTATCTAACCCATCCTTCATATTCGAAGTCACAGTTTTTGTAACGTTCGTCCATCTTTACGTAGGTCGATTTTATTTTATTCTTCACCCACTCACGTACCTTATCCTCACGTCGCTTATTAAGCACTTTGTCGCTGAGCATCTGGAAGTCCTCCTGCATATTAGCACGATGTGCTTCCGTCCTATTTTTCAGTTTCACTATGGCGCATACCGTTTTGCCACGTGCATTGACCATCGTGAATGGTTGCGAAACCTCACCCACTATAAGGTTCTCCACCTTACGTGCCACCTCTGTAGGCAAATCTTTCATCTCAAACTTTGACGTACGACCATTCTCAGAGTTGTTAGACATCAACCCACGATTGTTCTTTGTATCCTTATCGTCAGAGAGCAGTGACACGACATCCTCAAACTGGAATTTCTTATTATTGAGATCCTCGGTGAGCAGTCTCATATGCACCATTGTGGAGTCGATATCGCTCTGTGACACCTTTGGCTTCATCAGTATGTGGCGACAGTTTATCTTATCGCCTCGCTTATCAATGAGTTGGATGATATGGAAGCCGTACTCTGACTCTACTATCTTAGAAATCTTCTTGGGGTCGCTGAGGTTGAAAGCTACTGCCGCAAAACTCGGGTCGAGCATTCCCCTACCCGTATATCCCAACTCACCCCCCTGGGCAGCGCTACCAGTGTCTTCGGAATACAGGCGAGCCAGAGTTGAGAAACTCGTTCTGCCAGACTGCACTCTCTCTGTGAAGTCACGCAACTTATCCTTCACACGATTTACCTCCTCAATGGGGACACGTGGCTGCATGGTGATGATCTGCACTTCCACGGTGGTAGGCACCCAAGGCAGACTATCCTGTGGCATATCACGATAATAATCGCGCACATCGGCAGGTGTCACTTTCACGTCCTCCACCAACTTACGACGCATACGCTGTATGAGTTCACGATTTTTAAACTCATCATGCAAGTCACTGCGCATCTGCGCCACACTCTGTTTGCGGTATTCCTCCAGTTTCTCTTTGGAACCCACCATCTGTATCCATGCGTTGATCTGCTGGTCCACGCCTTGCATTATTTCACTTTCCGTCACCTCGAGGCTATCTATCGCAGCCTGTTCGAGAAACAGTTTCTGCACTGCCAGTTGTTCTGGTATGCGACAGTCGGGGTCGCCGTTCCAGGTAATGCCCTCCTGCTCTGCCTGCATACGTGACATCTCAATATCCGAACGCAGTATCGCCTCATCACCTACCACCCATACTACTTCATCGATATAGTTGGGCTTGGCAACTGTCACAGCAGCTGTACTGTCCGCTTCTTGAGCGTGGGCAGCCAAAGCTACAACAGCACACAGAATTATGTTCAGTATCTTCTTCACTCGTTAGGAGTAATTGTTAGTTTGTCAATGATATCCCACCTTACATCAACAGGGTATTTCTCTCGAAGTGACTTCACCCACTCTTTCTCCATCAGTTCCTGATAGTCGGCAACGACGAGAGCCTTGACATCGCTCATCTCCTCAGGAGCAGAGAGCATCTTGCCATACACAGCATCATGAGGGAAATTCTTCATGGTCTTCACCTTGGCATCAGCAACGCCAAACTGCATCTTGTCAACCAAGCCATTGTCACCTTTCTTAAATATGCCCTTCTCCACGCGGATACGTAGCACAGAGTCATTGTTGAATGTGGTGCGCAGCACACTTGCCCACTCATCAAACTTCTTACCCTTGACAGACTTCTTCACCGCCTCGACATCAGCGATATCCTTGGTATGATATGCTATGCCCTTAAAACGAGGCTCGTCCCAGGCATATTTCTTCTTGTTCTTCTTAAAAAACTTTCCGAGTCCCTTCTCGTCACTGGCAGCCTTTTCCCATACCTCATGGTTGCTTACCTCATACAGCAGCAAACCATCGTGGTACTCCTGGATGAGGTACTTCATGTCCTGGTCTATTGCCGAGATAGAGTCGGCACGCGCATCCATCACCTGCTGTTCTGTCTCATTCTTCTGTTCTGCAATGGCCTTCAGACGATTCTGGGCTATCTGACGACGCAGATCTCGCTTTTCTATGAATTTCATTATGTCGTCACGCAACTCATCGTATGACTCCAGCTGCTTGCGATCCTTCATCTTGATGATATGGTAGCCCGCCTCGCTAAGCACAGGCTGTGATACCTCCCCCTTCTTCAGGGCGAAAGCCGCTTCCTCAAAAGCCTTCAGAGTCTGTCCCCTGCTTATCCATCCTATTTCGCCGCCTCGCTGCGCACTACCTGGGTCTTGGCTGTATTGCTTTGCCATAGACTCAAAGTCCGCACCTTTCTTTATCTCACTGTACAGAGAGTCTGCACGCAACTTACTGGCGTTCATCAGCGAGTCAGAGGGATTCTGTCCCACCATCATCAGTATGTGCTGTGGCAATACCAAACCCTCAGGACCTATACGATCCTTTGTCGTATTATATATCTTCAGAGCCTCCTGCTCCACGTCTGCATCGTTGATTATTGTCGGCAACACCTGTTGATCGCGATACTGGCGAAACTCTTTGTTATAAGATGTCAGCGTATCATAGTGCGCATCGAGGGCAGCCTCAACCTTGAGTTTGTAGTTTACAAAAAGGTCCACATATTCCTTGACAGTCTTCTGTTCCAACACGTCAGGACCATTATTTTTCTTGTAAGAATATACAAACTCCGACAGTGCTATGGGTTTGCCATTGATGGTCATCACCGTGGGGTTTTCCTGTCCCTTTGCCGTATGAACGGCAAAAGAAGCAACGGTCAGCAATGAAAATATAACCAGTTTTCTCATTATACTTTATACTTTATAATACTATACACTTTAGTATCACTGTGGACGTGAGTAGTTAGGAGCCTCACTGGTGATAATCACCTCATGAGGATGTGACTCCAGCATACCAGCATTGGTGATGCGTGTAAACTTAGCACCATGAAGGGCCTCGATGTCTTTTGCACCACAATAACCCATACCAGAGCGCAGACCACCCACGAGTTGGTATATCACCTCCTGAACAGTTCCCTTGTAAGGTACTCGACCTGCGATACCTTCCGGCACGAGTTTCTTCGTTTCCTTCACTCCGCCCTGAAAATAGCGGTCAGCAGACCCCTTCTCCATTGCTTCGAGCGACCCCATGCCACGATAAGACTTAAACTTACGGCCGTTGAAAAG
The DNA here is from genome assembly GCA_946187445.1 of uncultured Prevotellaceae bacterium. Lineage (GTDB taxonomy): Bacteria > Bacteroidota > Bacteroidia > Bacteroidales > Bacteroidaceae > Prevotella. The sequence goes on from CAMHQF010000044.1 coordinate 6,943, forward strand.
TATCGTTTCACCTGGTGCCTCCTCTGTACCTGCTACGAGAGAACCCACCATTACGGAGTATCCACCAGCAGCAAGCGCCTTAACGATGTCACCGGAATAACGCAGGCCACCATCAGCGATAAGAGGTATCCCTGTACCCTCGAGCGCCTTTGCTACGTCATATACAGCAGACAGCTGTGGCACACCGACACCAGCAACCACACGTGTGGTGCATATAGATCCTGGGCCTATACCTACCTTTACCGCATCTGCTCCAGCCTCTACGAGCATTTTTGCAGCCTCACCTGTGGCGATGTTGCCCACCACTATATCCACATCAGGGAAGTTTTGTTTTGCTTCGCGCACCTTCTCTATCACACCGGCACTATGTCCGTGGGCGGTATCGATGATGATAGCATCCACACCAGCCTTTACCAATGCCTCCATGCGCTGGAACGTATCAGCCGTCACACCGACGCCGGCAGCAACTCTCAGTCTGCCCTTTGCATCCTTACATGCCATCGGCTTGTCCTTTGCCTTAGTGATATCCTTATATGTTATAAGTCCCAGAAGGTGATTCTCCTCGTCCACCACAGGCAATTTCTCTATCTTGTGCTCAAGGAGTATCTTGCTTGCGCTGTCGAGATCCACCTGCTGATGTGTCACAACGAGGTTATCCGATGTCATCACTTCATCAATGAGACGTGTAGGATCAGTCTGGAAACGCAGGTCACGGTTTGTCACGATGCCGACGAGTTTGTTTTCCTCATCAACCACGGGTATGCCACCGATGTGGTATTCTGCCATCAGGTCAAGGGCATCCTTCACCGTCTTACCACGTTTGATGGTCACAGGGTCGTATATCATACCGTTCTCTGCACGTTTCACTATGGCCACCTGACGTGCCTGCTCCTCTATCGACATATTCTTGTGTATCACGCCGATACCACCCTCACGGGCAATGGCGATAGCCATCGGAGCCTCTGTCACCGTATCCATCGCAGCCGATACAAATGGTATCTTCAGCTCTATGTTACGGGAGAACTTAGTACTCAGCGAAACCTCACGTGGGAGTACCTCAGAATAAGCAGGGATTAACAACACGTCATCGAAGGTGATACCTTCCATCACAACTTTGTCTTCTATAAATGATGCCATAATATGTATATTTTTTTAGATATTTGGATGCAAAGGTACAAAAAATAATTCACAATTCACAATTCATAATTCATAATTGTGGCGTTTTTCATTTTTTTTTTATAATTTTGCACTCACTATGATATTTCCACTCAACTATCTCGACATACTCGGCAAGTATCTCATTCTCATGGGACGCAGCATTGCCATACCCGACAGGTGGCGGCTATTCTTCAAGCAATATGTCAAGGAGATGCAGCAACTGGGCGTTGACTCCATCGGCATCGTACTGCTCATCTCCTTCTTTATCGGTGCCGTCATCTGCATCCAGATGAAGCTCAACATACAGTCACCGTGGATGCCACGATGGGTCAGCGGCTATACCACCCGTGAGATTATGCTGCTCGAGTTCTCATCATCTATCATGTGTCTGATACTTGCCGGCAAGGTAGGCAGCAATATCGCCTCCGAGCTGGGCACCATGCGCGTCACCCAGCAGATTGACGCCCTTGACATCATGGGTGTCAACTCCGCCAACTATCTCATCATGCCCAAGATTATGGGGCTTATCACCCTCATGCCGTGCCTCGTCATCTTTGCCGACGTGACAGGTATCGTTGGTGCCTACGCCACTGCATACATCGGCCACATCCTCGCGCCTGATGACCTTACGCTGGGGTTGCAACATTCCTTCAACCCCTGGTTTGTGTGGATGTCTATCATCAAGAGCATCGTATTTGCCTACATCATAGCATCCGTATCATCATACTGCGGATACACCGTAGAGGGAGGTTCCGTAGAAGTCGGCAAGGCGAGCACCTCTGCCGTGGTCAGCAGCTCCGTACTCATACTCTTTGCTGACGTTTTCCTTACACAGTTACTATCATGATCCAAGTTAATCACCTATATAAGACATTCGACGACAAGACCGTCCTAAGCGACATCAATGCCACCTTTGAAGACGGCAAGACAAACCTCATCATCGGGCAGTCTGGCTCAGGCAAGACGGTACTGATGAAAAATCTCGTAGGGCTCTTCACCCCCACCAGCGGTGAGATACTCTACGACGGCAGAGACTTTGTCAAGATGACAAAACACGAGAAGGTCGCCATGCGACGCGAGATGGGCATGATATTCCAGTCCGCGGCACTCTTCGACTCCCTCTCCGTACTCGAGAATGTGATGTTTCCCCTCGATATGTTCTCCAGCATGACGTTGCGCCAACGCAAGGCACGCGCACAGGAGTGCCTCGACCGTGTCAACCTCAGCGATGCCGGTGCCAAGTATCCTGGCGAGATATCAGGAGGCATGCAGAAGCGTGTAGCCATAGCCCGCGCCATAGTGATGAATCCCAAATACCTCTTCTGCGACGAACCCAATTCAGGTCTCGACCCCAAGACCTCGCTCGTCATCGACGAACTTCTCTCAGGCATCACGCATGAGTTTGGCATCACCACCATCATCAACACCCACGACATGAACTCCGTCCTCGGCATCGGCGAGAACATCATCTTCATCTGCAAGGGCCAGAAGGGATGGGAGGGCAATTCGGCAGACGTCATGACATCCACCAACGAAGACCTCAACGACCTCGTCTTCGCTTCCGAGCTATTCAAAAAAGTTAAGGAAACAGAAACGGCTAAGGGGTAGCCTCCCTAGTAAAATTTCTCACTCAGAAAAAGGAGCGATAGTTTTTTCTCCACTTTTTTTTGTTGTTTCGGAAATAATTCTTAATTTTGCAACGGAACAATATAAATAATGAGAAGTATGATTCGCAAAGACGAAACCTTACCCCCTTATACTTTAGAGGAACTGAATGCTCGAATAGCAAAATCTGAACAAGAAGCTGTAGAGGGAAGGTATATGAGCCATCAGGAAGTGTTTGAGTCTATCAATCATTTTAACACCCTCTTATCGTAGTATCGTAATCAATCATCTCAATAAGATAATCTACAGAATTGCAGAAGACAGAATAGAAATAGCAGACTTTTGGGATGTTAGACGAGAACCCAAATCTTTGGCTTCTCAAATAGAATAAAACTTTCCCCTTACACCAATCATGAGTGCAAGGGGATTTTTATTTCCCTCTTGAAAAGAGGGGCGATAGTTTTTTTCTCCACTTTTTTTGTTGTTTCGAAAATAATTCTTAACTTTGCAACAATTCAGGGAGAAATCTGAAGAAACTATATAAAGCATTCGCTATTATTTCGCGTTTAGCCAAGAGCGTCGGAAACTCTGTAAATGGTATAACAAGCACGGAAATAATAAGTGACGGTGGCTTCGTATAAGGAGGTCTCTGTATCTGTTAATTAGCAATGTTTCACGCAAACTGCGTGATGCATTCTTATAACAGATCCGGGGCTCCATTCCGACGCCGCCCCGTGCTAAACGCGATAAGAGGCATCACGCTTTTTCAGTGCCCTTATGCGTCGTTAGCGGGATTGATAGTACATGCTCTAACAAAAAAACTATCAATCCTAACTATGGCAAACGAGACATTATCTAAGGCTAAGGAGGCGAAGAACGACGAGTTCTACACCCAGTATCATGACATTGAACGAGAGATTGAGGCTTACCTTGACTATGACCCAAACGTGTTTAGAGGAAAGACCGTTTTACTACCTTGTGACGACCCTGAGTGGAGTAACTTCACTCGCTATTTTGCACAAAACTTTGAGCGTTTAGGTTTGAAGAAACTTATATCCACCAGTTATGCCTACGAGAGCAAGAAATTTAAAGGTCCCATTCAGCTTACTCTGTTTGAGACCGAGGCACCGCAGTTTGACCCGAGCAAGACGCAGACTCACGGAAAGATATTTGTTTTGACGCGCGACACAACGGGAGACGGACGGGTGAATATCGACGATTTGGAGTGGGAATACCTTGAGGGCGACGGCGACTTTCGCAGCAAGGAGGTTACTCGCTTGCGTGATGAAGCTGACATCATAGTAACCAATCCTCCTTTTTCCTTGTTTAGGGAATTCTTTGCTTGGTTGATGGATAGTAATAAAAGGTTTGTAATGATAGGAAATAAAAACTGTGTTACTTATAAAGAAGTATTTCCTTTCTTTAAGGAAAATAAGATATGGTCAGGAAAGAGAGAATGGGCTGGCGGAATGTGGTTTGAGACGAAGAATGCCAACGATGTTGACAAAGTTGTCAATGGGGTAAATATGAAAAATGTTCCTTCTATCTGGCTTACCAACATAGAGCACGGACGTCGTCATCAGCCTTTGCAACTTATGACTATGGCTGACAATCTTAAATATAGTAAACATAAAGAGGTGAAAGGAAGGGACAGCTATGACCACTATGATAATTACGATGCAATAGAGGTGCCATATACCGACGCAATACCAAGTGATTACGAAGGAGTAATGGGTGTCCCGATATCGTTTCTTGACAAATATTGTCCTGAACAGTTTGATATATTAGGACAGATGGCAAATACAAATGTAGATGAAAATAATTTCGGCTATCCATTTGTTGGTGGAATACGTAAATATGCAAGAATATTAATCCGTAAAAAAACAATAAAATCATGAAGACAGAATTAAAAACTTATTCTGTAGGCGATGTGTGTAACGGCTTCGTCTATAACGAACTTGAGGGAAAAGGACTTTATGGTTTATCTGGTAGATTAACCATTCAGCCTGAGTACCAACGAAACTACATATATGCCGATGGAAAGAAGGATGTGGCTGTAGTACAGTCGGCTTTACATAAGTATCCTCTTGGTATATTGTATTTCAATAAGTCAGGTGATAACCATTGGGAGGTGTTAGACGGTCAGCAACGTATCACTTCGCTTGGACGATTTGTAACAAACAAACTAGCTATAATCAACGATGATGGCATTCCACAATATTTCGCAAGTCTCTCACAAGAATTGCAGCAACGTATTCATAACACGAAATTGTTAGTTTATGAATGCGAAGGTACAGAAGACGAAATTCGTAAATGGTTTGAGACAGTAAACATAGCTGGTGTACCTCTCAATCATCAGGAACTGCTTAATGCTGTTTATTCAGGAGAATTTATCACGCTTGCTAAGCAAGAGTTTAGTAATTCGCAAAATGCCAATGTGCAGAAATGGAATGCATACATTACAGGTGCGGTAAACAGGCAAGACTATCTTGAGCGGGCATTGCAATGGGTAAGTAAAGGAAACGTGGAAGAATATATGAGTCAGCATCGTCGTGATACAAACATAGACGAATTGAAACAATATTTCAACTGTGTTATAGATTGGATAGGCTCTGTTTTTTCAGATGTTGAAAATGAGATGCGTGGCTTGGAATGGGGAAGACTGTACGAAACATACCATAACACCCCCTACAACCAACAGGAAGTTCAGCAAAAAGTGAATGAACTGTATGGTGACCCATATGTAAAGAATCGTAAGGGAGTTTTTGAATACATCTTAGGAGGCTGCAAGGATAATCGTCTGCTTGATATTCGAATATTTGATGAAGCAACAAAACGTACAGTTTATAAGCGTCAGACAGCGGAGGCTATTGCCAAAGAAATAAGCAATTGTCCTCTATGTGCTATAGGGCATAGCGCAAATAATACAAAGATATGGAAGCAGGACGAAATGGATGCAGACCATGTTACAGCTTGGAGTAAAGGCGGCGCAACATCAATAGACAATTGCCAAATGCTTTGTAAGACTCATAACAGAGCTAAGGGAAATAGATAATTTTGCTGTTTAACCCCACATACTCACTTATGGGCTCTCAAGGCATGTGGATACTGAGATGAGGTGAGTGGGGTTGAAAATGCTCTACCCCACTCGCAACCCCACTTTTGACCCAACTATGGTGACTATTGCTTTATAGGGGAAAATGGAAAGTTACATTAGCCACAATCTCAAATCTCAGTATCTCAGTT
>CAMHQF010000045.1:0-12654 GCA_946187445.1 uncultured Prevotellaceae bacterium
AAAAGTTGACCCTATCAAAGAAAAGAAAAAATATCCTATACATTTCAACCAAGAACTTCTTGATGAAATAGAGAAAAGAGAACAGAATTTGATTGAATATTGGTTACATTCAAATACATAGAATTATGCAGCAGATATATTTAAAAAAACTAACTAAACAAGACATAACTAGGTCTGTTACAATATGTACTGAATCCGTTAGGTCATTTTGGGGCTGTAATCCTAACGCAACAGAGGAGTATATGCCAATAAATGTATGTCATGAAAGTAACCCCAAATACTTCCCTGAAGGAATAACAATTCACAAGGGATATAATGGTGAAAAAGATTGGCGTATATGTGGTAATGAATGGAAGAAACTATATGCTGATGATGAGCCGGATATTGCTGACATAATGATGGTTAGGAAATTGAATGACAACAGTTTTGCTGTTTCTATCATAAAGAAGGATTCAGCACAGTATAGATTGTTGTCTACTTTTTTTAGAGGAAGCGATAATTATGCTATTGTAAAAATAGATGGAACAAGTGAAAATTTGAATAACTACACGAACGAGAATATTGATGTTCAATCATACAATAAATATCGTCCATTTATAACAGCTATCAAATCAAAACCTTTCTTGCTTTTGGCAGGTATCTCAGGAACAGGTAAGAGCCGTATAGTAAGAGAGTTGGCTCGTGCTTGTTGGGATGAGGGAAGTGAAGAATATAAGGCTCAGAAACCAAGGAACTTTGAAATGGTACAGGTAAAGCCTAATTGGCATGATTCATCAGAACTGATAGGTTATGTGAGCCGAGTTAGTGGAACTCCTGTATTTATTGCAGGTGACTTCTTGAAGTTTGTAGCAAAAGCATGGGCGGAACCAGAGGTGCCTTATTTCCTTTGTCTTGACGAGATGAACCTCGCTCCTGTAGAACAATACTTTGCAGAATATCTGAGTGTGGTGGAAAGCCGTAAAGCGAAGGAGGGTGGAAAGATTGAAACTGACCCAATAATAAAAGAAGACCAACAATGGTATTGGGACTTATGTCGTCAAATAACTTCTGATGAAGGATTAAGGGAACATTTCAGAGACTATGGAGTAAGTATTCCTCAGAACCTCATCGTAGTGGGCACAGTCAACATGGATGAAACCACGTTCTCTTTCAGTCGTAAGGTGCTTGACAGGGCAATGACCATTGAGATGAATGAGGTTGACCTCTTGGGTGGTCTTGATAGCAGACATGAGAAGATTGGCAAACTTGGAAGTGCAGAACTGATAGGTAATGCCGTAGAGGGTGTTGATGTCTATTCTGCATACAGGGGTGTTTGTGATACTGCTATTGCATACTTGAAGAAGATAAATGACAAACTGGAAGGAACTCCATTCAAGATTGCTTATCGTACAAGAAACGAGGTGCTGTTGTATGTTGTGAATAATCTGCCTTATCGTCAGGATGACGATTTGGAAGAGGGCGAGGAACTCAAGGAGGAATATGTCATAGCCCGTGCTTTAGACGAAATAACAAGCATGAAGATTCTTTCCCGTATAGAGGGTGATGAAACAAGGGTTTGCATGAAGTTCCTTGAAGAATTAGGCAAGACAATAAAGGAGGAACTGGAAGAAATTTCAGAATGTTCTTATGATGTAGAAGAAACGGATGAAGCATATAAATCTGTTTCTCTTGCTAAACTGGATGAGATGAAGAAACGTCTTGCATCAGGTTACACAAGTTTCTGGAGTTAACGTAGTATGGATCTGCTGACGATAGAACACAAGGACTTTACCATGAGCATCGAATGTAGCAAGTTTGATGCTATATGGGGTAAGGCTATGAGGAATGTGGGAGAGAAAAATCTTACCTCTACGTACTCATGGTCAGAAGGTGTGGAGAATGTTGTCAGACAGGATGATGAGGGTAATAGCCTGACCATAAATAATGGTGAGGCTGCTCCAGCTGTATTCTTTGATAATGCAGAGTACCCTATATGGGTAGATTTTAAGCCTCATGTTAAGAGTGCCCGTTTTGGAAGTTTTCTACAAAGTGATAACGAAAACTTCAGTTTCAGGAAAGGCATTCTTTCAGGTTTCATAAATTATGGTAATGATATAGGCAAGAGTGAAATACTGATTGACTATAACGTAGGTGATGAAACAAGGCATTTCCGTTTCGGCTTTGATGTGCTTAGCACAAAACTGAACTATCATGAGCATTGGCGAAAGATATTGGAGGATATAGAGAGTGAGTATCGCATGTTGTCGCTTGACTACATGAAGCGCACTTTCCATGGGTTCTCGCCTGAAGCCAATGGTGATACTCCAGACCTGATTTGGTGGAGCATATTTGCAGAAGAGCAAGAGAAGTTTATTAAGGCTGTCAGGGGCATAATAGAGCGTCCTCGCCATAGACTGCGTGGCGTGGAGGTGTATTTGCGTGCTGACAAGCTAAAGAGAATACCCACATCTATAGAGAATGAACTGGCTGAACACAGAATGGAGCCAGCTCACTTGTATCGAGTAGAGGAACATGTGTTGAGTAATGACACACAAGAGAACAGGTTCCTGAAATATGCCTTAGCCCAAATAGCCACGAAATATGAGGCTCTGAAAAAACGTGTTGATGACATAAAGGGGGCTTCCGAACCTTACAGAAAGGACATGCAGACTATGCTTGACACCCTGAAACACCTTCAGAGAAATCCTTTCTTCAGGACTGTAGGTAAGTTTAAGGGGCTGAATCAGGAGAGTATGGTATTGCAAAGAGCTACAGGCTACAGTCAGGTATATAAGACATGGAATCTGCTTCGTCGTGCTTACTCTCTGAATGATGGTATATATCGCCTACAGACAAAGGATATTGCGACCTTATATGAGATATGGTGTTTCATAGAGGTGAGCCATATAGTAAAGGAACTGCTTGGTGATGATGTGGATGTTGACCATCGTAATCGTATGGAGATGAATGGTGTCTTCACTTGGGAGTTGGGTAAAGGTGAGCACTCAAGGATATTGTTTAGGAAGGATAATGTGGAATTGGCTGAGTTGGTTTACAATCCTAAGCATAACGAAAATGAGAATGACAATATCAGCATGGATAATCTCTATGTTCCTACTGTTGCCCAGAAGCCTGATATAGTTCTTCAACTGACTAAGCATGACTTAGAAAAGGACATGAAGATGACCTATCTCTTTGATGCTAAATACCGCATACAGGGTAGAGAAAGAAGTGCTGACACACCTCCTGATGATGCTATCAATCAGATGCATAGATACAGGGATGCCATATATTACAAGGAGCGTTCCTCAAGCGAACTGAAGAAGGAGGTTATAGGTGGTTATATCTTATTCCCAGGTGATGGCGAGAAATCGGATATTGAGGTAGCAAAGTTCTACAAGTCAATTGAGCAGGTTAATATCGGAGCATTCCCATTGCGTCCTAAGGACAAGGAGAATAGAGAGTTGTTGGTTAGTTTTATAGAAACTCTTATTGGCAAAGCTACAGCAGAGATACTTGACAAGAGTATACCACAGAAAGGATTGTACTATACACATGATGAGCCCAAGGATGCGATTTATATGATACTCACACTCGATGTAGAGGCCAATAAGGATGTTACTTCTATAATAAACGGATTGGGTACCTCTATTATCATGGGAAGAAAAGGTATGCAAGAGATAGATGATATACAAACCGTTCGATATGTTGCACCAATTATTCCTGGTGGACAAATAAATGGATATTATAAAGTCTCAAAGGCAACTTGGAGTGAGATAAAAAATGCGGAGTATCCTGTTCGTATAAAATTTGATGTAGAGGATTGGACAAAGTTGGAACATCCTGCAAGATTTGGTTTGATAAAACGCGCTTATCGTGGTATTTGTAAAACACGAGAGGATTTCTTTAAACATTGTCAGGAGCAAGCCGTCATTGATAGGATATGATGGACAACCACACATCCATACAGCGCCATAGCAAGGCTGCGGTTAAGCGAGAGCAGGAAGATGTGAGCATCAGCCCTGCCGAGCGGGAGCAGGCTCGGCGCTCAGCCAACATGGCGGCGATACGCTCTAAGGACACCAAACCGGAGATGGTGGTGAGGCGATATCTGTGGAGTATGGGATTCCGTTACAGACTGAACCACAGACGGTTGCCTGGCAAGCCCGACATAGTGCTGAGGCGATACAGAACGTGCATATTCGTGAATGGGTGCTTCTGGCATGGGCACAACGTGACGCAGTCACGAGTTCAAGAAAGTTCAAGTTGCTCGTTACACTCGCTAGTTCAAGATACTTTGCTGGTACAAGGGTTCAAAGGTGGTGAGTTCGGAGTGTTGCAAGATTCCAAAGACGAACAGGGACAGAACCATCATCTCATACCCTCCACCAAAGGAACAGTTTACTTTAGCAGCAGAACCCCAAGAAGAATAAATCGAACTGGTTAGTGGGACTTACCACTTGAATTGAAATTTTTCCCAAAAATTTGGTGGAAAGAAAATTCTTTGTTACTTTTGCAGAAAGAATAACGTTTAATATGTAGCTAAGGCTAATGAGTTCTCCACAAGACATAGCGTATTTTGTTTCATTCTGCATAGAGCAGTATAAAAAGGCGAAGCAGATATCTGGTGCCGAGGCAATGAAGGAGTTGGACCGTTATGGTGTGCTTGATTACCTTGAGGAACACTATGGGGTGCTGCACTCGCAGAGCTATCAATGGATTTTGGAGGATATCGATGAGTTTATCAGTGTCAGAAAAAAGAAAGAGAAGGGATGAAGATATATCACGGAAGTTTAGAAAGAGTGACAATTCCTGAGATAAGGCAGCCACAACGCACACTCGACTATGGGAGCGGATTCTACACCACGACGTCTTATGAACAGGCAGAGAACTGGGTGCGTCGTAAGATGCGTGAAAGTGAGACGTACAAAGGCTATGTCAATATTTATGATTTTGATCCTCAACAGATGCAGTCATACAAAACTCTCTCCTTTCTGACGCCTACGGAGGAATGGGTGGATTTTGTAATGAAAAACCGTATGCAAGAGGGGTTCGTTCATGATTATGACATAGTGTATGGTCCTGTGGCAAATGACCGAGTGTATGCTGCTTTTGCCTTATACGAGGGCGGTCTGATAGGCAAGCAGGCTCTTATAGCTGAACTGCGTGCCTATAAACTCGTGGATCAATACCTGTTTCACACAGATGTATCTCTTTCTGCCCTTAAGTTTATTGAAGCAAAGGAGATTACGATATGATAAAAGGAGAGATTAACCAAGATAACCTGTATTTGTTGCTGCCATCTAAAGTCAGCCTGTTGTCTGTCATGCTGCAGAAACATGAACACATCAGCATGGTGGATGCCATAAAGAAAGTGTACCAGTCGGACACTTACCATCGTTTGGAAAACGAGTCGAGCAAGATGTGGCATCTTGGTCCTGTGGCCCTTTATGAAGAAATGGTCAGGTGATTTCCTACGGCAGTCTAAACTTTTATGCCTGACAACTTGAAACAGATAGAAGTAGTAGCAGCAATAATACGTGATAATGAAGGTCGCATTTCACACAGATAGAGCACGAGGCAGCTCGATGGCTCACCAAGAGCGACATAGAGTCCGTAAAGTGGCTTCCTGCTGACATCATCGTGGTGGAGAAGTTGGAGAAATAACCAAACTACCCCAAATCGAACTGGTTAGTGGGACTAACCACTTGAACGTATCAGCAAAGCTAACTATTTCTCCGAAAAAAATACAGATAACAAAAATATTCGAAGGGACACAGGGACAGGTGAGCATATTAGGAAACGAAGCTAAGTAATAAACCTATAACTAAACCCCACTAACGATATTTATGAAAAAGGATAATAATATCTTCAGAGAGGTGATACCGGCGGCGATACTGGCTGGTATATGTATTTCGATAGGCTGTGTGGTAAACCTGAGGGTAGGGGGCGTGGCTGGTGCCGTGCTCTTCGCTTTCGGACTGACGACGGTGGTGTACTATGGTATGAAACTATACACTGGTACGGCGGGGTTTATACGCAGGAGGGGCGACTGGACAATGCTGTGCCTGGTGCTGCTGGGGAATATCTTAGGATGCCTGCTGACGGCGTGCCTCATAGGGTATGCACAACCTGACTGCATAGAACCTGCTTCGAAGATATTGGAGGGAAGGTTGGCGAAGGGGCCGTGGGCGTGCTTCCTGTTGGCTATAGGGTGTGGCTTTATCATGACGACGGCGGTGGAGTTTGCTCGCAAGGGAAAGATGCTGCCACTGGTGCTGGGAGTGCCTGTATTCATACTGTGTGGCTTCGCCCATAGCATCGCTGATGCGTTTTATTTCCTCGTATCGCCTGCGGAACAGCTGTTGCGAGGAGAGGTGCTGGCGGTGTATGTCTCAGAGGTGCTGGGCAACTTCGTGGGGTGCAACTTGTATCGCTGGACCATGCTGTGTGCTTCGCATGAATAAAGAAATGTACCGTCTATTTAGTTTCATACTCATGGTAATGCCTTTGCTGGCGACGGCACAGGGCAGAAGGGTAGTGTGTCTTGACAGGGACTGGCTGTTTAGCCGTGACTCTCTGTTTGTGAACGTACAGCGCATCAGTGTGCCCCACGATTTTCAGATAGCACAGCCATGGGTGGCGCCAGCGAGTGACGAGAGGGCTGACAACAGCGATGTGGCGGCTAACGTGAGGTCACGACTGTCGGCAAGGGGCTTTAAGGAGATGGGGACGGGATGGTACAAAAGAATACTGCGCCTGGACAGCACGGAGGTGAAGGGCAGAAGGGTGGTGCTCGACTTCGAGGGCATCATGCTGGTGGGCGACGTGTATCTGAACGGGGTGCGCGTGGGGGGCACGGAATATGGTTACTTAGGGTGTGAGATAGACATAACGAAGGAACTGCGAATAGGGGAGGACAACGTGCTGGTGGTGAAGGCAAGCACTATGGGCGAGAAGAACTCACGATGGTACACTGGAGGGGGACTGTACAGACACGTGAGGATGGTGACGATGCCTGAGGACCTGCATTTTGAAAGGCATCCGCTGCATATCACTACTCGTGACAACAGATATGTAAACGTGTCGGCTGAACTGGCATCGAAGGGGAAGGAAGGCAATGTGGACCTGAGGGTATGTATATACGACCCCAACGGAAAGATGGTGGCGGAGAGCACGACAAAGGCAAAGCGCATATCACAGACTGCACCATGGGAGGCGCAAATGGGGGAGATAAGGATAGAGAAACCGATGCTGTGGGGAGTGGAGACGCCGAACTTATACAAGGCGGTGGTGACACTGATGAGAGAGGACGGCACTGTGGCGGATATGGCGGAGGAAAGGTTTGGCATAAGGACCATAGAGATAGGTCCTGACTACGGACTGAGGCTGAACGGACGGAAAGTGCTGCTGAAGGGATATGCCAACCACCACACCTTAGGGGTGCTGGGGGCTGCTGCCTATCCTCGTGCGATAGAGAAACGCATACAGATGATGAAAGAGTACGGGGTGAACCATATCCGTACGTCGCACAACCCCTACAGCAGGGAGTTTATACAATTGTGTGACAGATACGGCATACTGGTGGTGGACGAGCTGTACGACAAATGGACGGACAGATACGTGGGGGGACGCTCGCCATGGGAGGAGCACTGGCAACAGGACGTGACGGAATGGGTGAAGAGAGACCGTAACTCGCCATCGGTGGTGATGTGGTGCCTGGGCAACGAACTGCAACAGATATATGACACTCGCTATCATGACTACGGAGTGACGGCGTACTTACTGCAAAGGACCTTGTTGCAACGGTATGATACGACAAGACTTACCACAGTGGCGATGCACCCTCGCTATCGTAATGCGGAGACGGACTCCCTACCATGCGAACTGGCAATGAGGACTGACGTGCAGGCGTATAACTACCGCTATAAGTACTTTGCTGGAGACGGAAGGCGCTTCCCATGGATGACATTCTACCAGAGCGAGGCGAACACTCGTGACATGGGGAAAAACTTTTATGGCATGAACCTCGACAGGGTGATAGGACTGGCGTACTGGGGGGCGATAGACTACATGGGAGAGTCGCAGGGATGGCCTGCCAAGGGATGGGCACAGGGGGTGTTTGACATATCGCTGCAACCTAAACCGAAGGCTTACTTGATGAAGAGTATGTTCAGCGATGAACCTCTGGTACATCTTGCCGTGGTGGAGAATGCGGAGGGCAGCAATGAGACATGGAACGGGGTGATAACGGCCAACGAGCGACTGTCGGAGAACTGGAAAAGAGAAAAGGGGGAGAGGGTGACGCTATACACCTATACCAACGCGGAGGAGGTGGAACTGCTCATCAACGGGAAGTCTGTGGGCAGAAAGCTCAATACTGCTGATCCTGACCTGCGCAACAAGATAGTATGGGAGGATATACTCTACGAGGACGGCAAGGTGGAGGCGATAGCGAGAAACAACGGAAGGGTGGTGGCTCGTCATAGTATGGAGACATACGGCAAGGTGACAGCTATCACTGCTGAGCCTGACAACTCACAATGGAAGGCTGACGGCATAGACCTACAACATGTGCTGATACGTGCTGTGGACAGTAAGGGCAGAAGGGTATGGAGTGCCGACGACATGCTGACGCTCGAAGTGGAGGGGGATGCCACGATAGTGGGGGTAAGCAATGGGGATATATGCAGCAACGAACTGACCAATGACCCTACGCACCGCCTGTGGCAGGGTACCACAATGGTGATACTCAGGGCTGGAACTAAAGGGGGAAAGGTAAGACTGAATATAAAATCTGAATACGGAACGAAGACCGTCAAACTGAAATTGACGGAATAACTCCGTTATCGTTATGGTTTAACGTAATCAACGAAAGAGTAGGGGTAGTGGTGCTTCTCATCGACGGCATGGTCTTCACGCCACGACTCACGCCATGCGGAGTAGTCGGGAAAATAGGCATCGGCACTCTCTGGGGTGTCGGATATCTCGGTGAGACAGAGACGGTGGGCAAGGGGCAGGGCCTGCTCGTAGATGGAGGCGCCGCCGATGATGTAGATGTCTTCGTCGGCAGAGCAGTGGGCGAGGGCTTCATCGAGAGAGGAATAGACATCACAGTCTGGCAACTCACGCTGGGTGCGCGAGATGACGACATTCCTACGATTGGGCAAGGCTCCCTTGGGGAGCGAGTCGAAGGTCTTTCTGCCCATGATGATGGTATGACCTGTGGTGAGCGCCTTGAAACGCTTCAGGTCGTTGGGCAACCAATAGAGTAACTTATTTTGGTATCCGATGGCCCTGTTTTGGGCTACTGCTGCGATGATACTTACCATATTTTAACCTTAACGATAACCTTAACTTTAACGATAATCTTAACCTTAACCTTAACCTTAATTGTGAATTGTGAACTGTGAACTACACTGAAACGTCGGCCTTGATGTGGGGCCATGGGTCGTAATCGACGAGCTGGAAGTCCTCATACTGGAAAGAGAAGAGGTCCTTGACATCTGGATTGATAAGCATCTTGGGGAGTGGGCGAGGGGTGCGAGTGAGTTGCAACTCTGCCTGCTCAAGGTGATTGAGGTATAGGTGGGTGTCGCCAGTGGTGTGGACGAAGTCGCCACACTCGAGACCGCACACCTGTGCCATCATCTGAAGGAGAAGGGCATAGGAGGCGATATTGAAAGGCACACCGAGGAAGGTGTCGGCACTACGCTGGTAGAGCTGGAGGGAGAGTTTGCCATCGGCAACATAGAACTGGAACAGACAGTGACAGGGGGGTAAGGCCATCTGCTCTACCTCGGCAGGATTCCATGCTGACACCATGATACGACGTGAATCGGGATGGTGCTTGATGAGATCGATACACTGCTGTATCTGGTCGATGGTACCACCATTGTAATCAGGCCATGAGCGCCACTGGTGACCATAGACGGGACCGAGTTCGCCATTTTCGTCTGCCCACTCATTCCATATACGCACGCCGTGCTCCTGAAGGTACTTCACATTGGTGTCGCCATTGAGAAACCACAGGAGTTCGTAGATGATACTCTTGAGATGGAGCTTCTTGGTGGTGAGAAGGGGAAAACCGTCAGCCATACGGAAACGCATCTGGTTGCCAAAGATACTCTTGGTGCCCGTACCTGTGCGGTCGGTCTTGACTACTCCTTCGGTAGTGATTCGTTTTAATAGGTCGAGATATTGCTGCATGATGTTATATTTTATACTTTATTCTTTTTTACTTTCCAACGCATTGTAACGTATGTTGAGGGCGCCTGCCTTGCGGAGCTCTTGCTTTATGTCGCTGATGATGCCCATGGGGGTTTTCTTGTCGGCCTTGATATTGACGGTGAAGAGGGCGGCATCGTCGTCATTGAGACGGCCCTGAAGCGTGGCAATGTAACTGCCGACCTGCTCTAAGGGCACGATGTTGTTGCCTATCTGTATGTGGCGCTCGCCGTCGGAACCCATGCCGACGTATAGATTGACGGTGGTGCGACGGTTGGTCTTGGTGAGTTCGGTACCGCTTGGGGTGGTGAGGGTGAGTTGGGGCGTCTCGGTCCTCATGTGGGTGACGATCATAAAGAAGAAGAGCACGGTGAAGATGAGATCGGGCATCGAAGTCATATTCAATGTCGGCACGGTGTGGGGCTTATGTCGTCGGATACGTATCATGAGGGGTCAACGGTCTCTTGGATGCGCTGGGGATAGTGCTTGAGGATGAGGGCACGCTGATCCTCATCGCAAGCGGTATAGTCTTTGCCATACTTCTTGAGGGCTGCTGCCTGACGTAGTTCGCCATAGGCACGGACTATCTGATTTTGCAGATGGAAATAGGTGTCGTAATCGGCATCGCGGGATATCTGCAACTCGATGATATGCTCACTGCCCTGGGCTATGATAAAGTGACGCAGCTCCTTGCGCAGGGCGTCGTCAATAGGGATAGGATGGTCATCGATGGTCAACTGCCCGTCGGACATAAGGCGTAGGGTGAGCACCTTGCTACGGTCGATGTCCTGCATGTACTCCTGCTTGTCGGGATTGACGGGTGGCAACTGCCTACCGAGTCCCTTGTCACTGTCCATCGACGTGGTGACGAGGAAGAAGATGAGGAGCATAAACGAGATGTCGGCAGTGGACGTGGTGTTGAGCTCAGGGATGGTATGTTTCTTCTTACGTGGAAATAGCATTTAGCGGTTTTTACGTATATGGGCACTGTGACTCATGCTATAGATGATGCTGATGGCTGATGCTGCCAGCATGACCAATGCAACGATAATGCACATATCGGTGAGGGAGACGAGAAAGAGTAGGGGAAGGCTGATGCAAAGCAACGCTGCAAAGGTGACCCAGCCGATGATGCCTACTGGAACACCATTCTCAGTACTCCTGCGCTTGTTGACCTTCAGCGAGTGACAGACGGAAAGGACGGCAAGCAACAGCGTGCCTGACAATACTGCCAGGGAAATGATGATGATTATGTTGGCTATGGATTCCTCCATCTTTTTTTACCTTAAGGTTAACGCTAACCTTAACCTTAACTTTGTACTGATGTCTCTATAACTCCCCTTTCACTCCTCTTCTTTATAATATCCATAAGTGTGATGGCACTCTCCTCCATCTGAGATGTGAGGTGGTCTATCTTGGAGAGGATATAGTTGTAGAACAACTGAAGGATAAGAGCAGTGATGATACCAAAGATGGTGGTGATGAGGGCTACCTTCATACCTGCTGCTACGATGGTGGGACTGATGTCGCCTGCTGACTGTATCTGGTCAAATGCCATCACCATTCCGATAACGGTGCCAAGAAATCCTAAGGAAGGAGCCATAGCAATACACAGGGTGATCCACGAACAGCCTTTCTCCATATTGCCTACCTGAACGGTGGCATAGGAAGAGATGGAACGCTCGATGCTGTCGTCGGACTCCTTGATGCGCAACAGACCTTGGTAACAGATGGAGGCAACGGGACCGCGGGTGTCACGGCACAGGGTCTTTGCCTTTTCTACGCCCTCGGTGGTGAGGGCTTTCTCAATATCGTGCATAAACTGCTTGGCATTGATCTCGGACATGCTGAGGTATATGATACGCTCTATGCAAAAGGAGAGACCAATGATGAGACAGAGGGCAACGAGCGACATGAATCCTGCGCCACCCTCGACAAACTTGCTCTTGAGTTGGGTATATACGCCACCGCTGGCACCATCGACTAACGTGGTGTCGCCCATCTCCAATGCTGCTTCGTCAAGAAGGGCACTGGTGGCAGAATCGGTGACAAGGGTGGACACTGTATCGCTGACGGCGGAAGGCGCTATGTCATTGGGGGCAGAGGCGGCGATTGCCACATTGAGGGCAAACAGCATACCGAATAGGAGTGTGACAGTTTTTTTCATCTATTTGCTTCGTATGTCAAAAAATAATACGAGATTTTCCTTATATATATAAATAATGTGGACGCAAATTTACTGCTTTTTTGTGAATTTACCAAAAGAATAAACATTATTTAATCATAAAATGGAATGGCTACTGTATGCTGAATTTGTCTCGTTATGTTAATTTGAGTAAATGGTGAGATGCCTGTAGTATTGATTTAAGTCAAATCGAGATATTATTTTGCGGTTTTCTTTAATTTTTTCTCGAAAAGATTTTGTCATATCGGAGAAAAAGCGTACCT
>CAMHQF010000046.1:0-12012 GCA_946187445.1 uncultured Prevotellaceae bacterium
TAGTGCTCGAGCAGGGCATCATGACCCAAGAGAAGCTCGACGAGGCACTCAACCCCGAGAATATGCTCGTGTCGCATAAATTGTAAAAGCCTTCCCCCTGCCTATTAACTATAAATCTTTATTACAACATGAAAATTATTGATTCTTCCACCTGAATGCCGAAAAGTATATTTTAAGTTAGCACTACTCACACACAAAATCGCGAAGATTTTAACATCTCACGGCTTTCCACAGCGCTAAGGGCATTGCTTCTATGTGCAGAAGCAATGCTTTTAGTATATTAAAATATTGCTGTGCCTTACCCCTCTGTACTGACAGCCCTCGCTATCTCTTCTGCCATAGCATTGAGAGCAGTGCAAGCCACAAAACCAACTCAAAAATGTCTCTTTTGTCCGTTTTGTCTTTTGTCTTTTTTTGTTTTGATAGAAATACCTAAAAAAGAAGAGAGAGGGGATAATATATAATTTATTATATATAGGGGTAAGTAATATTTATATAATATATATATATATATGCGTGAGAGAAAAGACAAAAGAGACAAAAGGGACAAAAGACAATGTTAAAATCTCGGCGGAAAATTCAATGCATAGTGCATAATGCATAATTCATAATAAAAAAAATGTTAATACCCGCAAAGTACTGATTGCTGTTGCTAAGTAAGGGACTCTTGTTGCTTAGTAATAGTCGCCTGTTGCTAAGCAATAGAAAGCCCTCGCTTGGCACCTATTATCTCGGAATGTTAAAATCTCGGAATATTTGGCTGGATAAGGCTTTCATAGTAACTTTGCACGTGGAAATCGGGATTTCCAACGATAACCTTAAGGGCCCAAGGTTGACATCGAGGTCTCCCGACTACTCCACAGAACGTTAATAATCTAAACCACTATGTCTGACAAAGCAAGAAAGAACTGGAGCGTTATCATCCTCCGAGCTCTGCTCGCCTGAGCACCCACGGCGCGCAAGAGTGCAATCCTTACAGCAATCTGTACTATCTTGACTACCACCAGTTGCGTTAGTCACATGTAAGGTGACAAGGTGACAAGGTACAATTAATTTGAGACGCGTCGTTTTAGGTTGGACTGCAATCGGTTTAGGCTGGTTGCAGTCTTTCTCGTATTAAGACGATAACATAGACAGGGGAAATTTCTGCCTGAAAGGCATAGAATAAATAAAAAAATTATATTAACTTTGTACCCAAAAGTTGATTAAAATATATGACAAGCATCGAACTTGATATGATACAATCGGCTGGCGTGGGCGCCTTGGCTCTCTTCGTCGGCATGATCCTTACGCGTAAGGTGTCTTTCTTGCAGAAGTTCTGCGTGCCTTCGCCTGTGAGTGGCGGCATCATCTTCTCGTTGCTCACCCTGCTGCTGTATAGTGTTTTTCATATCGAGGTGTCGTTTGACGGCACACTGAAAGACTTCTTCATGTTGGCATTCTTCACCAGTGTGGGATTTCAGAGTGACCTGAAGGTTATAGGTCAGGGAGGCAAACTGCTGGTTATCATGTTAGGACTGTTAGTGGTGATCATCTCCATGCAGAATCTGATGCCAATGGGCATTACCCGCGTGATGGGTGTTGACCCGCTGATAGGCATGGCAGCAGGAAGCATATCAATGACTGGCGGACACGGCACGGCAGGCGGTTTTGCCGGCGTTCTTAAGGCTATGGGACTAGAAGGTGCCGACACCATAGGCATGGCAGCAGCCACCTTCGGACTCATTGCAGGCTCTATGCTTGGTGGTCCATTGGCAGAGAGAATTATCCGTGCGAAACTAACACATGAGCAGATGCAACCACACGATGAGGAGATAGACCCCGCTATGGCTGGTATAGAGAGCGACGAGGCTTCGCCCACAGGTCGTGCCAAGCGTCTCAGTACCAACGAACAGGAGTTCCAGCAGTATGCCAAAGCCATGTACTGCATCATCCTCGTCATGGGTGGCGGCACTGTGTTGAGTTGGGTTCTTACCAAGACGGGCATCACCTTCCCCACCTATTTCGGTGCACTGATATTAGCCGCCATCACCCGCAACACGATGGGAATGGTTACACTGAATAGAAATGGCAAACAGGTAAAAGCCGACAAACTGCTTGATATGGAGCGCATCATAAGTGTGGGCAACATCTGTCTGTCTCTGTTCCTTGGCATGGCTATGATTTCACTGAAACTGTGGGAACTGCAGAACCTTGCCCTGCCGCTGATAGTGATACTGGTGGCTCAGGTAGTTATGATAGCCCTCTTTGTCTATTTTGCAGCCTTTCCGCTCTTAGGGCGCGACTACGATTCAGCAGTGCTCTGTGCAGGCATCTGCGGTTTCGCCCTTGGTGCCACGCCTAACGCCATGGCTAACATGAGTGCTGTATGCTACAAATACCACTATACCGTCAAGCCCTTCCTCATAATACCAATCATCGGCGCCATGTTTGCAGATATCATCAACACTGGCATCATCACCCTCTTCCTCAATATGCTGTAACATGCTTCGTAACTCAAAACTATACATACTGCTGAGCATGATGCTCATAAGTGTCACCATGCTGGCGCAAGACAGTCTGCCCATCGTCGAGATTAAGGCTGACAGAACCATCATCTATCCGCAACGCATGGAACTGACTGGCGAAGAGACGCTGATGGATGTGCTGCAGATGGTGCCCGACCTCATGATAGCAGGCTACCAAGATGTGATATCCACCTACAACCTGCGCATAGACAATGCCCCGATAAACGGCGACAACCGACTCATCCTCAGTCAGATGAAGGCAAAGGACATAGACAAGATACAGGTGTGTGACAACACTGGTGTGGCAAAGGGTACCATAGGCACGAACAATGTGCTCGACATAAACATGAAGATGCCCGACGGGGTGAAAGGCTTTGTAGAGGGTCAGGGCGACTTTGGCAATCAGGCAGAGGGCTATGCCACTGCCAATATGCTGTATGGCAGCAGGGGCACCGATGTCTATGCCAATGCCACCTACAGCTATCAGGAGGGCAAGAAAGACTATGTCACACTCCACATGACCAACCGCTTTGACGAACGCAACAAGCTGCTGACCTACTTCACCCAGCAGTTCATAGAACTGCCTTACAACATGACACGCAAGGTGATGGGCAGGGCACGCTATTTCCACACCTTCAACGATATGGGCACCGAACTGCTCATCCTGGGCGGCTATCAGTATTCGAGTGACCCATACGTGTCAAACAAACTGCCTATGTATGTGGTGGAACTGAACACTCCTCTGTTCTCCAAGCGCCTGTCGATGATGCTGGGCACCGAGGGCGACTACCTCATAAGCAACCAGAAAGACAGAGACTGGGGGTGGCATATCTTCAACCACGACATTTACCTGCAGTTCACCTACGCCCTGCCCCACTGGCGCTTCACAGCTGGTAACCGCACCATGTTTTACGGCTACAAACTGAGAGGCAACAACGAGAGCCACCGATATTCTGACACACGCAACAACACCAATGCGTGCGTCATATTCGTGCCCAACAACCGCCACCAGTGGCAGCTGGGCTACTACCGCAAATACTACAACCCTGCCTACGAGGCACTCTTCCTCGACCTTATTACGCTGACCTATGACGACTGGCTGTTCATCGAAGGTCAGCTGGAAGAGTGGGACATCAACCAGTTTAAACTCGCCTACACATACAGCAAGCCGAGGCTGACCATACAGACGGAGGCAAGCCACTACATGGTAGAGGGCGATGATAACATTACCGAGGTATCTGGTTCCGTATATTGGAAGCACCGCTGGCTCACTCTCACAGGGGGTACTGACTTAGCATTTTCAAGAGATATGGCATACGCCATTGTGCGTCTTTCGCCCACCGCACGCCTTCCTCACCAGTGGCAGATAGGCATGCAGATGATTTATCACACCAAGAAGTCACCACAGCGCATCATCTATGGCACTCCCGTGTATGGCTGTCTGTCAGTCAGCAAGCAGTTTGACGAGCATTGGTTCCTGAGCCTTGACTGGCACGACATGGTAGATGCCCTCAGCAGCGAAGCCATCACCAACCGCCATGCAGGCAACATCAAGTTGCAATACAGGTTTTAGATTGTTTCTTAAAAACTACTTAGTGTTTTAAGGTCATAATTTTTGTAGGGCAGGCACTCGACACATGAATACTGGTGAATGCCTTAGGCAGAGGCGCTTTCTTGGGAGCCACCCAACTGGAAATAGTACCCATAGGACAGAACGAGCACCAGGTGCGTGAGTCACATGTAAGCACAAGAGCCGACCCTAAGGTGTTGGGGTCGGCTCTGATGTGTCCTTATATTCGGGGGTGTGGAAGAACTAATAGCTGTCTTGTGTCATGAGGGTAATCTTAGAGAAGATTGCAGGGATGCCTGAGATGCTCTGGCTGGTGCGAATCGGAGAATTGGATATCAGACTGTTGACAATCATGGCTGTGTTGTATGCCATGTCCTTCAGGTTCTTGTCTATGGTCATGGTCTGCTTGCCATCCCTGATATAAGCCTGAGACGCAACGGAATTGTCCTGACCTGTTATAACTGGCTTTTTCGTAATACCTTTTTCATTCAGAGCCTCAATGGCACCCTGAGCAGCATTGTCGCTTGCAGCAAGTATCATGTCTGGGCATTCACCAGCATAGTTCTCAAGACGGTCTAACATGGCTTTCTTTTCATCAGCTACATCCCAACTGTCAGCCTTCACCTGGCTGTATGCCTTCTTGCCACTCTTGACTTCTATTGTTCCGTTGTCGATGTATTTCTTGAGCAGCTCCATGGCTCCCTCGTAATAATCCTTGGCGTTGACATCGGTCTCAGGACCTTGCAGGATTTCAAGGGTCATGTGATCCTTGCCTGAAGAGTGGAAATGGTTGAGCAGGAACAATGCCTGTGTACGTCCTACTTCCTTCGTGTCGGCTGATGAGAGATAAGCTATTTGGGGGTTGTCCTGTATAAAGCGGTCATGGCATACCACCTTAACATCGGGATGCTCCTTAAGCAGCCCTGACTCATTGATTTTCTTATAGTCAATGGCTGTCACCACTATATATTTCACGCCGTCGTTGATGACTTTTCTAAGCTGAGCGACCTGCTCGTCAGCACCCTCTGAGGTCTCGGGAGCAACGTAGAATGTGGCATTGAAACCATACGCCTGCATCACCGCCTCCAGGTTTGCCTTGTCTATGCCCCAACGCTCTATGCGGGAATTGTCGGGAAGCAACACTGCCACGCGCTTCTGATTGTTGTTGTTGTCATCGTCGCTGCACGATGTCAGCCCAGTCATCATTGCCCCACACATCATGATGGTGGCAAGCAACCAAAAGAATCTTTTTCTCATAGGTAAGAAATATTTTGATTTAAGTTTTCGTTTGTTCTATAGTTTAACTCCATTTATAAGTACTTGAAGGTTAAATCCTCATGGGGTTAGAAAACGTCCTCTGGATTCTCGATTGGCGGGTCTTCAGGCTCTGTATTTACGGGGATTGTCAGACTGTCGTTGCCGAGCAGTTTCGGCAGCACGATGTCAATGGTCCGTATTTCTGGTTTCAGATATATTCTTTTCATAACGTGAGCCTCCCTACTTTACTATTGTCTTCTTACCATTGTTTATATACATGCCAGGGGCACTGGGCTTGCCCTGAAGCCTCATGCCGTTAAGGGTGTACCAACTGTGAACTGTGCACTGTGAACTGTGCACTGACTCCACCTCTCCGATGCCAGTAACAGCATTGCTGAAGGTGAGAGTGATAGCGTTAGAGGCTGGTGGGGGTAATGGCAGATACAGGAATGCCCTGTGGGCAGGGAAGGTCTCTGCTGTGTACCTGTGGAAGCCGAAGCCTTTACTCGTCACACCCATCACGTAAATCTCGCCTGTACCATACTCTACATGTGCCCTTTCGCTCAGAATGTTTTTGAGGCTCTGTACGGGATAGTCTAAGTTTGAACCGTTCAGGTCGTTATCAGCTATCGTGCTGGTAGCTGTGGTAACAAACATCTTGGCGTATTCATTGTTTGCTACATCACTACCCATGATTATGACAGGCGTTTCCTTAGGTATGACCTTGCCCTCATCTTTCAGTATCAGCCATGAATGGTCAGCATCATATTTTGCCGAGTAAACCTTAAGGTCGTTGAAGTCATAGAGCTGATAGGTGTTCTCGTCGTCATAGAATGTCATCCATCGCCTGCCCTCAGCCGCCTGAGTCTTCAGTCCGTTGCTGAGATAGCCGCCATCGCCCACTTTGGCGTATGTAGCGCTGGTGTTGGCAGAGTTGTATGTGGTGCCGTCTGCTCCTACTATAGCACTGCAGCCGTGAAACATCAGTCCTCCACCAGTCACTGCAGCGGTGCTCCACTTAGAACCTACCCAGATGGTCTGCAGCTGAGTACAACCATCAAACATGCTGACCATGCTCTCTACCTTTGAGGTGTTGAACGAACTGATGTCTATCTTCTTCAAGCCTGCACAGCCCATGAACATCTCAGTCATCTTCGTTACGTTGCTGGTGTTCCAGCCACTGAGGTCTATAGCGCCCAGCTTGCTACAACCTTCAAACATGCCTATCATGCTCGTTACCTTAGATATATCCCATGCATGATGCTGTTCATTATACGGAAGGCTTAACGATGTAAGCGACGAACAGTTGTAGAACATATTGTCCATCTTCTCCACGTTTGCAGTGCACAGGTTTTCTAGAGAATTTATCCCTTTCAGCGCTGTGCAATTCCAGAAGAGGGCTTTGAGCTCTGTGCCGTCAAAGTCCTGACACGAAGCATCGATGGTGCAGTTTTGGACTGTCTCGTGGAAGGATGAGTTCCAGTTGGTTCCTCCATCGTAAACGCATCTGCTGTAGCCTGATGGCGGGGTGTCGTCAGGGTTACAAAACATTAAGTTCATTGACTTGCCATCAGATGCCACATAGGCGCAGAGTTTCTTAGTACCAGCATCAGCCATAGCCACCTCCACACCCACCATCAGCATTATGGCGAGAAGCCATCCCTTGGCAAGGGATGGCGATAATCTTATCATTTTCATGTTATTACTCTTCTCTTGCCTTAACTGTAACTCCATATTTACTATGTTTGCCGTCGATGGTGTACCACGTGATAGTATATTGAGAGATACCAAGGTCGAGGGCATACTCACGCATTGTCTGACCACCATCGGTGTTGTGGAGCACATTATCAGCCTGGTTTACCAATATCTTGATGGTGTTCTCGCTCTCTTCCGTGCGGTCTGCAATTTTTACCTCAGTCTGATATATGCTTGGGAACTGTTCCCCCATGCGTTGGGTGAGCAGTCCCTTATGACCCTCATGACCAGGCTGACCTATCTCGGGGAAGGTTATGTCCATGTACCATGTCTGCTCGGCACGGTTAGGGATGATGAGCTCATATTTATTATTCTCTGACGATGGTCCGTTAGTCGAGCTACATTTATGGTCATCTTTGTCGGTCCACATGCACTTCATATCTGAGGAGCTTGTGACCTCAAGTGTGTATGCCCCTTCTGGATTTTCTACAGACCAGCATGCCTGGTTGTCGATGTTTACGTCAGTGGTAACAGACGCTGAAGCCAGTTTATGCTTATCATCATAATCATAAGAACCGTAGATACTCTGGCTGTTCTCATAGTTCCACTTAACCTTATTATTATCAGTGTTCTTCTCCACCGTTATCTCTTTGGCATTGGTGGTAGAGGTCATGGTATAGGAGGTGCCGTCGGTCCATCCGTGAGAGTAGTTGGCGCTACCTGTAAGATTCCAACCTGAAAAGCCTAAGGAACCACCAATGGTGTTTG
The DNA here is from genome assembly GCA_946187445.1 of uncultured Prevotellaceae bacterium. Lineage (GTDB taxonomy): Bacteria > Bacteroidota > Bacteroidia > Bacteroidales > Bacteroidaceae > Prevotella. The sequence continues at coordinate 7,798 of CAMHQF010000046.1, forward strand.
TCTCTGAGTGAGTCTCGCCCACAGCTATAGATGTGCTGGTGTTGTTGTTGTCTGTCGTAGGAAGGGCATCCTCCAGCCTTATGGTGCCAGAACCAACAAGGTTCAACGAGTATTCGCCTTGCTGCCACCATGAACCATAGTATGCTTTGTAATGCTTGCCATTACGGCTGTAATCCGTTTTTATCCATTCCTTTTCTTTGTAAGGACCTGCATAAAGGGTCTTGTTGGGATCAAAGCGAGCATCACCCTCTTGCTCGCCTCCAACGGCTGACAGCGCAGATTGCTGCACGAAGTAATAGTCCTTGTTGGTCTTCATATTGTGGCTGCCCCACACGCGGATGACTTCAGAAAAGCCGTAAGGCTTTTTGCGCGTATTTTTATTCCAATCATAATCAAACAGGCTTCTATTATAGTAATGCTCTTCGCTGGCGCTCATCATTTCGTTGATAGAACCCTGACCGTCAGCCTTAGAGAGGAGTCTGCTCTTAGAAACGGCTGTTCTGTTGCCTTGATAGTTTAACCACTCGGCAACTCCGTCGGCAAGCAAGCCGCTGTTGAGTTTAGTATAGTCAGAATTGTCTATCTTATCTTCTTCTACCTCTTCTCCATCTTTATCTGAGCGTGAGGATTGGACCACTTCGTCCTGATAAGGGTCGCACTGGTAAAAGCCCATAGGAGAGAAGACGACCATCTCGGCAACTGCCTCGCTGCTGGCATTAGCTCGTGAGCCAGCTATCGTAGCGATGTTGACAATTCGAGCGCCCATACGTTCAGCATCAATGTTGATAGAGTTGCTGGACACCTGCTCAGGTGGAGTGATTGTAATGTGTCCACTCTCTGTCAACACATCGTGAGTAGCCTGCTCTAATCTATTAGACAACTGCTTAGCCACCTCAACGAGATGGGCATTATGAGGTTTCTCTACTGCTATGTAGCCGCCCTTGAGGTATATCCTTGCTGCCTCAATCCACTCAGTCAGAGGGCGACTCAGTATGTCCTCGCCCTTGATGAGCACCATCTTGGTGTCACCCTGTATGGAGTTAGTGGTGTTAGGGAGACGGCGCACGAGGGCTGCTCCCATAGAATTGTCATCAAAGGTACTCAGCACTGCAGTGGGCACATTGGCAGTCACCTTGGTTTGCAACTGGTCAACGTTTGGGTCAACAATAACGTTGGTGGGGATTATAGTGGTATCATTTGCCAGGTCGTCGTCACAGCATCCTGAGATTGTCACCATGCTCGCAATGCCGATGGCTATTGCCACCCAAGAATTCAGGATAGTCTTTTTCATAATACTTTGTGTTTTAGTTACATATAAGTTCATAATCTCCATATTGTCGATAGTCCATTAGACATATCTCACGTTGCAAATTTACACCTTTTTATTTAAACGTGCAAATAATGATAAAAAAAAGTGACAAAATGATAAAAAAAACAGGCACCGCCCTGAATCAGGGCAGTGCCTATTGTGTTGTTATCGTTCCCGTTTAAAGATCTATATCGAGACCTGCGGCAAACACGCGGTTGGTACGTGTGAAGTTGTTGTGCGAGCCATTGGAGTCACGGAAGTCTGCTGCCTCCTTGTAGTCGCGGTAGTTGGTCTGGAAGTAGCCGAAGTTTACTGCCATCTTCTCGTTGATCTTGTACTTCACACCTGTGCCGAAGCTCCATGAGTTGGTGACGAATGAGAGGTCGGTCATATACTCGTCGGTATTGCCGTAGGTGGTAGTCTGTATGCCACCGCTGACAGTCCAACGCTTGTCCTTGCCGAAGTCGTACTCAGCACCTGCGAGCCACTCGTCAGTGCCCTTGGAGAGCATGGAGTTCTTGTCGTCGTGACGCACACCGTCAGCATCGTAGTAGGTCTTCTTGGCATTGCGGTCGTAGAAGTGGTGATAACCAGCGCTGATACGCAGTCCTTGGAGGGGCTCTATCTGCAGACCGAGGGTAAGGAGGGCAGGAGTGTCCTCACGCACCTTGGTGCCATTGACAAACTGGTTGACGGCAGGCAGGAAACTTGCCTCCTCAACGGTAGAGTTGTTCTTCATATTCATCTTGGTACGGAACTCATACTTCATGGCGAAGTTCACCCAAGCATACTTCACGTCGAGACCCAGGATAGGACATACGCCAAAACCGTTCTGGTCACTCTGCAGGGCGATGCCATCGTAGTATTTCTCGAGTGGAGCAGACTGAGAAGCAAGCGTCTGGCCTACAGTCTGTACTACTGCCAATCTCTGATTTTGTGCAGGGTCAGACGCTGCAGCCATAGCCTCAGCAGGTGTCATACCGCTATAGGCATTAACCAGCGCCTGCTCTACAACCACCCTCTGGCCTGCGCTCTCTATAGTATTGGAAATGGCATTGGCATAGCCACGCAGTGAGTAGTTGGTGCCATCAGTAGCCATAACCTTTATATTATTGATCTCAGCCTTATAGCTCGCCATACCATAGAGGAAACGTGCGCCTGCATAGCCTGACACCTTGAGATTCTTGGTATCTACAATCTTATATGCTGTACCGAGGGTGAAGCCGAAATAGTACTGGCGTCCCTGCATATAGCTCTCACAGCTGTAACCTGTGGTGGCGGGTACCTCTCCGCTGATGCCGTATGTTGCAAAGGTATTGTTTACCAGTCCAGCGATATTCCTTAATTTGCCAGCCCATACGTTGCCCACGGCTGACTCGAAAGAACCAAGTCCATTCTGGAACTCACACTTACCGCCACCGCCAGCTATGGCGAAATTGAACTGGAAAGAGAAGTCATTCCAATTGTATGCCAGCTGTGCTGATGGTATAACAGGTGCTGTAGCGACACCACGATAGCGCTTTGCATCGCTACCGCCATTGCGCGAGTCATTGGCGAGCACGGGGTTTTGCGTATCGATGTAACGTTTCTGCCATGCATACTGCCAATTGACTGACAGATGCCATCCTTCTGGCATCAATGCCACACCGGCAGGGTTGCTGTACACACCATCAATACCAATTGCCGCGTCACGCGCAGGATTACGGATGAAAGCCGCATTCTGATTGGTGTTGGACATCATGCCACCAGCATGAGCAAGATTGAAAATTGAAAGTTGAAAATTGAAAACTACTAAAAGAAAGAGTACTTTTTTCATCATCCTGAATCTTTACACTTTATACTTTATGCCTTATACTTTATTCTAAAAAGTTATCCTTTTTTGCACATTTTTAATTTCGGTGTGCAAAATTACAATATCTTTTACTATTCTTCCTCTATTTGCACTATATTTCCTCACTAACTTAACTTTCGTTAACATCTTTTGCACATTTCAACTTTTATTAGTACCTTTGCCCCAGCAACAATAAATTAAAAATTGAAGATACAATGCGAGCAGTAATACAAAGAGTGAGTAGAGCGTCGGTAACTATAGTCCCAGATAACCATAACGATAACCTTAACGAGCGTTTGAACCTTACGCCAAAGGCGGAGATTGGTCAGGGTTTCCTCGTGCTGTTAGGATGTTGCAATGACGATACGGAGAAAGACATCGAGTGGCTGAGCCGTAAGATAACAGGCCTCCGCGTGTTCGATGACGAGAACGGCGTGATGAACAAGAGCATCATGGACATAGGGGGCGACATACTGGTGGTATCACAGTTCACCCTGTGGGCAAGCTATAAGAAGGGCAATCGTCCCAGTTACCTCAGGGCAGGCAGTCATGAAATCACCATCCCACTTTACGAAGCTTTCGTAAAGAAACTGTCAGAAGACCTCGGCAAACCTGTCGGCACAGGCGAGTTTGGTGCCATGATGCAGGTGGAACTCATCAACGACGGTCCCGTGACAATATGTATGGACTCTAAGAATCCAGAATAAAATAAAAAAACCTCCCGCAGGGGAGGTTTTTTTATTTACTTAATATCTATAACAGGAATGTTGTCCTTATCATTGTAGTAGAGGTTCTCACCTGCCATACCCCAGATGAAGGTATAGTAGTAAGTGCCTGCTGCTGCATGGATAGACCACTCAGGTGACATGATAGCCTGCTCGTTGTGGAGCCATACGTTGCGTGACTCTTGTGGCTGACCCATTACGTGAGAGATGGTCTGACCTTCTGGCAGGTTAAAGTAATAGTATGCCTCGATACGGCGACCGTGGGTGTGAGGAGGCATAGTGTTCCACACTGCACCTGGGTTGAGCTGAGTGAGACCAAGCTGAAGCTGGCAAGGACCTTCCTCGAGCAC
>CAMHQF010000047.1:0-11204 GCA_946187445.1 uncultured Prevotellaceae bacterium
AGAATGCCAGCCTGTCACGCTGGAGGTCACGGGTCCGAGTCCCGTACGCACCGCTGAGAGAAGGAAGACATATGTTACGTCTTCCTTCTTTCGTAACTTCACAGTCGCAAAGATATATCAATAAAAGTATTTTAAGGTAATGATAACGGTAACTAATCTGGCCATACAATTTGGTAAACGTGTGCTCTACAAGGATGTAAACCTCAAGTTTACTCCAGGTAATATATATGGAGTGATAGGCGCCAACGGTGCAGGAAAATCTACTCTGCTCAGAGCTATAAGCGGAGAGCTGGAGCCCAACAAAGGTACTATAGAGTTGGGACCTGGTGAGAGACTGTCAGTATTGGAACAGGATCACTTCAAATATGATACCGAGACGGTAATCAATACTGTGCTCATGGGACATCAGCCCCTATGGGAAAACATGAAGGAGCGTGAGGCTCTTTATGCTAAGCCTGAAATGACAGAGGCTGATGGCAACCGTGCTGCTGAACTGGAGGAGAAGTTTGCCGAGATGGACGGTTGGAATGCTGAGAGCGATGCTGCCCAACTGCTGTCAGGACTGGGTATTAAAGAGGCTGTGCACTACTCACTGATGTCAGAACTGTCAAATAATGAGAAAGTGCGTGTGATGATGGCAAAAGCACTCTTTGGCAATCCTGACAACCTGCTCCTCGATGAGCCTACCAACGACCTTGACCTCGACACCGTACAATGGCTCGAGGAGTATCTGTCAAACGTAGAACAGACAGTGCTCGTAGTGAGCCACGACCGTCACTTCCTTGATGCTGTATCAACACAGACGGTGGATATAGACTTTGGCAAGGTGACAATGTTTGCCGGCAACTACTCTTTCTGGTATGAGTCAAGTCAGCTGGCACTGCGTCAGGCGCAAAACCAAAAGGCTAAGGCAGAAGAGAAGCGCAAGGAATTGGAGGAGTTTATCAGAAGGTTCTCAGCTAACGTGGCGAAGTCAAAACAGACAACCTCACGCAAGAAGATGCTCGAGAAACTTAACGTAGAAGAAATACAGCCCTCAACAAGAAAATATCCTGGCATAATATTCCAGATGGAACGTGAGCCAGGCAACCAGATACTTGAGGTAGAGGGACTCAAAGCTGTCGATGCTGATGGTACGGTGCTCTTCGACAATGTTTCGTTCAATATAGAGAAAGGACAAAAGACAGTATTCCTCTCACACAACCCCAAGGCGATGACGGCACTCTTTGAAATTATCAATGGCAACAGAGAGGCTGATGCAGGTACTTTTAAGTGGGGAGTCACCATCACTACCGCATATCTTCCACTGGATAATACTGAGTTTTTCAAGAGTGACCTCAACCTCGTGGACTGGCTATCACAGTATGGTCCTGGCAACGAGGTGGCGATGAAGGGATTTCTCGGCAGGATGCTCTTCAAGCAGGAAGAGGTGGAGAAGAAAGTCAACGTGCTCTCTGGTGGTGAGAAGATGCGCTGTATGATTGCACGTATGCAACTGCAGAACGCTAACTGTCTGATACTCGATACGCCTACCAACCACCTCGACCTTGAGTCAATACAGGCTTTCAATAATAACCTGATTTCATTCAAGGGCAACATCCTTTTTGCTTCGCATGACCATGAGTTTATCAATACAGTGGCTGACCGCATCATAGAACTGACACCAAAGGGAACCATCGATAAGTTGATGACCTATGATGACTATATCTACGATGAGGCAATAAAGGCACAGAAAGAAGAGATGTATTCATAACTTCGTACGAAACGCTAACGCTACGAAACGCTAACGCTACGATAACGAAAACTTTAGCGACTGCACAGCTGCATTATCATAACAGAGGATAGTGCAGCTGTTTCTGTACGCAGACGGGCACTGCCTAAGGAGACGGACTGGTAGCCATGAGACATGGCAAGTCTGACTTCGTCAATGGAGAAATCACCTTCCGGTCCTATCAAAACGGTGATGGACTCAGAAGACTTGGTGGGTGTTGCCCCCCTTAGGGTTTCATAAAAATCAACTCTCTCTATCTCATTGTAACAGTGACAGATAAACTTTAAACCTTCACGCGGTTGTTCGATGAAGGAACGGAAACTCTGCAGGGGATTGATTACGGGTTTCCATGCTTTGTGGCTTTGCTTCATTGCAGCAACGACAATCTTGTCGATACGGTCTGTGCGCAGATGATGACGCTCAGAAAACTGACAGTCGAGGAATGAAAACTCGTCTATGCCCAACTCTGTAGCTTTTTCTGCCATCCACTCGGTGCGTTCCATCATCTTTGTGGGTGCCATAGCGATGTGCAGGTGTCCCTGCCACTCATGAGAGTGTGGCAACGTCTCCATGATGGTATATGTGCAACGTTTTGCTGATGCGAGTGTCACCTGGGCTTTGAAAAAACAGCCACAACCGTCAATGAGGTATATCTCGTCACCCTCCTTCAGACGCAGCACACGTGTAGCATGCTGCGCTTCATCGTGTGGCAGTTCGCCTACTTGTGAGGCGTCAGGCACATAAAAGTAACGTTCTTCTTTCATCTCCTGTCAAGTTCTTCCTTGATATGTTGTGCTGCCTCGTAGTTCTCAGCATCTATACATTTCTGCAGTGCTTTCTTAAGCATGCCAGTGCTGAGAGTATTGAGGGGCAGGCTGATACCTTTGGCATTGTCACCTAAGTACTCTGTGCTCTGCACCTCCCACAACGACTGTTCTATATACAGAGGTATATGAGGATCGGCATACGTAAGGAGCACACCATCGCTGGCTCTGATAGGAAATGATGTGCCTGTGCGCATATCCTCCAGGATGGCATAGTACATTCCATCAGAAATGCTGACTATGACAACACAAAACTCTATATTGGTAAGATATTTGATGGCTGCGCTGAGAGTCTCGGGGAGGCAGTGCTGGAGAGCATTGATGGTATTGCCTCGCTGTTGAACGCTGCCTACATACTTGCCACGACGCAGTGCTATCTCATGGCGCATCGCCTTGTCGATGACAATAGTGAGCTGACGCTGCTCAGCCTCGTCAGTGAGGATAAGCAGAGACGCTACATTGTCGGCTACCATGTCAGTAACCCCCTGAACCTTAAGTTTTATACGCATAAAAATGAGAACTATTTACCTTAACCCTAACCTTAACTCTTAACCGAAAAAAAGAGATGCACATGCCTTGTTGAGGCTTGCACATCTCTGTAGTTTTGCTAAAGGGTAGTGGATTAAGCCTCTGCTGGTGCCTCAGCAGCTTCCTCTGCTGGTGCCTCAGCGGCCTCTTCCTCTGCTGGTGCAGCTGCAGCTTCAGCAGCAGCCTTCTTCTCTGCAATCGCCTTAGCCTTAGCCTCGTTAGCCTTCTTCTCAGCAGCGAGTGATGCTGCCTTTGCAGCCTTCTTGGCATCAGCCTCCTTAGCCTTGAGAGCCTCAAAGCCCTGTGCCTTAGCCTGCTTCCAAGCCTCAAACTTAGCCTGAGCAGCAGCTTCGTCGAATGCGCCCTTCTTTACACCGCCGTTGAGGTGCTTCATCAGCATCACGCCCTCGTTGGAGAGGATGTTGCGTACGGTGTCAGTAGGCTGTGCGCCATTTTCCACCCAATAAAGTGCACGTTCGAAATTCAGATCTACTGTGGCAGGATTGGTGTTAGGATTGTAGGTACCAATCTTCTCAGTAAACTTACCATCACGTGGAGCTCTTACGTCAGCGACAACGATGCTGTAAAAGGCATAGCTCTTACGACCGCCACGCTGTAAACGAATTTTTGTTGCCATGTTTTTTAATAACTTTTTGTTAAATAAATAGATGTGAATATGCTTCCAACTCGTGAAAGCGGATGCAAAGGTACAAAAAATAGTTCACAGTTCATAGTTCACAGTTCACAGTTGTTGAATGGTTTAACTATTTTTAACGAGAAACGTCACATATATAACTGTGAACTGATCAGAACGGGTATCCTATTGCGAAGTTGATACACTGGGCATCCTTGAAGTTGCGCACATTGAAGAAACCCGAGGTCAGTTCATGTGTCTGTTTGTCGCTCAGGGAGTAGTAGCTGTTGTATGGTTTGTGGATGGCGAAACCCCAGTCCAGACGTAGCACGAAGAAGTCGAGGTCATAGCGTATGCCCACGCCGACATCTATTGCTACGTCCTTTTTGAAGGGATCTTGTCCATAGGCATCCTTCAGTGAGTTTCTCCTGTCGTTGTTTACCACCCAGACATTGCCAGCATCGAGAAATATAGCGCCATAGAGCGAGCCAAAGAGACGAGGACGATACTCAAGGTTGATGACGAGTTTGAGGTCGCCGTTGTGGTATAGATACTGACTGTTGCTGTCGTCGATATGCAATCCTCCAGGTCCGATGGTACGCATAGCGAAGCCTCGAAGGTCGTTAGCACCTCCTACGTACATTTGCTCAGAGAAGGGGCCGTTGCTGTCATTGCCCAATGGCTTCATTATGCCTCCATAGAAATGAAACACGACAGAGGAGAAGTCGCCCACGTGCCATGTCTTGCGTATGTCGGTCTCCAGTTTGAGATACTGCGAGAATGGTGTGCCCAAGACGTGTTTGCCTTGGTCTGACCATTTCTTGTTGCTGAAAGCACTGAAGCCGAGGTTGAGCAGGTTTCCTGCCTCTGTGAAGGTGGTTTGCAGGAATACGGGGTTGCGGTAGGAGTCAGGTGAACTGTAGGTGTAGGTATAGCGCATGCGAGGAGTAAACTCATCCTGGTTTGCCATCATGGTGACAGCTGATTGTTCCATCTTCTCGTTGAAAGCGTCAGTACGGTCTGTTGTTCTGCCGTATGTAAGACTCAACGGTGTGAAAGCATGCACCGAACATGCTGTAGGTTGGAATATGTAGGACAGTTCACCGGTAAACACATTCCTTGTGAAGAAGCCGGCACGCCTCAGCATCTCAGCATTCAGGGTGATGGTGGTAGCAGGGGTAGTGTACCAACGACGGCGTTTCTTCCACAGACGGGGTAGGAGTAGCCTTGGCAATTCCAGCGAGGCACCAGCCGAGAAGTCGTAGGAGTCGCCAGCAGTAGCATTGCTCGACATCTGTATCTCATAGTTGGCTCCGAGAGTGAAAGAGAGCAGTTCGCCACCTCTGAAAGCATTACGTTTTGTCAGTCCTACAGTCAGTCCAGGACCCATTCGCCCGTTCGTCTTTCCTGTGACATTGGCACCAAAGGAGAAGTCGTACGGCTTGTCGAGAGTGGCATTGATATACATATCCAGCACTCCAGCTCCAGCTCGTGTTTCCTCGCCCAGTCCCTTGATGCTGTCAGGCACCAATACTGTAGTGCCGTCCTCGTTTCTGCGTGGTTTATATGTAATATCCACAGTGGAGTAGATGCCCTGTGATGTCAGGTTGTTAAGCGACTCCTGATGGGCATCCTGCGAGAATATGTTGCCTGGTCGCATGCGCATCTGCTGCAGTAGTACTCGTGGTCTTACTGCAGGCTTGCCACCACCAAATTTTATGGTGAGGTAGCCCCTCTTTACTGAGTCCGTTATCTGTTCAAATGCCTGTCGCTTTATGCTCACCGTCGTCGAACCTATCACCCATCGGCGCATGGCATCCTCAGGCAGGGAGTCCACCAGGTGCAGTTGTAGCTGCACCTTTCCTGGGGTGTTGATGGTGTCGGCCAGATAGCTGGCGTACTTCTTTTGGTAGAAGTAGTATCCCTTGTTGCGAAACAGGTTGTATATGCGAGTCAGCTCATTGTCGAGTGTGGTGACAGAGAATGGTGCGTCCTTCTTTATGAGCGACTCCGACTTCGCCAGTCTGCTATAAGAGTCATCAGGAAAATTGTGATACGACAGGGTGTCGATAGTAAACAGGTGCCCATAGTCCACATGGTACTGTATCTTAGCCTCCCGCGGACGCAGCACACTGTCTTTCTTTATCGCCTTGGGTTCGCCCTCTATGATGTCGTAGGTCACCTTACCATGAAAATATCCGTTGTTTTGCAGTATGTTCTCGCCTACAGAGGTGCGAAGCGGAGCATTAACGTTCTGCATCAGTACAGGTTGCTTGCCAAACGAGTTGTTGAGCCACTTCTTTATCACTCCGCCCGAGTTGTGGCATGAGTTCCATATCCACAGTCCATAGGGGAAGGGCGTGCGATGATAAGGCGAGCCAAACAAAGCACCATTAGGGGCTATGGCGAGAGCAGCCTCCAGTTCTTCCTGTGTGGCATCCTTGTGGCTACACGGCTCGTAGTTGCGGTAGTCTATTGGTTTCAGTCCAGTATATAACTGCTCCCCAGGCTCCAGTGATGAGGTGGTGGAGCAGGAATATATTATCAACGATAACGATAACGTTAACGCTAACCTTAACCCTTTCTTATTTAAGTATTTATTTCTCATTTAAACCCTTCATCTCTTTTTCTGTTGGACGCTTCAGACTGTCCTGTCGCATAGGTCTTACTGGTATATACACAGGGTCTTTGCCGAATATGCCCTTCAGCGTCTGTGCCTTCTTCTTCCACAGGTAGCCTGCTCCGTATTGGCTTAGGTAGCCCTCGAGGTAGTCATATACGGCACGCTTGTAGAACATCTTTAGGTACTTGTTTGAAGTGTCAGACAGGCGATACTGCAATTCTACGTTGTTGAAGAACGACTTGTTCTGTCCGCTCACGTCAGGACCTGATGACACCTTGCCTCCCACCGCTATCGACAGACGGTTGTTCCAGAAGCGCTTGGCAAACTTAAATGTGTAGTCATTATGCATAGTGCCGTCCTGCTCTGTGGAACTCTCCATGCCAAACGATATGTCGATGGTTTTCAGAGCGTTGCCTGCTATAGTGTTTATCTGCGACTGCAGGAATGAGTTCATTGCCGAGTTCATGGAGAAGGCTGATGTGTTGCCATCGCTCAGGTACATGCCTGTAGTGAGCATCGTCACTGCCAGTTTGCCTCGTTCCTCTGCCGATTTCATGTTGAGCTCGTCAGAGATGGTCTGGTTCTCAGGTGCCTCGATGACAAACTCTAGTCCCATGTCGTTAAGTGTCTTCGAAAGTTTCACTCCCGTATTGAATGTCACCATCTGGTTCACTCCATCTACGTTTACGTTCGACTTCACGGTTTCCTTAGCCGTTATGTGCAGTCGTGGGTTCATCATCTCGCCTGTCCACTCTATGTAGCTTCCATTCTCGATTATGAAGGTCTTGAGTGGAATGACAGGCAGAGAGTACTTCATCTCACCCTCTGTTATGGTGTAGCGTCCTGTCAGCTTTGTCTCCTCGTTTGCGTAGGCATATCTCAGGTCGCCATTACCTATCAGGTCGAGGTAGTTGGAGTGGGCTCCGTCGAGCCAGCACTTTATGTGGGCACCCTCTGCTACGCTGATGTTGAAGTCCATATTCATTCCGTCAACAGTAGGACGGCTGACAGTTATCGAGTCGCCATTCTGGAAGTCTGTGAATGTCACCAGTTCCTTCAGTCTGTTGTCAGTGGTGATGGGTGAGTCACGCAGTATGTAGTACAGGTTGGTAGAAGGCAGAATGTCTATCTTACCCCTTGCCGTCAGTTTGTCGAGTTCTCCTCTTATGAATATGAAGAAGTTGACGTACATCTCGCCGTATGCTTCCGACCTGCTTGTCTCTTTCGCATCAATCAGCTGGAAGTTCTGTGCTCGCATCCTCATGTCGAGCTTTATGTGGTCGAGGTCGGCAAAATCCACAGAGCCGTGAGCCAGGAGTGGTTCGTTGTTGGCTGCATACATCTGGAAGTTCTCAAACAGCAGGCGAGAGTTCTGTATGCGCACAGGGTCGTTGTCAAACCTCAGTCTTACGCCATAAGGCACAGAGAGTAGGGCAGCATTTTCAAGGAGCAGCTCGCCATTTACGTTTGGCTTGCTTGTGGTGCCTTGTATGGCGAGAGTGCCTTCGGCTGTTCCTTCCAGACCTATTATCTGGTCAGGCACAAAACCGTTGATTATCTGCATAGGGAACTTCTCGAAGTTCATCTTGGCATCGATGGCTTCTGTGTCGAAGTTGTATGAACCGCTGATGGTACCTATCTCTATGTCGTCCTTCTTCAGTATGCCGTCCACATAGTGCGAGCCATCGCTCTTAGGCAGGTAGGTAAACTCGGCACCCACGTCACCTATTTCCTGACCCTCATAGCGAGTGTTCTGCACATTGATGTCTGACGCCAGCGTAAACGACTCGTCGCTCTTCTGCATCACATGGATATCACCACCCAACAGTCCCTCCATGCGAGGCATATAAGGGATACTTGCCGCTATCTTGCCTATGTCCAGTTTGTTTATGGATAAGGTGAGATCCTGCAGATAGTTTTCGTTATCGTTAAGGTTATCGTTAAGGTTAAGTTCATCCTCGTCCGTACAGTAAATCTTTATGCCTGTTCCGCCTGCGGCGAGCAGGTCGAGGTTGGCATGTATGCGATTGTTCTTTGCCAGAAGCACATAGTTGTCGTCATTAAGCGTAAACAACTCATACCCTATGGTTGGGTTCTTTGGCACCAGGTGCAGCTTTATGCCGTTTTCCTCCATCGTTGCCTCAGCTCCAAGACGGAGCGCCATCTCGTTTCTGTCGTCAAAGAGCCTTACACCAGTCACTATACCATGCTCCAGCAGTTTGCCGTCTATGAGGGCGTTAAACACATAGTCGTTAGGTGGCCTGTTCTGTATGTGAGCCCTGTAGTATATCTGCATGGGGTCGTTTCGTGACCCTATGCTGACAGTTACAGTGTCGAGTTTGTAGCCCTGCGCGTTCAGACCATATATCTTGGCATCAGCGAATATGCCGTCCTCGCGAGAGGTCTTCATGTCAACGTCTATGAGCGAGTAGTCCACCCCATATAGTTTCATCACCTCATAGACAGGATTGTCCCTTCCGCTCTGCATCTTCAGTTTCATCTTGGGCAGGAAGTCACGCAGAGCCTGCTGGTCTATAGTCCTTGCCTCAAACTGTTTCTCCAAAGCCGCCTGCATGCGGTCTGTGCATCCCATCAGCCATTTGTATCCCCCCTGAGCATTCAGCTGTATGGCGAAGTCGCCACAGTTTATCTTTGCCGCCGTGGTGTCTCGTCTGGTGAGCACATCGAGTGCCACGTCGCCCAGGTGGTGGGTTGTCACACTGTCTGTTACCTCTATCTCTCTCACCACTCCCTGTACCTTATAGTATTGGTCCATGTCGGTAGATACATTCACCTGTCCGTTGAGTGCCACAGTGAGGGGCATATCGGCAAATTTCAGTTTGTACAGGTCAGCCTTCTTCAGGTCTGTTGTTATGGCGAGGTCAGTTATCTTGCTTCCCAGTTTTCCGCTCACGTTTATGTTGCCATACAGCAGGTTGGAGCGAGAATCCACATTGGCGTTCACTATGCCATTGTGAACTGCTAACTGTGCACTGTGAACTATGAACTGATTATACCCCTTCACGTAGTGCCCAACGTTGATATTTCTTGCCTTGGCATCCACGTCGTAGCGATTTGTCGCTATGTTGGCTTTCACTTTTCCCGTTATCGTTCCCGTTCTCTCGTATGCCTTCACGTCAGCCCAGTACTCAGGACCATTAGCTGTAACATCTGCCACAGCATGCATCGATGGTATGTTGATTATCTTGGCGGTGCTGCGGTCGAGCAGAGCCTTCACGAAGCTGAGATCGTAGGTCTGCAGGTCAGCATGCATCTTGGCGCTAAACTGCCTTGAGTAGGGGTTGTCAGCGAGAGCCATAAAGCCTTTGGCATTACCACTCGCCTTGAGGGAGAAGGCTGTTGGCAACTCTGCCGTAATCCACGGGATATACACCTCTTTCATGTTTCCATGCATCACACCCTTCACCGTCAGTGGGGCCTGAGGCCACTGCCTGCGCAGGTTCTTAGGTAGGCTTGCACCAGCAAACATCATCAGGTCTTGCCTTCCTATCGAAGCATCAATCTTGCCGTCAATCTCACCGTTTTCAAGGTCGAGCGAGGTCACAGGGTTAGGTCGCATCTTGAGGTTGAGCGCCATCTTACTCGCTGGTGTTGCCAAGTTGCCATCCACCACCATCTTTGCAGAGTCGATAGCCACCTTAGCAGTCATCGACTTCAGTTCCAGTCCGCCCTGCTCCTTCATCGAAGCCTCCAGTATGTTCAGCCTTATGTCTGGGTCGCAGTAGTATATGGAGTCCACCCTTAGGTTTATGTCCGTCAGGGCGATGTGGTTAGCGTCAAACTGCAGGTTGTTAGCTGCCAGCGACTTGCGCAATGTCGGCTCGAAGTTGTTGTCAAGTGTGAACTGTGAACTGTCAACTGTGAACTGCGCTATCTGGTACAGTCCCTTGTTGAGGTCAAAGAATCCCTCCTGCGCCTTGGCATCCTTCAGCGAGGCACTCACCTGCAGGGTGTCGCCAGGCATGTGAACTGTGAACTGTGAATTGTGAACTGCAAACTGCGAAGCATAGATTTTCCACAGGTTCTCCGACTCTGTGGTGTCAGGCGGTACGGTGTCCGACAGTGCCACATCGAGTTTCGCATCGCTCATTATGACGTTGCTCAGCCTCACTGTGCTGCTGTCCAGCGAAACAGTGGCAACGGGTGGGGGAGTGTTGTCGATGAGCAGTCTGCCCACATAGCCCTTCACTCGTGCCTCATGTATAAAGTCGGAGGTGTTGAGGTGTGCCTGGTTTATCTCTACCTGATTGATTACCACGTTGCTGTTCAGCAGTGGCAAGAGTTGCACATCTACCACAGCCTGGTGTATCAGCGCTATGGTGTCTCTTACCTGTGGCAGTGAGTCGTTCTGCTTTATGCATTTTACCTCTTCGAGGCTCAGGTCAAGAGGAAATGCCAGATGCACGCCCCCTACGCTGATGTCCATTCCCGTCTCACGGCTGGCATACTCGCTCGCCCTGTCCACAGCCCACTTCTGCACAGGGGGCAGGTAGAGCGCTGCGGCGAGCAGTACCACCAGTACTATGGGTGTCAGTATGATGCCCAGTATTACCTTGGTTGCCCTTGTGAGGTGCTTATGTCGTTGCTTCTCTTCCATTTTAGATTTCCGAGTACAAAGGTAAAGTTTTTTGGCAAAACAGCCAAAAAGTTTAGGGTGTTTTTTCGTATCTGTTCCACGAACGTTTTAACATTTCGCCCCCTTTCCATCCTCCTGCCTCCTACAAACCCACTTCCAGAGTCTTATAAAGGGGCACATAGAGCCTTATAAAAGCATACATAGACAGCCACTCTATGTACCCTTTT
>CAMHQF010000048.1:0-10747 GCA_946187445.1 uncultured Prevotellaceae bacterium
TGGGTGAGCTTCACCTCGACATTATCATCGACCGTCTGAAGCGTGAGTTCAAGGTAGAGTGTAACCAGGGTAAGCCACAGGTTAACTACAAAGAGGCTATCACCAAGGAGGTTAACCTCCGTGAGGTATATAAGAAGCAGTCAGGTGGTCGCGGTAAGTTCGCCGATATCATCGTCAACATCGGTCCTAAGGATGAGGACTACACAGAGGGCGATCTGCAGTTCATCAATGAGGTGAAGGGCGGTAACGTGCCTAAGGAGTTTATCCCTGCAGTACAGAAGGGCTTCCAGGACTGCCTCACTGCAGGTGTACTCGGTGGCTATCCTGTGACAGGTCTCAAGGTGACCCTCATCGATGGTAGCTTCCACCCAGTCGATTCTGACCAGCTCTCATTCGAGCTCGCTGCTCGCAACGCCTTCAAGAATGCTTGTCCTAAGGCAGGTCCAGTGCTCATGGAGCCTATCATGAAGGTAGAGGTTGTGACACCAGAGGAGTCAATGGGTGACGTCATCGGTGACCTCAACAAGCGCCGTGGCATGGTACAGGGTATGGACGATGCTCGTTCAGGAGCCAAGATTGTGAAGGCTATGGTGCCACTGGCTGAGATGTTCGGCTATGTTACTGCACTTCGTACCATCACATCAGGACGTGCTACCTCTTCTATGGAGTACGACCACCACGACCCAGTATCAAGCTCTATCGCCAAGGCTATCCTTGAGGAGAGCGGCGGTCGCGCTGACCTTGTATAAAAAAGACCCCACCCCCTGCCCTCCCAAGGGGAGGGGGCGGTTAACTGTCGCTGAGCAAATGACTCTTTAGCGGCAGCATATAACTTTCAATTTTAAATTTCAAATTTTCAATTAAACAAACATGAGTCAGAAAATTCGTATCAAGCTCAAGTCTTACGACCACACTCTCGTTGACAAGTCAGCAGAGAAGATTGTAAAGGCAGTAAAGGCAACAGGCGCTATCGTAAGTGGTCCAATTCCACTTCCTACGCATAAGCGCATCTTCACAGTGAACCGCTCTACCTTCGTCAACAAGAAGAGCCGTGAGCAGTTCCAGCTCTCAGACTACAAGCGTCTGATTGACATTTACAGTTCTACCACCAAGACTATCGATGCTCTTATGAAGCTCGACCTCCCTTCTGGTGTAGAAGTAGAGATCAAGGTGTAGTTGCCAGTCAACAACTATAAACTAAGCGGGAGCTCACCTTTCCACTGGTGAGTTCCCGCTTTTTTTCTTTTTAATAAGAGTCTGTCCAAATGATTAGGAGAGTGAATATGACAGTGATTAGGACATTTGTCATGGTGATATCAGTATGCAGTATCATCATTTCGTGCGGTTCCAAGAAGAACAATACCTCTCAGGTGAAGTACGAAACGCAGATAGTAAAGTCAGACACCTTGACTTACAATGTCTTTATCCCAGCATCCCTGCATGGAGTGCATGAGGTGGAGGTGTATCCACAGGTGGAAGGTATAATAAGGAAGGTGAACTTCACCGATGGCGTGAAGGTGAGCCAAGGACAGACTCTCTTTGTCATTGACCAGACAGAGGCAAAGTTGCAGGTGCAGAACGCCCAGGCAAACCTCGCTGCGGCAAGGGCACAGATGGAAACAACCAGACTGCGTTATGAATCAAACAAGCAGCTCGCATCCAAGAAGATAGTAAGTGATTATGTCATGTCAACGAGTCTCAACGCATACCATGTATCACGGGCTGCCGTGGAACAGGCTCAGGCACAGCTCGCCATAGCCAAGACGAATCTTGGATATTGCACTGTTACATCACCTATCACTGGTATGATAAAGGAAAACGGTTTCAAGATAGGTGAGCTCGCAGATATGAGTCAGCTGCTGTGTACCGTAAGCGATAATAGTCATATACAGGCATGGTTCTCATACACTGAGTCACAACTGCTGGAACTCATGGAACAGTATAACCTCAAGGCAACGGCTGACGGACTGAAAGATGTAGATGGACGACCCATAGGCGAGAAACTACCCAAACTGAAACTGCAGTTGAAGAACGGTCAGACATATAAGTATGAAGGAGTGGTGACAGAGATAGGTGGTATCGTTGATGGAAAGACGGGTACGGTGATATGCAAGGCTACATTCCCTAACCCCGATGACGAACTGCGCTCAGGACTGTCTGCAACTCTCATATTCCCTACGAAGATAAAGAAGGCATTCCGCATTCCTCGAACAGCTGCGGTACGATTGCAAAACCAGTTGATGTTCTATCGTGTCAAGAAAGACGGTACGGCGGAAGGCGTGATATGCGATGCCATACCATCCAACAGCGGCAACAACTATTACGTAAAGAATGGCTTGCGCGACGGCGATGAGGTGGTAATAAGAGGTGCACACAAACTTTCAAATGGAGAGAGGGTAAGGTGAATACACATTTTTTCGTAAAGCATTGGGTTGCGGCACTTGCCATCGCTGTGGTCACCTGTCTTGTGGGATGGGTGAGCCTGCAGACCCTTGCCGTGGAGCAGTATCCTGACATTGCTCCCCCTATGGTAACCATTAACGCCACCTATGAAGGAGCCGATGCCAATACCGTGATGGAATCGGTGGTTATGCCCTTGGAGGAAGTGGTGAATGGCGTGGAGGACATGATATACATGGACGCCACGGCCACGGCAAATGGAGAAGGAGAGATAGACATATACTTCAAGCAGGGCACCGATGCCGATGAGGCAATGGTGAACGTGCAGAATAGGGTAAGTCAGGCATCGGGAGTACTGCCTGAGGCAGTGACACGCTCTGGCGTTACGATACAGAAGAATGTCAACGCCACGCTGATGATAATGAGCCTGGAGAGTACCGACGGCAAGTTCGACCAGTCGTTTATCTCCAATTATCTTGACATCAATGTCATGCCTGCCATCCGACGTATTGCAGGTGTGGGCAGAACCATGATAATGGGTGAGCAGTATGGTGTGCGTATATGGCTGAAGCCAGACCTCATGGGACTTTATGGCGTAACACCCGAAGAGGTCATCGCCGCTATCAATGAGCAAAACTTTGTGGCGCCGGTAGGAAGGATAGAGAGCACTACTGACAAGATAGACCTTGAGTTCAATGGTCTGCTTGACGATATAAGCCAGTTTGAGAACATCATAATAAGAGCCTCCGAAAAGGGTGAGATACTGCGCTTGCGTGACCTTTCAGAAGTGGAGCTCGGTGCCCGAGCCTATGATTTCCGCACCAATATATCTGGCAAGCCAGGTGTGATGTTCTATATAAAGCAGGCACCAGGTGCCAATGCTACCGAGGTGAATGCCAACATCCGCAAGGTGCTGGCAGATATGGAAGGACGTTTGCCTGCCGGCATGAAGTTCAGTTTGCTTGAAACCTCCGATGACTTCCTCAATGCTTCCATGCACAACGTGGTGGAGACACTTGTCATCGCCATCATTCTGGTTATTATGGTGGTATATTTCTTCCTGCAAGACCTTAAAGCTACCATCATACCATCAATATCCATCATAGTATCGCTCATAGGCACCTTTGCCATAGTGATGCTTGCAGGTTTCTCCCTCAACTTGCTTACGCTCTTCGCCCTTGTGCTCGCCATAGGTACTGTGGTGGATGATGCCATCGTGGTGGTTGAGGCGGTTATGGCAAAGCTTGAGTTGGGAAGCCGTAATGTGCGCACCGCTGTCACCGAAGCCCTGAGCGAGGTTACTGCTGCATGTATATCCACCACACTGGTGTTCATGGCGGTGTTTATTCCTGTTACGTTCATGTCAGGCACCTCAGGCACTTTCTTCCGTCAGTTTGGTATCACCATGGCGGCAGCCGTAGGTCTCTCCGCTGTGTCGGCATTGACGCTGTGTCCTGCCCTGTGTGTGATGCTCCTCAAAAGGAGTGATAGCGAAGAAACCAATGACGGTGGTAATGACAAGTCGTTCAGCCTCAGGGTGAAGAAGGCATACGAGGTGTCATACAATGCGCTGCTCGGCAAATACATGGGTAGGGTGGGTAAGTTCATTCGCAATGGCAAGGCTGCATGTGCACTGCTCATGGCATCATTGGTGGCGCTGTTTGTACTGGTAAGCAGTTCGCAGAAGGAACTCGTACCGCAGGAGGATCAGGGCTTCATACTCGTCAACATAGCGCTCAAGCCAGGCACCTACCTGAACAGGACGGAGGCTACGGCAGTACAGTTGGAGGAATACATACAGAAACTGGATGATGTGGAGACAGTGGCAGCACTGACGGGTTACTCCATGATGGATGATGCCACGAGCACCAACTACGCCACGTTGATGGTAAGGCTGAAGAACTGGAGCGAAAGAGATTTCTATAGTGTCTTTGATATACAAAATAACATCACAGAGTGGGCGAGGGTAAATCTGCCACAGGCTGATGTCACGGCTTACCAGATGCCACAGATACCAGGCTATGGTAATGACTCAAACATTAACTTCAGCATACAAGACCTCTCACGAAGTATCGACAAGGATAACTATGTGGCGATGTGTGAGGAGTTCCTGAGAAGACTGAACGAGCGCCCGGAGGTGGAGAGTGCCATGTCGAGCTATTCACGCGACTACCCTAAGTACAAGCTCGACGTTGACGAGATAGCCTGCAAATGCATGGGTATATCGCCGGCTACCGTGCTCAGTACCATCGGCACATACCTTGCAGGAGCATACATTGGATCTTACGTGCAGTATAGCAACGTTTATCGTGTGATGGTGCAGGCAGGCAAGGACTATCGCATGTCAGAGACAGCATTCAACAACATCTTCGTGCCCGTAAATGGCAAGATGGTACCTGTTACGGAGTTTGTAACCATTACGCCATCCATGGGTGCAGCAATGGAGCACCACTTCAACCTCTTCCCAAGCTATCCTGTTTCGGCAATGCCAGCCGTTGGTTACACTGCAGAGGATGTGTATAAGGCAATTGACGAGACAATGAAGGAGACACTCCCTGAGACCTGCGGCTATGAATTCTCTGGTATGGCTCGCGAGGAAGCAGAGAATGCCGAATCCAACGAGACTATTATAATATACAGCATAAGTCTGCTGCTCATATACCTTATCATGGCGTGTCTGTATAACTCGCTGTTGATACCGTTTGCCGTCATGCTGTCCATACCATTCGGTTTGGTAGGGTCATATCTCGCCATCAAGCCATTGGAACTGATGGGCGTAGGTGCCAACATCTATGTGCAGACGGGTGTGATAATGATAATAGGTCTGGTGGCTAAGACGGCTATCCTCATCACCGAGTTTGCCATGCAGAAGCATGAGGAGGGACTGTCTGTGACCGATGCCGCCCTTGAAGCTTGCCGAGACCGTTTGCGTCCTATTCTCATGACAGTCTTCGCCATGATAATGGGTATGGTGCCGCTCGCTTTAGGCAATGGTGCAGGTGCCATAGGCAACAAGTCGCTTGCCCTCACCGTCATAGGCGGTATGATATTGGGTACGCTTGCCCTGCTCTTCATCACCCCTGCCTTCTACATCGTCTTCCAGAAGCTGGAGGACAGGTGGTTTAAGAAATAATAACGAAATCCTGAAATATCGACATCCCGACATTCCAACAATGCTAAACTTCAAAAAAACTTTATACTTCGCCCTCGTTGGAGTGAGTATCCTCTCCTCCTGTTCCCTCTACAAACCGTATGAGGCGAAGCCCACCGTGCCCCAGGGCTTGATGGGTGATAGCATACAGTTGCAGGATACTGCGAGCATAGGTGCCGTGGGATGGCGCAAGATGTTTACTGACCCTCTGCTGCAGCAGCTGATAGAGCGCGGATTGTCAAACAATACCGACCTGCGTGCTGCCCAGATAACCGTGGAGCAGGCACAGAACGACCTCCGCTCAGTGAGCCTTCTCAACCTCCCTACGCTGTCCTTCAAACCTGAAGGGGGAATAAGTCATTTCAACAATACCACCTTGTGGCCATACTTAGTTCCGATGACTGCCACATGGCAACTCAACATCTTCGGGCAGACCACGAGCAAGAAGCGTCAGCAGAAGGCAAGGATAGCCATGCTGGCTGACTACCGGCAGGCAGTGGAGGCAAGTCTGGTGTCAAACATCGCCAATACATACTATACTTTGGTGATGCTCGACAGACAGTTGCAGATACTTGGAGAAACGAAGATAGTATGGGAGAAGTCACTGGAGACCATGCGCACCCTCTACGAGGCAGGTTTCTACCCCAGTCCTGCCGTATATCAGATGGAGGCTTCGCTGGCATCAGTGCAGTCAGGCATAGTGAAGCTGCAGGGAGATGTCCTTACCTCCGAGGCAGCGTTGTGCCGTCTGCTCTCAGAAGTGCCCCATAGGATAGAGCGTTCTTCAGCGGATGACTTCACCATGCCCGAAGGGTTCAGCATTGGCGTACCTCTCCAGCTGCTCTCCGCACGCCCCGATGTCCGTCAGGCAGAGAAGAAGATGGAGATAGCCTACTACGACACCCAACAGGCCCGACAGTCGTTCTATCCCAACATAGTGATAAACGGCAGCACGGGGTGGGGCAACGACAAGGGAATGGTCAACCCAGGCAAGTTTCTCGCTGAGGCTATAGCATCGCTCACCCAACCCCTCTTTGCGCAGGGCAAACTGCGTGCCAGATATAAGAATGCGCAACTGGAGCAGGAGAAGACCAACCTACAGTTTGAGCAGACCCTGCTCAATGCAGGCAATGAGGTGTATCGCTATCTGCATATCTGCGAGATGTCAAGGCAGAGGACACAGTATCTCGCTACAGCAGTAACGGCTCTCAACGAGGCATACGAGGGCACGCGTGAGTTGATGAACAATGGCACAAACACCTACGTCGAGGTGCTCAAGGCGCAGGAAGACCTGCTCACTGCCCAGCTCGAGGAAGTAGAGAATCGCTATGTCGGCATTCAGGCATTCATCAATCTCTACACCGCTTTGGGAGGACACTAAGGATCGCTCTCCCTTCGGGTGTAGTACACACCCTATATTAAAGATTTTTTAGATTTGTACGATTTGGATAGATTTGTACGATTTCTCGCCATCAGGCGACTGAAAAAAAACTCGGAGTTGCTCTTCTCAGAGCAAGAAATCTCACAAATCTGTACAAATCTGACAAAATAAGAATATAGACAACAGGGACAATAAAAGGACAAACGGAAGAGTCCTGTTCGGCAAACCTGCTGAACTGGATATAAAAAAAACTAAAAAATATTTGGTTATTTGCAAGCTTATTCGTAACTTTGCGCAGCAGAAAAGAAAATATCAATGGAAGGAAAGAATTTTAAGAATAGACTTGAGGAAGCTCAGTGGATAGGACTACAGAATGGTTGGGAGCCGCTGACAGAAGACGAGAGGATAGAACTCGATGATTTAGTGAAAAGTTTCACAAATCTTAATTGATGAGATACCTTCTCGATACACATATATTTATATGGTATGCCAAGGAACAGGATAGGCTATCGTCAGATGTAGCTATGATTCTTGGTGATTATGCCAATGACTTGCTTATAAGTATGGAGTCTGTACGTGAGTTGATTGTAGCGTATAGGTCCAAACCTCTCCTTCGTAAATACTGGAAAACCTCTACTGACATGATAGATTCCATACA
This sequence comes from uncultured Prevotellaceae bacterium, assembly GCA_946187445.1. GTDB lineage: Bacteria > Bacteroidota > Bacteroidia > Bacteroidales > Bacteroidaceae > Prevotella. The sequence continues at coordinate 7,591 of CAMHQF010000048.1, forward strand.
ACGTAACTATGGAATACGTATAGTCCAACCAGATATGGAGGTTATGCACACCTTGGCAAATTTAGAGATCAATGCCTCTGCCGAACACTATGACCCTTCAGATCATATTATAATCTCACAGGCAATTACTTTAGGGGTGCCCTTGATATCTGGTGACCAAAAGTTTCCTTTCTATACTAATCAGGGGTTAGACCTTATATACAACAGGTAGAAATACAGAAATATTCTTATCTTATTCAGTATAATAGGCTAAAATAGTATATATTTTTACTTTTTTAGCATTTTTCTTTGCAGTTTCAAAATAAATACGTAAATTTGCATCGGAGACGGTGTAAGTTGTCTCTGCATGTGGGGATGTGCCCCATATAGTGAGCGAACGCATTCAGTCCTTAGGGCGGGTGAGTTCATGACATTAGGGAAAGGAGGCGTCGCCACGTGTTGGCAAAGCCTCGAAAGGCGTTTACTGAACGTTATCATCTGTGTGTTCAAACTTCGCAACTTTGAAACCAGTCACAGTGGTAGTGCAACGAAACGTCTGCGTTGACGAGTATTTTTAGGCTCGCGCGTACCTTGCGTATGGTTATACGTAGGGTGTGCTGTGGTCTATAAATGCCGTTTGGCGTGGGCTGACTGCGTTGCTTATCCTTGACTGGGGGCAATGCGAAGGCCTGAACACAGGGATGGGCAGAAGTAGAAACTCCCATGCCTTTTTTATTTTCCACACATTACATACTTACTTCACACCACTGAATAGGGAGTTTTTCAGGGCAGCCACCGCTGGCATTGCCTTAGGGGCTGCGTGTCCTTGGATTATCCCCATGCTTTTGCCGTCTCACGGCATAGCATGTATCTATCATAGCGCGAGAGGAGCAGCCTGTTTCTTGTGCGTTACTTGAAATTTCCAAGATTCCCACATGTCAACTCTCCCTGCCCGTGAGCGTAGGGAGAGAATTAAAGGTAAAAACAAATAAAACTAACAAATAAAAAACTTTATTTATTAACTAAATTTATTTCATTATGAAAAAACTATTTACATTATTGACGCTGCTGGTTGTAGCAATCACTGCGTCGGCAGCATCGTACATTCCGACTACGGTGAATGCTATTTCGGCGAACACATTGATTCTCCCGAAAGATTTGACAGGCAATGAGACTTGGGTTAACATCCCATCCAAGACATTGACGGATAAAGCTCTAAACCCAACTGAATGGGATACAGATTTTGGTGCTACCCAGCCTTCGAGTAACGTCAAATGTCTCCAGGTAAAGGCTGACGGTGGTGTCTATAACTCTTCAAAGCGAGTTATACACATGCTCGTTTCTGGTATTACTGGTGTGAAAGCCATTGGTCAGGCAAACTCTGGTCGTGGTTTTCAGATTGGAGCAACAGAGTATATTCCAGGCACAACAACGGAATCAACAGCAATGACTGTAGTAGCAGGAAGTACCGCAGCTCTGAACCCTGTATCATATTCAGGGCTTGATGCAAGCAAAACTTACATTGTTTCAATTTTTGCTTATGATAAAGACACGTACCTTTATGGAGTATATTTTACTGCGGCATCCGCAGGTCCTTCCATCACTACTCAGCCACAGAGCGCAGCTTACGCTACCGGCGACCCAATTGCAGCTCTGACAGTAGAGGCAACAGCTTCTGCTGGCGACCTCGAGTATCAGTGGTACACATGTGATGATGCAGATAAGACAAATGCTGCAGCTATCGACGGTGCAACAAGTGCTTCATACACTCCAACAGTAGCTGGCTTCTACTATGTAAACGTAGCAGATGAAAATGGCGACATTGATTCTGATGTGGCAGAGATAACCATTTCTGCACCTGAGGCTCCAACAATCAACGTTACAGGTGCTCCTGCAAGCGACGTACTCGTAGGCACAGAGGTGATCCTCACAGCAGAGACTACAGGTACTCCTACTCCTACCGTTACATGGTATGACGGCGACACAGACGAACAGATTACTACAGGCGCTTCATACACCGTTCCTACAGATGTAGCAGGCACATTCTCTTTCTATGCAGTAGCATCAAACGGTGTAGAGCCTGACGCTACTTCAGATGTTGTTACCCTCACTGTTACCAATCCTGACAAGTACGTTACAGGAAATGCGTACTACATAAGTGAGGATGAAGTAGCAGTTGCTGGTGAGAAGATTTATGCCGATGACATTACTGCGACAATTGTAAATTATAGTGGTGCTGCACCAACAGCAGATACTTCCTTGTCAGGAATTAACCCTAACTATGTTGCGCAAATCACAGGCTCCAATAACGGTTGGGGACCAGAGTTTGTTGCTACAAAGAATGGAACACTCTCAGTAGGTGTTATCATCAATGGTGGCAAGACATTCACTCTAACCAATGTTACTTCATTCGATTACAATGGTGTGCAGGATGAAGGCAGTAATACAACAAGTGCTAACGCAGGAACAAACGAATCAAATACTTGGGCTCCTTCAAAGAAACAGTGGACTGTTCTTACTTTTGACGTAGTGGCAGGTACTACATACAAGCTGAGTGTAGCAGGTTCTAAAATGGGCTTCTATGGCTTTGAGTTTACTCCAGCTGCAGCTACTGAGACAATCACAATCCCAGAGGCTGGTGTTTTGACATACGTTACACAGAACGCTGTTGACTTCTCTACTATCGACGGTGATATCAAGGCATACGCAGTAACAGCAACCAGCACTTCATCTGCAAAAACAGCTGAGGTAGGTGCAGTAGCAGCTGGTACTCCTCTCCTCATCAAGGGTACAGCAGGTGACTATGACGTAGAGATAGTAGCAAGCGGAGAGACTCCTTCTAACCTCCTCCAGGTTTCTGACGGTTCAGTGACAGGTGGCGACAACATCTACGCTTACTCTAAGACTCTGAAGAAGTTTAAGAAGGTTTCTTCTTCTATAACAATCCCAGCAGGTAAGTGCTACCTCGAGATTGAAGGCATCGGTGGTGACGCTCTCGACATCATCTTCGACGGCGAGGCAACAGCAATAACCAACGTTAACGTGAACGATAACGCTAACTATGCTCCTGTAAAGGTGATTACCGCTAAGGGCGTACAGATCGGTAAGTTCAACGTAGCTGGACAGCAGGTAAAGTAATAAGACTCACCCCCAGCCCCTCTCTTGCCACTGCGTTAGA
>CAMHQF010000049.1:0-10490 GCA_946187445.1 uncultured Prevotellaceae bacterium
TCCCCTCTCTTCAAGAGAGGGGTTAGGGGTGAGTCTAATATTCTAAACACCTGCAGCAGGCTCACCAGTCCGCCGCCGCAGTCGTTGGAACCGAGACCATAGAGACGGTCGCCCTCGATGGTGGGGGTGAAGGGGTCGCGTGTCCATGTGCTGGCGGGTTTGACGGTGTCGATATGGGCATTGAGGAGTATGGTGGGACGGTTGTCGTCCCATGATGATGACTTGATGAGCAGGTTATTGCCTATGCGCTCCGGCTCGTAGCCGTAGCTGTGCATGGCTTGCTCCATTATGTCGGCTGCTGCACTCTCGTCACGACTTATGGAGGGAGTGGTGATGAGTTGTTTGAGCAGTGCTACTGCATCATTGACGTATTGGTCGATGGTCATGGTGAGTTTTTTGTTATCGTTGGTTTTGCAAAGGTAGTAAATAAATTCATAATTCATAATTCATAATTCACAATTATATTAAAAGTTTGCTCATTTTATACTTTTTTTGTAAATTTGCATTCAAATTGATATGTGATAAAAACGTACTGCCATGCAAACAGTGTGTCATTTAGCGTTGCTGCCTCACGAGCAGGCAAAGAAATATGGTGACAGGACAGTCTTTGAGTACAAGGACTTCGGGGGCACCGTATGGAGAAAGGTATCGTGGAACGAGTTTTCGGAGAGCGTAATGAAGGTGTCGAACGCCCTGCTGAATCTGGGTGTGAAAGCGCAGGAGAATATCGGAGTGTTCTCACAGAACGCCCTACAGTACTTCTATACCGACTTCGGAGCCTTCGGAGTGAGAGCCGTGACGATACCATTCTATGCTACGAGTTCGGAGCAGCAGTTGCAGTATGTCGTCAACGATGCGCAGATACGTATAATGTTTGTCGGCGAACAGGAGCAGTATGACAAGGCACGTAGGGTGCAGGCGCTGTGCTCCACACTGGAGAGGATAGTGATATATGATGCATCGGTGACGCTGGCGGAGCATGACGTGACATCGATATACTTCAATGACTTCATGAAGCAGGGCGAGGCACTGCCACGCCAGACGGAGGTGGAGCAGCTATGGAACGAACTCAATGACGATGACATTGCCAACATACTATATACCTCGGGCACTACGGGAGAGTCAAAGGGTGTGGTGCTCACCTGCGGACAGTATGCTGCAGCCTTTAAGGCAAACAACGAGTGCGTGCCTGTGGGAGAGGATGACAGAGTGATAACATTTCTGCCCATAGCGCATATCTTTGAAAGGGGATGGGACTTCCTGGCACTGACGGAAGGCAGCATGCTGATAATAAATACTGACCCTCGTGAGATACAGAAGTCGATGAAGGAGACACACCCAACGTGTATGTCGGCGGTGCCACGCTTCTGGGAGAAGGTGTATGCTGGCATACAGGACAAGATAGACTCGTCATCGCCTATGCACCAGAAACTGTTCAGGGAGGCACTGGCGATAGGCAAGAAATATAACGTGGAGTGTAAGGCGCACGGCAAACGCCCGTCACTGCTCCTCGCCATGAAGTACAAGGCGATAGACAAGACGCTGCTGGCGCTGGTGAGAAAACAGTTTGGACTGGTGAAACCCAACATATTTCCTACGGCGGGAGCGGTGGTGTCGCCAGAGGTGGAGACATTCGTGCACAGCCTGGGACTGAACATGATAGTGGGTTACGGACTGACGGAGAGCCTCGCCACGGTATCGTGCGACCATAAGGACGAACCTTATACTATAGGTTCGGTGGGACGTCCTATCAACGGTATCGACGTGAAGATAGGGGAGAACGACGAGATACTGCTCAAGGGACCTACGATAACGCGTGGATACTACAAACGCGAGACGCTTAACAAAGAGTCGTTTACGGAGGATGGATATTTCCGTACGGGGGATGCTGGATATATACGTGACGGAGAACTATTCCTGACGGAGCGCATAAAGGACCTATACAAGACATCTAACGGCAAGTACATAGCACCACAGGCGGTGGAGTCGAAACTGCTGGTGGATAAGTTTATAGAACAAATAGTGGTGATAGCTGAGGAACGTAAGTTTGTCTCTGCGCTGATAGTACCAGCATACCCTATGCTGGAGGAGTATGCTCGTGAATATAACATACCGTTTGAGGGACGTGAGGATCTATGTCGCAATGCTAAGATAATAAAGATGCTCGCGGAACGTATAGACACTCTGCAGCAGGGACTGGCAGGCTACGAACAGGTGAAACGCTTCACACTGCTCACATCACCATTTACCATGGAGAGTGGCGAACTGACAAACACACTGAAGACACGTCGCCCCGTGGTGATAAAAAACTACGCTGACGTCATCGAGACAATGTATAAGGAATAGAATGATAACACAGGAACAACTGAAAGATGTGATGGACAGGGCGGATGCTCTGTATAAATATCTGGACATAGACAGAAAGAAGATAGAGTACGAGGAGGAAGACCTCAGGACGCAGGCTCCTGACTTCTGGGATGACCCAGAGAGGGCAAGGGCACAGATGAAGGTGGTGGGCGAACTGAAGAAGTGGCTCGACGGTTACAAGGAGGTGCGCACTGCTGCGGATGAGGTGCAGCTGGCGATGGAGTTCTATAAGGATGAGATGGTCACCGAACAGGAGGTGGACGTGGCATACGAACGTGCCATAAAAGCTATCGAGGACCTCGAACTCAAGAATATGCTGCGACAGGAGGAAGACCCCATGGACGCCGTGCTGAAGATAAACTCCGGCGCTGGTGGTACCGAGGCACAGGACTGGGCACAGATGCTGATGCGTATGTACATACGCTGGGCTGAAAAGGGTGGCTACAAGGTGACCGTGGTAGATCTGCTCGAGGCTGACGATGCCGGCATAAAATCTGTCACCATGCAGATAGAGAACCAAGGCGAGGCAGACTATGCGTATGGTTACTTGAAGTCGGAAAGCGGCGTACACCGCCTGGTGAGGGTCAGCCCGTACAATGCTCAGGGTAAGAGAATGACGAGTTTTGCATCGGTGTTTGTGACACCTCTCATCGATGATACCATAGAGGTAGAGATAGACCCAGCAAGAATATCATGGGATACTTTCCGCTCATCAGGTGCCGGCGGACAGAACGTCAACAAGGTGGAGACGGGTGTCAGGGTGCGTTATATGTACCAAGACCCCGACACGGGCGAGGAGGAGGAGATACTCATCGCCAACACTGAATCGCGCAAACAACAGCAGAATCGTGAGAATGCTCTACGACTGCTGAAGTCACAACTCTATGACCGTGCCATGAAGAAAAGACTGGAGGCACAGGCAGCGATAGAGGCGGGAAAGAAGAAGATAGAGTGGGGTAGTCAGATACGTTCGTACGTCTTTGACGACCGACGTGTGAAAGACCATCGCACGGGATATCAGACTGCAGATGTCGATGGGGTGATGGATGGTAAGATAGACGGCTTTATCAAAGCATACCTGATGGAAGAACAAAACTAAGAATAATAATAACTAAACAACGAAAAGAATCATGAGCAACTTTAAACATGCAAAGCGTGATGCCAAGAAGGCTGCATACGCTGAAAAACAACAGAAGCATCAGAAAAACGTGATAAACTGGATATTTGGCGTACTGATAGCACTGGGCGTGCTGTATGCTGTATATACTATAATATCTGTGGGATAGTAAAAAGTGGCACAGGAGATAGAACGTAAGTTTCTGGTAAAACGTGACGGCACTTTCAGAGATGAGGCGTCGTCGTCGTCAGTCATCGCCCAGGGCTATATGGATGTCAATGGCGCAACGGTGCGCATACGGTTGCGAGATGACAAGGCATATCTCACGATAAAGAGCCCCTCACGTGATGGAGGATTGTCACGATATGAGTTTGAACGCGAGATACCTGTAGATGATGCCCGTGAGATGCTGAAACTATGTCATGGCGGACTGGTAGAGAAAGTGCGTTACCTCGTGCCATGCAGTGGACATACCTTTGAGGTCGATGAGTTTAAAGGTGCCAATGAGGGACTGCTCCTCGCAGAAGTGGAACTGCGTGATGCTGATGAGGCGTACACCAAACCTGACTGGCTCGGACCAGAGGTGACGGGCGACAGACATTTCTACAATAAGGGTTTGCTTAAGAACCCTTACCCCCTTTGGAAACATTTAGTCCCAAAAGAGTACCAATAAAAAAAGCGCTACCCATCGGCAGCGCTTTTTTGTATCTATCATCTATTATCTATCATTTATCTCGCAATCCACTGTTCGGGATTGAGCTTTGCACGTTCTTTACGTAATTGGAACTGCAGTATGTTGTCGTTGCCCACGGTGCCGAGAGTCTGACGTGCTGACACCTTCTGTCCGCGTGAGACGCTGACACTCCTTAGGTTGCAATATACAGAGATGTATGCACCGTGGCGAACCAATACACCCATGGAGCCTCCGACATTGAATACGGCACTTACCTCGCCATCGTAGATAGAACGTACGGCAGCTCCTTGTGAACCGAGTATGTTGATGCCCTTGTTGTCGAGCACTACGCCAGGCAAGCCCTCCACACCATGCTGTCCGAAGTGACTTACTATCCTACCTCCTGCGAGAGGTGAAGGCATACGTCCTTTGTTGGCCTCGAAACCTCCGCTGATGAGGCGGTCGGCGCTGCTCAGCGTCACAGCGGCATCGCTCTCTTTCCTTGCATCAGCCACTGCCTTTTCAGAACGTGCCCTATCGGCAGCCGCCTTGCGTTCGGCAGCGATACGTGCTGCTTCGGCCTCACGTGCCATCTGTTCGGCTCGCTCGCGTGCCGCCTTGTCCTTGGCAGCAGCTCTTGCAGCAGCTTTGGCTTTTTCTTCTGCTGCTTTGGCCTCGGCTATACGTCGCTCGTTCTCACGTGCCTTAGCCTCAGCCTCCGCCTTCTTGCGTGCCAATTCCTCAGCCTTACGTTTTGCTTCTGCAGCCTGCTCCGCCTTGCGCTTTGCTTCGGCTATAGCACGCTGTCGTGCCTTCTCTACCTCTATTGCCACGAGTTTGTCAATCTCGGCATTGAGTGCTGCATCTTTCTTCTTTTGTTCGGCGATGATGCCCTGTATGGTCTTCTGCTGATTTTGCAGTGAGGTGACGATCTTCTGCTGTTCGTCCTTCTGCGCCATGAGAGCCTGCTTCTCTTTTGTTCCCTTATACAGCAGGTTGTTCTTCTCCCCCTTCACCACGTTAAGTTGCTGACGTTTGGTGTCCACCTGCTGTTGTTTTGCCTGTAGCATCTTGCCTTGTGAGCGTTGGAAGTCGGCATACTGCTTCACGAAACGCATGCGACGGTACAACTGGCTGAGGTCTTTGGCAGAGAAGACAAACATCAGTTGGCTCTCGATGCCTCGTTGCTTTGCCATATAGCGTATGGACTTTATGTAACTCTCCTTACGCTCGTTGAGTTGCTGGGTGAGGTTGTCGAGCTGTGTTGTCAGCATGCCGATGTCGCTATTGATACGGCTGAGGTCGTGGTTGATGGAGTCGATAGACTGTTGGCGACGATTCATGTCGGCACCGATGCGCTCCAGATCCTTCAACTTCTTCTGTACCTGCGCCTTGTTGGCACGCAGGGCTTGCTCCTGTTTGCGTATATTCTGCTTTATGCGTGCCTGTTCGCTACGCAGTCCACTGATAGATTTTGGTTCGTTTTTCTTAGTCGATGTGCTCTTCTTTGTAGCAGTTTTCTTTTTTGCCTTTGTCGTGGTTTTCGAGGCAACGGGTTTCTTTGCCGTCTTCTTGCTCGTCTGAGCATAGGAAAGCGACATTGTCAGTGATGCTATTATAATAATGAGAAGTGCTCGCATAAAGGGAGGACGATATAGTGCGTTGTTTATTACAGTTTGCTGAGGCGTGAGAAGAACTCTTCTGCCGTGACTTTCTTGTAACGGTCAGATACGGTGGTGGTGGCTTCCCAACCGCCATCGGTGGATATGGTACCCATATTGATATCGAGTGTCATGGTGCCCGTGGAGAACGCCTTGGTATTGAACGTGATACGCTCGTGTGAGGGAAATCTCTTGGTACCGAGGGTAACGAAATTGCTATAGGCTACGTTGACGCTTGATTCGTTCTTCGTCTTCTTGTCGTACGTGATGTCGGTGTTGGTGATATATGCTTTTTTGTCGGTCGTCCAGCTTAGTTGCAGGCGTTTCTCGCTGAGGCCCACCTCACTTATGCCGTTGGACTTCCTGTTGAGAGAAAATGATGCGAGGTCGCTGTCAGTAAGCTTTGCCTTGCCTGGTTGAAAGAGTTCGTTCCAGAAGAGTGACTGCAAGGTGTAGAACGTCAGTCCCTCAGCCTTTAGAAATGATACTTCGTTATATGAGGCCTTCACATACTCCTTGTGTACGCGGTCGATGAGAAGTACGTATGATGGTGTAAACTCTAGTCGCGCCACCTCCATAAGTCCGAATGGTACGATGGTAAGGCGTATCACCTGCCCACGACGCATCTGCAGTTTACCGTCAAGGGTGATGTCCTTACCCAGTCCCTGCAACCCGAGGTTTATGCGCGAACTGATATTCTGTGCATATACGGCATGGTCATACACCTGTCGCAGGTAGTTTATACGCTGAAGCCGTTCGGCATAGGCATTGTCCTGTCTGACATTGACAGCTGTCACGGTGTCAGCGACCTGCTTGATGGTATCGTTGACGAGTGCCACGGTATCCTTATCAGCCTTTGTCAGTGCTGTCGCTCCTGTCTGTGCATCGTCGGCAAATGCCATTACTGATGTCAGGGCGAGTGTCAGTGTGATTGTGATATTCTTTGTGTTCATTTGTTATTTCTTCTTCTTAAGTTTCTTGTTAATCTTCGCAGCATGTCCGGCTATCTCGCCATCCGAGTCCTCTCCCTCTTTGAGATTTTCTATCGCCATATCTATATATGCCTTGGCATCCTCGTAGCGTTTTTGCTTATATAGTATCCATGCGTAGGTGTCGAGGTATATGGCACTTTGTGGGTCGGCGGTGATGGCACGGTAGCTCATCTTCTCTGCCTTCTTGAGGTCTTTGCCCTCTTCGGAGAGGAAGTATGCATAGTTGTTGAGGCACATCACCTTCTCGGGGTTATATACGAGGCAACTGTCATATGCTGCGTAGGTGTCCTGTATGCGTCCCTCTTTTTGGTATATGTCGCCAAGCAAAGAGTATATGTCGGCAGCCATCTCCTTGTTGGTCTCAGCGGTTATGTTGTCGGCACCGCGTCGCAGGCTGCGTATGGCATCCTTGTTGCGCTTGTTGATAAACTGTGCTAAGCCGAGATAGTAATACAGTGACGGTTCATCAGGTATGTACTCCAGTGCTTTCTCGCACTCGCGTATCACGTTGTCGTCGATGCTGTCACTCCACATGTGCTGTATGAGTTGCAGACGTGCGTAGGTGTTTTCAGGCGCTATGCGTAATACATCCCTCCATGCCTGCTGTATGTCGGCAGACGGAAATTTCTTCAACTCGAGGTATGCCGCTTTCATCGTTGCTACGTCGGAGGTGGCCTGTGGCATGGCGAGTACGCGGTCAAACACCTGTATGATGCGTATGGAGTCGCCACCGCGTGACTCACTGTCTCTCACCCAACTGCTTATCAACTCAAGGCGGTTGTCGGAGTTGGTGCGTGGGTTGACCAATATGTCGTAGAGCAGGGTGTCAGCCTGTGCTATCTCTCCCTCGCTGCGGTAGTAGTCCATCAGTGCCATCTGTGCCTGGGCATTGTCGGGCTCCTCGCTGAGCACATCATTGAATGTGGTGAGCGCTTCCTCTTTCTTGCCCTGGTTGAGATACCAATTGCCGAGCATCACTCGCAGGTTCATGTCAAAAGGATGTGCGTCAATAAGGCTCTGCAGCTCTCTGTATGCCCCGTCATTGTCGTCCATCATGGAACGTATGCGCATCTTCTCCAATGTGATGCTTTCTGTCTGTCCCTCCTGTAGTTCTATACGGTCGAGTATAGAGAGCATCTTGGGGTAGTCATGCTGCTGGCTGTATATCTGCAGCAGTTGTTCGAGGTAGTCTGTGCGGTCGGGCTGATGTTTTACCAGTGTTTCATATACCTCAGCAGCTGCTGTGGCATTATTTTGATATAGGTATGTGCGTGCCAGACGTTCGCCAAACTCATTGTTGTCGGGTTCCAGTTGGATGGCTCGTTTGAGGTATGCCACACCCAGGGAGTCCTGCTGCATGGCGATATAGAACATGCCGATGGCGTAGTTGGCTTCCGGCGCATTGGGGTTGAGCTCGTAGCAGTGACGGAAGAGCTCGAATGCAGCTAAATAGTTTTCCATATCCTGCTGCCTGACAGCCTCGATATAGTAATACTCAAACTTGCCCGCTGATACATTCAGCGAGCACAACATTGATAATATGAGTAATAACCGTCTCAACTGTGAACTATGCACTGTGAACTGTGAACTGAAACTCACTTCACTCCCGTATGTCCATACCCCCCTGCACCACGCAGAGTCTCGTCGAGTTGCTTCACGATAGTAAACTCAGCCTGCTCATGCTTGGCTATCACCATCTGTGCTATGCGCTCGCCAGGTTCTACGATGAATGGGTCATTGGACAGATTGACAAGTACAACGCCGATCTCGCCCCTGTAGTCGGCATCGATGGTGCCAGGGGTGTTGAGTACAGTGATACCATGCTTCAGCGCGAGTCCGCTGCGTGGTCGCACTTGTGCTTCGTAGCCTTCAGGAAGGGCTATGAAAAGTCCTGTGGGAACGAGTTTGCGTTCGAGTGGCTTTAAAGTAAAAGCCTCCTCTATGTTGGCACGCAAGTCCATGCCTGCACTCTGTGGTGTGGCATATTGTGGCAGTGGTTGTTTGCCTTTGTTGATAACATTTACCTGTATCATGATATATCCTTTTACCTTGTGATATTATTGTAAATAATATGCAAAGGTAGCAATTTATGATGATACAGGCAAGAAAATAAACTATTTTTAATAATCTAAGGCTCTAACGTGAGTATATGGACAGGCAGCTACCTTTTGCGTAGTTCTGAGGGGTATGCCCCGAGGTAGCGTTTGGTGTAGCGATTGAAGTAGGAGGTGCTGGTAAAGTGGAACATCTCTGCTATCTCCGAACTGCGCTTCCTGTCCTTGGTGAGCAGTTCGTATATGTCCTGAGCGGTAAACTTGTTGATCCAATATGATGCAGAGAAACCGCTTACCTTGTTGCATATCTCGCTGAGGTATTTGGGTACTACGCATAGCCGTTCTGCATAGTAAGCTACCTCGCGGTTGTATCGGTACTCCTTGGCTTGCAGCATCTGTATGAAGCGTGTCATAATGTCTGATGACTTCTGCGAAATCTTTTCTGTGACCTGTGTGCGTGACTGTATGTCAAACAGGTCGAGGGCAAGCATCCTTGCTGATACTCTCAGTATGTCATTGTAGAAACGGTGGTCAGTGGCGTCGAGGCGTCTTTGGAAGTTGGCAAAGAGATTGATGCACAGTTCCTGCTCCTTGTCGCTGACATCTATGATAGGGTTGGAGTATAGTGCCAGCATACCCTGAATGATGTAGGGGTTGCGTGGTCCGCTCTGACGTAGAAACGACTCATCGATGTAGATGACGTCGCAGATAAAGTCGAGTGATGGTTTAGTCGCTTTGATGAAGGCGAGATTTAGGAATATAGCACACTGTCCGCCTTTCAGCGTAAGCTTACTTTCATTGTAGTCAATGTCGCAGAACCCCTTGTAGCAGTAGGCAAATGCTCTGTAGGACTTCATCTCCGCGTTTGTAAGGTTGCTGACATTCTGTTCGATGATTACATTTTTCATTGGTCAACTCCTTTCGGTCTTTAGGTTTTCAATAGAATAGTAGTAACATGTCACAAAGGTAAGAAATATTATCCAATTTTACAAGAAAATAGGAGAAAAAAGCGAAAAATTAACAAAAAAAAACAACCAACCATCTCTTTTCGAGACATGTTGGTTGTTTTTTTCTTTCGGCTTTGCCTAAGCCATTCTTCACACGGAAGATAATTACTTTCCGTGGTGCTCGTCGCTTACAGTAAGCTTTTTGCGGCCCTGAGCACGACGGTTAGCGAGCACTCTGCGACCGTTCTTGGTTGCCATACGTGCACGGAAACCATGCTTGTTTACGCGACGGCGATTGTGTGGCTGGAATGTTCTTTTCATTGTCTTTTAAGATATCTTATTTTTGTTAATTTGCGCAATTCGAGGTGCAAAGGTACAAAGAAAAGTTGAAAGATGGATGTTGAAAGCGTATTGAAAGCCTTGTTTTAATATTTTTTAACGATGCATGCTAAAAAACCATGGACTGTGAATTATGAATTATGAATTATTTTGTACCTTTGCAGCACTTTATGCGTACGCACGAGGCGGGCGCAACGTGAAACATAGTTATACACACAATAAAAAGCAATGATTAATTCACAAGACATTAAGAAAGGCGTTGCCGTACGTATGGACGGTGGCATTTGGGTTTGCATCGACTTCCAGCATCGCAAGCCAGGTAAGGGTAACACCATCATGA
>CAMHQF010000050.1:0-9726 GCA_946187445.1 uncultured Prevotellaceae bacterium
TCTTGAAAACCGCCGTGCTGAGAGGCACCGGGGGTTCGAATCCCTCTCTCTCCGCAAACAAACAAAAAAGAGCATCCTATACGGATGCTCTTTTTTGTTTTCAGAGAGTAGGGGTTAATGAGATCCCCCATTGGGTTTATAACCGGATCTATGATTTGGCGGTGACGGAACTGAACTTCTATCGGACGAAGAAGGAGACAACCTCGTTGAACTCGGGTTGCTCATAACGGGTGCTCTCCCCTACCCCGATGGAGATCATCTTGTCGGAGGGGATGTGATAGTGTGTGATGAGATGAGTGCGAACTGCATCGGCACGCTGCTGTGCAACGTCGCTTTGGTTGGCCTTGGAGGTGAGTGATGATACGAAACCTGCCACAATGATGGTGGACGAGGGGTGATGGCTGGCATACTCGGCGATGAGCTGCAACTGCGCGAGTTGTGACTCGCGGATGGTGATGGAGTCGGGTTCGAATAGGATACGCTGGTTTAATGAACTCTGCGCATAGCAAACAGTGGTACTGAGGGTAAGGAGTACGAGTAGTTGTAGGAGTATTTTCTTCATTTTTTTTCTGTGTGTATTAAAGGGTGTGGTAATCAATGTACTGCTGCACGGCGTCTTTGTAGCTGTCGGAGATGGGTAGGTAGTTCTGACCGAAGATGATGCGCTGGCGCTCTATGGCGTCTGCCATGGGCATATGGACGATGTAGGAGCGATGTATGCGCAAGAATTGGGGAGCGGGAAGGGTATCCTCGAGGGTCTTCATATTTATGAGGCAGAGGACGCTCTTCATGTTGCCTGACTGTGCTTCTGGGCGCAGGTGTATCTTGACGTAGTCCTTAACACCCTCGACGTAGAGTATGTCAGCGAGGAAGATGCGCAGGAACTTGTAGTCGGACTTGACGTAGATAAAAGCATCACTCCCCCCTACTTTCTCCCTCAAGGGGTAAGTGTCAACTTCTCGTGTGGAGACAAGGGGAACTTGAGTCTTAGCATGCGCCTTAGTGGCAGCACGGAGGAAATCTTCGAAGGCGATGGGCTTGAGCAGGTAGTCTATGCAGTTGACGCGATAAGAGTCAACTGCATACTTGTCAAAGGCGGTAGTGAATACTACCATCGTTGTAGGGGGCAGGATGGAGGCAAACTCAAGGCCTGAGAGTTCGGGCATCTGTATGTCGAGGAAGAGGAGCTCAACGGGATGTTGGCGGAGGTCTTTCATCGCCTCGATGGCGCTGTTGTATGTGCCTACTACTTCGATAAATGATATCTTGCGTGCGTAGGATGTGAGGAGCTCTGCTGCGAGGGGCTCGTCGTCGATGATTGCAGTGGTCATTTTACTTTTTTTTGGGGGGGGATAGGAGAGTTATAGGGAATTATAGGGGCGATGCTGAGTTTCTCAATTGTGAACTGTAAACCTCGAACCTCAAGCCTCAAACCTGTAGTACTATTTCCGAGGTGTACATGCCATCGGGGGTGACGCCCTTTGTCCACTGGTAGCGATCGGGATACATCATGTCGAGGCGCTGGCGCACGTTGGCGAGGCCTATGCCGTGACCTGAGCGGTCGGCGGAGGGTTTGGGGTGATTGGAGTTGGTGATGGAACAGGTGACACTGCCTGGTGACTCACTTAGGGTGATGCTGATGCAACAGGGCTGGGCAGGGCTGACGCCGTGCTTGAAGGCATTCTCGACGAGCGAGATGAAGAGCAGTGGGGCGACGAGGGTGTGGGACCGGGGTGACACATCGATATGGGTCTCAATGGCGACATTGGAGGAGAGACGCAGCTTCATGAGGTCAACGTATGACTGTATGAAGTCGGCCTCGGACTGCAGGGTGACCATCTCGCTCTGATTGTCATAGAGCATATGGCGCAGCATGTGGGAAAGCTGCATGACGGCTCCCTGGGTGCGCTCAGGCGAGAGGGCGGAGAGGGCATATATATTGTTGAGGGTATTGAGCAGGAAGTGGGGTGATATCTGACTGCGCAGCCCTCGCAGTTCGGCTTCGCGACGTGCTACCTCTGCCTCTTGCTGACGTCGGCGCAGGTTCTCGATATGCTGATTGATACGCATGGTGTAGGCTATGATGATGGCGAGCAAAAGGTTGAGGGCATCGCGCAGGGCTGCAAAGGCGTAGAAGGACTTGGGCCGCATGCCGTCTCTTGCCTCGATACGTGGGACATGGAAGGTGCTCATCTCGACATGGTGCCACACTCCGAGGGCGATGCATGATATGAGCACGACAACGGCATTGGTAGCAACGTAGCAACGCATGTCACCTACTCCATCTTTGAAGATACGGGGGGCGAGCCACTGGTAGTTGATCCAGAATACTGCGACAAGGGTAAGGGGCATGGCGCATCTGGTGATGTAGTGGCGCAGGGTGAGGTCATCGTGGGGCCCCTGAAACATCACAGGCAGGAGGAGGACAATGAATGTGGAATATATAATGAGACGTTTATTCATAACGTATGGCTTCTATAGGATCCATGCGTGCTGCCTTCTGAGCTGGGAAATAGCCGAAACCCACACCTATTATGGTACAAACTATGAAACTTACAACGATAGACCACATGGGGATGCTGGTGGGCAGTGAGAAGAGCATGGTGGCACCCAGGGAGAGCAGTGCACCAAGTCCGATGCCGAGTATCCCGCCAGTGACGGAGATGATGATGGACTCGATGAGGAACTGATTGGAGATGTCAATGCCACGTGCGCCGACAGACATGCGCAGTCCTATCTCCTTGGTGCGCTCTGTGACGCTGACGAGCATAATATTCATGATGCCTATGCCTGCTACGAGGAGCGAGAAGGCTGCTGCTACAACGAGGATGAGGGTGACGGTGTCCATGGTGGATGACATGGTCTCCATCATCTCCTGCTGGGAACGAATTGTGAAGTCGTCCTCGTTATCGTCCTTGAGCTTGTGCTGCTGACGTAGTATGGTAGTGAGTTCTGTAATGGCATCGTCGGTCATTTCCTCGGTGAGGGCGGAGCAGTTAATGCTGGAGAGCCACGTCTGGGCACTGACACGCTTCATCACAGTGGTGTAAGGGGTGATGATGAGGTTGTCTTGGTCCATGCCGAAGGAGTTGTAGCCCTTGCTCTTGAGGACTCCGATGACGCGAAATGGTATGCTCTTGAAGCGTATCATCTTGCCAACGGGGTCAACGTGCTCGCCAAAGAGTTCGTCAACGACGGTCTTGCCGATAAGGCATACCTTGGCTGACTTCTTGATATCTTCATCGGTAAACTCGGTGCCGCTGGTGACCTCCCACTGCTTGATATCAAGGTACTCGGGACTCTCGCCGTAGAGCGTGGTGGAGGTATTGTTGTTGCCATTGATGACTTGTCCGCTGGCGCTCACCTCGGGCGAGATGTAGGAGATGTACTTGGCTTCTTTCTTGATAGTCTCAAAGTCCTCGACCTTGAGGGTCTGCATACTGGAGGGGTCCTGACGTACTCCTCCCATGCCCTTGTCGGCACCTGGGCGTATCATGATGATATTGGTACCCATCTGGGATATGTTCTGACGGATACTCTCCTTGGAGCCCTGACCTATCGCCATCATGACGATGACGGCTGCTACACCGATGATGATGCCCAGCATGCTAAGGAAGGAGCGAAACTTGTTGTTGAGTATAGCCTTGAGGGCTACTTTTATAAGGTTGATGAAACTCATTTCTCTAATCGTCTTGTGGTTTAGGCAATGCAGCGAGTGCCTCTGCAGCTGATAGAATATTGTTGTTGATGACATCTTCACGTATCTTGCCGTCGCGTAACATAATATTGCGTGAGGAGTACTGTGCTATCTCGGGATTATGGGTGACGAAGATGATGGTGCGTCCCTGTGCATGGAGCTTCTGAAAGAGCACGAGCATCTCGAAGGATGTACGCGTGTCAAGATTGCCCGTAGCCTCGTCGGCAAGCACCACGGCGGGGTTGTTGACAAGGGCGCGAGCTATGGCTACGCGTTGCATCTGACCGCCTGACATCTGGTTAGACTTGTGATAGAGGCGGTCGCCGAGACCTACCTCCTGCAATGCCTGGATGGCTGCCTCACGACGCTGCTGGGCGCTGTACTCGGAATTGTACATGAGGGGTAGCTCCACATTCTCCACCGATGTGGTCTTGGCAAGCAGGTTGTAGTTTTGAAATACGAAACCTATCTTACGATTGCGCAGGCGTGCTCGCTGACTCTTGGACATAGTACGCACGCTGACGCCGTCGAGGTAATACTCTCCTGAGGTGGGGGTGTCGAGACAGCCTAACTGATTGAGCAGCGTGGATTTGCCTGAGCCTGACGTACCCATGATGGTGACAAACTCACCCTCGTATATCTTGAACGATATGCCACGCAGAGCCTTTACGACCTCGGAGCCTACCTTAAACTCGCGGCGCACATCCTGAAGTTCTATGACTACTTTTTTTTCTTCCATGACACTTACGACATTTTTTACTATGTGCTACTTGGAGGAAGAAGAAGGACCACCACTGCCCTTCTTATTGGAACCTGGGCGCTTAGGCATGAAGGGGTTGTTGGTGGACTGTCCTGAGGTATCGCCGCCATCGGCCGACGCACCTCGCATCTGAAACTCTGTTATGACCTGCTGTCCTGCCTTGATGCCTGACTTTATCTCGGTCAAGATGCCATCGGTAATGCCGATGGTGACAGCATATGCCCTGAAGGTGTCGCCGTCGAGCACCCATACCTTGTCAGTGCCCTGGCAGTCCACTATGGTCTGGCCCTTAGTGAGCATCTTCTCATTGGGGGTAAACTTGAGTGCCTTGGCTGGTACGGCAAGAACATCCTTGACCTCCTTGGTGTAGATGGTGACATTGGCGGTGAGACCAGGTTTAAGCTTCATATCGACGTTGGGGGCTGAAATGACGACCTGATAGGTCACCACATTGGACTCTGTGGTAGCCTCCTGGCGCACCTGTGTCACAGTACCTGAGAAGGTGTCGTCAGGATAGGCATCGACGGTGAACTTCACGCGCTGTCCCTCCTTTACCTCGCCGATGTCAGCCTCGTCAATGTCGGCGATGACCTGCATATTGGTAAGGTCCTGGGCGATGGTGAAGAGTTCTGGGGTGCTGAATGAGGCTGCCACGGTCTGTCCCTCCTCGACGCTCTTGGACAGCACTATGCCGTCGATGGGCGAGGTAATTGTGGCATAGCCGAGGTTGGTCTGAGCCTTGTTGACACTCTCTGACGATGTGCGCACCTGCTGCTGCGCCTGCTCGTAGGACAGGCGTGCCTGCTCGAAGTCGTTGGCAGAGATGAGTCCCTTGTCGTAGAGGGTCTTATAACGATTATAGTTTGCCTTCTGATAGGACAGGTTGCTCTGTGCCGATGAGAGATTGGCACGGGCGCTGGCAAGCTCGGAGAGAAGGTTGGTCTTGTCGAGTTCGGCGATAACCTGTCCCTTCTTTACCACGCTGTTGTAGTCAACATACAGATGAGCTACGATACCTGACACCTGGGTACCTACGGTGACGCTGGTGACAGGTTCTATGGTACCTGTAGCGGTGACGCTGTTGGTGATGTCTTTTACCAACACTTCAGCTGTGCTGTATGACACGCCTGCTGACTTCTTGCCTCCCAGGAGGAAGTATGCTATGGCAACTATCACTACTGCCACTGCTATACCTATGTATATTTTCTTATTTTTCATTTTCTACTAATTATTTCTTATAAAAATCCAACATTTTAATATCAAGTATTGTCATGTATTTTGACTGCAGCTCGCTCTGCTTGGCAGAAAGGAGGCGCGTCTTGCCCTCCTGTAGCTCGACGATATTCTTCAGTCCTACGGCAAACTGCTCTGAGAGTAGTTCGTAGGAGTCTTGTGCTGCTGTAGTGCTGACCTTTGCTGCCTTGTACTGGTTTTGGTTGCTATTGGCATCTATCCAGTATTTCTCTATCGTGTTGTGCAGTGTCACATCTTCATTTTGCACGTCGAGGATGGCTGACTGTCGCTGTATGTTTGCCTTATTTACAGCGGTGCGTGAGGAACGTTGGTCAAAGATAGGCACGCTGACCGTCACACCTGCGCCGACGCTGAAGTTGCTCTTCACCTGCTCGCCCCACGAATTGGTATTGAGCGAAGCGCTGGAGGTGCCTGCTGAAGCACTGAGCGATACTGTGGGATAATATCTGCCACGGGCTATCTTCTGCTGGAGTTCTGCACTCTGCACGGCAAGTTGTGCGCGCTTTATCTCAGGACGGTTTGCCTTGGCAGCACCATATACGGACTGCAGCGAGGGTATGGGCTGCAATGCCATAGCATCAGCGGACTCTGTATCGGCAACGTCAAAGTCGTCATCGTCGATAATCTCAAGCAGAGCCTTGAGCTGACGCTTGTAGCCCAGTACGGTGCTCTCAGCCTGAACGACTTTATACTCATCCTGTGCACGGGTGGCAGAGAGTTGCGAGCACTCCGCCTTGCTCATGCTGCCTACCTGAACCATCTGCAGTCCACGCTGCTCATTGACCTTGGCGGCTTCGAGGCTCTCCTTATTGACATTGACAGCCTCCTTGGAGTAGAGTATCTGTATGTAGAGTGTCGTAATCTGTTCTTCTATGGCACGCGCTTGGGCGACGCTGTCCTGCTCTGCCTTCTGCGTGAGGAGGTCATTCTGTTTGATGGTGTTAAGGTTGCGATTGCCATTCCACACTGTCCAATTGGCACCTATGCTGTAGGTACCATTGTATGACGTTCTGGAGGTGGACGACTCCACCTGACTGCCCGTCACCGTGGAGGTGCCATAGGCACGCCAGGGATTGTATGCCACATTTTGATTTGTGGTAAAGGAGAGTGAGGGGAAGAGTACAGCCTTGGACTCCAGGAGTGTCTCCTCATTGGTCTGGCGCGTGAGTCCTGCCTTCCGCAAGGAGATATTGTTATCCATAGCGTACTGAATACACTCCTCCAGAGACCATGTCTTACCCTGCACCGTCATAATGCCAAAAATCATAATGGCAAGAATAAGCGTGAGGGAAAAATTTCTTTTCATTGTCATCTGTATCATTGCTGTTTTTTTGTAATTCTGTGTAAAAAAAATAACTGCTATTTGTATTTCTACGATGCAAATTTACTCAAAAACCCACGAATATGGCAAATAATTTATACCAAATCCGTAGGTTTTACATTTTTTTACATTTTACTTCACACTCAACTGTGAGCAGTCTTCACTTTAACACGTGATATGCGCCGCTGCTCTTTTTTGAGTACTTCGAAGGTGAGACTCTTATAGGTAAGCGTCTCGTGTATCAGGGGGAAATCGCCTTTCAGTTCGAGTAATAGTCCTGCCACGGTATCGGCGTCGAGGTCGTCGTCAAAATAGTCGTCGTCGAGGTCGAGGCAACGACAGAAATCTACAAGTTTCGTCTTGCCGTCAATGATATAGGTATTGCCGGAGACCTTCTTGCACAACTGCTCATCATCGTCGTACTCATCGCTTATCTCGCCCACTATCTCTTCGAGGATGTCTTCGAGGGTGATAAGTCCGCTCGTGCCACCAAACTCATCGACAACGATAGCGATATGCACCTTATCAGTCTGAAACTCATGAAGGAGGTCGTCAATCTTCTTTGTCTCTGGCACGAAATAAGCTGGACGAATGAGGCTCTGCCAACGGAAATTGGTTGGTTTGTCGATATATGACAGAAGGTCCTTGACATAAAGTATGCCGCGGATATTATCCACATTGTCCTGATAGACGGGGATGCGACTGTAATTATTGTCGATGATACACTTCAGTACGTCCTTGAACGATGTACGTATGTCGATATCCACGATATCCTGGCGACTCGTCATAATCTCTCGCGCCGTCTCGTCACTGAAGCGTATGATGCCCTCGAGGATATCTTTCTCCTCCTTTATCTCCTCCTTGTCGGTAAGCTCGAGCGCTTGCTCCAGTTCGTTCATGCTGAGGACGTGATTCTTGCGCTGCACAAACCTCTCGGCTATAAAACTTGAGCTGAGCAGTATCGTGGCTATAGGCCAGAACAGCTGACGCGCAAACAATATGCCACCTACTGCTCGCCTACAAAAAACAAGGGGCGAAACACGTGAATAGACCTTGGGGATAATCTCACCGAAAAGCAACAGAAGAAAAGTGAGTACTACGGTGATACAAAGAAACTGCAACCAAAATAACGAGCCAAAGTCTACTAACTGAGCTATGGCATAGTTGAGCAGCATGATGATGGTGACGTTGACAAAGTTATTGGTTATCAGGATGGTAGCGAGAGTGCGCTCAGAGTCGCTACGTAGTTCCATAATCCTACGGTCACACTCTCTGTCCTCATCAAGCTGTGCGAGGTCCTGTGGCGAGAGACTGAAAAATGCTATCTCGGAACTGCTGGCAAAACCTGACAAGGCAAGCAGTATAACTGCAAACACAAAACATACTGCCACCGAGGTGGTAAGGGGCATGAGGGTTACCTGGGATGATATGGCTGTTGTCAGTAAATACATCAGAATGGAATTACCGTATCATCATTTTGCTGTGCTAAGGGCTCCTGCTGTGGAGCAGGCTCAGCAGATGGACTATTTGAGGGAGTTGCACTCTGCGACATGGACTTGGGAGTAAGCATCTCCATATTGTCAACGATGATCTCTACGGTGGTACGCTGTATGCCACGCTTGTCATCGTACTGTGAATACTGCAGACGGCCATCAACATAGAGTTTGTCACCCTTATGAACATACTGCTCCACGACTTTCGCAAGTTTGCGATAGAACACCAGATTGTGCCAATCAGTACGATCGGGCACTCGGGTGCCATTTTGCAGTACATACCCCTTTTCGGTGGTTGCGAGGCGCACACGCGCCACGCAACTATCGGCTTCGTAGTATCTTACCTCAGGGTCAACACCTACATTGCCTATCAGTATTACCTTGTTCATACGGACTTTTTCTCTGCTCCTAAATATTTGTAAGAGAAATTCTTACCCTTGGCTGAGGGAAACTGTGAACGCTCATCTACCCTGCCCTTCAGGTGACTTACTATGCGATTGTAGCAGTCCATGGGCGAATTGGCAATACAACGTGCCACAAAGGTTGTGTCACGATATTCGCATTTGCCCAGGTGATTGACTACCACACGCTTAAAGTCAAAGTGCCCTTCATACCATCCACGCTTATTCTCAAGCAGGCGCATCTGTTCGGGCACACGTTCTGATGGAGCGATGTCCTTACGCAGTGCCTTTTTATCCTTGAAGTCCTGCATGGTAGCCGCCTCGGTCTTGATTATTATAAAGTACACGCGCTGGCGTACCTTATATCTCTTAGGGAATAACACATCACTGTCAGCATATTCACGTATGTCGGCCTCCATCTCGGGCGTGAGGTTTATCTCAGATATAGATCCAAGAAACTCCAATGCGTCATCTATGTTTGACACCAACGTTTCGTCATCAAAATAACGAAGGTAATAATTCATAATATTCTGTGTAGTTAATCTGAAAAATACAAGATAATATCACGTGGTCGTAGGTATAGGCTAAAAAAAGAGCGGAAAACGGGACTCGGACCCGCGACCCCAACCTTGGCAAGGTTGTGCTCTACCAACTGAGCTATTTCCGCATTTTAAAACTCCAAAATATTGGCAGGAGCTTTATACGTTATTACTATACCGATTGTAGTTTGTTATTTGCAAAATGCAAGTGAAGAGGAGGAGACTCGAACTCCCACGTCACAATTGACACTACCCCCTCAA
>CAMHQF010000051.1:0-9475 GCA_946187445.1 uncultured Prevotellaceae bacterium
CCACGCAGCAGGAGTCCCCTCGCTGGTGGTCTGCGCCCCTGGCAGCAACAAGGAGGTGTGGATTCCACAAAACTCCGTACCTGCTAAGGGTATAGCGGCAAGCGATTTCGCCTCTCCAAGCGAACTCTCTGCTATGACCCGTCAGCAGCAGTATGACCTCATAACGGCTGAGTACGTAAAAAAAGAGCTTGAAAATTTCTTCCAAGCTCTGTAGCGTTAAAGCATATACTTTTACCTTATCTCTTGAATAAGGCGTAGCGTATCACGTGCCATACGTGATGCACCCAGATGTCTATCTTGCGTCCCAGTTTTTTCTTCTTCCAACTGCCATAGACCCTGTGCACACCTATAGCCTCCTTGTCATGTTCCCATTTCTTCTGAGGTGAGAGGAAGCGCGTAGGCAATACGGTCAAGCCCTCAAGATGTTGCGTCTTCGTATCATCAAACTTATACCCCATCTTCTCTGCCGTAGGTACCATAAGGTGTGGTGAAATGGTCTGGTCGAAACTGCCGTCTTCCTTCACGAACTTACGGTTGCGGTAGTATTCCACCATCTCCTCGCAGAATTTGTTGCCTGGCACTCCCATGAAGAATGCTGCCTGCAGTCCCCACCACGTCATGCCCTCGCCAGCCTCTGCGGTGGTTATGAAGTCATTCTCTTCAAGCAACTCGTCAAACCTACGGAAAAGAAATATATCGCTATCCATATACACTCCGCCCTCTTTCCACACGGCATAGAAGCGCACCACATCAGCAGCGAAAGCCCACTTGCGGTTTGCCAGAGCCTCATCAATAAACGGAATACCTATCGCCTTTGCAGCATCATAATCCCACAGGCGCACCTCAAAGTCAGGCAGCAGGCGCTTCCATGAGTCCAGACAAACCTTTATCTCCACAGGATAAGGGTCGTTGCTAAACCAACATAAATGTATAATCTTTGGTATCATAGTCGTATGCAAAGGTACGAAAAAAAATCCTAATCACAATTCTTAATTCATATTTATTTTGTATCTTTGCACAATCACAAGCATTTCATAATATGAAAATTAGCGTAATAACAGTTGTTCGTAACGACCTTAAAGGTCTGAAGAAAACAGTAGAGTCGGTTATCTCACAGAGTGACCACAACTTTGAATATATCATCATCGACGGCAATTCCACCGATGGCTGCAAGGAGTATCTCGAGGCTTTACAATGCCCAATGCCCTTACAGAAACTCAGCGAACCAGACACAGGCATCTATAATGCCATGAATAAAGGTATCAAAATGGCAACAGGCGATTACTGCATCTTTATGAATGCTGGCGACCATTTCTATGATAATCAGGTAATAGCCCATGCCAACAAATCTCTTGGGGATGCTGATTTCTATATAGGTCATTCCATCAAGGCAGGCAAACATGAACACAAACGCTATGCCTTAAAACAGATGTCTCTGCATCATCTGCTCATCAGTTCCGTCTATCACCAGTCCACCTTCACTCGCACGGCCTTGCTCAGGCAGCATCTCTATCGTGAAGACCTGCGCATAGTGTCCGATTGGGCTTTCTTTCTCACCCAGTGGTTGAATGGAGCATCGTACATTCCCCTTGATTTCTTCGTTTCCTATGAATATACTGGTGGCATCAGCACCACCCAGAGCCAGAAGATGCAGGAAGAACGCAACATAGTGTTGAACGAACTCTTCCCCAACGAAATTATTCGCAAGAGTATCGTACCTCAAAATAAGGTGTGGGGCAAGATTTACAAAGCAATGACAAAATCACCCGTCAAACGTGATTTTGCCCTTATAAAATACGGTTTCAAATTCCTTTTGAAGGATTTGTTCTAAACTATCACTTCTCTCTCCAATAAAAGGAGTTGGTATTCTTGTGTCCCAAAATACGTTTCCACGTCTTGCGCACCATCTCCCATATTGAGGTGTATGGCATTGTTGCTATACCGTCAATTCTTGCATCTACACCCTTCATCTCATAGTAGCAGCGTTGCAGCACTGGTATATACGTATTATATATCAGCCGTTTTACTGAGCGTGGCATCTTATATTTATAAGGTGTGAGTTCTCTCAAACTGCCTATCTTGTAACTATGCAGATTGTGAAAATGGAAGAATACCAAAGGGAATTCCTTACTTGTCTCATTCTCTCTGCCCACTATCTTTCCTTCCATTTTTCTGAATGTATATTGTTGCATATTCCAAGGTGCCACACCTCCACCCAGATGCTGCAACACATGCACTCCCTCAAAGCGTTCAGTCCAGTCGTCAAGGTATTTCTGGTCGCCGAATTTCCCGTCTTCCATCCTGTTGTAACACCAGTCTATGCAGGCATTACGCCACCATTTCAGTATCTTTAGTCCATTGGGTGTGTTCTTGAATGTCACAAACTGCACACAATATATGCCGTTTGCCAAAGCGTGGTTATATTTCTTGCTGTAGCGATGTTCTGTTATCAATACGTCATCATCTCCCATTTCGTCTATCAGTACTGATGGGTTGGAGAAGAAATACAGGTCTGCATCTATATAGGTACAATTATCCAATCCGTAATGCTCCAGACAGTATAATATGGTGGAACTGGAACACGTCCAACAGTATTCTCCCTTCGTACGGGTGGGCTTTATGCGTAGCAACTCCTCGTCCTCAAACTCTTTCAGCGTCACCACCGTCACATGCTCCAGGTTCATCTTCCTCAAAGCCTCCACCAGCATATCGTCAAATGCAAATATATATATATGGAAATCAGGACAATGCTCCACCAATGAGTAGTACATTGCCAGTCCCTTTGCGGCGTAGTTGGAATTATATAGCGTACAGAAATTTATCTTCATCTTTTTCACTCTGTTTACCCCTTTAACAAATCCTCTTCCTATCCTTTCAGTTCGCCTAAAGCCACCTTTTGGTCATATTCCTCATGCGTTCTCTTCCAGCGGTTGTGAGTCCATAGGTAACACTCTGGCTGGCGGCGTATGCTCGCCTCCAGCATCTTGAATGTCATGTGCGTCAGCTCATATTCTTCCATATCCTGCGGGGCAAGGGTTATGAGTTGGAAGTCAAAGATATACTTGCCTCTCTTTGGTCTTTGCATATCAATATAGAACACTGCATTCTGGAATTTCCTTGCTATGCGCTCAGCACCAGTGAATACTGGAGTGTCATGGTTCAGGAATGGCAGCCACAGGTGTATGCTATCCCACTTTGGCGACTGATCCAGTATGTAGCCGAATAGCGACACCCTACCCTCTTTCTTCAGTTTCACCAGTTCTCTGAGTATGCTATGTTTGTCTATACATGTGCCGTGATGAGCACTGCGTATGTCTATAAACAGCTTGTCATATTCCAAGTCTCTCAACGGATGGTATATCAGTCCCAGTGTCCAGTCCTGGAAGTTTGGCACTCCGAGTTTGGTGCACGACAGCCACTCCCAGTTACCGAAATGTCCCAGCACCGTCGCTATCGACTGTCCGCTCCTAAGCACCTCCTCTATCTTGTCCATACCTCTAAACTCTATCCACCTGCACATCTCCTCGTCAGTTGCCGTCAGCAGTTTGATGGTTTCCACAAAGTAGTCACAGAACCAGTGATAGAACTTCTTCTCTATCACGTTTCTCTCCTTCTCCGATTTCTCTGGAAAGGAGTCTTTCAGGTGTTTCTTTACCAGTTTTCTGCGATAGCGCACCACATAGAACACTATCACAAACACAAAGTCTGATATGCCATACAGCACCCTCAGCGGCAACTTCGAGAGAGCGTATGAAATATAGTATGCTTTCTTATACTTTGTCATCAGTACTTTCTCCTACTTAAAACTGTTTATTGCCTCTACCACTGCCTTTGCCTCTTCCTCCGTCACCACTTGGTTCATCGGAATAGACAACTCCTGCTCATGTATCCTCTCTGTTATGGGGAGGGCAGAATACACAAGCCTACCCCCAGTAGGCTTCCTATAGCATTCCTGCTTATGTGGTGGTATTGGGTAGTGTATCAGCGTCTGGATGCCCTGCTGCTTGAGGTGTTCCTGCAGTTCGTCTCTGCGCTCACAGAATATCGGGAACTGGTGATATACATTGTTCTCGTCTGGTATGCGCTTAGGCAGGGTTATAAGCGGATTGCTGATATGCTCGTAATAATATGCGGCAAGCTTCTGTCGCTTCCTGTTGTCTTCATCCAGATATTTCAGCTTTACGTCGAGCACGGCAGCATCGAGTTCAGACATTCGGCTGTTCATACCTATATACTTGAACACATACTTCTTCTGACTGCCGTAGTTTGCCAGTGCCCTTATCACGCTTGCCAGTTCGTCGTCATCAGTTGTCACCGCGCCGGCATCACCGAAGGCTCCAAGATTCTTACCAGGATAGAAGGAATGGGCTGCAGCATTGCCAAGTGCACCAATCCTCTTTTCATGCCAACGGCATCCCTGCGCCTGTGCACAGTCCTCCATTAGTTTCAGGTTATGTCCCTGGCATATCGCCTGCAGTTTCTCGTCATAGGCATTACGGCCGTACAGGTGCACTATCATTATGCCCTTAGTCCTTGGCGTTATAGCCTCCTCTATGCGGTCTGTGTCTATCTCCAAGTGTTCCCATGTCGGCTCCACCAGCACAGGAGTGAGGTTGTTGTCTGATATAGCTATGATGGTGGCTATGTAGGTGTTTGCTGGCACTATTATCTCATCGCCATCACTCATCACACCCATCTCCTTGTATGCCCTGATTATCAGTTTCAGCGCATCCAGTCCGTTTGCCACTGCCACACAGTTCTTCGTACCTATATATTCAGCATAGTGCTGCTCAAAGCGCTTGTTCTCTTCGCCCTGCAGAAACCATCCGCTGTCTATCACGCGCTCTGCTGCCGCCTTGTATTCCTCGGCGTGTTCTGCCGTTATCTTTTGTAAGTCGAGTAACTTTATCATTCTTTCTCTATTCCCTTATATTTCAAAAAGTCTTCGTAGTTCCTTATGTAGTCCTCTTCATCATAGCCGTGACTGCATAGTACCAGACAGATGCTGCCTGATGAGTATCCCTGTTCTGATGACCACACGCCTGGCGGCACATGCAGTCCGTAGAACGGACGGTTAAGCGTTACTGTTCTTTTGTTTACACCATCGTCTAACAACACCTCGAAAGCTCCTGATGCTGCCACTATAAACTGGTGACATTCCTTGTGTGCATGGGCTCCACGGTCTTCTCCTCCTGGTATGTCATACTGGTAGAACACCCTGTCTATGGGGAATGGCACATGCACATTCTCATACATATAGGTCAGGTTGCCCTCTACATCGTGCATCTTGTTAAGCTGGCAGAACGAACAGTCAAACACCGATTTTCCCTCGTTTGCCTTAAAGAGTTTCTCGCCCTTGCTCACCTCTACTGATGTCTCTGGATCGGGTGCCTTGGTCTCTGTGGTCTTGTCCTTTGTCCATCGCTTAAACTCCTCATAGTCCCATATATAGTCCTGTGGGTCATATTCTGTTGACGACAGCACCAGCGCCACCGAGTTGGTAGAGAAATTGGTCATTCTCCTCCACATACCCTTTGCCACATACAGTCCCTTATATGAACGGTTCAGCTGGAAGGTCTGCCTCTCTTCGCCATCGTCCAGTTCCACGTCAAACGAGCCCGATAGTGCCACTATGAACTCCTGATTCTCCTTGTAGGCATGCTCTCCACGGTCAAAGCCACCTGGCACATCATATATCCAGTACACCCTTTTTATCTCAAAGGGTATCTGCTTCTTCTGTTCTATGATAGACAGATTGCCTCTTGGGTCGCCTATTTTCGGTAAATCAAGTATTTGTGATTGCATAGTATAATGGTTTTATTATATCAATCCCAATTTCCTTCGCACATAGTCTCTGAGGCGCAACCACAGAGAATGTCTCTTGGGTGGAAACATCTCACGAAACTGTGCCTCCCACGCTCTGCGCATAGTCTGAGATTCTGCTGTTTCTATCTTTGGAAAATCCGTCGTCGATTCATCTATACCTATTGTCTTTTCGTAGCTGTTTTCATCCACGCAATGGGTTGACTCCTCGCCGAAGCCTACATTCCTTATCAGAGATTTTGCAGGATACAGACACAGCTTGTTCTTCACCACAGCACTGGCATACCAGCATATAGCCCATGAGTCTATCTTGCCCTTAATCTGCTTTCGCAGCATCTTGATGTAGGGATAGGTATCATTATAGGTGAAGTTGTTCCTTACCTGCGGGTTTGACAAGATAGTCTTCAGCAATTCCTCTGCATTGGCATCAAACAGGTCCCAGCCTCTTTTCCATGTAGCCCATCCCCAGCAGTCGGCACCTATCTGGAAGTAAGTTTTCTCCTTTATCGGCGCATCCTTTATTATGCTATATCCGTGTATGCATATCACCTCCTCATCGTTCTCATACATATCGAGCGAGCTGTTCATATAGTGCAGAAAGTTCTTCGAGGTCAGCAGGTCGTCTTCCACTATTATTGCCTTGCCGTGCTTCTCCATCACCTTCGTCACTCCGCTTATTACCGAGTTAGCCAGTCCCTTGTTCTGTGCCGCCTCCTCTATCACCACGTCCTTGAATCCCCTGATGGTGTGGATGTACTCTCTCACCTCCTCCACCTTCTTGCGCTGCTCTGCCGTAGCGTTAGGCTTGGCACCGTCGGCAAACACATACAGCACCGTCTCCCCAGCCTCCTTATTCCTCAGGAGAGCCTCCACGGTGAGCTTCGTCACCTTCGCCCTGTTATATACAAACAATATTATCGGTGCTAACATGATTATATGCTTTTGTTAATTATATGAATTTGAAACCTTTTTTCTCACCAATAACATGCTCCCTCTACTTGTGATGCCGTGGCAGGACGTTCCTCCATGCTCGGTCGCACCCAGAAATCGTTTATCAGTTGCCTAAAGTCATCCCTGCTCTCCCAGCGGTTGCCTATTATACCAAAGAGAAGCTGTGTAGCCCCTCCCAGATGAACCGCCTTATGTCCCGTCCTCTTAACGTGCGCAGCAAGATTGAAGCCATAGGCACCACATCCTATAATCGCTATGTCATAGGTTTGTTTGTCTATCTCGTCCTCCATATACCGCAATGCATCAAACCAGCTGTCAAAATCCTTATTTCCTCCACCTATCGACTGTACAGCCTGCACTGTCAGCAGCTCAAAGTCAGGAATAAGACTACTGTCTTTAAACAGTTTTTTCCTCTTCTGATATTGAAGTTTTATAGTTTTTGTAAACGGATGTACAAGCAGCACCTTCTTATCCTTAAGACATTGTGTCCATTCATCACTGGCATTTTCTGTCCAATAATCGGGTTCAAGGTAGCGTAATCTTATCCTTTTATAATCCTTTGGCAAATATGCCTCTACCCTGGTTTCTTCTGGCAACCAGCATCCCAACACATCTACCAAGGCAGAATCTTCTATCGTCAATTGTGCGTACTTGGAAATAGCATTCTCACTAACAGGGAAAAAGCCCGCATTGTTCTGCATCTGCTCAAACATATGACTGTCCCACCACCATTTGTCTATATCTCCCTTAATGTATTTCCAATATGAATGATTATTCTCATTCCTCGTGCCCAGATAATTTACTATAGCAGTCAACTCTACATGACCATAGCGAGCTATCATGGCTGGCTCTTCCCCTTCAAGGTAGTGCCTCATTATACTTGTCGCCTCTTCCCGATTATCTATATAAGGTGGCACCTGCAACTTATTCCCGCATAGTGGAGCCACCTTTTTCCTTAACCGTTCCAAAAACTTCTCGCTACTTCTTTTCATACTCTGTCAATACTATTATTACTTACCTCTACGACGCTTATCTAACTTCTTCAGAAAATAGTTAAAGGCTTCCAGTCCTGCCAGCACCAGTATGGTGCTGACCACAGCCAGTTTATACATTCCTCCGCCGCAGGCAAGTCCTATAGCAGCCACCACCCAAACTCCTGATGCAGTGGTCAGTCCGCTGACCATATTCTCGCTCTTGCGGAAGATGATGGTTCCTGCACATATAAAACCTATGCCACTCACCACCTGCGCCGCTATGCGCGACACATCCCAACGGTGGGCACCCGTCATCGGCACCTCTTCAAAACCGTATGCCGACACTATCATAAACAGTGCCGAACCCAGTGCCACTAGGAAATGGGTGCGGAATCCCACGTCCTTCGACCTGTATTCCCTCTCCAGTCCTATCAGCCCGCCAAGTATTGCGGCCACCACTATCCTAACTATAAATTCGTTTTCTAAGTCCATACAAGAGCCTCTCCCCAGCCCTCCCCTAAAGGGAAGGGAGACTGGATATTTGTGATTTTTATTGGGTTTCGTTATTCGTTTTTTGCGCCTTTCCCATCCCCCTTCCCTTTAAGGGAGACTGGATATTTGTGATTTTTATTGGGTTTCGTTATTCGTTTTTTGCACCTTTCCCATCCCCCTTCCCTTTAGGGAGGGGCTGGGGGTAGGCTTCCTAAAGCTTCTGCATATCATTCAGTTTCTTATAGTAGCCATTCAGCGCCGTCAGCTCCTCGTGCGTACCCTTCTCCACTATCTCGCCGTCATGCAACACGTATATCTCGTCCGCATGCTTTATGGTTGACAGCCTGTGGGCTATCGCCACCGTCGTACGACTCTTCATCAGTCGCTCCAGCGCCTCCTGCACCAGTCGCTCCGACTCCGTGTCCAGCGCCGATGTCGCCTCGTCCAGTATCAGTATCGGCGGGTTCTTCAGTATGGCACGGGCTATCGACACCCTCTGTCGCTGACCGCCTGAGAGTCTGCCTCCCCTGTCGCCTATCATCGTGTCGTAACCATGCTCCGATTCCATGATGAAGTCGTGCGCATTGGCTATCTTCGCCGCCTCTATCACCTGCTCCATCGTGGCGTTATCTACTCCGAATGTTATGTTGTTATAGAACGTATCGTTAAAGAGTATCGCCTCCTGATTCACATTGCCTATCAGCGAGCGCAGGTCGTTGATACCCACATCGCGCACGTCCTTGCCGTCTATCAGCAGCGTGCCGCTGCTCACGTCGTGGTATCTCGGTATCAGGTCCACCAGCGTTGACTTGCCCGAGCCCGACTGTCCCACTAACGCTATCGTCTTACCCTTCGGAATGGTCAGGTTTATATGCTTCAGCACATCCACACCCTCCTGATAGTGGAATGAAACGTCCTTCAGCTCCACCTTGTCCTCAAAGTCCTTCAATTCCTCAGGCACAGGCAGTTCCTTGATAGGGTTCTCCGCCTTCAGTATGAAGTCTATACGGTCCATCGACGCCAGACCTAACGGTATCTGGTACGTTGCCTTCATAAACTCCTTCAGCGGATTTATCACGCTGTACAGTATCACCATGTAGAATATGAACGTCGAAGCATCAATCATGCTCGAACCGTTCAGTATCAGCCATCCGCCGAACAGCAGCACTATCACTATTATCACCGTTCCCAGAAACTCCGACATAGGGTGAGCCGACACCTGCCTCATCGTCATC
>CAMHQF010000052.1:0-9049 GCA_946187445.1 uncultured Prevotellaceae bacterium
TGGTGGGAGCGACCGTTGTGGTATATGACTACGAAGGAAAATTTGATGCTGCCAACCTCCTGCATGTAATAGAAGACTGCCGTGTAACCTCTTTCTTCTCTCCCCCAACGGTGTATCGTTTTATGCTCAATGAGGACTTGACGAAATACGATCTCTCTTCTCTGACTTATTGCGTGGTGGCTGGCGAACTTGCTCATCGTCATGTGTATGATGACTGGAAGAAATACACAGGTATAGAGATGAAGGAATGCTATGGACAGACCGAGGTGGGACTGGTGACAGGTTTCTTCCCTTGGGTGGAGAGTCGCACAGGTTCCATAGGCAAGGCGAGTCCGCTCTACAGCATGGATTTGCTCAATGAGAATATGGAGGTTTGCGGTGTTGACGAGGTCGGTCAGGTAGCCATTCGCATAGACCGCGGTCGTCCGCTTGGTGTGTTTAAGGAGTATTTCAAGGACAAGGATGCCATGGAGCGCAACAACCACGATGGTTATTACTTCACTGGCGATCTGGCTCGCAAGGACAAAGACGGTTACTACTGGTTCGCGGCTCGTGCCGATGACGTTATCAAGTCGAGCGGCTATCGCATCTCTCCTTCTGAGGTGGAAACAGCCCTTATGCTCCACCCTGCCGTGTAGGAATGTGCCGTAACGGGAGTGCCTGACGAGGTTCGCGGTCAGCTTATCAAGGCAACCATAGTGCTCAAGTCCCTGTTCCAAAACGAGGCTGGTCCGAAACTTGCCAAAGAGATACAGGAATTTTGCAAGATGCAGACCTCACCTTATAAATATCCGCGCGTAGTGGAATTTGTGCAAGAACTGCCTCGCACCACTACAGGAAAAATTAGGAGGGCGGCAATACGCCGACAAGACGTCATCTTAGGGACAAGGTGACAAAGGGACAAGGGACAAGGTGACAAAGTTTTTCAAGAGTTTAAGCTTTCAGGTGCTTCTGCAGTGCCACCACTTCGTCACGATACTGTGCAGCAAGCAAGAAGTCCAACTTCTGCGCAGCTTCCCTCATCCTTTCAGTAGCACTTTCTATAGCCTTTCGTATCTGTTCCTCTGACATTACCTTTACTATCGGATCTGCCGCTATGGCGAAGTCCTTGTTTTCTGGCTCCATGTATGGTACAGATTTTACGATTGTTTCTCTTTTAAGTTCCTTCTTAATCTGTTGTGGCACTATACCGTGCGTCTCATTATATGCTATCTGCTTTGTACGGCGACGATTCGTTTCGTCAATGGTATATTGCATAGATCCCGTAATGGTGTCAGCATACATTATCACCTTGCCATTCACATTACGTGCAGCACGTCCAGCAGTCTGTGTTAATGAGGTCTTGTCACGCAAAAATCCTTCCTTGTCTGCATCGAGAATGGCAACGAGTGACACCTCTGGCAAGTCCAGACCCTCGCGTAGCAGATTTATACCAACCAGCACATCATACTTGCCTGCCCTCAGGTCATTCAGTATCTGCACACGGTCAAGGGTGGTTACATCCGAGTGTATGTAGTTGGTCTTTATATTATGGTTGAGTAAAAACTCTGTCAATTCCTCTGCCATACGCTTTGTCAGCGTAGTCACCAGTACCCTCTCATGTTTTTCGCTACGCATCCGTATTTCTTCCAGGAGATCATCTATTTGATTTTCTGATGGTCTCACCTCAATGATTGGATCGAGCAGTCCCGTCGGACGTATCACCTGCTCCACCACAACACCCTCGGCAGCATTAAGTTCATACTCTGCCGGTGTTGCCGACACATATATCACCTGGTTTACTAGTTGCTCAAACTCCTCAAAGCGCAGTGGACGATTGTCATATGCTGCCGGCAGTCTAAATCCATATTCCACAAGATTTTGCTTCCTGCTACGATCACCGCCATACATCGCTCTTATCTGAGGTACCGACACATGGCTCTCATCTATCATCATAAGGAAATCGGCAGGGAAGAAGTCAAACAAGCAATAGGGGCGCTCACCAGGATGCCTGCCATCAAAATATCGCGAGTAGTTTTCTATACCAGAACAGTGTCCCAGTTCCTTTATCATCTCAAGGTCATACTCCACTCGCTCTTTAATGCGCTGCGCCTTCTCATCATCGCCTACCTCTTTGAAGTACTCTATCTGTTTCAGCAGGTCATCCTGTATCATACTGACAGCAATTGCCTGCTGTTCTTTTGTCGTCACAAAAAGGTTGGCAGGATATATCTTATACTCGTCAAACGATTCCATTGGTTGATATGATACTCCATCAAGTTCCTCTATCGTATCTATCTCATCGTCCCAGAATGTTATCCTAAGTATCTCTTCGCTATATGCCATAGCGATGTCCACCGTATCACCTTTTACTCGAAACTCTCCGCGGTTCAGTGCCACATCGTTATGCACGTACTGTATTTCTACCAGTTTTCTTAATAGATCATCACGCTCTATTTGCTGTCCCTTGAGTATCTCTATCACACCATCCTGTAGCGATGACGGCCCTCCCATACCATATATGCACGACACCGAACTGACGACTATCACATCCCTTCTACCTGAGAGCAAGGCTGTTACTGCCGACAGTCTCAAGCGGTCTATCTCCTCATTTATGGCAAGGTCTTTCTCTATATACGTATCCGTAGAAGGCAGATACGACTCTGGCTGGTAGTAGTCATAGTATGACACGTAGTACTCCACGGCATTATCTGGAAAGAAAGCCTTCATCTCCTCGTACAACTGTGCTGCGAGGGTCTTGTTGTGCGACAGTATCAGTGTAGGTCTCCCTATCTGCTGTATCACGTTCGCCATGGTAAATGTCTTGCCAGAGCCTGTCACACCCAGAAGCACCTGAGCTGGCAGTCCACTGCGTACCCCCTCAACCAGTTGTTCTATCGCTTCTGGCTGATCACCCGTAGGACGATATTTCGATGTCAGATTAAACTCGCGCATAATATCTGCAAAAGTACTCATTTTCTTTCTAATAAATGTTATATTTATCTTCTTTTTTACTAAAAAGTTACAAACTATTTTTGTCATAATAAGAAAAATTTGTACCTTTGCATCCGAATTTTCGAAAATTAATGAGTAAGTACGCGTTTTTTGCTGTCATTTCCACTCTTATGCTCCTTAGCAGCTGTGCCAAGGAGTTTAATGCCGTATATAAGTCCGACGACTACATATACCGCTATGAGTATGCCAAGGAGATGTATGCCAAAGGCAAATTTGACAGAGCATCCCTCCTCTTTGGCGATATGGTGACACTCTTCAAGGGCACCGACAATGCCGAGGAGTGCCTCTTCATGTATGGCATGTCGTGTTACAACAGCGGCGACTACGAGTCAGCAGCAGAGATATTTAAAAAGTACTACTCATCATACTCCAAAGGCAAGTATGCCGAGATGGCAAACTTCTTTATCGGCGAGAGTCTTTACCAGACAGTTCCAGAACCACGTCTCGACCAGACTCCCACCCTACAGGCCATGAAGGCTTACCAAAACTTCATTGACCTATATCCCTACAGTCAGTACAAAAATGACGCACAAGGCAAGTTGTATAAGTTGCAAGACAATTTGGTAGAGAAGGAGTTTCTCAATGCCAAGCTCTATTACAACCTCGGTACGTATTTCGGCAACTGCACCAATGGTGGCAACAACTACGAGGCATGCATCATAACCTCACAGAATGCGCTCAAGGAATATCCTTACACTACCCTGCGCGAGGATTTTGCCTCACTCATCATGAAGAGCAAGTATGCTTTAGCCGTACACAGTGTCAAGGATAAGCAGTCCGACCGCTTTCAAGATGCCGAGGACGAGTGCTACGGGTTTATCAATGAGTATCCCAGTTCCAAAGACCGTGCCATCGCTGAGAAGTACATAGAGAAGTGCAAGCGATACACAAATACCGGAGAAGTAGATAAAAATTAAGGAATAACAATAACAACATACATAAGAGACAATGGATTACAAGAAATCAAAAGCTCCTACAAACACCGTTACACGCAACATCATGGATTTCTGTGAGGGCACAGACAATATCTATGAAAGTGTAGCTATCCTCGGCAAACGTGCCAACCAGATTTCTCAGGACATCAAGCAAGAGCTCAGCAAGAAACTCGCCGAGTTCGCCAACTACAACGACACCCTTGAGGAAGTTTTTGAAAATCGTGAGCAGATAGAGATCAGCCGCTATTACGAGAAACTCCCCAAGCCTACCCTTATTGCTGCAGAGGAATTTCTCAACAATGAGATCTACTGGCACGACCCTGCTAATGACGTAAACAACGACGAGGACGAAGACTATTAAGAAGTTGATAGTTGACAATTGATAGTTGACAATTGATAGTTGACAATTATGTGGCAACGTAAACAAACAATATATCTTGCGCTGGTAACCATACTTATGGTGGTTGCCAGCGTTTGTGCTATTTCCGTAGTATTACAGATTTTGGGCGGAATAGTAGCAGGACTGGGAGGAGCTAACATCTTTCAGTACAAAACACGTAAGCGACAGATGCTCTTCTGCACTTTCGGCATCCTTATGCTCGTTGCATGGGTAGCACTCTTCTGCTACGACCATTTCTACATCAGTGGCGGTGCTGTTCGCTATCCCCTCTATGCCCTTCTCCCTGTTGTAAGCATCATTCTCTTTTGGATGGCTAAGAAGGGCATAAAGCATGACGATGACCTCGTCCGCTCAGCCGACAGGCTTAGATAATCATCACAACAAAACAATAACAAAGGGCAATAAGTTTCTCACTTATTGCCCTTTATACTTTACACTCTAATTTATCCCCCTCTCATTCAGCGCCTTGGTGTATTTTGCCGCATTCTTCAGGTGTTCCTGATACGTCTTGGCAAAGTTATGAGTACCCGAGAAGTCCTCTCTTGCACACATATACAGGTACTCATGATGCACCATGTCAAGCACTGCATCGATACCTGCCACGGTAGGTATCCTTATAGGTCCAGGGGGCAGACCCACATTCTTGTAAGTATTATAAGGTGACGCTACGCTGAGCATCTTGTTGTATATTCTCTTTATCTCAAAGTCCTTCAAGGCAAACTTTATCGTTGGGTCTGCCTGTAGTGGCATCCCTTGCTTATACCGGTTATAGTACATACCTGCTATCATAGGCTTCTCGCCATTGTTGGCAGTTTCCTCATCCACTATGCTGGCGAGCGTTATCACCTCATCAGTAGTGAGTCCCAGTGCCTTGGCCTTGCCACTGCGATTTTCATTCCAAAACGCTTCCGACTCTTTCTGCATGCGCTTCATCAGTTTATCGGCGCTTACATCCCAGTACACCTCATAAGTATTTGGTATAAAGATACATAGTATCGTCGCTGTATCCTTGCCATACTTGGCACACGAGTCATTGCTTTCCAATATATTAAGCATCTCCGCCTTGCTTATCATCAATTTCTCAGAAAGCTCTTCAGCTAAGCGCTCCGCAGTTCGCACCGACGGTATGGTGAGCTTCACCGGTGTCTGCTGTCCACTGCTCAACCTCCTAAACAGCATCAGGGCATTAGTGGCAGTACCCACCTCATAGCGTCCAGTGTGTATATTACTGCCATATCCCGTGCATGCAGCTATCATCTTCACAGTACCCACACCATATCCGCGGCTCACCTTGCCCAACTTCGTCATCACCGAGTCAGCCGTATCGTCGCCGTCTATATTCAGATAAGCCACCTTTCCCGTGCTGTTTATCGGAGCGAGTAGGCAAAACGCCATGACAGCCAACAATATAGCACATCCTGCCAAACATCTGAACATCACATTTCTGTTACTTTTCATAATATTCCTGTTTTCATTTTCTGTTGCAAAGATAACAATAAAACAGATAACACGCCCCCAAACCCTTGATATTTAATATCTATTTTCTTAAAAAATCTTAACGCAGCTCATAACTGTGAACTGTAAACTGCGAACTATGAACTATTTTTTGTACCTTTGCACCCGCTTTCTCACTTCAGGGGGAGCATTAATTTATTTATTCACATTATGTCTAACTTAAAAAACGTACAGCCACTCGACGACTTCAACTGGGAGGAGTTCGAGAACGGCGGTATCTCAAACGCTAGCAAAGAGGCTCAGCAGGCTTCTTACGACGCTACACTCAACAAGGTATCAGAAGGCCAGGTAGTCGATGGTACCGTAATTTCAATGGACAAGAAGGAAGTAATCGTCAACATCGGTTACAAGAGCGACGGTATCATCGCAGCTTCTGAGTTCCGTTACAACCCTGATCTCAAGATCGGCGACAAGGTCGAGGTTTATGTAGAGAATCAGGAAGACAAGAAAGGTCAGCTCATCCTTTCTCACAAGAAAGCTCGCATGGCTAAGAGCTGGGATCGTGTCAACGAAGCTCTTAACAATGAAGAGATTATTCAGGGCTACATCAAGTGTCGCACCAAGGGCGGCATGATTGTTGACGTCTTCGGAATCGAGGCATTCCTGCCAGGTTCACAGATCGACGTTCATCCTATCCGCGACTACGACGTATTCGTAGGCAAGACAATGGAGTTCAAGATTGTCAAGATCAATCAGGAGTTCCGCAACGTAGTAGTATCTCACAAGGCTCTTATCGAGGCTGAACTTGAGGCTCAGAAGAAGGAGATCATGTCTAAGCTCGAGAAGGGTCAGGTTTACGAGGGTACTGTCAAGAACATCACCTCTTACGGTGTATTCATCGACCTCGGCGGTGTTGACGGTCTCGTACATATCACCGACCTCTCTTGGGGCCGCGTTAGCGATCCACACGAGGTTGTTGAACTCGACCAGAAGATTAAGGTCGTTATCCTTGACTTCGACGATGAGAAGAAGCGTATCGCTCTCGGTCTCAAGCAGCTCACCCCACACCCATGGGATGCACTCGACGCAAACCTCAAGGTTGGCGACCGCATCAAGGGTAAGGTAGTCGTTATCGCTGACTACGGTGCATTCGTAGAGGTTGCACCTGGCGTAGAAGGTCTCATCCACGTGAGCGAGATGTCTTGGAGCCAGCACCTGCGTTCTGCTCAGGACTTCCTGAAGGTGGGCGACGAGGTAGAGGCTGAAATCCTCACCCTCGACCGCGAGGAGCGCAAGATGTCACTCGGCATCCGTCAGCTCAAGGAAGACCCATGGGCTACCATCGAGACAAAGTACCCAGTAGGTTCTAAGCACACCGCAAAGGTACGCAACTTCACCAACTTCGGTATCTTCGTAGAACTCGAGGAGGGTGTTGACGGCCTTATCCACATCTCTGACCTCTCTTGGACCAAGAAGGTTAAGCACCCATCAGAGTTCACCAAGGTAGGCGAGCCTATCGAGGTAGTAGTACTCGAGATAGACAAGGACAACCGTCGTCTCTCACTCGGCCACAAGCAGCTTGAGGACAATCCTTGGGACACCTACGAGACCATCTATACTCCAGGTTCTGTACACAAGGGCGTAGTTTCTGACGTGATGGAGAAGGGCGCAGTAATCACTCTCAACGAGGGTGGCGAAGGCTTCGCAACTCCTAAGCATCTCGTTAAGGAAGACGGCACTCAGGCACAGAAGGGTGAGGAGCTCGACTTCAAGGTAATCGAGTTCGTTAAGGATACCAAGCGTATCATCCTCTCTCACTCACGCACCTTCGAGCCAGAGAAGGAACTCGAGACTGAGAAGAAGCCACGCGGTGGCAAGCGCGCAGCAGCCAAGAAGGACGATGCAGCACAGATCAACAACGTTGCTGCTGCACAGTCACTCGGCGACTTCGACGCACTCGCAGCCCTCAAGGCTCAGATGGAGAAGGGTGAGTAATCACCAAAACGCTAACGTTAACGTTAACGGGAACTAAACCTCGTTACGCATAACCATAACACTATTAAGGCTTGCAAGGATAACATTCCCTGCAAGCCTTTTTGTAATAAAGTTGTTCTAGTTGTCCCAGTTGTCTTTAATTCCTAATTAAAAGTGAAACGAACTGAACTTTACAACCGTATTTTCGCCTACTTCCGCAAGGAGCAACCCATAGTCGATACGGAACTGGAATTCGCCTCCGTCTTCCAGCTGCTCGTAGCCGTGGTGCTCTCCGCCCAGTGCACCGATAAGCGAGTCAACCTCGTCACACCAGCCCTCTTCCAGACATTCCCAGATGCACAGGCAATGGCAAAGGCAGATGAGACAGAGGTGTATGAGTACATCAAGAGCGTCTCCTACCCTAACGCTAAAGCCAAGCACCTCGTAGAACTCTCTAAGATACTCGCCACAGACTATGGTGGTGAAGTGCCCAGCGATATGGACTCCCTGCTCCGCTTGCCAGGCGTGGGAAGGAAGACCGCCAACGTGATGCTTGCCGTTGCCTTCCGTCAGAGTGCCATGCCCGTCGATACCCACGTCTATCGTGTAAGCCATCGCCTCGGTCTCGTCCCCAGCACCTGCAACACTCCCTATAAGGTAGAGCAATACTTACTTAAGCACCTGCCCCAAAACTCTGACACCAACCACGAAGCTGCTGATGCTCACCACTGGCTACTGCTCCACGGACGCTATATCTGCAAGAGCCAGCGCCCCTTGTGCACCAAATGTCCCTTCACCACCTTCTGCCCCAAGAAGTTAGAGGGGAGCAAACTGTAAGTTACTGATATGAAAGACTTTGCAGCAATAGACTTTGAGACGGCCAATAATCAGCGGAGCAGCGTCTGTTCCGTAGGAGTGGTCATAGTAAGAGATGGTGAGATAGTAGATTCTTTCTATTCGCTTATTCAGCCAGAGCCTAATTACTATAACTATTGGTGTTCACAGGTTCACGGCCTATGTTGTGACGATACCGACTCTGCCCCACTCTTCCCCGAAGTTTGGTCTCAGATAGAGCCCTTGATTGAAGGCCTGCCCCTCGTGGCACACAACAAGCCATTCGACGAGAGTTGCCTCAAGGCAGCTTTCCGTTGCTATCAGATGGACTACCCCGACTATGAGTTTTACGACACCCTTTGCGTCTCACGAAGAATGTTCCGCCACCTGCCCAATCATCAGCTCCACACCGTTGCTGCCGAGTGTGGCTACTGCTTAGACAACCACCACCACGCCC
>CAMHQF010000053.1:0-8849 GCA_946187445.1 uncultured Prevotellaceae bacterium
AGAGCATCTGCCTTACAAGCAGAGGGTCGGCGGTTCGAATCCGTCAACGCCCACCTCTCTCTCTCTAACTCTTTTAACCCCGTAGCTGGATTATTCCAACTGCGGGGTTATACTTTTCCTTCTCGCCTTTGCGAAAAAAATCCCTCCCATAAGTACGGGAGGGATTTTTTTTTGTATGAAGTTTTCGTTTTCGTTTTCGTAGTCGCTTTAGCAACGTTTCGTAGCCGAAGGCGTTTCGTACGAAGTCTTAGAAGTTTATCGTGAACGAACCACCCAGTATAAAGGTGTTGCGATCCTTCTTTATGCTTCTGCTGTAGGGTTTGAAATCTTCAGCGAAGCCTGCTTGCATCATGGCGTCGTACAGTGTAGGTGATGCAGCGCTTATGAAGCCCATTGGTGCATACTCCATGGTGTAGGTCTTGCGCGTGTAGTCGTAGTCTAAGAATAACCTCCATGCGAAGTTGTCCTTGTAGGCGTATGTCAGTGAGATGCCTGTACCTGTCTTGAAGGTGTTGTTGCCGCCCACGGTGAAGTAGTCCCATGTAGCACTGTATTCCTGATCGGTCAAGATAACCATAGGATCTCTGTCTATAATATAATCAGCTACCTTGCCGCCCAGCGTTGCCTCGAGGTTTATCTCCTGCATCACACTGCGACCAACGAGGAACTTTGTTCCCAGAGCAAAGCGCTTTGAAAGGGGGAAGTTCAGGTAAACACCGAGGTCAAAGGCAAACTCAGTCAGGTGGTCACTCTGAATGGTGAACGAGGTCTTGTCCAGATCGATGAACTGCTGTATCATGTCGAGTTCATCCTCTGTCTCCGCACTGCTGTATGCCTCGGCAATGTCGCTCCATGCGTAATTTATTATGTTGTTCCATCCCTTGATAGGAGAAGAGTTAACCCTTACTCTACCACCGAAACCTACATGCTTGTTGATAAAGTAAGCACCCTCGACACCTACTGCTGTAGAAGTACCAAACTTAAGGTTGAACCTTCCGTCGTTGTCATCGTCAACAAACTCAAACTTACCCATGTCGAAGTCCATGTTTCTTGAGCCGAAGCCCATGCCCATGGATATTGAGAGGAATGAAGGATTGTCAATGATGCTCTTGCCCGTAGAGAGGTTGTTTCTGAGCAGTCCCTTGCCCTTGAAGATCACGTCGCTCAGGGCGTATGCAAGCTCCGTTGACATGATACCGATACCAGCGCCAGAAAGCACGTCGCTCACCCAGTGGCGGTTGTTCAACACTCGCATCACGCCCGTTGCCGTTGCCACGGTATAGCCAGCCACTGAGTACCATGGTGAGCGTGTCAGTCCATATTCCTTGTGCAGAATCGTAGCACCCACGAAAGCTGTCGCCGTATGACCAGATGGCCATGAATTAGCTGTCGAGCCGTCAGGACGCATCTCCTTAGCGGTGTATTTTATGCCGTTCACGAAACCTGCCATTATGCCGTATGACATAGCCGTGCTTGCCAAGAAGCGCCCCCAATCAGAGCGACCTTCCAAGCCACCTACTTTCAGGCCTACTGTCAGTGCAGGACCGAAGAACTGCAGATAGTCGTCGATGCCAGTCTTGAAGTTTGTTACCAGCGAGTGCTTGTCCTGCTGCTTAAATCCGTACTTCTCACTCTTGGCTATCCAGCCTGCCACGAAGATTGGGATTCCCACGAACGTCACGTCGTCCATAAACTTATACGGCTTCACCCCGGGGTTAGTATGGTTCCATGTCCAATTCTCCTTGTCCCATGGTTTGCGGTCTCCCTGCAGGAAATTTTCGTTAAGGTTATGGTTAAC
The DNA here is from genome assembly GCA_946187445.1 of uncultured Prevotellaceae bacterium. GTDB lineage: Bacteria > Bacteroidota > Bacteroidia > Bacteroidales > Bacteroidaceae > Prevotella. The sequence goes on from CAMHQF010000053.1 coordinate 1,799, forward strand.
GTTAAGGTTGTCGTATGCGAAATTTCGCATTTCAGCATTACGCACAAAGTCCTCGCTAACGTTAAGATCAAGGTTTTCGTTTACGTTTTCATTTACGTCAACGTTCTCCGCAGCCGTCATCGTCATTACGCTGCACAGCATCGTCATCACAATCATTATCAGCTTCTTCATAGTCCTAATAGTGTTTTTGTTATGTATTTCGACTACAAAGTTACTTTTTTTTGCTCAATTAACCAAACTTAACACGCATTTTTTTTTATTTCTTGTGCTTGAGCGTGATAACGACGATTTCGCGGGGCATGTTGAAACGGAATGGGAAATTGCCACCGAAACCAGTGGAGACGCTGAGGAGTGAAGGGGTATCGGTTGATTGTTGATTGTCTTCGTTAAGGTAATACTCTCCACCCCATTCTTGATATACCATGCTGGCGGGAGACCATCCGAAGAGGCTGAACTGGGTGCCGTGGGTGTGGCCAGAGAGGGTGATGTCAGGCACTATGACGGGCATGACATGGTGACGCCATGCGTTGGGATCGTGAGAGAGCATAAGGGAGAGGGTAGGGGTGCGCTTGTCTTTGTCGAGCGTGAGTGTTATGTCTCCCAAGGCTTTGCGGACGTCACCGTACTGTTGGAAGGGGGGCAAGCCCCAATTCTCTTCACCTATGACGAGGATGGAATCGCCGTTGCGATGGATGATTCTGTTCTCGTTCTCGAGCATGTCCCAACCGAAACTGCGCTGCATATCGCGTGTGCGCTGCACCATGGCGGTTTCTTCTCTTGGCGGCAGTCGCAGGTAGGTGGAGTAGTCATGGTTGCCCATGATGGTCATTACGCCGTCTTTCGCCTTAATGGAGGAGAAGGCGGCACGGTGGGGCTCCAGTTCGTCGGGGGTGAAATTTTCTATATCGCCTACGAAACACACGAGGTCGGGGTGCTGGGCGTTGATAGTGTCAATGCTCTGCTGAAGGAGGTGGGCATAGGGACCGCGGAAGGAGCCTGTGTGGGAGTCGGAGAACTGCACTATCTTGTAGCCGTCGAAGGCTGCGGGCACACGTGAACTCTCGAAGGTGATGTGTCTCACCTCAAGTTTGGAGAAGCCGATGGTGATGCCATATAATATAATGTATATGACAGCAAGTGCTACTGCAATGCCAAGGTATTCGCCGACTTTGGGTATGAATGATAGTATGCTGAAGAGTATCTTTGGTATGCAGAATAACCCCATTAACAGCAGAAAGATGTTGGTTCTATTGTACTCGTGCTCAAGGCCTTCGTTGAAAAACAAAAACTTAGTCAGCATAACGAGCAGAATAAGCAGTGGCAACCACCATGCATACTTCAGTAGAGTTGACAGCTTTGGGCTGATATAGCGCAAAAAGATATATAGGTCGCTGAAGATACAGAGACCTATAAGTAGTAGTGGAATAAAAAGTTTTACCATGTGTTATTACTCAGCAGGTGTAGCTGGAGCGTCAGCTTTCTGCTGTGCAGCACCAAAACCCTGAGTGTTGTTAGGGTTGGTCTGTGGTTGCTCTACAGCAGCATTTTCTATTACAGAACCATCGGTAGCTGCCTGTGGTGCTACGTAAGCACATGCTATTGAGAGTACTACCATAGCACCTGCGAGTGTCCATGTAGCCTTTTCAATGAAGTTTGTCGTTTGGCGAACACCAGCGAGACTATTGGCACTTGCGAAGCCTGATGCGAGGCCACCGCCCTTTGATTCCTGAATGAGTACGATACCAATCATGAGCACTGCGGCTACAAGAATGAGAATTACTAAAAGTGTGTACATTGTTTAATTATGATTTTTGAATTATTATTGATTATACTTTATACTTTATACTTTATACTCTATACTCCAATCTTCGTTTACGAATTAGCTATCAAGAGTTCGAGGAAGCGTTTCTGATCGTCGTAGTATTTGTTCTTCTTTGACGACTTTTCGTTTACGCGTTCCATGATGTCAAGGGCTTTCTTGTATCTGCCCTGTTTGATGTATATGCTGGCGAGTGTTTCGGTAAGAAACTCGTCATCGGGCATATCATCGTAGTTTTCGCTATCGTTAGAGTTGTCGTAACTGTCGATTTCTGGGGTGTATTCCAGTTCTTCCTGCAAGGTTATCTTGCCGTCATTCTCGATGAATGCATCGATGAGAGAGGTACTTCCTCCTGTATCGCCGTTCTCGTTGTTTTTATCGTCCCCGTTCTCGTTGTTATTCTCTAGTTCCTCGAAGTCTGTCGCGAGGAGGTATGCCACATAGTCGGTGGTGGCATCGACGGCGGTAGGTTTGCGGTGATGTGTCTCGTTATTTGTTTTGTCTTCGGGTATGGTGTCGAGAAATGAGTCAATGAGTGTCACTGTGCGTGAGTCATCGTTGTCGGGTGCTTCTAATGTTCTGCGGTCTGGTGGGGTGGTGAAACTTTGTGGCGACTTATGCTTCAGTCGGTAGTGGGCTGCCTCCACGAGATTGAAGAGTACGCGGCGGTCGGTGAAGTATATTGCAGAGCGGCGCAACTCTTCGTCGAACGATGAGTCGTGTAGCAGATACAGGTTTTTGAGCAACAATAGTCGTGCCGTCTGATAATATGGATGCTCCGCCGTGATGCGTCTCAGTTCGTAGAGCGTATCACGGTTCATCATCTCAGGGTGCTGTGTCAGTTCTTGTATGCTCAATTAAAGTTGAATGTTTAATGTGTTTACCAGTTGGCGACGGTAGCATTGAATATCTGGTCGCATAGGTCGTTACACATCAGCGTCACCAGTTCCTCCTGTACGCTGTTGAGACTTTGTGTGGTCTCATATGTTTGCGTGGCAGTAAACTGCCTTTCGAAGTCTTGGTTATGGTCTTTTGTGTTGGTGAAGCGAACGTTGACAGTCATGCTGAGTTCGGTCTGTGCTGAGTATCCGTCAGCCGATACCGACTTATTGCGTTGTTGATACTGAGTTATCTCGCCTTCTATTTTTAGGTCACCGTCGCGTCGTACCTGTATGAGACGTGTCTGGTTGGAGAAGACATCCTTAAGTTGGTTGTTAAAGAGTGACGCCATGGGTCCCCAGACATATGTGGCACGTATTGGAAATTCGGCTATCTGTATGGTCTTCGTCTTGTTGTAATCGATACTCGCACCATTAAACTTATATGATACGGAACATGCTGCCACACACGTCATTGTGATGAGGCATGCTATTAGGAGTGATATGTAGTTGCGAATCTTCAATCTTCAACGGTGAATTATAAACTGTGAATTATTGCAGTCCGTATTCTTTCAGTCTTCGGTATAGTGTACGGTCGGATATGCCCATCATCTCGGCAGCTTTCTTGCGATTGCCGTTGCATCGTTCGAGTGCCTTCTCCAGTGCCCGCCTGTTGAGGGTGTTGACATTGAGGTCTTCTGGTTCAGCAATCTCCTGTGCGTAGTCTATCTCTGACCCTCTGCGTCGGTAGGCTTCTGTTGTCATCACTTCTCCATGCTCTGTTATCTGTGTTGGCGGTGATGTGATCTGTCCTTCGTCTATCTGCTTACGCAGCGAGTTAATCTCTCTGCGCAGGTCTGATACGTTGCCGCGCATTTCGTAGAGAATCTTAAAGAGCATCTCGCGCTCATTCTCGTAGGTGCGGCTGCCACCGCCCTGTGGCTGTATGGTGGCGAGTTCGGTACTCTCTTCGTTCATCGGTATGAACTTCAGTAGGTCGTCAACGTCTATTTCTCTTTTTGTGCAGAGCACAGACATCTGTTCGGTGATGTTTTTGAGTTGTCGTACGTTACCAGGCCACTTGTATTTCATGAGCACCTGCTTGGCATTATCAGTGAGCTGTATGCGTGGCAGACGGTATTTCTCGGACATCTGCATGGCAAAGAGTCTGAACAGCAGTACTATGTCCTCGCCTCGGTCGCGGAGTGGCGGCATCTGTATTGGGATAGTGTTGAGACGGTAGAAAAGGTCCTCGCGGAAACGTCCCTCACTTATCGCCTTGCGTATATTGACGTTTGTGGCAGCTACTATGCGCACGTTGGTTTTGCGTATTTCCTGTCCTCCTACGCGTATGTACTCTCCCGTCTCCAGTACACGGAGCAGTCGTGCCTGTGTGGCAAGTGGCAGTTCGCCTACCTCGTCGAGAAACAGTGTGCCTTTATTTGCCAGTCCGAAGTATCCCTCGCTCTCGCCTATGGCACTGGTGAAGGAGCCCTTCTCGTGTCCGAAGAGTTCGGAGTCGATGGTGCCTTCTGGTATTGCACCGCAGTTGATAGCGAAGTACTTCTCTCGCTTACGTGGAGAGTTGTCGTGTATCACTCTGGGGATAATCTCTTTTCCCACGCCACTCTCACCATTGATGAGTACGGAGAGGTCTGTCGGTGCCACCTGAAGTGCCACGTCGAGTGCACGATTTAGTGCATCGCAGTTGCCCACGATGCCGTAGCGTTGCTTTATATTCTGCAGTTCCTTTAAGTCCATCCTGACTCGTCTTTGAGCGAAAGTGAATAGTTGTTTGCCTGAGCCATGCCGAGCATGCGAATTTTGTGCAAAGGTACGAAGAAAAGTTTAAAGTCGTTGCCTGTTTAAGTTTTTTTTACTTATTATTCTGTTTCCTCTTCCTTTACATCCACTGTCTTCTGGGTAGGGCTTGCTTTTATGTAGTTGACATTTTCTCTGCGATGTTCTGCAGGGTTAAAGCCTTTTTTCTTTATGGCAAAGCGCGCCTTGTCTCCGTCCTCTTTTCTCTCGTGGTATAGTTTCTGTAGTGGATTAGCAAACGGCATGTCATACACCTTTCGGTTGCGTGCTGTGTCATTTGCTATGCTTATTGCCTGTACCAACCCTTCAGCCTGTGCTTGCACCAGAGGGATTTCTATACCTGCAAACAGTGTGACGGTCTCTTCGTTTGTCGCTTTACGGAATGCCTCATGACATTGTCCCTTGTGCATTGTCATGATAGCGTCAAATGCCATGAAATCATCGTTCTCAAATATCTTCTTTGCAGCTATGGGACCAAATACTTGTATGCCGCCTTTGACGAGTTCTGATACCGTTGGTGCTATGATAGTGATGTCTGCAGAGTCCTCGGTGGCTGATATCTCGTCACCTACCGATGTCACCGCTATGCGTGGGTTGAGTATGCTGAGGTCACGTTTCAGAGCTCTGTTGAGAGTTTTTACTGCGCTGGTCAGTTCTTCTGCTGATATGCTCACGGACGAGGTAACTGTCGCCATCCTGCTCGTGGAGTGTATGTAGAGTGGCATGACGTCCTTTGCTTCTTCACCCATGATGTCTTTTATCGTAAGTTCCAAGGGCTCATTGGTTGGCAGACATACTATACCGCTGATTACTCCGTCGAGGCAGTCGTCGATAGCATCGTGCAGAGCATCTTTTATTGCCATGTCGTCAGCACCATATAGTTGTATGTCGCACATCTCTTGCAGTGTCTCGTCATCGAGCATTGCATTGAGTATCCCGTGTTTCTCCACTGGAGCATTGCCCACGAGGGCTATGTTGAATTTTTTATTCATGCCATCAGTACTTTTTTGCTATTTGTTTTTTTCTTCAACGCTTTGTGCCGTAGAGAGCAGTCCGCATGCAGCCAGTATGTCTTCACCCCTTGAGGCGCGTATGGTAGTGGTGATGCCGTGGGTGTTGAGATAGTCGCACATTGCCTGCATTTTTGTTTCGTTGCTTGTCATGAGTGGCACCCCTGGCACCTTGTGGTAGCGTATCAGGTTTACGCGACAGTCCAGTCCCCTCAGCAATTTTGCTATCTCCTTGGCATGCGTCTTGCTGTCATTGAGTCCGTCAAATACGATGTATTCGAAGGATAGCCTCCTGCCGTGGTGGCTGAATCCGTATGCTCGGAGCATCTCTATCACGTCGGCTATCGGCATGCCCTTTTCTGCTGGCATCATACTGATGCGCTGTTCGTGTATTGGGGAGTGCATGGAGATTGCTATGTGGCATGTGGTGCGCTCTATGAATTCTTGTAATTTGCCCTTTATGCCCACACTGCTCACCGTGATGCGTCTGGGACTCCATGCCATACCCCATTTTTCGGTCAGTATTTCTATGGCGCGTATCACAGCATCCATGTTGTCCATGGGTTCACCTTGTCCCATGAATACTATATTGGTGAGTGTCTCCCGTTCTGGTAGAGAGAGTATCTGGTTTATGATGTCGCCTGCCGTGAGGTTGCCCTCAAAACCCTGTTTGCCTGTTTGGCAGAACAGACAGTTCATTTTGCATCCCACCTGGCAACTTACGCATAGTGTGGCTCTTTCATGGTCAGGTATATACACAGTCTCGACAAACTTGCCCGAACTTACAGGAAAGAGATATTTTATCGTGCCGTCCTTTGACTTCTGACAACTTGCCGGCGCCATAGTACCTATGCAGTAATGTTGGGCCAGTATTTCACGATTCTTCTTCGAGATATTGGTCATGAAGTCCAGGGCATCGTTGGTGTGCAACACCATTTTGTTCTCGTTTTCGTGCGAACGAAGTGGGCTTTGGTACAACCACTTTGCTATCTGACTTGCCGTAAACGCAGGCATCCCGAGCACCTTCACCGCCTCACGCAACTCTGCCTCGCTCATTCCTATGAGCGGCTTACGTCCTGTTATTATTTCATTGCATTCGGTGGTCATCCCTGCTAATTTTCTACAAAGATACAACAAATCCGCGAGATGACAAAATTTTTATCTGAAAACATTCATTCTGTCCTACTCTCAACGTCCTTTTATTGCAGTAATTCTCAGTCGCTATTGCCAACAAAATGCAACTTCCGAAAGTATGGCTAAAAAAATTCGGAGAAGGAAAATCAACAGCCTTCTTCTGTAAAATTGTATCTTAAAACTGCAATATCTATGCATTTTCCCGTTTAAACCATAAACTTGAATGATGCAAAACATATGCTTTTGTGAGGTAAAAGGATATGTTTTGTGTCACTAAAGGATATGTTTTGAGACGTTAAAACCACCACTTTTAGCAACAAAAGCCAACCTCTCTTATTCAAAGTTTTCGTGTGCTGTATATAAAGCCCTGTCATTCAGCGAATTGCAAA
>CAMHQF010000054.1:0-8446 GCA_946187445.1 uncultured Prevotellaceae bacterium
GCGCTGATGAAGCTCGAACTCCCCAGTGGTGTTGAGGTAGAAATCAAGGTATAGTCATTCTCACAATTATGATAAAGTCCCGCAGCAGACGAAAATGGTCCTCGCGGGACTTTTTTGTCTTTTTTTTGCCTATTTCTTTTGAAACTAAAAAAAAATAAGTAATTTTGTAGGGATTATTCTTTTAACACGGAAAATATGAAACTGCGTAAAACGATATTTCCCATCTTTATATTTGCCGCATGTCAGTTACTGGTAGCTTGTGGGGCTAAGAAGGATCAGACACCGCAGGTGAAGTATGAGACGAAGATTGTCAAGTCTGATACCCTCACCTATAACGTATTCATACCAGCCTCCCTGCATGGTGTGCAAGAGGTAGATGTGTATCCACAGGCACAAGGTATCATAAGGAAAGTAAACTTCACCGAAGGTGTGAAGGTCAGTCGCGGTCAGGTTCTCTTTGTGATTGACCAGACAGAAGCGAAGTTGCAGGTACAGAATGCACAGGCAAATCTTGCTGCCGCCAGAGCACAAATGGAGACAACGAAGTTGGAGTATGAGTCAAGGAAAAAACTGGCATCAAAGAATATTGTCAGTGACTATGTCTTGTCAACCAGTCGCAATGCCTATCAAGTGGCACAGTCGGTAGTAAGTCAGGCAGAGGCTCAACTCTCTATAGCAAAGACCAATTTGAGCTACTGCACGGTGACATCACCTATTACCGGCATGATCAAAGAGAACGGATTTAAGATCGGTGAGTTAGCTGACTTGAGTCAGATGCTCTGTTCCGTCAGTGACAACAGTCAGATACAGGCGTGGTTCTCATATACCGAGTCTCAGCTGCTGGAACTGATGGACCAGTATAATCTCAAAGCAACAGCTGACGGTCTGAAGGACGTAGAAGGAAGACCGATTGGAGAGAAACTGCCCAAGTTGAAACTGCAGTTGAAGAACGGACAAACGTATAAGTATGAGGGAACCGTTACGGAGATTGGCGGTATAGTAGATGGAAAGACAGGTACCGTCATTTGTAGGGCAACATTCCCTAACCCTGAAGACGAACTGCGTTCAGGTTTGTCAGCTACGCTTGTATTCCCCACAAAGATCAAGAAAGCATTCCGCATTCCTCGCACGGCAGCCGTTAGATTGCAGAACCAGCTGATGTTCTACCGAGTGAAGAAAGACGGCACGGCTGAAGGCGTGATATGTGATGCCATACCATCAAACAGCGGCAACAACTACTACGTGAAGAATGGTCTGCGAGACGGCGATGAAGTAGTGATAAGAGGTGCACATAAACTTTCCAATGGAGAGAAGGTTAGATAGTTCAAGGATTCAAAGGTTCAGAAGTTGAAAGAGGAAGTTAAGACACATTTTTTTGTGAAGCACTGGGTGACGGCTATTGCCATTGCTGTGGTCACTTGTCTTGTGGGATGGGTGAGCCTGCAAAGCCTTGCTGTAGAGCAATATCCCGACATAGCTCCACCGATGGTCACCATCAGTGCCACGTATGATGGTGCTGATGCCAACACGGTGATGGAGTCTGTGGTGATGCCCTTGGAGGAAGTAGTCAATGGTGTGGAGAATATGATGTATATGGATGCCACTGCTGCTTCTAATGGTGACGGCGATATAGACATATACTTCAACCAAGGCACTGATCCTGATGAGGCAATGGTCAACGTGCAGAACAGGGTAAGCCAAGCCTCAGGTGAATTGCCGGAAGCCGTGCTGAAGTCAGGTATTACGGTACAAAAGAATGTCAATGCTACCTTGATGATCATGAGCCTTGAGAGTACGGATGGTAAGTTCGACCAGTCGTTTATCTCCAATTATCTTGACATCAACGTCATGCCCGCCATTCGCCGTATTGCAGGCGTGGGTAAAACAATGATTATGGGCGAGCAGTATGGCGTGCGTATTTGGCTCAAGCCCAACCTGATGGGACTTTATGGGGTGACACCCGAAGAGGTTATTGCCGCTATCAAAGAACAAAACCTTGTGGCTCCTGTTGGCAGAATAGAGAGCACAATGGATAAGATAGACCTTGAGTTTAACGGCCTTCTTGACGATATCAGCCAGTTTGAGAGTATCATTGTCAGGGCATCGGAAAAAGGAGAGGTTCTTCTGCTGAGAGACCTTGCCACTGTTGAACTTGGTGCCAGGGCTTATGACTACCGTACTAATGTTGACGGCAAGCCGGGTGTCATGTTCTATATCAAACAGGCTCCAGGTGCCAACGCTACCAAGGTGAATGCCAATATCCGCAAAGTGCTCGACGAGATAGAGGGCAGACTCCCTGCGGGCATGAAGTTCAAACTGCTCGAAACCTCCGATGACTTCCTTCATGCCTCTATGCATAATGTGATAGAGACACTCATCATAGCTATCATTCTTGTGATACTGGTAGTTTATTTCTTCCTCCAAGACGTTAAGGCTACCATTATCCCGTCTATTTCCATCATCGTATCCCTTTTAGGTTCATTTGTCGTAGTGATGCTTGCCGGTTTCTCCCTGAACCTGCTCACACTCTTTGCCCTCGTTCTTGCCATAGGTACTGTGGTGGATGATGCCATAGTCGTGGTGGAGGCTGTAATGGCAAAACTGGAAGGCGGAGGTGTCGATGCAGATAGAAAGAAGATAGGCGTGCGCACAGCGGTAAGCAGTGCTCTCAGCGAAGTGACGGCAGCTTGTATATCCACCACACTGGTGTTCATGGCTGTATTCATCCCTGTTACCTTTATGTCAGGAACGTCAGGCACGTTCTTTCGTCAGTTCGGTATCACAATGGCAGCAGCCGTCGGTTTCTCTGCCGTATCAGCCCTCACGCTTTGTCCTGCCCTTTGCGTGATGCTCTTGAAGCCACATGAGGATAAGGATGAAACTTCAAAGAAAAAGTCCTTCAGCGACAGAGTGAGGAAGGCATACGAGGCATCATACCAAGCTTTGTTAGGTAGATACATGAAAAGGGTAGGAGGCTTTGTAGGCAAGACCAAGGCTGCATGGTGTCTGCTTGCCGCTTCCCTTGTTGCGTTGCTCGTGCTTGTCGCCAATTCACAGAAGGAGCTCGTACCACAGGAAGACCAAGGCTTTATACTTGTCAACATAGCCCTGAAGCCAGGAACCTACCTCAACAGAACTGAGGCAACGGCAGTGCAATTAGAGGAGTATATCAAGAAGATGGATGAGGTAGAGGAAGTAGGAGCCTTGACAGGTTATTCTATGATGGACGATGCCACCAGCACCAATTACGCTACCCTCATGGTAAGACTCAAGAACTGGAGCGAGAGAAGCTTCAATAGCATCGTTGATATACAGAATGACATCACGGAATGGGCGAGAATCAACCTGCCTCAGGCTGATGTCACAGCCTATCAGATGCCGCAGATACCAGGTTATGGTAATGACTCAAACATCAACTTAAGCATACAGGACCTCACCCGCAGCATAGACAAAGACAACTTTGAATCGATGTGTGAGGACTTCCTCAAGGCTCTCAACGAGCGTCCGGAGGTGGAGTTTGCGATGTCCAGCTATTCCCGTGACTATCCTAAGTACAAACTCGACGTAGATGAGACAGCCTGCAAACGCATGGGCATATCGCCGGCTACCGTGCTCAGCACCATAGGCACATACCTTGCCGGTTCTTATATAGGTTCTTACGTACAATACAGTAATGTATATAGAGTGATGGTACAGGCAGGCACAGAGTATCGTATGTCTGAGACTACGCTCAACAATATCTTCGTGCAGGTAGGTGGCAAGATGGTTCCGGTTACTGAGTTTGTCACTCTTACCCCATCCATGGGCGCGTCTATGGAGCACCACTTCAACCTCCTCCCCAGTTACCCGATATCGGCGATGCCGGCTGCAGACTATTCACAGGAGGATGTTTATAAGGCCATCGACGAGACGATGAAGGCCACCATGCCGGAAACTTGCGGCTATGAGTTCTCAGGTATGGCACGCGAGGAAGCTGAGAATGTTTCTTCCAACGAAAGTCTCATTATCTACAGCATTTGTCTGTTGCTGATCTACCTCATTATGGCTTGCCTCTACAACTCCCTGTTGATACCATTTGCCGTGATGCTCTCCATACCTTTCGGACTCGTGGGCGCTTACCTTGCCATCAAGCCTCTCGAACTGATGAGCGTGGGTGCCAATATCTATGTGCAAACAGGACTGATCATGCTGATGGGTCTGGTGGCTAAGACGGCCATTCTCATCGTGGAGTTTGCCATGCAGAAGCATCAGGAAGGTCTCCCCGTCATGGAAGCCGCCCTCGGAGCTTGCCAGGACCGCTTGCGTCCTATCCTCATGACCGTCTTTGCCATGATCATGGGTATGGTTCCTCTCGCCATAGGCAGTGGAGCAGGTGCTGTAGGCAATAAGTCGCTTGCGCTCACCGTCATAGGTGGTATGGTGCTGGGCACACTTGCCTTGCTCTTTGTTACTCCGGCTTTCTATATCGTCTTCCAGAAGTTAGAAGATAAGTGGTTTGCAAACAAGAATATGTAGTCTTTCTCAATAGCTATTCCCCATGACCTCGCGAAAAAAGATACTCCTGCTATTAGTAACCTGCTTGGTACTTTCCGGTTGTTCGCTCTACAAGCCATACGACGGTAAAATAGAAGTAAGACAAGACCTGATGGGCGACATCGTTCAGCCTCAGGACACCTCAAGTCTTGGCGCTTTAGGTTGGCGCGAGATGTTTGCTGACCCCCTCCTGCAACAACTGATAGAGAGAGGGCTGACCAACAATACCGATGTGCGTTCCGCCCAGCTTACAGTGGAACAGGCTCAGAACGACCTGCGCTCTGTGCGTCTTGGCAATATTCCTACGCTGTCATTTGAGCCCACTGGAGGGTTGAGCCATTTCGATGGAGAAAACCTTTGGCCATACGTGGTGCCGGTAACAGCCACTTGGCAGCTCAATATTTTCGGACAGACCACCAGTAAGAAGCGTCAGCAGAAGGCTCGTATTGCCATGCTCGACGATCTCAAGCAGGCGGTAAGAGCAAGCCTTATTGCCAACATCGCCAACACCTATTACACCCTCGTGATGCTCGATAAGGAGATGCTGATACTCAAGGAAACGCAGGTGGTATGGGAAAAGTCCTTGGAGTCTATGCGCATCCTCTATGAGGCAGGCGTATATACCAGCCCTGCCGTCTATCAGATGGAGGCATCACTCGCCGGTGTGCAGTATGGTATAGTACAGTTGCAGGCATCCATTCAGACCACCGAGGCAGCCCTTTGCCGCATGCTCTCCGATGTTCCCCACCACATTGAGCGTGCCGCATACGGCAGCTTGGTGTTGCCTGACAGACTGAACGTGGGAGTTCCGGTACGCCTCTTGTCGGCTCGCCCGGACGTAAGGCAGGCGGCACGGCAGATGGAGATAGCCTATTATGACACCCAACAGGCTCGCCAGTCTTTCTATCCCAATATCACGATAACCGCCGATGCAGGATGGAGCAATTATAATGGTGCAGTAAACCCAGCCAAGTTCCTCGGTGAGGCTATTGCCTCGCTTACCCAGCCTCTCTTTGCTCAGGGCAAACTGCGTGCTAAGTACAAGAATGCGAAGATAGAACAGGAGAAGGCAAACCTTCATTTTGAGCAGACGCTGCTCAATGCCGGTAATGAGGTGTATCAATACCTGATCACCTACCAAAAGGCAAGAGAGAGCGAGAAGTATATTGCCGTCATGATTTCCTCGCTGCAGGAGGCATACGAAGGCACTCGCGAGCTGATGAACCATGGCACTGACACCTATGTTGAAGTGCTCAAAGCCCAGGAAGACCTCCTCACCACCCAGATCCGCGAGGTCGAGAATCATTACGCCGGCGTTCAGGCACTGGTCAATCTCTACATAGCCCTTGGTGGTTCTTGAATGTATAATTTCCTCCTTTTTTCTTGTATGTATAGAAAAAAGTTGTACCTTTGCAAAAAATTAGACAGAACAAAGTAATCATAAAGCAAATAACAAAATATAAAAACTAAGAGATTTAAGAATTATGAAGAAAGTACTGTTTTTTCTGACCGTTGCAGTTTTTGCTGCATCATGCTCTCAGGCATATCAAGTGAAGGATGGTTTTTTACCAATAAGAGATTTACCCAATGCTATTAAGTTCCTGCCGGCGCCTCCTGTGTCCGGTCCTGAATATGATAAGGATGTTCAGGCTTACGAGTTGGGCAAGAAACTGCGTGAAGACCCCAAGGTGCGTGATCACTGCTTGCATCTGGATACGATTGAATTAAATGCGGTATTTAATGAAGCATTAGGCTTTGAGCTGCTGACTTTCGATCACCATGAGATTATGACGCTGCTCTCCGGGGCTGTAAAGGATGCCCACAGGGTGTCAAAACCTGTCAAGGAACACTATAAGCGTCCGAAACCCTTCCAGGTATTCAATGAGGCATCACTGAAGAAGAACGCAGAAAAAGCTTTCAATTCCAGCACCTACGCCTATCCCAGTGGTCATGCAGTACGTTCATGGATGTATGCCTTTGTGCTTGCTGATGTAGCACCTGAATTGAAAGATTCCCTTTATAAATGTGCTGAGGATTATAGTTATTGTCGTGTCCTCATGGGCCGTCACTGGCAGACTGATATCAATGCCGGCAAGATGCTGTCTGAGAAGGTTCATGAAAAGTTACAGCAGTCATCTGCTTATCAAGAGCAAGTGAAGTTGGCTCGCGAGGAATATAAGAAAATAAAGAAGAAGTAATTGTCTCTCTTGGTTTAGGCTGAGAGGAGCTATCTTATAATCCGAAGAATATTTCTGGCGTCTTCATCGCCCTTGGCAGCATCTTTCTTGATTTTGACAAGAACCTCTGCCCCGCCGTCAGGATTCAGGATAGCTCTTCTCAGCCATTCTCTTGCAGTTTTTTGGTCGGCTGCAACACCGATTCCCTTCATATAGCATTTTCCTAAGGCACACTGTCCGTTGGCATTGTCATCGTGGGCTGATCTTCTAAACCAGGTGAAGGCAAGATGAGGGTCTGCTGTGACACCTTCCCCGTTCTTATAGCACTTGCCTACCTGATACATGGCCTTACCGCTGCCTTGCATAGCTGCCTTCATATACCACTGAAAAGCAAGAGAATCATTTTCCGACACTCCTAACCCCTTGTCATAACAGCGTCCCAGCCGATATTGGGCTTTCCTGTTGCCTTTCTCTGCCGACTTCTTCAGTTCGTGGAATGCCGCATCATGATCTTTTGAGTTATGAATAATCTCGCCCTCATGATACAGCCTCACACCGACAACACAGCATATCGCCAGGGCAATCAAAGCCATCAGCCATTTCTTCATGCCACAAATGCCTTAAAACTTATAGGTATAGCCAATGCCAATCACATGGCGGTCGGGTTCGTTATCCCCCTCTCCGCATACGTGCTGGTAGATATATTTGATATCGAGGATATGATGCTTGTCAAGATGCAACTCTGTACCGAAATTGTATCTTATCTTCTCCAGCTCCTTGGCAAAGGTGGTTTCCGCATTCACGAAAGGACGGAACGTATTGCTGAGTTTCATCTTTACCTGCATACGGTTGCGCCACACGTTTTTACCCTTTCCTGAATAGGACATCTCGCCGGTTTCAGCATCCGTGTTGATGTCGTGAAGCTGGGCAGTCTTCTCAGGGCGATAGGAGTATTGCCAGCGTTCGCGCAGTGAGAAAGTGAACATACCCCAATCGACGGAGCCGGTCAGCGACACATTGAAGCGGTGGCGTATGCCCCAGTAGTCGCTATATTCTGTTGTATAATTGTTGTAGTGATGGTCGTCCAGCAGGGTATAGCCTACGCTTGCCTTGAGCCAGCTGGCAATCTGGTAATTACCCTCTACTCCGAAACTCCATCGGTCTCCGGCTTTTAGGTTGTCGCGACTGCGGAACTCCACTCCTGCACCTATGCTCCAGCGATCACTGAGTTTCTTTTCTGCCTGCACCTCTCCCCACATACCGAAATCATCACCGGCATAGGCATTGGTGGGTATGAGTTGTAGTATTACAAATAATGCGGCAGTTAGCCGCATTATTTGTCTTGTCCTATTTTGATTAGACATGCGCATATTCTCCATTCTTTATCTTCAGCATATCCTTCACATCGCCGCTGTCGGGTCCTTCGTAATAGATGCGCAGCACAGCCATGTCACGCAGGAAATCCACGGCTCCTACCTTTACGTTGGTAATCTTGAGGCCCAGACGCTGCTGCAGGTCGGCAATGAGTTCCTCTCTGCGCTCAGGCTTGATGAGCTCGATGCGGTCGTACTGCACAACCTTTGAAGCCTCCGACTTGAGCAAGCGCTCACAGATTGCCACGGCAATGATAACGATGATGTCAATGCAGATAAGTTCATGCAGAGGTGTGCCGGTGAGCTGTCCAAACTCGTCAACGCCCAGTGATGAAGCCATCGAGTGAACTACAGCCAGACAGA
>CAMHQF010000055.1:0-8259 GCA_946187445.1 uncultured Prevotellaceae bacterium
GGTCAGTCTTGTTGTACTGAACGAGGTCGCCGAGGGTGTCAACATCAGCTGCCTTGAGACAGTTGAGAGCACGAACGGAGAGGTTCATGTCAACGAGACGTGTCTTCAAGAGCTGACGCATGTGGAGTATCTCCTCGTCAAACTCCTGGTTGACGTCAAGACCTGTATCCTCCAGCTGTATCTTCTCGTCAGAGAAGAGCATAAAGTGGTAGATAAGGATCTTGGCTGCCTCCTTGAGAGCATCCTTTGGGTGTATGGAACCGTCCGTAGTGATTTCGAGTATGAGCTTGTCGTAGTCGGTCTTCTGCTCGACACGTGTAGGCTCTACAGAGAACTTCACGTTGCGGATAGGGGTGTAAATAGAATCGATGGCTATTGTAGTGACATCAGTGCAGAACTCACGGTTCTCATCAGCAGGTACGTAACCACGTCCCTTGTTGATGGTGAGGGTTATCTGCATTGAAGCCTTTGAGTCTAAACGACAAATCACCAATTCGGGGTTTAACACTTCAAATCCAGTAAGATACTTGTTGATATCACCAGCCTTGAACTCTGTGCAGTTCTCTACCGTGATAGTAACTTTCTCATTCTCGAATTCTTCTACTAACTGCTTGAATCTTACTTGCTTCAAATTCAAGATGATGTTTGTCACATCTTCCTTCACGCCAGGAACAGAAGAGAACTCCTGCTCTACGCCCTCAATACGCACGGTATTGATGGCAAAGCCCTCGAGTGAAGAAAGAAGGATGCGGCGCAGGGAGTTACCGATGGTAACACCGAAGCCAGGCTCCAACGGACGAAATTCGAACTTGCCGAACTTGTCTGTTGATTCCAGCATCACGACCTTTTCGGGTTTTTGAAATGCTAATATCGCCATTAATTTAATGATTATTTAGAGTACAACTCAACGATTAACTGCTCTTTGATATTCTCAGGGATATCCTCACGCTCAGGGCGGTGTAGGAACTTACCACTCTTAGTAGTGCTGTCCCACTCTATCCATGGATACTTGCTGTGATTGAATCCTGCCAATGCGTCCTCAATAACCTCGAGTGACTTAGACTTCTCGCGTACTGCGATAATCATACCTGGCTTAACCTGGAAAGAAGGGATGTTTACCACATTGCCATCAACAGTGATGTGCTTGTGACCAACGAGCTGGCGTGCTGCACGACGTGTAGGTGCTATACCAAGACGGAACACCACGTTGTCGAGACGGCTCTCCAAAAGCTGAAGGAGGTTGACACCCTTGATGCCATCCATCTTGGCTGCCTTCTCAAAGAGGTTACGGAACTGACGCTCAAGTACGCCGTATGTGTACTTAGCTTTCTGCTTCTCTGCCAACATGACACCATACTCAGAAGTCTTGCGACGACGACTATTGCCATGCTGTCCAGGCGCGAAGTTACGCTTAGACAAAACTTTTTCCTTACCGAGGACGGCTTCACCGAACCTACGGTCGATTCTTGATTTCGGACCTGTGTATCTAGCCATTTTGCTAAAATAAAAATATAATGAATAAAAAAATTACGCGGGTATAATTATACGCGGCGACGCTTTGGAGGACGGCAACCATTGTGTGGTAATGGTGTAACGTCAACGATCTCCATTACCTCAATACCGCTGTTGTGACATGCGCGGATAGCGCTCTCACGACCGTTGCCTGGACCCTTAACGTATGCCTTCACCTTGCGCAGACCAAGGTCATAAGCTACCTTTGCGCAATCCTCTGCTGCCATCTGTGCTGCGTAGGGAGTGTTCTTCTTTGAACCACGGAAGCCCATCTTACCAGCTGATGACCAAGAGATAACCTGACCCTCAGAGTTAGCAAGGCTTACGATGATATTATTGAAAGAACTGTGAACATGAAGCTGACCGATAGCGTCAACCTTTACGTTTCTCTTCTTATTTGTTGCTACTTTCTTTGCCATTGTCTTAAAAACTTTAAACTTTAAACCTTAAACTTTAAATTTTACTTTGTGGCCTTCTTCTTGTTAGCAACAGTCTTCTTCTTACCCTTACGTGTGCGGGCATTGTTCTTGGTGCTCTGACCACGAACAGGAAGACCATTACGATGACGTACACCACGATAGCAACCAATATCCATCAGGCGCTTGATGTTCAACTGGATCTCAGAACGGAGATCACCTTCTACTTTGAATTCAGCACCGATAATTTCACGGATCTTGGCAGCCTCATCGTCAGTCCAATCGCACACCTTTGTGTCGCGGCTAACACCGGCTTTATCCAATATCTTTGCTGAACTACTTCGACCTATACCATAGATGTAGGTCAATGCGATTTCGCCACGCTTATTCTGGGGCAAATCTACTCCAACAATTCTTATTGCCATAATTGTTTGTTAATGATAAAAACTTGTTAATTAACTAATTGTCAAAATTTTTGGAGGTGCAAAGGTACACAATTTCCTTAACACCCCAAAGTTTTTTAACATTTAGATGCCAACATTTAACTTTTAATAATTTTTAACCCTGACGAAGCTTGAACTTAGGGTTTTTCTTGTTGATTACGAAAAGGCGACCCTTACGACGTACGATAACACAGTCAGGAGTACGCTTCTTCAATGATGCTCTTGTCTTCATCTTTTGTTGCTATTTATATATAAATGTGTAGTTGCTTTACTTGTAACGGAAACTGATACGTCCCTTGGTGAGATCGTACGGACTCATCTCGACCTTTACCTTGTCGCCAGGGAGAATCTTGATGTAGTGCATACGCATCTTGCCTGAGATGTGTGCTATTATCTGCACACCGTTCTCGAGCTCTACCCTAAACATGGCATTGCTCAATGCCTCGATGATTGTTCCGTCCTGTTCTATAGCAGACTGCTTTGCCATAAACGATTTGCTTTGTTTCTTTTTTTTTGTGGTTAAGTATCTTATATCTTTACTATGCTTTCTATCTCGTCAAACGAAGAGAGTATCTCTGACTTGCCCTTGCGTATCGCTATGGTGTGCTCGTAGTGGGCAGCAAACTTATTGTCGCGTGTCACCACCGACCACTTGTCAGGCAGAAGCCATATCTTGCGGTCACCCTGCGTTATCATCGGTTCGATGGCGATACACATGGTCTCCTTGAGTTTTGGACCGTTGCCACGCTTACCGTAGTTGGGCACCTGAGGATCTTCGTGCATCGACTTTCCTATGCCGTGACCAGTGAGTTCGCGTACTATGCCATAGCCACGTGACTCGCAGTAGTCCTGCACCGTCTGTCCGATGTCGCCCACATGACTGCCATGAACTGCCACCTCGATAGCCTTGTACAGGCTTTCCTTTGTGGTGCGCAACAGCTGCCTTACGTCATCGCTTATCTCACCTACGGGGAAGGTGTAGGCAGAGTCGCCGTTGTAGCCGTTGAGCAATGTGCCGCAATCGATGGATATCACATCACCCTCCTTGAGTATCTGGTCCTCACGTGGCACGCCATGTACAACGCACTCGTTGACTGAGGTACAGATGCTGGCAGGGAATGGGCCGCCGTAGGGATTGGGAAAGCCGAGAAACGTCGGTGTGGCACCATGGTCACGTATGAACGTATCGGCAATCTTGTTGAGCTCTGCCGTTGACACCCCTGGCTTGATATGCTTGGCGAGTTCACCAAGCGTGCGTCCAACCAGTTGGTTGGCAGCACGCATTAGTTCTATCTCTTCTTCAGTCTTTAGAAAGATAGCCATCTCAAAGACTTAGTAAGCACTGATACCATTCTGAGGACGAGTACGTCCAGAATTGAGCAAACCATCATAGTGGCGCATCATGAGGTGTGACTCTATCTGCTGCAGGGTGTCGATGACAACACCTACGAGGATGAGCAGTGAGGTACCACCAAAGAACTGCGAGAAGCCCTGCTGTACGTTAAGCAGTCCTGCCAGTGCTGGCATGATAGCGATAAACGCGATGAACAGAGAACCAGGCAGTGTGAGGCGTGACATTATCTCCTCGATGTAGTTTGCTGTATCCTTACCTGGACGCACACCAGGTATGAAGCCGTTATTGCGCTTCATATCCTCTGCCATCTGGGTGGGGTTGAGCGTTATAGCTGTGTAGAAGTATGTGAATGCTACGATGAGCAGTACATATACCACATTATACAGCAGGCTACGGTTGTCGAGCAGAGAACGTGTGAACCATCCGAGGTTGTCACTGCTGTACTGCACGATAGCGAGTGGGATGAACATCAGAGCCTGTGCAAAGATGATAGGCATCACGTTAGCAGCAAAAAGCTTCAGTGGGATATACTGACGCGCACCGCCATACTGTGTGTTGCCTACGAGTTTCTTTGCATACTGTACAGGCACTTTTCGCGTTCCCTGCACGAGGAGTATTGATGCACAAACTACTGCATAGAGGATGAGTATCTCAACGATAAACATCACCAGGCCACCACCTGTGATAGCAGTGAAGCGGCTACCTACCTCCTGGAAGAAGGACTGTGGCAGACGTGCGATGATACCGATCATGATGATCAGTGAGATACCGTTACCTACGCCCTTGTCAGTGATGCGCTCACCCAGCCAGAGGATAAACATTGAGCCAGCAGCGAGGATGATCGTTGCAGGAATCATAAACTCTGACCATGAGAGTCCTGATGCGAGGGCACCTGGTGACTGCATCTTGAGGTTCATAAGATATGAGGGAGCCTGGAAGAGCAGGATCGCTACTGTCAGGTAGCGTGTGTACTGCATGATCTTCTTACGTCCACTCTCACCCTCACGCTGCATCTTCTGGAAAGAAGGCACAGCTATAGCCACAAGCTGCATTACGATTGATGCAGAGATGTATGGCATAATACCGAGCGCAAAGATTGATGCGTTGGAGAATGCACCACCGGAGAACATATCGAGAAGTGACATCAAACCTCCTGCTGTCTGCTGCTGCAGCTTTTCGAGGTTTGCTGGGTTGATACCCGGCAAAACCACGAAAGAGCCGAAACGGTAGATAGCGACAAAGAGTATTGTTACGAGGAGTCGCATACGCAAGTCCTCTACTTTCCAACAGTTCTTCAGTGTCTCTATAAACTTCTTCATTATTACCTAAAGTAAAAAAGGTTTTACTTAAAGAACAACAGCGTTGCCGCCTGCTGCCTTGATAGCCTCTTCTGCTGTCTTTGAGAAAGCGTTAGCCTCAACAGTGAGCTTTGCTGTGAGCTTGCCGTTAGCGAGGATCTTTACAAGTTCCTTGCCGTTGGTGAGTCCAGCAGCCTGGAGTTCTGCTATGCCAATCTTCTCGTATCCCTTCTTCTCAGCGAGCTTCTGGAGAGTAGAGAGATTTACTGCAAAGTACTCCTTATGGTTGATGTTCTTGAATCCGAACTTAGGCACACGACGCTGCAGTGGCATCTGACCGCCTTCGAAACCAATCTTTCTCTTATAACCAGAACGTGCCTTAGCACCCTTGTGACCACGAGTAGAGGTACCGCCGAGACCTGAACCAGGACCGCGACCGATACGACGACGTGAATGGGTTGAACCAGCAGCTGGCTGCAAATTATTCAATTTCATATTCTCTTGTCGTTTAATTTTAGTTATTACTCTACTACTGTTGTCAGGTGATGTACCTTGCGTATCATACCACGGATAGATGGTGTATCCTCTACCTCTACTACCTGAGAGATCTTACGGAGACCCAGTGCAAGGAGGGTACGCTTCTGGTCTGCAGAAGCACCGATACGGCTCCTTATCTGCTTTACTTTTATTGTTGCCATTTGTGTATTCCTCCTATTATTAACCGTTAAATACTTTACTCATTGATATACCACGCTCGTGAGCTACAGTGTAAGCGTCACGCAGCTCGCTCAGAGCCTTGATAGTTGCCTTCACGAGGTTGTGAGGGTTAGAAGAGCCCTTTGACTTAGCAAGTACGTCAGTGATACCTACGCTCTCGAGAACAGGACGCATAGCACCACCGGCAACAAGTCCGGTACCCTGTGCTGCTGGGCGCAGGAATACCTGTGCACCACCAAAGCTTACCTCTATCTCATGAGGTATTGTACCCTTAATTACTGGAACCTTAACAAGATTCTTCTTTGCTGCCTCAGTACCCTTAGCAATTGCCTGCTGTACCTCACCAGCCTTACCAAGACCCCATCCGATAGTACCATTACCGTCACCTACAACGACAATAGCAGCGAATGTGAAGGTGCGACCACCCTTTGTTACCTTAGTAACACGGTTGATAGCAACCAGCTTGTCTTTCAACTCAACGTCGCTATTTACTTTTACTTTATCCATTGCTATATAATCGTTTTAGAAGTTAAGACCACCCTCACGAGCTGCGTCAGCGAGAGCCTTTACACGGCCATGATAGAGATAGCCGTTACGGTCGAATACTACAGAAGTGATACCAGCAGCCTTTGCCTTCTCTGCCAAGAGGGCACCAACCTTCTGTGCCTGCTCTGTCTTTGGCATAGCCTCCAGACCGAGTGATGATGCAGAAGCGAGGGTAGTACCGGTAACATCGTTAATTACCTGAGCGTAAATCTGCTTGTTAGAACGGAACACGCTAAGACGTGGGCGCTCTGCTGTGCCATTTACGTTTTTACGAACTCTATACTTGATTTTGATTCGTCTTTCTACTTTCTTTATTGTCATTGTCGTAATAGTTTAAAGGTTATTACTTAGCTGAAGCTGACTTACCAGACTTTCTGCGGATAACCTCGCCCTGGAACAGGATACCCTTACCCTTATAAGGCTCTGGCTTACGGAAAGAACGGATCTTAGCACAAATGAGTCCGATCAACTGCTTGTCGCATGACTCAAGGATGAGCAGTGGGTTCTGGTTACGCTCTGACTTTGTCTCTACCTTCACCTCCTTAGGAAGTTCGATGATGATAGGGTGGGTATAACCGAGAGCAAACTCTACGATGTTACCCTTGTTAGATACACGATAACCTACACCTACGAGCTCGAGAACCTTTTTGTAACCCTCGCTTACGCCTACAACCATATTATTTACCAGTGAGCGGTACAGACCGTGGAAGGCCTGCTTCTGCTTGTAGTTTACAGGGCTGTTCTCGTCAACCTCGAAAGTGATTTGACCATCTTCAACCTTTACTATTATAGAAGAGTCAACCTTCTGTGAAAGTTCACCCTTAGGACCCTTTACTGTAACAACACCATCGTTCTGTGATACTGTTACACCTGCAGGGATGCTAATTGGCAATTTACCTATTCTTGACATGTTGTAATCCTCCAATTAATAAACATAGCAAAGAACCTCGCCGCCTATCTTAAGCTCAGCAGCCTCTTTGTTTGTCATTACACCTTTAGATGTGGACAGTATTGCAATGCCCAATCCGTTGATAACACGTGGCATGTCTTTGTAACCAGTGTACTTACGAAGACCTGGTGTAGAGACACGCTTCAAACACTTGATAGCGTTCTTCTTAGTGATAGGATCGTACTTCAATGCTACCTTGATAGCACCCTGAGGACCATCCTCGATGAACTTGTAGTTCAAGATGTAACCTTTCTCGAAGAGGATCTTGGTGATCTCCTTCTTAAGGTTTGACGCAGGAACCTCTACCACACGGTGGTTAGCCATGATGGCGTTCCTAAGTCTTGTCAGATAATCTGCTATTGGATCTGTCATAAAAAAAATTAGTTAATTAATCGGGGCTTCCCCGACAATATTAATTAAATAGAAAATTGTGATAAATACCTTTTTCTTGTTCAGGTAATGAGGTTGCGTGCTCTGAGCTCTGTCACCATGTGCACACCGTGTGTGGCGTGTGGTGCATCGTCATGACATTCACACCTTAAAACCTTAACTTGCGAATATTATTTATACCAATATCGCCTTTGCTTACCAGCTTGCCTTCTTTACGCCAGGAATGAGTCCTGCAGAAGCCATCTCGCGGAACTGAATACGTGAGATACCGAACTGGCGGATGTAGCCCTTTGGACGTCCAGTCACCTTACAACGGTTGTGGAGACGGATAGGGTTGGCGTTCTTTGGGATTGCCTGGAGAGCGCGTGCTGCCTCATAACGCTCTGCAGCGTCGTCAGAAGTTGCTATTACCTTCTTCAGTGCTGCACGCTTCTCAGCATAGCGAGCCACGAGCTTAGCGCGCTTTACCTCGCGAGCTTTCATTGATTCTTTTGCCATAGTCTGTGTCTATTAAGCGTTTTTGAATGGCAGACCGAATGCCTTGAGCAGTGCGAAGCCCTCCTCGTCGGTCTGTGCTGATGTTACGAAGGTGATGTTCATACCCTGGATGCGGTCGATAGAATCGATGTTGATC
>CAMHQF010000056.1:0-7986 GCA_946187445.1 uncultured Prevotellaceae bacterium
CTCATCGAAATCCGTATCACCTGTGCGGCTGTCTTGGTATGAGGCGAAGACCTGTCCAGAGTAGCGATAGCGTACGTTGTAGTTTGATGCAGCACTTAGTCCCCATGAACCTTTGGTAAATATCTCGCCGAGTAGCTTTAGATCTATCCTGTCGCTGAGGGCGAAATAGTAGCCACCGTCACGTAGGTAGAAGCCTCGGTTCATCTCATCGCCGTAGGTAGGCATGATGACGCCGCTGGAGTAACTCTTCGTGAAGGGGAAGAAACCATATGGTATAGCGAGTGGCAGTGGTACGTCCTGCACTACAAGGTATGCAGGTCCGAAGACCACATCTTTGCCAGGTCGCACTTTGGCACGTGAGAGTGCTATATAGAAGTCTGGATGTGGGTCGTCGCAGGTGGTGTATCGTCCATGTTTTATATAGAAGTTTCCTGCGCTGTCGCGCTTTGATAGCTCTGATAGCAGATATCCGTCATCCTGGTGTGTGTAGGCATTTTGTATGAGTCCGCGCTTTGACTTAAAGTTAAATGCCATTGTGTCTGTCTCGTATTTGTCATTTCCCATAAGGAAAACAGGCAGGTCGTAACGGCTTTTTTTCGTCGTATCCATTGCACCTGTAGCGCGCACGATGCTACTGTCAAGCGACATGTTTATTTTAGCAGCCGTGAGGTCCATGTTTTCGTATTTCACATTCGATTTGCCATAGAGAAAAGCAGTCTTGGTGTTGGCATCGTATATCATGGAGTCTTTTGCCACGTAGGTGACGGGCGCATCGATGCCATTCTTTCGTGCACGATTGATGGAGTCGGCTGTTATGGAGTCATCAACCGCCTTGTTGTGGGCTATGATGGCAAGACGTATGGAGTCGGTAGTCCCCTCCTGACATCCCCCTGCAGGGGAGGAACCGTTATGGTTGAGGTTAAGGTTAGGGTTAACAATCCCCCTTGCTACGACAATTGTCATAGCAAGTATCATCATTATTATGGATAGTAGCCCCTTAATTGTGAATTATGAATTATGAATTATCTTATCCCACTGTTGGTACTGTCGCTCTTCTATGGGGTGATGTCCAGGGGTCCACAGACGGTGCCCCTTGAGTGCATCGGGCATATACTGTTGCGGTGTGTAGTGGTTAGGAAAATCGTGAGGATACTTGTATCCGTCGCTGTACCCCAACTGTGACATCAGTTGGGTAGGAGCGTTGCGTAGGTGCAGTGGCACTGGCAGGTTGCCAGTCTCCTTTACCAGCTGCAGGGCATCGTTGATAGCCATGTAGGCAGAGTTGGACTTTGGTGACGTAGCGAGATATACGCATGCCTCCGCCAGTGCTATGCGTGCTTCGGGCCATCCTATCTTCATGACGGTGTCAAAGGCGGCATTGGCGAGTAGCAACGCATTGGGATTGGCGAGTCCGATGTCCTCCGATGCACTGATGACGAGCCGTCGAGCGATAAACTCTGGTTGTTCGCCACCTTCTATCATGCGTGCCATCCAGTACAGTGCAGCATCAGGGTCGCTGCCTCTGATTGACTTTATAAATGCTGATATGATGTCATAGTGCATCTCGCCCTGTTTGTCGTATGCGAGCGGATTTTGCTGCAGGCGGTTGACTACCAGTTCGTCGGTGATCTCTATTGTTTCATTTGACTCCGACTCCACTACGAGCTGCAGTATGTTAAGTAACTTTCGTGCATCGCCTCCGCTGTATCGTAGCATGGCGTCAGTTTCTTTCAGGTTGATGTGTAGCTTCTTGAGCTCCACGTCAGTCGTTATTGCTCGCTGCAGCAACTGTATCAGGTCATCCTTTTCGAGAGGTTTGAGCACATACAGCTGGCATCGTGACAGCAGTGGTCTTATCACCTCAAATGACGGATTCTCCGTGGTGGCACCGATAAGTGTCACTATACCTTTCTCCACGGCACCGAGGAGAGAGTCCTGCTGAGATTTGGAGAAACGGTGTATCTCATCAATAAAGAGTATGGGTGAGGCTGACGAGAAGAAGCGGTTGGACTTGGCACGCTCTATGACATCGCGCACATCCTTTACTCCGCTTGTCACTGCCGATAGGGTGTAAAAGGGCGTTTGCAGTTTATTGGCTATAATCTGTGCCAGTGTCGTCTTGCCCACCCCTGGTGGTCCCCATAGTATAAAGGAGTTGATGCGCCCAGAGTCAATCATGCGTCTGAGCACTGCCCCCTCACCTACGAGGTGCTGCTGTCCTATGTATTCATCCAGCGTCTTGGGTCTCAGACGCTCTGCCAATGGTTCCATATAAGGTGCAAAGTTACGAAAAAAATAGGAATTAGTAATTATGAATTAGTAATTATTTGCAAAAACTTATTTAAAGTTACAAACCCTTTGTACTTTAGTGGCAGAAATTGTAGTATGGGCATTGCTCGCAGTGTCGGACGTTGTTGGTGAGGCGGAATGGTATGTCGGTATTGAGTATCTCGCCTATGAGTTGTGACAGCCCCTCACGAAAATCTTCAAGATGCTGTGTTGCATCGTATATGGGAGTCCCCGCTATACTGAGCAGTGGCGAGTACTCCTCCTTCGTGGCGCTCTGTACGTATAGCAGTCCTGTGGCGATGGGCATGCGGTTATCGTTCCCGTTGATAATATAAGCATAGAGCAACGCCTGCAGGAAGTAGTCGGTATGGTAGTCTATCTTTGTGGGGTCAAAGATGTCCTTGATTTCGTTGATATTGAGCGGTCTGGACAGTCTGCCCGTCTTGTAGTCTATCACCCTCAGGCGCCTTATGCCGTCCTTGTCATTGACCATGTCGAGTCGGTCTATGGTACCTCCGATATTGACATTGATGGTGCCATTGGCAGTATTGACAGGTACGGTGCCATATACTGTCTTTTCGAGTCCCACTATCTGCAGTCGTGTGAGAGTGTGGTCGTAGCGTAGCAGATGGATAAGGAATGTCACTACCATCTCGAAGTTTATGACCTGCAGTCCGCCCAGTTTGGGAGTCTTGCGCTGCGTATCTCCTATATTAAACAATATCTCGCGGAAAGCCTGTTCGGCTATGCGGCGCAGGGTAGGGTGCCCCTTCTCGCGCAGCAGCCTCGGTATATATTCTGGTGGCACCACCTTGCCTTGAAAGTCAGAGTAGAGCAGTTCGGCAGCTTTGTGGAATATTCTTCCGAATACGGCATAGTCAATCTCCTCCTCGTCGCTCTCGTTGTCATCACGTATGTCCTCGACGTATGTGTAGTAGAATCTTGCTGGACATCGCAGGTATTTGCCCAGTGCCGATGGTGACAGAAACTTATGCTCGAGCAGTTTACGTATCATGTCAGGTGTCTTCTTGATGTCGCTGATATTGTTGGTGGTGACATCGACATCTGCTTCCAGTGCGCCGCGCTTTATAGGTATGGTGTCCTGTGCTATGAGTTGTAGCATGAAGCGCGACATCTCCGACGCCTTGCCATCGTTTACGGCATTATTATATACTATGGTGACATCGTCTGCACGTTGTAGCAGGCGGTCGAAGTAGTAGTGATATATTGCGACCTTATTATCGATAGTGGTGAGCCCATGTGCCATACGTATGGAGTGGGGGATAAATGACGAGTCGTTGACCTTGGCAGGTAGCATGCCCTCATTGCATGAGAGAAGCAGTACGTGGTCAAAGTCAAGGTTGCGCGTCTCGAGCACTCCCATAATCTGTATGCCCTCGATGGGTTCGCCGTGAAATGGTATAGTAGTTGATTGTATAACCTGCTGCAGCAGTTTGCCAAACATTGTCATGGTAAGCTCTATGCCATTCTCACTGATTAGGGTTTGCAGTCGGTTGAGGAGTGTGTACATGCGGTATAGCGACTCTGTGGTGAGAGCATCGTGTCTGTCAGCCTTGGCAATAGTCTTGGTGACCCATATGAGGCGCTCTATAAGAGCTGTGACATCCTCCCTGTCCTTTAGTGGGGCAAAGAGGTGGCGTAGGTTGTCATCGACAGATATCTCCTCCGCTGTGAGGTAATAGATCTTTTTGCTGTTAAGGTCGTTATGCAGTTCCGCCTGCTTGTCGGATATATACTTCATGAGGGGGTGTCGCAGCACTCCGTTGATATTGTGCAGGGTATAACTGTTCTTCAGCAACAGGGTTGCCACCGCTTTGATGAGTGAGGTGATAGATGCCTGTGCGAGGGGATAGCCCGTGGTGATATTGAGGCATAGTCCTGATGGCAGACAGTGGAGCACCGTCTCGAGCAGACTCTCGTCGGCGAGCACTATGGCGGTGCGTCTGCCAGCCTTGATGCGCTCAGGAGTGAGCCATTGCGTGATGTAGCGTGCCTGCAGGTCGTTGGTGGGTGAAGAGAGAAATGTCAACTGCTTAGGTGGACATGAGTTATCATCGTCATTGATGACCTTTCCGCCTACCTTTGTCACGAGGAGTTGCTCCACGGGTGTCATGAGGTTGAAACCCACAAAAACGTAGTTAAGGTTATCGTTAAGGTTAAGGTTCTCTATCACCTCCCTGTACATCATGCCTTCGTACGCTATGCCCTGTGCCAGCAGCGACTGACGATAGTCGGTGTAGATATCATAGAAGCGGTTCCATAGCTCGAGGAAACGTTGTTTGAGCACCGTGTTATGGTCCTTAGAGAAATTGCTGAAGAACTGCTGCAGAGCTGCAATCTTCTCTTGTGTGAGATAGTCGATGGAGTCCAGTTGGTGTATGTCGCTGAGCAGTGAGAATATCTGTTTGGCATCGCGGAGATGCTTGTCGATGTCGTCAAAGTCGCTGAGCATCAGCTCTCCCCATCCGTAGAACTGCTCCAGAGACTCCTGTTTGCCCGTCACCTTGCAGTATGATTTGTGCAGTTCGCTGACAAGCAGTATGCGGTCGCCAATCTCCAGTGACGACATGGAGCGAAATAGTTCGCTGATGGTGGTGTACTGAGGACTCCATATCGGTCGGTCGCTGAGTTCCGCCAACAGTCTGTTAAGAAACAGTGCTGCGCGCTTGTTAGGAAACACTATCGTGACGTCATGCATGTCGCCGTCATGCTCTCGTAATAGTTCTGTCGCTATGTTGTGTAGGAAGGAGTTCATACTTTCTCTATTTTATTCAGTGACACATACCATAGGTACCCCTTCACATCGGGCATCCCCATATCACGTAGCAGAGTGATGTAGCGCATCACCTGTTGGTGGTGCTCTGGCATCATTTTGCCAAACTTAAAGTCCACCACTATCGTTTCCTTTCCGTTGGTCATCACGCGGTCGGGACGGTGTTCGCCCTCAGGTGTTATGATGGTACATTCGTTATATAGCGTCCATTTGTCGGAGAACCACTCCCTTACCTGCGTGTCTTGAAATTTGCTTGACAGCGTGTCGAGCAGTTTCTTTTTGGTTATACTGTCATCGTACAGTGTGCCGTCAAACTCCATGCGTCGCAGCACGGGGTCGATGTCGTCCAAGGTAGCTATCTGTGAGAATACCATGTGCATCACCGTACCCATTTTGATATATCTCTGACGGTCACTGTCATCGATGGCGTCGTCAGCAAATTCCAGACTCTTGTTGCTCTGACGAAATACTGCGGTGCTTTCTGCTGACGACACCTTGATGCGTACAGGAGTGATGTCGGGGAGAAATACGTTGTCGCTCTTGCGCTTCTCCTCCTTTGTCTCAAATATACCCTCCCATGAGCCGTATGTCAGCGCTATCTCCTTGTCGTCAGTGTCAGGTATGTCGATGTGCAGAGGCATACCGTCGATGGTCTGTGGCATACCTTCTCTTATGATATCTTCTATGACACGTGAACGATAGTTCTCATTGGCACCGCGCATGCCTATGACAAACAGTGATGAGCATGCTCTCGTCATCGCCACGTACAGCAGGTTGAGGTTATCTACCATGCTCTGCGCATGTTCTTCGGCAGTGACTTCGGCATATATGGTTTTCTCGAATGACTTTGGCGAACTGTATGCCAGTGGCACTATGGGTAGTTTGTTGAAAGGACTCTCCTGAGGTTCGCACCATAGCGTCGTTCCTCTCTCCAACTGCCAGTTGCAGTATGGTAGTATGACGTGTCCAAACTCCAGACCCTTACTCTTGTGTATGGTGAGGAGTCTCACGCCGTCAGAGTCGGGGGTCTCTATCTTTTTTGTACATATACCATCGTCCCACGCTCGGAGGAAGTCCTCAAGTACGTTGGAGTCATCAGTGCAGAAGTTGTGCAGTTCGTCAAAGAAAGTGGTGATATACGCCCCCTCCCTGTCGCCCAGGTGGAATAGCTGTACTATCCTCTCTGCCATATCGTGGAGTGAGAGGGTGATGATGCTCTCCATGTTATCTACAAATGCCTGTGGCAGTTCACTCATGTGGGCATCCTTCAGCAGCAGGTGGTACGTCAGTTCGTCCTTCGGGTGAGCCATGTACTTCATGGCTTCTATGATGGTGCGCACGCTGGCTGAGGCGTCAAGCTGAAATGCTTCAGCCGATATTACCTTTATGCCGTTTTCCTCCAGGTATGCACCAAGCCCTATTATATCCTTGTTGCTTCTGAGCAGTATGGCTATATCCTTCAACTTGGCGCCCTTCTCCTGTAGTGTGTGTATGATGTCGAGAGTGCGTTCGGGCATGGAGTCCTTGTCATTCTTGGGTATCAGTTCGATATGCACAAGTCCCCGTTGTGGCTTCCACTCCGGCACCTCCTGGCTCACGTCGGCGTAAGCCTTGTCGAGTTGGGCACCTATCCCTACGGCGGTATTGTTGGCGTTTGCTATGTTGCTGGCCTCCTTCTTGGCTACCTTCTCGAAAAATACGTTGTTGAAGCATATCACGCTACGGTCCGAACGATAGTTGGTATTGAGGGGTTCAAATCGTAGCATCGGTTTGGCAAACTCCTGATCGATATTGTTGAGCAGTCGCCAGTCGCCTGCTCTCCATCGGTATATGCTTTGCTTCACATCGCCCACGATGAGGCTGTCCTTGCCCTTGCTCAGACATTCAATGAGCAGTTTCTTGAAGTTGTTCCACTGTATGGTGCTGGTATCCTGAAACTCATCTATCATGATGTGCTCCAGGTATGCCCCTGTCTTTTCAAATATAAATGGCGAGTCATCATCCTTCACCATCTCGCTGAGTAGGGTGGGGGTGTCGCTGAGCATGAAGCGCTGTGCTGCCTCGTTGAGCCTTTTGGCAAACTCCTCGATGTATCTCAGCAGTTGCACGTCATTGACGTGCTTCAGCGTCTTCTCCGCAGAGGAGTAGTAGCGTGCATCGAGGGTGCGAGTCTGTTCCGTGCGCAGCATCAGCGGGTGCAGGCTTTCGCGGACTACCCTCAGCGCCTCCTCACGTCGCTCAGCCTTCTTGGCTACCCATGTGTCGGGGTCGTCCTTGGCGCTTTTCAGACGTCCTGCCTCCGTATCTATCTCCGCAAAGTTCCCTTCGCGCAGTTTGTCGAAATATGTTATGCCACCACCATTCTTATAATAACTGAAGTCGGCATTCGTCAGCCCGTTCTCCTCAAGTATCTGTGCCGCTTCGTCGGCTATCTCGTCATATTTCCTTTCCAGCGCACGGCATTTCTCGTTAATCTCGTCCTTGTATTCCCTGAAGAAGTTTGGCGCAGAGGTCTTTTCATTGATGACGTCACGGTGCTCCTTGTAGAAATCCTTGAAGATGTCCCTGCCAAAGACCTTTATGTCCTCAATAAAGTTCCATGCCTGGTCGTTGCTGATTCTCTCCCTTACGTACTCCATCACCACCTTGCGCAGCTCTGCATCATCGGCTATGGAGTCTATCATGTCATCGACAGCCTCGTTGACTATCTGATTCTGGTCTATGCCCACCCGCAGGTTGGCATTGAGCTGTAGCTCGTGAGCCAGGTTGCGCAGCACCGACTGAAAGAAAGTGTCGATGGTCTGCACTCTGAAGAAGTGGTAGTTGTCGAGCAGTAGGTGCAGTGCCCGTCCCGCCTGCTTCGATATATACTCTCGAACTCTTGAACTCTCGAACTCTTGAAC
>CAMHQF010000057.1:0-7164 GCA_946187445.1 uncultured Prevotellaceae bacterium
CTACGTCCTATACCCAATCTCACTATCTGTGCTCCAATGAACGAGCACGAACTGCGTCGCATGATGTACACGGCACAGTTGCCCGACCAAGGACCTGTCGTAATACGTTATCCTCGTGGTTGTGGTGTGATAGAAGACTGGCAATGCCCTCTGGAGCCTCTTGAGGTGGGTAAGGGAAGAGTTCTTAACGATAATGCCAATGATAATGCTGAAATCGCAGTATTATCGATAGGTACCGTAGGAAATAACGTGCAACAGGCACTCTCCATACTCACACCTAATGAGCGTGCCGGCATAGTGCACTACGATATGCGTTATCTCAAGCCCCTTGATACTTCCATATTATGTAAGGTAGGGGCGCATTGCCAACGTGTCGTCACTATAGAAGACGGTGTCAAGGATGGTGGATTTGGTTCTGCTGTACTTGAGTTCTTTGCCGACCACGATATGCACCCAGAGGTTGTACGCCTCGGACTCCCCACCACTGAGTTTGTAGAGCACGGCACAGTACAACAGTTGCAGCACCTTGTAGGCATAGATGCCGAGAGCATAGTAAAGGAGTTAAGGAAAACAGTATAATAAAGTTATGAAGATAATAATTGCAGGAGCACAGGCGGTAGGCAACTACCTCGCATCACTACTTGGACGCACAGGCAGTGAGGATATCACCATTATTGATGACGATGCTGAGGCGCTTGGCAATCTCGACCCTGATCTCGACCTGCTTACCTTTGAAGCATCACCTATAAGCATCAAGTCATTGCGTGCCATCAATGCTGGTGATGCCGAACTATTTATCGCAGTCACCAACGATCAGGAGGTCAATATGTGTGCCTGCTCTATTGCCAAGTCGCTTGGCGCCAAACAGACAGTGGCAAAGGTTGAGGATTATGAGTATGCAATGCCCAAGAATGAGGATACCTTACGACGTATGGGCATTGATTCTGTTATATATCCAGAGATGCTCGCTGCGCAGGATATCATCAACGGACTTAAGATGTCATGGGTACGCCAGCGATGGGATGTGCATGGTGGAGCATTAGTCATGCTCGGTATAAAACTTCGTGAGAGTTGTCTCATCCTCAATCGTCCCCTCAAGGAGGTGTGTGGTGCTGATGAACCCTACCATGTCGTCGCCATCAAACGAGGTAGTGAGACCATCGTTCCAGGAGGCAATGACTCGTTGCAGCTCTATGACATGGCCTACTTTATGACTACACGGGAGTATATACCCTATGTGCGCCGTATGGTAGGTAAGGAAGATTACACAGATGTCAGCAACGTCATGATAATGGGAGGTGGCAAGTGTGCCCTGCGCACGGCTCATACCATGCCCGAGTATATGAGGCTAAAGATTATTGAAATTGACCCACAACGCTGCGAGAAATTGGGCGATTTGTTGCCTGGCAAGGGTGAACTTGTCATCAACGGCGATGCACGTGATACCTCTTTGCTCCTTGAAGAAGGCATACGCAATACTCAGGCATTCGTAGCACTCACAGGCAGTAGCGAGACCAATATTCTCGCCTGTTTGGCTGCCAAACGATTGGGAGTACGCAAGACAGTTGCGGTGGTGGAAAATGTTGATTACATCGACATGGCTGAGAGTCTTGATATTGGCACTATTATCAATA
The DNA here is from genome assembly GCA_946187445.1 of uncultured Prevotellaceae bacterium. GTDB lineage: Bacteria > Bacteroidota > Bacteroidia > Bacteroidales > Bacteroidaceae > Prevotella. The sequence continues at coordinate 1,635 of CAMHQF010000057.1, forward strand.
AGAAAGCCATAGCAGCCTCACGTATCTACGAGATGATGCTCGAGGGATGCGCCACCAATCTGCGTTTCCTTATGCAGGCACGTGCAGATGTAGCAGAGTTTACTGCACAGAAAGGTTCGCCTATCACCAAGAAAAAGATCTATGAGCTCTCCCTTCCCAAGGGATGCACCATCGGTGGCCTTGTGCGTGATGGTGAGGGTATGCTCGTAAGCGGTGCCACACAAGTGCAACCAGGCGACATTGTTGTCGTATTCTGTCACAATACAGAGGTAAAGCGGATAGAGAAACTGTTTAATTAACACCAGCTAATAATAAATTGTCAATTGTCAACTATCAACTATAGACTTATATCTAAGATTCTGGGTTCGCTGCTCATTTTGGAGTCGCTCTTTATGCTCGTGTGCTTCTTCGTGTCCTTGGGATATCGCGAAGATGCCATGTACTCTTTTGTTGTCTCCATCCTCGTCTCTCTTTTTGGCGCCACCATATTTCATTTTGTCGGTAACAAGGCAGACAACACGATGAGTCGTCGTGATGCCTTTCTCGTTGTCACTTTGTCATGGAGTTTTTTCAGTCTCTTTGGTTCGTTACCCTTCCTCATAGGTGGATATATTGACAATTTCACTAATGCTTATTTTGAAACCATGTCAGGTTTCACCACAACGGGTGCCACCATCTTTGACGATGTAGAGGAATTGCCTCGTGGTATTCTTTTTTGGCGATCCTTCACACAGTGGATAGGAGGCTTGGGTATCGTTTTCTTTACAATCGCAGTTCTACCATCTCTTGTCGGTGGCTCTGTAAAGGTTTTTACTGCTGAAGCAACGGGTCCTATCAAGTCTAAGTTACATCCCAAACTCTCCACCTCTGCCAAGTCCATTTGGGTGATATTCTTTACGTTGAGCATCGCCTGCGTAGCAAGTTACAAAGTTCTTGGCATGAACTGGTTTGATAGCATCAATTATGCTATGACCACCATTGCCACGGGTGGCTTCTCTACCCACAATGCCAGCATAGAGTATTTCAATAGTCCTGCACTGGAGTACGTTTCTACTCTGTTCTGTTTTATCTCAGGTATCAATTTCATACTGCTCTATCGTTTTATTATACGTCGTGATGCGAAGAGTTTCTTTACCAATTCTGAGTTGAAGTTCTACATGTTCATGGTGGCGCTGTTTACAGCCTTCATCACCCTCATGCTTGTCGTGAGCAACAATTATGACATAGAGCACGCCTTCCGTTGTGGCATTTATCAGGTTGTATCCTTCATCACCACTACGGGACTTTTCAATGACGATGCCGCTCAGTGGCCCCATGTCACATGGGTGATTCTTGCAATGTGTATGTTTATGGGTGCCTGTGCCGGTAGTACGTCAGGTGGTTTCAAGAGCGTGCGTTGTGTTATGTTGCTCAAGGTTATCCGCAATGAGTTCCGTCAGATGCTCCATCCTAAAGCTGTGTTACCCCTTCGCTTGGCTGGAGCCAATGTCCCAATGCAGCATAGGGTCACCCTATTGGCTTTTCTTTCCGTCTATTGCCTGCTGTGTATAGTTTGTGCCTTCTCCATGATTGCCGCAGGCGTTGACAATACTAATGCGATTACCATCACCATCTCTACTCTCAGCAATGTGGGTCCTACCTTAGGACTTGAGATAGGTCCCACCATGTCATGGAATCAGCTCCCCGACTTTGCCAAGTGGATATGCTCCGTTCTGATGCTTATGGGACGTCTTGAGATATTTTCAGTACTCATTATCTTCACCCCCACATTTTGGCAAGATAGGTGAGATAAGATATTGAACATTGAATATTGAACATTGAAAAGGTTCTCGTTTTTGTTATTGTTAACGTTCCCATTAACGTTGTCAGCACAGAGGCATTATACTGCTGTGTCATACAACTGTGAGAATCTCTTTGATGTGCATCATGACACACTGAAGCACGATGTGGATTTTCTACCTGATGGTGAGCGTCATTGGACAATCTCGCGCTACCGTCATAAACTCAATGATATAGGTAAGACCATAGTACAGTGTGGTGGAGAGGGAGATGCTTGGTCACTGCCCGATCTTGTAGCACTCATGGAAGTAGAAAATGACAGTGTGCTCCAAGACCTTGTTTATCATAGTATGCTGCGTGGTGCCTATTATCGGTACACCATGACTTGTTCACCAGACGTAAGAGGTATTGACGTTGCATTGTTATACAATCCCTTTCGCATCCAACTGCTACACAGCGAACAGATAGTCATACCCCCCATGCCACAGCAGCGTCCCACGCGCAATATACTCTATGCAGCCATGCGTACAGCGCCAGGCGACACCCTTCATACTTTCGTCGTTCATGCTCCCAGCCGTTCTGGAGGTGCGGCAGTTACAGAGCCATATCGCTTGTTTGTCTGCGACAAACTCCTCAGCAAGATAGATTCTTTACGTACTACCAATGTGATGCCTCATATCCTGATAATGGGAGATTTTAACGACTATAGCTACAACAAGTCCATCAAGAATATTGTATCTGCAGGTTTTAGTGAAATATCATCCCATGCAGTTGGCAAGTATCATCCAGATGACGTCCTCGGCACATACTGTTATCAGCGTCATTGGGAGAGTCTCGACCATATTTTTATTACTGACAATATTGTTTCCCTTCAGTGCTTCATCCACGATGCTCCATGGCTATTAGAGTGTGATGAAGCAGGACACATGCACCCCCGTCGTACCTACCTTGGTCCCTACTATCATGGTGGTGTCAGCGACCATCTGCCTTTGGTGCTTCACTTCCTATTTCAGGATAAATGATTCTGTCACCTTTATCCTTTCACGCATCGTATCAGTACGTGCGAATCATCTGCGAGGGTGGTGGCGAAAAGGTAGTCGCTACCACCTTCTTTTATTCTGAGTCGTTGGCGCAGCTGTATGACGGTGGAGGGGAAATTGCGAATAGTGAGGTTTGCCTGTTTAATGTCCTTGAGGAAGTTCTTGAGAGACAACTTACTAAAGTCACTGATAGCAACGATGCGAAATTGGCGTGCTGGCACATGATTTACTGGGGCATTGCCTATGTAGAGGTTGCTGTTTGGATGGAGCTTGCGCAACCCATAATGTGCGCTGAAAGAGTCTTGAAGCCCAGCCTTAAGAATTGAGGCATTGGGTTCAAAGAGCATAGTGCCAGGCACTATATGTCGGCATACCTGTATATTGTCATATTGAGGCTCTGATGTCGTGCCATATTGAAAATCCTCATCCTCTGTTTCAAGGTTTACGCAGTGGTAGGTCAGGGAAGCAGGTTCTTCCCTGTGCATGATGAAGAGGAGTTCCTTACACTCACCCTTGACACTTACTATATGTACGTCACTGACATTGCGCAGGGTGCGCAGGGCTTGGGTGATGTCGAGCATGGGCGACAGCTTCACCATGACGGTGTGGGCAATGTCAAGCAACGAGTCTTGCAGCATGACGAGGTTAGGTGTGCAGTCCTCTATACGGTAAACCTTGCCTCCTGCGCTGTCACGTCGTGCAGGGTCAAGGAATATTAAAGTCTGAGGAGTGATACCCACATGATGAGAGAGAAATTCCTCGCAGTCAGCATTGACGACCTCAGTGTTGTGTAGTCCTAATAATCCGAAATTATGTTTGGCTATGGTGTATAGTTCCTTGTTTTTCTCTACATAGATGCTCCTATCGAAGTGGGGTGCCATATATGAGAAGTCAATGCCGTAGCCACCAGTGAGATCTATTAATAGTTGACCGTTGATTAGTGTAGCCTTGTACTTTGCCGTGGCTTCGCTGGAGCATTGCTCCATAGAGATGTGTGGAGGGAAGTGTAAGTCCTTGCCTTCTGCGAATAGGTGTGCCCACTGTGGAAGTTTCTTCTTGGCAAGTTGGTAACCCTCTATCTGTTGGAGCGCCCATATTCTATTAACGCCCTCTGGCATCTTCTGAAATGCGAGAGAGCGTGGGTCATTGTCTTTATGGAGCCTAATGAAGTCCAACAGTAATCTCTATATATTATTTATAGTCTATAGTCTATTATCTATTATCTATAATCTATAATCTTTACATCAATACCACTTTATGCTGTTGCTGTAACTGGAACGCTTGTCATATTTCAGCGCATCGGTGAGTGTGGATGCATTGCATCGGAAGGAGAAGTTATACGAGGTGTAAGGCGCAATTACTACATAGCATGACATGGAGAAACAGTGTAGATCGCGTGCTAAAGATGCAGTGGTAAGGCTAAGTTTATGGTAGTCAAAGTCATAGCCTGAATTGAAAGTGATGTTCCAACCATCAGATAGTCGAATGTTTCCCGATACATTGAGGTTCTGCGTTATCTTATAAGGATAGCGCATTCTGTCGTAATTGAAAGAACCGGAGGTATTTTCGCGCATGTTGATGCCATAGCTAAAGGTGATGCTCCACGGCATAGAGAATTTCAGGTATCCGTCATCGTCGGTCTGTGCTAAGCCTGCATTCTTTTTCTCCGCTCCATTTTGTGCTGCTATCATAACGGGGTCAACATTTGACTCTACGCCTGTGTCAGCCTTGTCATTAGCATCGTTCTTTTCATCATCTTTTTTCTTCTTGCCACCACCGAAGAGTTTCCTCAGTTTCTCAGGAGTGAGAGTGTAGTGGATATTTTGCGACAACCCTTGGAAACGCCCGAACCTGCCTCGGCTGTATTCGGTGTGTGTTCCTATGTATGGCTTGCCATTCTTGTCGAGGTCGTAGGCATAGGTGGCAAAAACGGCATTCATGGAAAAGGTGTAGTTTTTCCACCATTTTAGGCGGAGATCTACAACGAGGTCGCTCCACGGACGTTCCTTAGCAGCCATATTGTATGACATGGTTGCTGCAAGTCGGTCTATGATGCTGATTTTGCGTATGCCGGTAGAGTCCTTGTCCGATAGTATCTTCATCTCGATATTGTTGTCAAGAGTCATCGAAACGCGTCCTGTCTTTCCTCTGCCAGGCACGCCATATAGCTGTCCTGAATAGGGTGAGTAGTTTGTTGTGGTAACATTCCCCTCTGTATCAGTCTTTTGATAAGTTTCCCAATAACCATAGCGTGAGGCGCCAAAGTCGGGGGCATAGGAGAATGATATTGATGGTGTCAGTGTATGACGTATTGCCTGTATTTTATCGCCGAATATCTTGCGGTTAGGAACGAAGAATCCATACAATTTCGTATTCATAGAAAGAGCGACGTTCCAATTGTACACATTGTAGAAGCCGTGTATGGTGTCAGCTAATTCTTTTTGGTTTGTTTCGTCCCACGAACGCATTACTTTTGTGGAATACATGCGGTCGGTGAATGTGAAAGATGGTATTACATTCAGATACTTCGCAACTTGGAATGTAGCCTTAACAGGTATAGTGTGTTGCCAACCGTTCTGCCAATCTTTTATGAGATTTGAGTGCAGAAGCTTGTTCTCCTTTGTGTTTATGGAGTTCTGTATGCGACCAGTGTACTGTATCGAGATCTTCTCATACCATCTCTGCTTGCCCACGAGATGCTTGCGCTTGAA
>CAMHQF010000058.1:0-6245 GCA_946187445.1 uncultured Prevotellaceae bacterium
TACTCCTCGTAGTGGTTTTCGAGATAGTTGTCGGCCATAGGGGGCTATTGTTTATATCGGGTGTAGATGACGCTTGCCTTGATGGCGCCATTGTCGGCGGTGCCCATCTTGAGGCGTGAACTCTCGAGTGCCATAGAGTGGCTCACCTTGGTGAGCACAGAACTGGTGGTGATGGTGGTGTAGGTGGTCTCGACAGGTACGAGGTACACCTTATTCCAGTTTTTGGTCTGCTCGTCGGCTGAGTACTCCTCTATCGTCTTGCCTGACTTCTGCCACTCACGGTACATCTTTGCCACGAGTGAGGAGATATTGTTGAAGGTGTAGCCACCAACGCTTGAGGAGTAGGAGGCGAGGTATGATGTCTTGTTGTCGCTCACCTGCTTCTCGCTGAAGAAACGGCTCAGCGAGTCGGCATGTACCATGAGCAGTGTGGCAGGTGGTGACTGGGCGTAGTCACCGTCTCTCAAATTGTCGAGGCAGGGCAGGAAGATGCGCACGGTGCTCAAAGAGTCGTTCTCATGGTCCTTCATGATGGATGCTACATCGAAGGTCAACTGGGTGTAGATGGCATCAGGGCTCTTGACATAGGTGTATGCATCTGAGCTGTTGGCAGTGCTGACGAGGTTATCGATGCTGCTGTCGGTGATGGCGGAGTGCTGTATGCTCTCCTCGGTACCCGTGAACAGTGCCTGCACATTGTGTATGGCGGTAGGGTCTTGTGATGAGGGGTAGCTTAAGCGGTAGTACACGGTGAGTGATGTAGCGGTGATGTTTGACAAAGCCCCCTCGCCACCGATATGCTTGAGATAGAAGCCCGGGCACAGCTCCTTGAGGAAGGTGACCTGAGTATTGTAACCGCTGTGGTAGGCGGCATTCTCATCGAGATACTGCTTCATGAGGTACGTGCCGTAGTTGGGGTAGGTATTGCCGTCACGACCTGTATAGGGTTTGTTGAGCGGTATGCTGATATAGTGGCTGTGCTTGGTGGTCTTTGCCGTACCCTCTACAACCATGTTCTTGATGGAGTAGGTGCGCAGGGCATTGACGGCGCCTGCATCGGTACGTATCATACCCTCAGCCTCGGGATTGAAACTGATGGAGTAGTCCTTAGACTCTACGTAGGGCTGGCTGAGCTCCTTGACGGCAAGTGACATCTGTGCTGTGCTGTCGCCATCGAAGTCGGCTACATAGAATGTGAGATAGCAGGAGTCAGCTTTGAGGTACTGCATCTTCTTCTGTCGCACCTCGTCGCTGAGGTCCTTGCCGATGGGCAACAGTGTGCCATTGTCGTCATATACGACGATGGAGTCGATGTGGGAAAACATCGATACGGCATTGAATGACTTGAGAAACTGATTGCTGAGGGGTATCACCTGCGTCATGAAGTCGGCAGTGATGTACGAGCCAGTCTCGCTGTCGTACATCTTGCCAAGGTAGGTGTAGTTGGAACGTGCGTTGATGTCGCCGAGTGAGGCACCCTTGACGGATGTGGAAGAGACATTGAACTCATTGGTGTAGAACTCGACATTGTCGGCTACATCGGTGAGTGAGCCTCCCAGTCCGTCGGTACTGTCATCGCACGATGTAAGGAGAAGGGTTGTTATGAGTGTAAGGAAAAAAATCTTTTTCATAAAACCTGCGAAAAATAGGGGAGGGGAATAAGGACTACAGCGTGTCGAAGAACTTGGTGTAAGCGGCTGTATTGTCTTCACCAGAATATTCGAGGATCTTCTTGCCAGCCTCACGGGCATAGCTCATCACTGCCTCGTTGCTGTCAGCCTGTGCTGCTATGATGCCGTCAGAATTGTCGATGGCAATCTTGGCAAGCTCCATGCCGTCGATACTGTCCTTGTAGTTGTCGAGGAACTGCTTTGTGACGTCCTTGTACAGGAGACTGTCCTTGAGGATGCTCTCCATAATCTGGTCAGGACTCTGATTGTATATGGCAGTGACAATCTTGGCACCAGAGATGGCTGGCTCGTCCTTGTATGCCTGCTTGACATAGAGTGGCAAGAGTGCTGCCATCCATCCGTTGCATACTATGACATCGGGCACCCAACGCAACTTCTTGATGGTCTCGATGACGCCACGTGCAAAGAATACGGCACGCTCGCCATTGTCGCCGAAGGGCTTGCCGTCAGCATCGACGGTCTGCGCCTTGCGTGAGAAAAACTCTTCGTTGTCGATGAAATATACCTGCAGCTTGGTCTGGGGGATGCTTGCCACCTTGATGATGAGGGGGTGGTCGATTTCATTGATGGTGATATTGAGCCCTGAAAGGCGTATCACCTCATGGAGCTGGCCACGACGCTCGTTGATGTTACCCCATTTAGGCATGAAGATGCGCATCTCGTTGCCGCTTTCCTGCAGTTTGTTGGGAGCTGTCATGCCCATCTTGGCGAGGTACGTCTCTTCTACGTAGGGCACGGTGTCTTGATTTACGAAAAGTATTTTCTTCATTGTCAGTGTAAGTAGTGTTGATGTGGTGACTATACGGACAGTGCACCATAAACAGTCGTGCAAAGTTACAAAAAAATCCGCAAACTACGGACAATGAGGCCAATAGTTTACGGATTGTTAACGTTTTTATTGCAGATTACTCTAATCTCTTATCACTCAAAGGTGACAAGCGGAGTATTCTCCTTTACTGCCTCGCCCTCGCTGACGAGTATCGCCTTCACCTTGCCATCACGCTCGGCAGTGAGGTTGTTGTTCATCTTCATGGCTTCGAGTACCACGAGGGTGTCGCCTTCCTTTACATCTTGTCCTACCTTTGCTGGTATATCGACAATGGTGCCTGGCAGTGGTGAGCGCAGTGCATCTTGCAGGTCGTCCTTCTCGCCCGACTGTGGCTTGGCAGCAGGTGCTGACACAACTACTTTCTTCTCTTTCACAGGTTCGGGGACGAGCATCACGTCGTATGTCTCGCCGTTGACGGTGACGGCAGTCACGCCATCCTTGCGTTCGCCGACGGTGACAGCATACTCCTTGCCACTGATGGTATATTTATATTCTTTCATCGTAACTGTGTTATTTTTGCTTGTTTGGATGCCCACTCGGTGTCGTGCTGCGTGATGGTGAGTGTGCCTGACTCGCCATCATGCATGTTATATCCCTGGGCATCGTGAAGCGCCATAGCAATGGCTGCAAATATTTCGTTAGTCATTATCTTTTGAACCCTTGAACTTTGGAACTTTCAAACCTTACATAGGAATACATCCATGCTTCTTGGCAGGCAGTGATTGACGCTTGGTAGCAAGCTGTGCCAGAGCACGGCAGATGCGGAAACGAGTGTTGCGGGGTTCGATGACGTCATCGATATAACCATACTTTGCAGCCTGATAGGGGTTGGCGAAGAGTTCAGAGTACTCTGCCTCCTTCTCGGCAAGGAATGCCTTGACATCGCCCCCTTCTTCCTTAACCTGCTTGGCACCCTTAGCCTGAAGCACTGCTACGGCACCTGCAGAACCCATCACTGCTATCTCGGCTGATGGCCATGCGAGGTTGATATCGGCACGCAGCTGCTTACATCCCATCACGATGTGTGAACCACCATATGACTTGCGCAGTGTCACCGTAACCTTGGGCACTGTAGCCTCACCGTAGGCGTAGAGCAGTTTGGCACCATGCAGTATGACAGCATTGTACTCCTGACCTGTGCCAGGGAGGAAGCCTGGTACGTCAACGAGGCTCACGATAGGGATGTTGAAGGCATCGCAGAAACGTACGAAGCGTGCACCCTTGCGTGAGGCATTGACATCGAGCACGCCAGCATATGCTGATGGCTGGTTTGCCACGATACCTACTGACTGACCATTGAAACGTGCAAAGCCCACGATGATGTTCTTGGCAAACTTAGGCTGTACCTCGAAGAACTCGCCATCGTCAACGATGGCAGAGATGACCTTGTACATATCGTATGCCTGGTTGGGATCTTCGGGGATAATCTCGTTGAGCGAGTCGTCAAGGCGTGATACGGGGTCGGTGCACTCCTTGCGTGGAGCTTCCTCCATATTGTTGGAAGGGATATATGATATGAGTGTCTTTATCATCTCGATGCCCTCCTCCTCTGTCTTGGCAGTGAAGTGGGTGACGCCCGACTTGGAGCCATGTACGCTGGCACCGCCGAGATGCTCGGCATCGACATCCTCACCCGTTACGGTCTTTACCACCGCAGGACCAGTGAGGAACATATATGACGTGCCCTCCATCATAAGGGTGAAGTCGGTGAGGGCAGGGGAGTAAACAGCACCACCTGCACAGGGACCATAGATCATGGAGATCTGTGGTACTACTCCTGATGCGAGGATGTTGCGCTCGAATATCTCACCATAGCCGGCAAGAGCATCGATACCCTCCTGAATGCGTGCGCCACCAGAGTCGTTGATGCCGATGCAGGGAGCACCCATGGTCATTGCCATATCCATCACCTTGCAGATCTTCTCTGACATAGTCTTGGAGAGTGAACCGCCATTGACGGTGAAGTCTTGTGCGAAGACATATACCAAACGGCCATCGATGGTGCCAGAGCCTACCACTACGCCATCACCGAGATACTGCTTCTTCTCCATACCAAAGTTGGTACAACGATGGAGCTTGAACATATCATACTCCTCAAACGAACCTTCGTCAAGGAGCATGTTGATGCGTTCGCGGGCAGTGTATTTACCTCGTGCGTGCTGCTTCTCGATAGCTTTTTCACCACCACCGAGACGTGCTTCTTCACGCTTTTCTATCAGTTTCTTGATTTTTTCGGATTGTATAGACATTTTTCTAATTGAAAATTGAAGGTTGAAAGTTTATACTCCGCAATGGCATTGCGGAGTGGAGGTGAATGTTTACTTCTTAGGTTCGCAGAGCTCAGTAAGGATGCCTGCTGTGCACTTGGGGTGCAAGAAACCTATCATCATGTTCTCAGCGCCTGGACGTGGAGTCTTGTCGATGAGGCGTATGTCCTTACCCTCGCACTCTACGAGAGCTTCTGCTACACCATCCTCTACTGCGAAGGCAACGTGATGTACGCCCTTACCACCTTTCTCCAACCATTTAGCTATGGGTGAGTCGGGAGATGTTGGCTCGAGGAGCTCAAGCTTTACTTCGCCAACTTTCAGAAAGGCGGTCTTAACCTTCTGGTCTGCGACTTCTTCTACTGCGTAGCACTTCAGTCCGAGGACATTCTCAAAGTAGGGGAGCATAGCCTCGATGCTCTCTACACCTATGCCAAGGTGGTCAATACGTGAAATCTTCATTGTTTTGGTTGTTATTTGGTTTTCGTTATTTTTTTTATATATTACCTATTAGTGCCTATAGTTCCTATAGTATCTATAGTCAATTTGTTAATTTGTCAATATGACAATTCGTTAATTTGTCAGGAAGCCCAGCAGTGTGCCTGCCGCCACGGCACTTCCGATGACGCCCGCTACGTTAGGTCCCATAGCATGCATGAGGAGGAAGTTGTGGCGGTCGTACTCCAGTCCGAGGTTGTTGGATATGCGTGCTGCCATAGGCACGGCACTCACACCAGCATTGCCTATCAGTGGGTTTATCTTGTTGTCCTTAGAGAGGAAAATATTCATCAGTTTTACGAAGAGCACACCGCTCGCTGTTGCTATGATGAAGGCTAAGGCTCCGATGGCAAAGATTTTTATGGTATTGAGGGTGAGGAACTCGCTTGCCTGTGTGGAGCATCCCACGGTGAGTCCCAGAAGCACTACCACGATATTGTTGAGTGATGAAGATGCTGTCTTTGCCAAGCGGTCGGTCTTGCCGCTTTCCTTAAGCAGGTTGCCAAAGAACAGCATGCCCAGCAATGGCAAACCTGACGGTACGATGAAGGTGGTGAGGAGCAGGCCTATGATAGGGAAGAGAATTTTCTCTGTCTTTGACACCTTACGTCCAGGCTTCATCTTGATGAGACGCTCCTTCTTGGTGGTGAGCAGTCGCATTATTACTGGCTGTATCACAGGCACGAGAGCCATATATGAGTAGGCACACACGGCGATGGCACCCATGAGGTTGGGCGACAGTTTGCTGGAAAGGAAGATTGCTGTAGGACCATCAGCACCACCTATTATGGCGATGCCAGCCGCCTGATTGGGCTCGAAACCCAGCAGCAGGGCTATCATGTATGCCCCAAAGATGCCAAACTGTGCTGCTGCTCCGATGAGTATGAGTTTGGGATTGGCTATGAGTGCCGAGAAGTCGGTCATGGCTCCTATGCCCAGAAAGACGAGTGGGGGATACCA
>CAMHQF010000059.1:0-5488 GCA_946187445.1 uncultured Prevotellaceae bacterium
TTTTATATCAAGCAGAAAGGGCTTTTTACCAATATTACCCAAAAACGCACCAAAAACTCCCATTTTACACCTGTGTGCGTGCACAGTTGTTGATAAATATCAATTATGGTGTCATTTTTCGATATTTTCTTTAAAATTGTTTGCGCACACAATTATTTCGTCGTACCTTTGCATTGTCAAAAGGAAATAAAAACCTTGCGACTGTCAAAAAGTATAGCAAAGATTGTTTAGGTTAGTAGAAAAATAGATTGATTTAGGTTTTAGCAAAGTTAGGAAAAAGATTGTAAAGGAAGGATAACAAGAGACAGAGTCAGAGGGCAAGGGAAAGGTCGAGAGAGACCACCCTACCCGACAGACTGTCGAATTGATAAAATTAGATTGTTTAGGTTAGTAGATATATAATAGATTTAGGTTTTAGTTATTAGGTTAGAAAGATTGTTTAACTCTTGGATAACAAAGAAACATCGCGAGATGGTTCTTATTTTTTAGAAGAGATTTAGTTAAACATACTTTAAATGCTCCAATAGTCGTGAGACTCTTGGAGCATTTTTCATTTCTGTTTTATTTTCTTTTTTTTCGTTATACCGTTACGCAGTTATTTTGATATAACGAACTGTTCTACAACTGAAAAGTCTTCTTCTGCAGTACGAAGTTAGTACCAAGGTACTTCTCCTTCACTATCTTATTAGAGGCAAGCTCGTCAGGAGTGCCATGAAATAGTATGCGCCCTTCAAAAAGCAAGTAGGCACGATCCGTGATGTTGAGTGTCTCATGTACGTTATGGTCTGTGATGAGTATGCCGATATTGCGATGTTTCAGGTGCCATACCACATTCTGTATCTCCTCCACAGCGATAGGGTCAACGCCGGCAAAGGGTTCGTCGAGCATAATAAACTTCGGCTCAATGGCGAGGCAGCGTGCTATCTCCGTCCTGCGTCGCTCACCGCCTGACAGGCGGTCGCCCAGGTTCTTGCGTACCTTCTGCAGCGAAAACTCATTTATCAAGCTCTCCAGTTTCTCATCACGATACGCCTTTGGTTTACCCGTCATCTCGAGAACCGACATGATATTGTCCTCCACCGACATCTTACGAAAGACGCTCGCCTCCTGAGGCAAGTAGCCCACACCATTACGCGCATGCTCATACACTGCCATCGACGTTATATCCTGGTCGTCGATATACACATGTCCAGCATTAGGCACCACCAGTCCCGTAGTCATGTAGAATGACGTCGTCTTGCCAGCCCCATTAGGTCCCAGCAGTCCCACTATCTCTCCCTGATTCACGCTGAACGACACATCGTTCACCACAGTTCTCTTTCCGTATATCTTTACTAAGCCCTCGCTTCTGAGTGTTGACATTTCCTTTAAATGAAAATTGAGAATTGAGAATTGAAAATTATGCTTATATCAGACTTTTGCCCACAATCTATTCTTGGCATCACTGTATTCCGTGATGAGCCGCTGCATTATCACGCTCACTGGCTCCACCTTCTTTATAGCACTCGCTATCTGTCCTATCTCCATCTCGCCGTTCTCCGTATCACCATCGAATATGCCACGACGAGTTGACTTCTCACCAAGTATCCCAAGCAGCTCAGGCACCTCGGCACCCTTTGCCTCAGCCTCAGCAAGGCGAGTGTATAGTCCGTTCTTCACCAAGCGTGAAGGCGCCAGTTTCTTCAGGCACAACATCGTGTCGCCTTCCTCCAGCTTTGTGCACGCCATCTTGAAATTCTCATGCGCGCTGCTCTCCTCCGATAAGGCAAAGAGAGTACCTATCTGCACGCCCTCCGCACCAAGAACCTGAGCAGCAAGGCAAGCCTCGCCCGATGCTATGCCGCCCGCAGCAATGAGAGGCAGAGTGGTAGCCTTTCGTACTTGTGGTATCAGACACATCGTGGTCGTTTCCTCCTTACCATTATGACCACCAGCCTCAAATCCCTCAGCCACTACGACATCCACACCAGCCTCCTCGCATTTCTTGGCAAACTTGCTCGAGCTCACCACATGAGCCACCTTCATGCCAGCATCGTGAAAGCGCTGAGTATATTTCTTAGGACTGCCAGCCGAGGTGAAGACTATCTTACATCCCTCCTCTATAATCATCTCGATGAGCGAGTCTATCTGCGGATACATCAGCGGTAGGTTAATGCCCCACGGCTTATCCGTTGCCGCCTTCACCTTTCTTATATGCTCACGCAGCAAGTCCACCGTCATCGTGCCTGCGCCTATCAAGCCCAGCCCACCAGCATTGCTCACGGCGGCAGCCAACCGCCAACCGCTGCACCACGCCATTCCGCCAGCTATCACTGGCACTTCGATACCAAATATTTCTTTTATTCTGTTCATCTTATTTTTCCTGCAAAAGTAAGCATTATTTTTCTTTTCTCCAAATCTTTTGATACGTAAATGCATGCATTTGTCGCATTATAGCATAGCTTTTCAAGCTTATTGCATATGCTTTAAATCACGGAAGCCAAGATTCTATCATAAATTAACTAGTAAATTTTAAAGATTAACTAGTAAATTTACGAAATTAACTAGTTAATTTTGAGCAGAAGCATAATCTTTGCACCTTAAAGCGGTGTGAGGTATCGCGGAAACTGTTATCTTTACCCTGGGTCAACATCATAATAAACAAGGAGAGACTTATAACGAGCATCTTGCATCATAGTGGCAACAGCCTGCTTGATGGCTGTACGGGTGGAAGTGATGCTGAGGGTGTTTTCCAGTTTGAGCACCAGTTTCCTTATGTGCAGCGACTTGACGCGCGACACGGAAGGCTTGTCGGGTCCCAAGACACGGTCGGCAAACGGCTGGCGCAGGCGACTGCCCAGTTCTATTGCAGCTGTATTTACTGTGTTCTCATCCTTATGCTTCAGATAAATGTATATAAGGCGAGTGAAAGGAGGATAGCGGAACAGCTTGCGCTCTTTCATCAACGAAGTGAAGAAAGCCTTGTAGTCACCAGCAACGATATGCTTTATCACAGGCAGGTCTGGACGTGAGGTCTGCAGTATTACCTGCCCTCTCCTACCCTTTCTGCCTGCTCTGCCTGCCACCTGGGTCATCATCATGAAGGCATGCTCGTAGGCACGGAAGTCGGGTTGGTTGAGCATAGTGTCGGCAGAGAGTATGCCCACCACCGAGACATTGTCAAAGTCGAGCCCCTTGGTGACCATCTGTGTACCTATGAGCAGGTTGGTCTTGCCGCTTGAGAACTCGGCGATAATGCGCTCGTAGGCATTGCGGGTGCGAGTGGTGTCGAGGTCCATGCGAGCCACTCGGGCTTGTGGGAATGCTTCTGTTATGATGTCCTCCACCTTCTCTGTGCCTGCGCCACGATTGTAAAGGTCCGCATTGCCGCACTCTGGGCACGACTTGGGCATGCGTATGGTGTAACCACAGTAGTGGCAGGTGAGGGTGTCGGTGGTTTTGTGATGTGTGAGCGAGACGTCGCAATGAGGACAGCGAGGTGACCAACCACACTGATGGCACTCCACTACGAGAGAAAAGCCTCTGCGGTTTTGAAATAATATAGCCTGCTCGCCTCTGTCGAGAGCCTCACGAACGGCCGTCTCAAGTTGTGGCGACAGGATGCTACGCATTATCTTTCTGCGATACAGGTCTTTGGTATCGACAACATTTATTTGTGGCAACTTGAGGTCTTTGTATCGCTGCTTCAGCTCCACAAGTTGATACTTCCCCTGAATAGCGTTATAATAACTCTCAGCAGAGGGAGTGGCAGTACCGAGCACTACCCGAGCCTTAGCCCACTGTGCCATCATCATAGCCACCGAGCGGGCATGATAGCGGGGAGCAGGGTCTTGCTGCTTGAAGGAAGTCTCATGTTCCTCATCGATTATCACCAGTCCCAGTCGCTGGTAAGGCAGGAATACAGCAGAGCGGGCTCCGAGTATCACATCATACGGGTGGTCTGACAATTGTTTCTGCCATATCTCCACTCGCTCAGCATCAGAGTATTTAGAGTGGTATATGCCCAAACGGTCGCCAAATACATGCTGCAACCTCTGCGTCATCTGGACGGTGAGGGCTATCTCAGGCAATAGGTACATCACCTGTTCTCCTCTATCTATAGCCTCCTGAATAAGGTGTATGTATATCTCCGTCTTGCCTGAAGATGTGACGCCGTGAAGGAGGGACACCCAAGACTCACCCCTAAGAGAAGATGATGCTATTTGGCCGTAAGCTGCTTGTTGTGCCTCGCTCAGTGGCTTTATGCGCTCAGGATGAGCCTCGCCAGTTGTGTTAAGGCGTCCCACCTCCTTATCATACAGAGACAAGAAGCCCTTGTCAACCAAAGCCTTGACTATGGGAGCTGTAGCATGAGAGGCGTTGATGAGTTCTTCGCGAGTAACCTCTTTAACTGAGAACTGTGAACTGTCCAACCCTGACAGCTGCAGGTAGGTAGTAAACACCTCCAACTGCCTCGGAGAGCGGCATAGCATGTCGAGGGCATTGTGTATGGAGCGCTCATTACGATAGTCATCGCCGATGCGTATATACGTCTCAACACGCGGACGGTAGGCACCCTCCTTCTTCATGCCCTGGGGCAAGGCTGCAACGAGGATATCGCCTAATGGACACATGTAGTAGTTACTTATCCACTGCCACAGCTTGTATTGAGGGGGAAGAATTATCGGGGCTTTGTCAAGGACTGAGAGAATGGGCTTTATCTTGATGGTGGAATCAGGGGTATCGTGGTGGGTACATACGACTAATGCTATATGCTTGCCCGTGATACCAAATGGCACCGCTATCCTGACGAACGGCTGCACCTGTCCCTCCAGCTCCGTCGGCACAGAGTAGGTAAACAGACCATCGAGGGGTACGGGGAGTATGACATCGACATATAGCATAAGTACGTGCAAAGGTAATAAAAAATGTATAAAGTATAAAGTATTTCAACTTTTATTTGTACCTTTGCACTAAACTATAGTTTACACTCATGACCAATCTGGATAATTGCAGGATTATAGAACTGCCCAAGGAGGAGGATCCACGCGGCAGTCTGACATATATCTACGAGAATATACAGGTGCCATTCAGCATCAAGAGAGTGTTCTACATATACGATGTGCCAGCAGGCAAGGACCGCGGTGCTCATGCCCACAAGGAGTGCTGGCAGTTTATCATTGCCGCATCAGGCGCACTGAAGGTATATCTCAACGATGGCACCAATGAAAAAACCGTGGAACTCAACAGACCGTATCAGGGATTGCTGGTACCACCTGGCATATGGGCACATGAGAGAGAGTTTACTACGGGAGCACTCTGCTTGGTTATGGCGAGCCACGACTTTGACGAGAACGACTACATACGCGACTTTGAGAAATACAAAGAATACCTATCAGCAAACAGATGAGGGTAGCAAGATATACAGCAAATGATGCCCTACAATGGGACAAGTTCGTGGAAGATTCCAAAAACGGGACCTTCCTCTTTTTGCGTGGCTATATGGACT
>CAMHQF010000060.1:0-5213 GCA_946187445.1 uncultured Prevotellaceae bacterium
ATACAACACTATGCCGACTCCATGAATATTCCGCTCGATTTCGAGAAACTGAAAAAATACTACAGAGACTGCTCTGCTGCCACCCGCGCCATGACCTATTTCAATGAGTCTTTTGGCAGGCGTAGCCAGAACGAACTCGCCATCCGTGCCATGAAGTATTACAATGGCATAGAGGTCAAGGGACCAAAAAACAAACCCAAGAAGCAGTATGTGGAGTTTGCTGACAACAGCGACTCATGGGATAAGGCTCTCGACAGTGAGGCACTCGCAGCACTTATACAGAACTACCGCAGTGAGATTGGCGACACAGCCTATCTGCCCTCTTTTTACCAGACCATCGACAGGCAGTTTGGTGGCGACTACACCCGCTATGTCAATGAGATGTATGACAACTCCATACTCATGAATAGTGGCACCCGTCTCAAGGTCAAGACCACAAAGAAGATGCAGCGCGACCTGGGCATGCAGTTCGGTCTATCACTCATCGATGCCCTTGCCAACATACGCCTTTCCATAGACTCTATCAGCGACAGCATCGACGTGCAGGAACGATTGCTGTGCAAGGCAAAGGTGCGCATGGAGCAGGATATGCCCCACTACAGCGATGCCAACTTCACCATGCGCCTCTCCTACGGACAGATAGGCGGCTATCAGATCAACGGCTACGACTCTGGCTATTACACCACGGCACAGTCTATGGTGCAGAAGATGGAAAAAGCCGATTCCATCGAAGAATATTTCGCAGAACCTGTATTTAAGGAACTGCTTAGCAGTAAAGATTTCGGCATCTATACCGATAAGGTGTCAAAGACCCTTAACCTCTGCTTCCTTTCCAATAACGACATCACAGGCGGCAACTCAGGTTCACCAGTGATAGATGGTGATGGCAGGCTCATCGGTCTCGCCTTCGACGGCAACTGGGACAGCCTGTCTGCAGACATTTATTATGATGCCCCCCTCGCACGCTGCATCAATGTCGATATCCGTTACATCCTCTATATCATGAAGCATTGGGCAAAGGCAGACCGCCTGCTCCATGAAATGGGTGTAGAGTAGAGTAACCTACACCAGGTACAAGGTGACAAGGGACAAAGTACAAATAACGACAATCAGGAATAGATTATTCCGAGTTGCCTTTTTAATCTTTTCCCCCATGTAGTTTGAGTCCGCCGAGAAGGAAGAAGAGGATGATGCCGAATGCCATGCCTGCTATGGCATCAATGGCGTAGTGGGCATAGATATACACGGTGCTGAGACACAGGAATATGAAAGGAACAGCGAGCACTAAGAGCCAACGCCACATGCGCATTCTGACTACCATCACCATAACAAGGGTGGCGATGGCGACATGACTGGAGGGGAAGGCGGCGGTGGGTCGCTCACCTGTGTGGTGAGCCCACTCTACAAGGGAATAGAACAAACCCTTATCCCACCCTGGCGACCTGAGAGCCTCCATATTGTCGCGGAAATAATGACCTACATCTGGGAAATTGCCTGCGGCTATCTCATCCATACCCACTGCAAGATAGTAATATTGCGGTCCTGTGACTGGCATCAACAAGTAGATAACATAACAGATGTAGAAGCCAGCGAAAATCATGAAGGCTGAGCGCTCGAAGTTATGAAACTTAGTGAAGAAGACTATAACGAGGGTGACAACGAAGAAGAGGTAATAGGAGAAATAACCCATATACATAAGCTCTGACACCACTGGATTGCTGAACAGCTGCGAGAAGACAAGCGAAGGCTGGAAGCCAAACAACGCCTGCTCATAACCTGCAAAGATATGGTCGAAGCAGGGGAACTGATGGTTTATGGCGTAGGTATCGGGATACCACACCCCAAGCATGAACAGCAGGTAGGCTATGCGTGCACCGATGACTGCCTTGCAGGGCCACAGCAGATAGACCACCCACAGGGCGATGGTGCCTGAGACGAAATGCAGACGTTGCCACAGCAGGTCGGAAGGATTATCGAGGTTGGTCCACGTAAAGAAAATAATAAGTACGGTAAAGAGGGCATAAACGAAGGTGGCTACCTCTGGCGCCATAAACTGCCAGAAGCCCATGCCTAAGGGACCGCCCTTCTTCAGCTTCTTCATCGGAGTGAAGTATTCTTTGAATGATTTGGACATTTTTATATGGAATAAATGGAACGATATGCACCTGCGGTGCTACGATACGGAGCTTTCAGCTCCTACGATACGCTTCGCTACGATAACTGTGAACTGTGAATTATGAACTATAAACTAAACTGTGCGCCATCCTCCCCACTCCCTCACGTAGTTTCACTTGTGGCTGGTAGCCCAGTTCGGTCATTGCGGGGGTGATGTCGCATAGCCAGTTGCGTTGGGCGAGTATGTTATAATGATCGTTGTTAAGGGTGGAGAGTTTGCCTGTGAGGTGCATCACCATATCGCTGACTGCGCAGACTATGCGCAGGAGGCACAGAGGCAACGTGAAACGCAGAACGTGCTTCTTGCCTAAGGCTTGGATTATATAGTCACTAAAGGTGCGCGAGGTATAGACCTCGCCATCAGTGAGGAAGTAGGCTCTGCCGATGCTTTTTGCCGATTTCATCGAGAGGAATACTGCCTGCACCACGTCTGTGACATAGACAAAGGTGAGGTGCTGGGGCGTAAAACCTGCTGCAATATCTATTCCTCGGTGTATGCTGCTGACCATAGTCATGTAGTCTTTCTCTCGCGGACCATACACCCCTGTAGGACGCAGGATGGTAAAAGGCAGGGTGCAATGCTTGCGCAACCACTGCTCCGCAGCCAGTTTGCTCATACTATAGGAGGTGTTAGGCTGGGGAACGTCATTCTCTGTTATCGCCTCATAGGGCTGCTGTTCTCTCACTGCCCCCATTACGCTGAGTGAACTGATGAAGACGAAGCGCTTGAGTGTGGGATTGGTGGCGAGCAAAGCCTGAACGAGGTTCTTGGTGCCTTCGGTATTCACCTGATAGAAGGTGTCACGATGCAACGCCTTGGTAGCACCTGCTGCATGAACAACGTAATCGAGATGCAGAGGAGCAAGTGCTTCACTCATCTGACTCACTGACGAGAGGTCGAGCAGCACCTTGTTGATTCGTGGGTCTTGGAGGTAGTCCAGACGGCTGGCAGAGCGCACTGTCGCCCATACCTCCATGCCTTGCCTCAGTGCCTCTTCCACAATGAAAGAGCCTATGAACCCCGTGGCACCTGTGATGAGAATACGTTCCATTAGGATGCAAAGGTAGCAAAAAAAGTATAAAGTATAAAGCAAAAAGTATAAAGTTTTACATTTTTGTTTGACATTTGTACATATTTTTCGTTCTTCATTCTTCATTCTTCATTTTTTTTATTACCTTTGCCAACAATATGACAGATGACTTCGACATACACGACGAACGCCTCAGTGCATCGGAAAAAGATTTTGAGAAGGCACTACGCCCTTTGCAGTTCAAGGATTTCAGCGGACAGCAGAGCGTGGTGGAGAATCTGGAGGTGTTTGTGGAAGCTGCAAAATATCGTGGTGAACCGCTTGACCACACACTGCTGCACGGTCCTCCTGGACTGGGCAAGACAACGCTGAGCAATATCATTGCCAACGAACTGGGCGTAGGATTTAAGATTACATCTGGTCCGATACTGGATAAGCCTGGCGACCTGGCTGGTCTGCTGACCTCGCTCGAAACAAATGATGTGCTGTTTATTGACGAGATACATCGTCTGTCGCCCGTGGTGGAGGAATACCTCTATTCGGCTATGGAGGACTACCGCATAGACATCATGATAGATAAAGGTCCGTCGGCTCGCAGCATACAGATAGACCTCAACCCGTTTACCCTGATAGGTGCCACGACACGTTCGGGACTGCTGACAGCCCCACTGCGTGCGCGTTTTGGCATCAATATGCACCTGGAATACTACGACCCTGCCACACTGGCGAAGATTATCCGTCGTTCGGCAGGACTGCTACAGGTGCCTATCAGCGATGCGGCATGTAACGAGATAGCCCGTCGTTCACGTGGTACGCCTCGTATAGCCAACGGACTGCTGAGACGAGTGCGTGACTTTGCCCAAGTGAAAGGTGATGGCAGCATAGACCTGAACATAGCCAAGGTGGCACTGGGTTCGCTGAGCATAGACAGCTACGGACTGGACGAGATAGACAACAAGATACTGCTGACCATAATAGACAAGTTCAGCGGAGGTCCTGTGGGCATCAGCACCATAGCCACAGCCATAGGCGAGGATGCTGGCACCGTGGAGGACGTTTACGAGCCTTACCTGATAATGGAAGGATTCCTGAAGCGCACCCCTCGCGGCAGAGTGGCTACCGACTTGGCATACAGCCATTTAGGCAGAAATGCATATTCTACTAACCGTAATAACCCATCTTTATTTGACTAATGAAAGTAGCTATTTTCCCTGGTACGTTTAATCCCTTTACTATTGGTCATGCCGATATAGTGGAAAGGGCACTAACCATCTTTGACAAGGTAGTTATCGGCATAGGTTATAACCCAGAAAAAGGCGACAGCAACATCTATCCGCGTCTGGCGCACATCAAGTCGCTATACGAGGACGACCCTCGTGTGGAGGCTGAGGCATACAACGACCTCACGGTGGAGTTTGCCCAGCGTCACGGTGCTGTAGCTATTGTGAAGGGCGTGCGCTCTGTGAAGGACTATGAATATGAGCGCGAGCAGGCAGACTTCAACCATGTGTTGGACGATGAAATAGAGACCATCATATTCTATGCCCGTCCAGAGTTGTCATCACTGACCAGCAACATCATTCGCACGCTGGAGCACTTCGGCAAGGATGTGTCACAGTATGTACCATAAATAAAAATATGATTACCTACTCAACAGAGAACGTAAGTATGCCCAAAATACGGAAGCGTGATACCACCGCCTGGATAAGGCGAGTGGCGGCTACGTATGGGCGAAAGATAGGCGAAGTGGGATACCTGTTCTGCGACGACGAGAAGATACTCGAGGTAAACCGCGAATACCTGCAGCATGATTACTACACGGATATCATCACATTCGACTACAACGAGGGCAAGCAGATAAACGGCGACCTGGTGATAAGCCTCGACACCGTAAAGAGCAATGCCCAACTGTTTAACAAACCCTACGAAGAAGAACTCTATCGCGTGATAATTCACGGCATACTGCACCTTTGCGGCATAAACGACAAAGGACCTGGAGAAAGGGAG
>CAMHQF010000061.1:0-5032 GCA_946187445.1 uncultured Prevotellaceae bacterium
TTGACACTACCCCCTCAAAGTAGCGCGTCTACCAATTCCGCCACCTCTCCGACTACATTTTACTTTACAAGAAGTAACAATAGGGGGGGGTAAAAACCTTTGTGCCCAGAACAGGACTCGAACCTGCACGCCTTGCGGCACACGCACCTGAAACGTGCGCGTCTACCAATTCCGCCACCTGGGCAAATTGTTGTCGTCTCAGAGGAGATTGTCCTGAGCAATCAACGCGTCACTTCTTGTTGTTACAATAACTAAAGAGCGGAAAACGGGACTCGGACCCGCGACCCCAACCTTGGCAAGGTTGTGCTCTACCAACTGAGCTATTTCCGCATTTTCAAAAAAACTTGTGTCATACACCTTTGACACGCAGTGGATGTGCATTTCTCCAAATGCGCTTGCAAAGGTAGTAATAAAAGTTGAAAGTTGAAAGTTGAAAGTTGAAAGTTTTCTTGTTTTTAGCGTTTATTAACAAACACACTACGCTTCGATTGACCAATATCAATGCAAACCATTCATAAAGGCTATGGCATCCATGCGTTTCTTGCCTAATGCCTGCAGCGAAAGCACCTCTATCGATCCGTCGCCACATATGACGTACATCTTCTTCTTATCGCGCACCATCATGCCAGGCTGCAAGTCAGCAAAGTGCTGGTCAGACACGACCGTCTGGTACACCTTGACCTCCATCTCGCTTCCATCAGGCATCAGAAGGGTTCCATGAGCACCAGGTATGGGCGAGAGGCCTCTTACGAAATCGTGCACCTGCTTGGCTGTCTTTCGCCAGTCTATAGCGCACGTTTCCTTGAATATCTTTGGGGCTCCCTTTAGTGCCTTTCCTACAGGTATCATATCGTCCTGCGACAGTGAGGGCACGTCGCCATCGTGGGCTATTATCATATCAATGGTCTCCGTAGCGGCCTTGGCTCCTAATGCCATCAGTCCGTCATATACGTACTCAACGTCGGCATAATACGGTATATCAAAAGGCTTCTGCAATATGATACGGCCTGTATCGATGTCGTGGTCGAGAAAGAATGTGGTGACACCTGTCGTTGTCTCACCATTTATTATAGCCCAGTTGATGGGGGCTGCTCCCCTGTACTGTGGCAACAGTGCTGCATGGACATTGAAAGTACCGAAACGCGGCATTGCCCACACTACCTCGGGCAACATGCGAAACGCCACCACCACCTGCAGGTCGGCATTGTATGAGCGCAGTTGCTCTACAAACGTCTCGTCCTTCATCTTTACAGGTTGGAGCACAGGTATGCCCTTTGATTCGGCATAGATCTTTACCTCTGGGGCACGAAGTACTGAGCCGTGTCTGCCAAAAGGTTTGTCAGGCTGGGTCACTACTGCGACGACATTGTATCCACCTTCCACCAGTGCCTGCAAGGTACCTACAGCAAACTCTGGCGTACCCATAAATACTATTTTCAAATCTTTCTTTTCCATAGCTATCAACTGTCAACTATAAGCTGTCAACTATAAATTAGTCATTACTCAGGTCTGCCACCATCTGACGATATTGGCTGTACAGATGAGCTTTTGATATATACCCGAAAAGGTGTCCGTCACCGTCTATCACAGGAAGATGTTGCACATTATACTTCTCGAAAGCTGCCATAACATCCTCCATAGGATCGCCAAGGCGCACCGTAGCCTTTACCTCCTCCATCAACTGACTAACACGGAATCGGTGATAGAGTTCGGTCCTAAACACTATGTGACGTATTTTTGCCAGATTAACCTCGCCAAGAAGGTTGCCTGCAGGGTCGAGCACGGGCAACACATCAGAGTGGCTATCGCTGAGTGCATACACAAGCTGTTGCAGTTCCATATCTTTACCGACGGGAGTAAACTCCTTATCAATCACCGAGTCGAGCGTCATCAGCGTCAGCACACTCTTATCGGTATGGTGAGTAATGAGTTTACCCTGTCTTGCCAGTCGCATACCATATATGCTGTGAGGCTCAAAGGCGAGTATAGTAAGGTATGCACACACACTTACAATCATAAGTGGCATAAAGAGGTCGTAGCCTGCTGTCAGTTCGGCGATAAGAAATACTCCCGTCAGTGGTGCATGCATCACTCCCGACATGACGCCCGCCATACCCAGCAAAGCAGCATTTTCTTCTGGGAAAAACACGCCCACGCCATACATATTCCATATGCGTGCAAAGAGAAATCCTGTAAAAGCGCCAATAAAGAGCGATGGCGCAAACGTTCCGCCACAGCCGCCACCACCATTGGTGCTTGCAGTCGCAAAGCATTTTGTGAGTATCACGCAACATACATAGAAAAGGAGTATCATCTCGCCTTTGCCGTAGAACATCGATTTCTCCATCAATTTGTTGAGATCGGCGCTAGATGATCCGTCAAGTAGTATGTTGATAGAAGAATATCCCTCACCATAGAGTGACGGGAAAAAGAATATCAACGTACTCAGTATCAGTCCACCAGTAGCAAGCCTAGCATAGCGATTGTTCATTCTTGCAAATATCCCCTCACAAGCACTCATCATACGTATAAAATACAGCGATATGAGTCCGCAGAACAGTCCAAGGCCGATGTTTGCAGGCACTCTCTCCACCACCCACGGATGTATGGTATGAAAAGTAAACAGCTGACTATCACCCACCATGATATATGTGAAGCATGTAGCTGTCACGCTAGCTATCAGTATGGGCGAAATACTTGCCATCGTGAGGTCGATCATCAGCACCTCGATTGTAAACACGAGTCCTGCGATAGGAGCTTTGAATATACCTGCAATGGCTGCTGCTGCACCACATCCTACAAGTAGCATCAGCGTCTTATTGTTCATACGGAACTTCTGCCCCAGATTACTCGCTATAGCAGAACCCGTCAGTACTATCGGTGCCTCGGCACCTACCGAGCCACCAAAGCCTATCGTAATAGCCGACGCTACCACAGAGGACCAACAGTTGTGGGCTGCCAGACGACTTTTCTTAGAACTAATGGCATAGAGAATGCGTGTGATGCCGTGTGATATATTATCTCTTACCACATACCTCACAAAGAGCATCGTGAGCCATATGCCTACTACAGGCAGAACGAGAAACAACCAGTTGAAACTCGTCAGTTCCATCTCTTGTGTAAGCAGATGCTGTATCACATGTATCAGACCATGAAGCAAATAGGCGGCAAGGGCGGCAAATATACCTACAAAGAAAGCAAGGACAAGGGTAAACTGTCGGTCAGACAAGTGATTCTTGCGCCATGTCAGTACATCGTCAAACCACTCAGAGTTCAACGCCTGCCTCACTTTTTCTATGTATTCCTTAATCATCTATCTTCCACGTATTATGGTTGCCTCGGCTACCGTCTTCAACGTATTATGGTTATCTCGCCGTCCTTTCTCAGCCGTATGATAGACGACGGCTGATGTGGTTTATGCTCGTTGCGACGAGATGTACAGACGTAGTCCACCGCATGGAGTATCTCCTCCGAAATGTCACAGAAGTTCTGCGCTGCTGGTTCGCCACTTATGTTGGCGCTCGTCGATACAACAGGTTTCTGCATCCTGTAACACAGTTCTTTGGAAAACTCCTCATGTGTTATACGTATAGCTATACTACCATCATCAGCTATCAGATTACCAGCCAGTCCGTTAGCGCCATCAAGTATCACCGTGGTGGGCTTTGTGGCAAGGTTCATCACGTCCCATGCGACCTCTGGCACATCTCTCACATATCTCTGTATGCGGTTGTCCGAATCTACGAGGCAAATCATGGCTTTTGACTCCTCGCGACGCTTTATCTGATATATTCTTGCTACTGCCTCTTTGTTGGTGGCATCACACCCTATGCCCCATATAGTATCGGTTGGATAGAGTATCACCCCACCCTTCTTCATTACTTCCACGGCAGCTTTTATGTCGTCACTGTATTTCATTTGTGTAAAAATATTACTATCTCATCTAACGTCTTTTCCTACCTCACTCTCAACACATCGCCAACCTGAGGCATAAAGTCGGGCGACAGGCCGTTTTTCTTGTACAGTTTATCCAGACGTATGCCATATATCTGCGCTATGTCGTACATGCTCTCGCCAGCCTTCACCACATGAGGCTTATATTTAAATTCCTTAGGTGCTTTAGATTTCTTTTTTTTCAGATACACTATATCGCCCTCTTCAAGCACATCTTTTTTATTGCGTTCGTTGTAGCGTGCAAGTTTGCGGTAGCCTACGCCGACCTCTCTGCCTATCAACTTAAAAGTGTCGCCCTTTCTTGCCTTGACATAATAGTTGTCATTGAAATAGTATATCTGGTGTCCTATAGTACCTCTGCCACCACCGGAGCTCACATGGTTAGCTAT
Organism: uncultured Prevotellaceae bacterium; assembly: GCA_946187445.1. Classification (GTDB taxonomy): domain Bacteria; phylum Bacteroidota; class Bacteroidia; order Bacteroidales; family Bacteroidaceae; genus Prevotella. The sequence continues at coordinate 4,344 of CAMHQF010000061.1, forward strand.
GTATTTGTCATACTTTGTCGCTTTATCATACTGACTGAGGTTGTACAACTCGATGATGCTTATCAACTGCTGAGCATACGTAGGACTCGTAGCATATCCACATACCTTTAGTCCATAAGCCCATGATTTATAGTCAGTTCTCGCGTATGTAAAGAGTGAACTGTAGCGTTTTTTCTTTAAAAAGAGGCTATGATCCTCATAGCTCTCTCTTGCATGGCGATATACTCTGAAGCACTCATTTGGCGCATCGTCATCACGACGCATTGTGCTGCCCGCCCAATCGTTGTGACACTTTATACCGAAATGATTGTTTCCCTCTGTAGCCATCGTACTTCTGCCTGCGCCACTCTCAAGCAGTCCCTGTGCCAACGTTATTGAAGCAGGTATATTGTGCTCCAACATCTGCTCTATCGCAAGGTCCTTATACTTGTCGATATATGCTTGATACGCAGAGTTCCACTTCACTTGCGCGCTCGCGCACGCGATAAAAAAACAGAAGTATGTACACGCAGTTAATACTCTCTTTGTCATAAGCGTATTCCTTCTCAGAGATTATCAGGGGGCATTACATGCCTCTCCCCTTAAACAAAACGAGCGACGCTCAATCTATCTGTTGAACATCGCTTTGTCGTATTGGTAGTGGGTACGGGAGTCGAACCCGTGTACCCGGCGTGAGAGGCCGGTATCCT
>CAMHQF010000062.1:0-4904 GCA_946187445.1 uncultured Prevotellaceae bacterium
AAAGGATAACATTATGATTAAGAATGTACTGATTTGGATGGTAGAGCATACCCCAATCACTGAGTTCTACGCTGAGGCATAACAGCGGAACTCATGAAGCAAAGAGTTTTTGTTAGATTAGTTAGTATAGTTAGTATTAGAGAAAGGATTGTATTATGATTAAGAAAGTATTGATTTGGATGGTAGAACATACCCCCATCACTGAGTTTTATGCGGAAGCATAGACTGCAAAACAATGCAAAGTAATCCAACCTTAAAAAAGGAGTCCTCCCCACAACTGAAGTGGAGAGGACTTTTCTTTTAAACTCGCTGCGCGGGTACGAAAACGAAACGCTGCGCTACGAAACGCAACTTCGTTGCTACGAAGACGAAAGCGATTACTGCTATGATATTCTCGCCTCGAGCAGGACAACATTCTCCACATGGGGGGTATGGGGGAACATGTCGACTGGCTGCACTCGCTTAACCTTGTAGTCGGAGTCAAGGAGTTGCAGATCGCGTGCCTGGGTGGCAGGATTGCAACTGACATAGACGATACGTTGGGGGTGGGCATTCATTATCACCTTCACTACGTCGGGATGCATGCCTGCACGGGGCGGGTCGGTAATGATGACATCGGGCTGACCATGCTCGGCTATGAAGTCGTCGGTAAGGACATCCTTCATATCGCCTGCATAGAAGAGGGTGTTGCTGATACCATTCTCGGCGGAGTTGACCTTGGCGTCGGCAATGGCGTCCTCCACATACTCTATACCTATAACCTGACGTGCACTTCGTGCTACGAAATTGGCTATGGTGCCTGTACCGGTGTAGAGGTCATAGACGAGTTCGGAACCCGTGAGTCCGGCAAAGTCGCGTGCCACCTCATATAGATGCAGCGCCTGCTCGGTATTGGTCTGGTAGAACGACTTGGGACGTACCTTGAAGCGCAAGTCCTCCATGTGAAGGTATATATGGTCGTCGCCTTTGAAAAGGCGTACGTCGAGGTCGCCGAAGGTATCGTTGCACTTGGGGTTGTACACCCACATGAGTGAGGTAATCTGTGGGAACTTGTCGGCAACATACTGTAGGAGAGCCATCGCCGCATCCTTGTCGAAATGTTTCTGCTCGCGGATTTCCCTTTCCAGCGCCTCCTTTCTTAGCTGCTTAGGGGACACCTCTCCCCTCGCCTCTTGGAGAGGGGAAGGGGGTGAGGCTACTGGTCCAAACTGCACCAGCACCATCCACTCACCAGAATTACTACACCTTATTATAATATCACGCAGGAAACCAACCTGACCGCTCAGGTCGAAGAATGAAAGTTCTTGCTCCAAGGCGTACTGATAGATAGAGTTGCGTATATCATTATGCAAGTCGTCCATCAGCAAGCATTTCTCTATGGGCAGAATCTTGTCGAAGGCACCCGTGATATGAAAGCCGATACCAGGCTCGCCCAGGCCGCTACCCTCTGGCAATGCCCTGAGCTGTTCACGTGTGTACCAACGTTTGTTGCAGCACCCGAAATCGAGTTTGTTGCGATATTCGAAAGTCTTCACACTACCCTTGATGGGCAGGAACTTTGGGAGTTCTATCTTGCCTATACGAGTGAGCTGGTCGTAAACCTGTTGCTGCTTGAAAGCGAGTTGGTCTTCGTAGGGCATATTCTGCCACTTACAACCTCCGCATACGCCGAAATGCTGACACGGGGGAGTGATACGCCTGGGACTGGGCTTGACGAGGCGCACCACCTCGCCCTCGGCAAAGGAGTGCTTCTTACGGGTTATCTGCACATCCACCACATCGCCAGGCACGCAGAAGGGCACAAAAACGACGAGAGAGGGATGTTGCTCGGAAGCTGTAGCCATGTGGAAGAGACACTTGCCCTCAGCGGCAACTGCCTCTATAACGACATTCTGTAAAAGGGGGAGTTTTTTTTTCAAATTGAAAATTGAAAATTTTAGGAATTAAGAGGAGTTAAAGGAGTTAGAGACAATACCATTTATTGGATATTGAAATTTGGTGCAAAGTTACGAAAAATAGTTCACAGTTCGCTGTTCACGGTTTACTGTTTTGCCATAAATCGATATTTTTGTAAAAAAATCTACGTTTTTGTTCTCGTTTCCGATATTTTTTGTATCTTTGCAGTTGCAGGTCGTGGAAAACACGGCGAAGCCCCACCTATTAAACCTAATCAATAATATAAAAACCAACTTAAACAACAATGTCACAGAAAAGAGTTTACACCTTTGGTAACGGACAGGCTGAGGGTAATGCACAGATGCGTGAGCAGCTGGGTGGCAAGGGTGCCAACCTTGCAGAGATGAACCTTATTGGAGTACCCGTGCCTCCTGGTTTCACTATCACTACCGACACGTGCAACGAGTACTATGCCGTAGGACAGGAGAAAATCGTGGAACTGCTGCAGGATGAGGTCAACGCTGCCGTAAAGCATATAGAAGAACTGATGAAGTGCCAGTTCGGTTCTGTAGAAAACCCACTGCTGGTCAGCGTGCGTTCCGGTGCACGCGCATCAATGCCAGGCATGATGGACACCATCCTCAACCTGGGCCTCAACGATGCTGTGGCAGAGGGCATGGTAAAGAAGACCGGCAATGCACACTTCGTATATGACTCATACCGCCGCTTCGTGCAGATGTACGGCGACGTGGTGCTGGGCATGAAACCCGTAAACAAGACCGACATAGACCCATTCGAGAAGATTATAGAAGAGGTGAAGGCTGAGCAGGGTGTAGAGCTCGACAAGGACCTCAGCGTGGAGTCGCTCAAGAAACTCGTTCAGCTCTTCAAGGATGCCATCAAGAAGCAAACGGGCAGCGACTTCCCCGAAGACCCTATCACACAGCTCTGGGGCGCTATCTGCGCCGTCTTCCGTTCTTGGATGAACGAGCGTGCCATACTCTATCGTAAGATGGAAGGCATACCTGACGAATGGGGTACTGCCGTTTCTGTCATGGCGATGGTATTCGGCAATATGGGCGACACCTCAGCTACAGGTGTGTGCTTCTCCCGTGATGCAGGTAATGGTGAAAACCTCTTCAATGGTGAGTACCTCATCAATGCACAGGGTGAGGACGTTGTGGCAGGTATCCGCACCCCACAGCAGATTACCAAGATAGGTTCTCAGCGCTGGGCTGAGCGTGCAGGCATCTCTGAGGCAGAGCGCGTGGCTAAGTATCCTTCCATGGAGGAGGCAATGCCTGAACTCTATAAGGAGCTAGACGCCCTTCAGGACAAACTGGAGCACCACTACCACGACATGCAGGACATGGAGTTCACCGTACAGGAGGGCAAGCTGTGGTTCCTGCAGACACGTAACGGCAAGCGCACAGGTACTGCAATGGTAAAGATTGCCATGGACCTCGTGAAGGAAGGCCTCATCGACGAGAAGACCGCCATCATGCGTTGTGAGCCACAGAAGCTCGACGAACTGCTACACCCCGTATTTGACAAAGACGCCCTTGCCAAGGCAAAGGTAATAACACAGGGTCTGCCAGCATCACCAGGTGCTGCATGCGGACAGATAGTATTCCATGCCGATGATGCTCAGGAGTGGGCTGAGAACGGTCATAAGGTGGTGATGGTACGCATCGAGACATCTCCAGAAGACCTTGCTGGCATGGCTTGCGCCGAGGGTATACTGACTGCCCGTGGAGGCATGACATCGCATGCAGCCGTTGTGGCACGCGGCATGGGCAAATGCTGCGTATCAGGTGCAGGTGCCATCAATGTTGACTACAAGACAAAGACCGTGGAGATAGAGGGCGTAGTATATAAGGAAGGCGACTACATCTCACTCAACGGTACAACGGGACAGGTGTATGCAGGCGAGATAAAGACCAAGGCTGCTGAGCTCTCAGGCGACTTCAAGGCGCTCATGGACCTCTGCGACAAATACACCAAGATGCAGGTGCGCACCAATGCCGACACACCGAAGGACGCACAGATAGCACGCGAGTTTGGTGCCAAGGGCATTGGCTTAACACGTACTGAGCACATGTTCTTCGAAGACCAGAAGATTATCGCCATGCGTGAGATGATTTTGGCTGACTCTGTTGAGGGTCGCGAGAAGGCTCTTGCTAAGCTGCTGCCTTACCAGAAGAAGGACTTCTACGGTATCCTCAAGGCTATGGACGGACTGCACGTCAACATCCGCCTGCTCGATCCCCCACTCCATGAGTTCGTGCCACACGACCTCGCTGGTCAGCAGACCATGGCAGACGAGATGGGTGTAAGCATTGCCGAGATACAGAAGCGTGTCAACTCACTGGCAGAGAACAACCCAATGCTGGGTCACCGTGGTTGCCGTCTGGGTATCACCTTCCCAGAAATCACTGCCATGCAGACGCGCGCCATACTTGGTGCAGCATGCCAGCTGAAGAAGGAAGGCTTCGACCCGCATCCTGAAATCATGGTTCCGCTCATTGGTTCAGTAGCTGAGCTCAAGCAGCAGAAGGAAATCATCAAGAAGACCGCCGAGGAGGTATTCGCTGAGACAGGCGTATCACTCGAGTTTGAGATCGGCACTATGATTGAGATACCACGTGCAGCACTCACAGCAGCCCAGATAGCCGAAGAGGCAGAATACTTCTCATTCGGCACCAACGACCTCACGCAGATGACCTACGGTTACTCTCGTGACGACATCGCAAGCTTCCTGCCCGCATACCTCGACAAGAAGATTCTCAAGGTTGACCCATTCCAGGTACTTGACCAGGAGGGTGTAGGTCAGCTCATCGAAATGGCGGTCAAGAATGGTCGTGCCGTACGTCCTACACTCCGCACAGGCATCTGTGGCGAGCACGGTGGCGAACCAAGCTCTGTGAAGTTCTGCGCCCGTGTAGGCATGAACTACGCATCCTGTTCTCCATTCCGCGTGCCTATCGCACGTCTCGCCGCCGCCCAGG
>CAMHQF010000063.1:0-3785 GCA_946187445.1 uncultured Prevotellaceae bacterium
TGTGCGTTAGCACCTACGGCCATCAAGGCCACTGCAATAAGAGTAAAAATTTTCTTCATAAGCGTTTTGTTTTGTTGTTAAGATAAAAATATAAAGTTGAAATTTTGCTGCAAAGTTAGGAAAAGTTTTTTAAATAAACTATTTTAAACTCATTTTTTAACACATTTAATTCGAAAAATATTTCTTTCCATTCTGGATATAGAGGTGATGGGGGAGGGGATCAGAGACAGAATGTCCCTGCAGATCGTAGAGCTTACCCTGTTTGGAATCAAGTTGTGCGGTTCTGATATCGCTTGATGAACCGCTGTCACCGTAAATCTTCACAAGTTTGCTCTCGTAGTTTGCCAATTTGTTTGAAAGGTCTGTGATGACCTCAGAATTCTTGTCCTGAGTTGCATTGTCGAAGGTGTACTGGAAATCACCATGCTGGCAACGGCCTGCGCCATATTGTCCTGTCACTGTAGAGGGGACATCGGCAGCAGCATCTGGACTATACATATAGAAATCGTTGGCAGTGTCGAAGTTGTTATATCCCGTTCCGCCTTGGAGGGTGACAACCTCTGTTGGCACTTGGTCATTGCGATTCTCAACTACGTAGGCATCGAAATGCTTACTGTAGAGTGCATCGCCGGCAACGTAGGGCTCGAAACTTGTTTGTTCTGTGATATAGTTGTCGAAGGCTTTGATGATGCCTCCGTCTTCACTCGAGAAATTACCCTTTGTCTCACTGCTTGTTCCCGTGCCGTTGTGAATGTCAGAGCCTTGCTTGGATATCAGCATCGGATATTTGCAGTGGCGGAAATAGTTCTTTTCCACGAATATGCAGCTGGCAGTCGTTGCACCTACACCATATTTTGAATTTCCGTCATAGTAGTTGTTAAACACGTGCAGATGTTTTGATACTCTCACACGTGGATGGCGGGAGTCACTGTGGTCAAACCAGTTGTGGTGGTAGGTCACGTAATCAACCTCGTCTTTATTAGAATTGAGGTTGCACTTGCCAGAGTCCCAATAGTGGTTGGCAGAAACAGTAGCATAGAAGGTGCCCTTCACGTCAAAGCTACCGTCGCCCTTGGCCTTGTCGCCACCTTTGTTCTCACCATAGAAGATGTCGAGATTATGACCCCAAAGGTGCTCGTTGTCTGTATCGAAACTGATGCCGTCTTCCGGATGCATCATGACGCCCAGGTTGCGAAGCTCTACATATCGGCAGTTGCGCACCAGAATACCGAAACCGTGGAATGTGGCATCATTGCCAACACCCTCGATGGTGAGGTTCATGTTCTGCCCCTTGCCCTTTACCTGCAGTCCGATGGAGGAGCTGCCTAATTCTGGCATGTCGTCTTTCTTCAGCAGTCCGATGATGCGTATGCATAAGGGACGTGTCTCAATGCCTTTCTCGTAGGCCTTGAGTATGTCCTGGATGCCTGTGCGGGTCTCGGTCTTGCCGGTTTTCACTAGCATGTCGAGTGTTACGGTCTTCGCATTATCCTTGCTGATATAGAGTATGCGTGCACCTTCCTTCAGAGTGCCGTCATTATTGTATGCCCCAATGCCTGCGCTGGCCTGATGATGGGCATAGCCGTCGCGGTTGAAACTCCTTACGATGATGTTTGTTGCTATGCTGGCTTTCGACTCTTCTTCCTTGGCATTGATTACGGGCACCACCTTGATGCTGTAGTCATCGCCAGCCTTCAGTCCTACGGCATCGGCACGGTTATAGCTACCATAGCTGCGTACCAGCTGTCCGTCTATCTTCGTGTAGTCAGCGTATTGGCCTCCTTTGACGTAGACATTATAGTTGTCAGCCCCCTCGAAATGCTCCCATTCGGCATAGAGCGACTCATTCCATCCTGCAGCAGTCGTAATCTGTACTCCATTGTTCTGAATGGCACCGGAGTCGGAAGCTGCTGTTGTCAGAGCAACAGCCAATAGGACATATATTAATAGGTGTCTTTTCATTGCTGCTTACTTGATTACCTTAGATGCGATGGTTTGACCATTGGCAAGACGCTCCACACGGATGCTTATGCCGTGCTGTGGCTCGGTGAGACGACTGCCCTTGAGGTCGTAGTACTCTGTGGATATAATGTCAGAAGTGCGAAGCGTACTGATGCCTGTAGGTGTCTTATATGCAGGATAGTACTCCGTGTAGTTGCTCTCACCATCGGCATTACCAGCCTTCATGATATCCTCAACGAGTGAGTTCAGATAAACTTCCAGGTTGGTATACCATTTTTTCTCAGAGTCGATTGTATATGCATTAGGGTCTAAGTCTCCACCATTGGCCTGCTCCCATGCGTCGGCGATACCGTCAGCGTCTGCATCGAAGTCTGCCGCACGTGTATTCCCGTTTCCATCAGGTAAAATGTAGCCATTTGCATATTCTGGAATATCTTTTACCAAGTCAAGCTGACCCTTTGTCTTGGTAACTGAACCGGCAATTGTTGTTACACCTGTTTTTGCCTCCTCTGCATAGCGAGTGTCTTCGCGATCCCGATAGTCTGAAGCTCCAGCATAGGCTAGCACCTTCTCAAATGCATTGTCTGTAGAGTGAGTGGTTATCTCGCCAGTGGCGGTGGGACCTTCAAGTTTAATGCGTACACAATCTTTGCCTGCAGTGTTCTTATAATGGGTAACTGTATCGCCATAGTAATTGTTGTTGTCAACAGAACATATGGCACCGTCGATGGTAAATGTTCCGCTGTCATAATTGACAGCATTCCAGTCAGCATTCGCTGTACCGTTCATATTGTTGCCCTTTATAAAATATCGGCTTGTCATTCCATTAAGAGCTGTTGGGGTAGAGTTACCCGAGGCTCCCACTGTAACTGTAGTGATATATTTTGTACTCTTGTCATCAGTACCTCTTTTATAACAGTTGTTGACTATGTTGATATAGCCTCCGCCAGGACCACCATAGCATCCGTTAAAACAATTGAATATTACACAGTTGCGCAGATCAACATTCTCTGCCTGTACAGTATTTGCCCATTTGTACTGGTTGTAAAACTTGTTTGATGTGTATCCTTCCCACTGGTACCGGGCACCATTGAAGCGTGGGGAACGGTTGCGCATATGTGCGATGAGGTTGTGGTGGAAGGAAGCCAACTTTCCACCCCAGATTCCACCGTAGCCATGATTGCCTTTTGAATGCCCTGCGTTATGGAGAGCCTCGCATACGGTACTCCATTGAAGTGTGAAATTGTTGTTGTCGTAAAATGATGCAATCTCATCTACACTCCATGAGAAAGAGCAATGGTCGAAGATAATTCCTGTGCCATAGCGTCCGTTGGCTGCGTCGTCACCGTCTGACGCGTTTTTCTCCTGGCCAAGTCTGAAACGGATAAAGCGTACGATGATATTGCTTGATTTTTCAGTTGTCACGGTATAGTATCGGATGGTGATTCCCGGATATGGAGCAGTCTGCCCTGCAATTGTAGTATTGCTTGGAATAGACAGGTTACTCGACAGCTCAATGACACCGCCTACATCGAATACAATCGTGCGGGGACCCTTTTGTGAGAGAGCCCAGCGTAGTGAGCCTGTTCCATTATTATCCAAGTTTGTAACATGATAAACCTTTGTGGTTCCGTCACTGGCACGTCCTCCAGTGACATAGCGTCCGTGGCCTTCTGCACCTGGGAATGCCGGTGCCTGATCCTGTGCGGTGGCTGTCAGTGACAGGGTGATAAAAGCAAGAATGCAAAGTAGATACTTATTCATATTTGTCTATATATTAGCAATTTTGCTGCAAAGTTACACATATTATTTAGAAATCGAAA
>CAMHQF010000064.1:0-3571 GCA_946187445.1 uncultured Prevotellaceae bacterium
CGTTCTTTTATATACAAAATAATGTGTAATTTCGCAGCCATGAAGGCAGATTTTCTATATTCCACAGACTTCTACGGGATGAATACCCGAGAGTTGAGCCACACCTGCATGCACCTGCTTTGCTTGGCAGGTGAGGCAAGTTTTGTGTTCAACGAGCATTGCTACCACATTATCAAAAATGACTTGGTTGTGATACCGATGCCTGATCGTATCAGCAACTTGGCGGCACATGCAGACTTGCAGGTAGAATGGTTTGCTGCTGATTACAAGTTCCTGCAGAACCTGCTGCCGTCGAACAACTACAGCATCGGTGGCAGTATCTCGCTGAACCAAGACCCTGTCATCAAACTCTCAGATGAGCAGGCACGACATCTGCTTGATGACTTCCACCGTCTTCGTGACCGCATGGACGACTGCCATTTGCAGTTCTATCGCCAACTGATGGGCAGTCTCTGCCAGACTATGATGTACGACATCTTCGAGGCCCATGCCCAACGGGAATCCACAGATTCGCATACTGATCGCACAGCCTACATCGTAAAACAACTGATGGCTCTGCTTGCTACCGGCATCAGCCGAACGGAACGTGATGTAAACTACTATGCAGAGCGACTAAACGTATCGCCCAAATATCTTTCTGCCACCATCAAACGTGTGACAGGACACAGTGTCACCTCATACATCGACCGCCATACCATACCTATATTAAAAGACTATCTGAATGATGAACGCCTGTCCCTCACCCAAATAGCCGACCTGATGAACTTCACGTCACTCTCTTACTTCAGCCGCTACTGCACCAAGCATCTTGGCCAGTCGCCCAGCGATTACCGTATGAGTCTTCAACCGAAATAAAGTATATTTAGCAAATACAATAAAAAAGGGGCCTGCCCAAGCGGACAAGTCCCTTTACTTTATTGTCGGTTGCGTCCTATATTATTGATACCGTGACGACCTTTGAGGTGGAATGTGTCAACAATCAATATATCACGATTGTGGCTGAATTTGTAGCATTGTCTTATAGTTGCGTTTCGTAAGAACGCCGTATTGCTTTTGTCTGTATCCTTCCATGGTTATTTGAAGTTATTTCATTTCAACCCTGAATGCAACGGAGCCGACAGCTGTTGTCTTGTTTTCTGCTTTGACGAGGATTCCCTCGTTGGATGACTGATAGGCAACACTTTTGTTGTCAGAAAGGGAGGTAATACGCTTTACCTTATCCGCAGGGATCGCCTTACAGGTGAAAGGTTTACCGTCCCATAGCTTGATAAGAATATACACAGTATCACCCTTCTTCGGCGTTGCAGAAGGCTTGTAAGTATAGCGTATGTTGCGCCCCTCACCAAATACGGTATATGGTTGTGTGCCATAGATCGCTTCGCCGTACTGCTTAAGCCATCTGCCAATGGTGAGGAGTATCTGCTGCTGGTCATCAGGAATAGTACCATCGCTACGGGGAGAGATGTTAAGGCATAGGTTGCCTCCACAAGCCACATTGTCAATGAGATTGCGTATTATGCCCTCTGCGCTCTGAAGTTTCAAGCCCTCGATGTAACCGAACTTGTTTCCGATAGGGTCATCCACCTGCCAATAGCGATCGTAAGGCTGGCGAGGAGCGCGGCTCTCACGCTCAAAGTCCATGATGGTGCCTGCGAGATATGCCTGTGACTTTGACTGTATGCTTACCTCTTTCTGCCATTGCCATGCGCTGTTGTCCGTTGCAAAAGTACAAACTTATTACCATTTAGCGCAATAAGTATGGAATAAAAAAACTTAAATATTGATTCGTAGTTTCACGTACCAATCCTTATATACACCGAAGGGTAGTCACTTTTAGGTCGTTCCTGACGTTCCTTGCACCCGTTCCGATGGCGTTTTGCGGTCGTTCCGATGATACTTTAGGGGAGTAAAGTATCATCGGAACGGGTCGTAGATGACGTCGGAAGCACCCGTAGATGACGTCGGAAGCACCCGTAGATGACGTCGGAACGGGAGCAAGATGACGTTGCTGTAACGCTCTGAATGAAATAATGTAGGAAAGACTTGCATTTCGCTTAAAAATTTTGTATCTTTGCATGTTAGTAACAGAAAGAGTATGAACAATGAGTGACGAAGTGACGGATGACAGATGGTTTTGCAAAATCCCACGCGTACCGCGCACACGCACGTGTGTATTATTAAGTTCTCGCGGTACGCGTGAAGTTTTATAAATTTAAGTGTCATCCGTCACTCGTCACCAAACATATAATAGCTAATTCCCGTAAGTATGAGTTAAGGGGCTTCTTTTCCGGGAATAAATTGAATGGTCTCTATTTAGTTGTATGTCACTCACCTGTCCCTTGACATAAGTAAAATAGACGATTAATGCGAGTTGAACAATGATAATAGCTGGGACACCATATTTGAATTTCTTATGCTGTGTCTTATGATGCCAGACTTTCATGCCTAACCATGCGCCTATGCTACCACCAAGTACAGCCAAGCCCAATAATGCCGTCTCACTTATGCGCCACTTGGAGTTCTTAGCTTTCCACTTGTCGATACCGTACATGAAGAAAGTGACCACGTTGATGACAGCGAGGTAGATAAGAACTATATGTAGATGTTTCAGTGGTATCATCTGTTCGCTAAATTGGAATTTACTTTGCAGCAATCCAACAGCCAGCAGCCATTAGGATTGAGGCGACTATGAATATCATGGTGACAGGTTCGCCTAACAATAAGATAGACAACAGTGCGCCGATGAATGGAGCCAGAGCATAGTAGGTACTGGTCTTTGCCGCTCCGATAGTGCGCTGGGCATAGGTATAGAAGTAGATGCTCAGGCCGTATGCCACATAACCCAGCAAGAGGATGATGGCAATGTGCTGCAGTGTTGGGAACTCACTGCCTACACAGACGGCTATCATCAATGCCCCCAGTCCAGAACCGAAACCTTTGACGGTCACTATCTCCATTGGGTCGCGGTCGGCTATCTGACGAGTGCAGTTGTTCTCCAATCCCCAACAGATGGTGGCCCCAAGCACAAGCAGGGAACCATGGGAGAACGTTAATGCCTCAGTCATACTACCGTCTTCTAAGGAGAGTAGAATGCTGGCGATTGTCACCAACGAAATGGCTATCCAAAGTTTTCGTTTTACGCTTTCACCAAAGAAAAGCAGTGCAATAAGTGCCGTAGCTACAATCTCAAAATTGTTGAGCAGTGAAGTGTTGGATGCTGAGCAAGTTTTCAGACCATACATCATCAAGATAGGAGCTGCAATGTCGAGTACAACCATAGCTACAGTGTAGGGGATATCACTCCTATGCAACCGTTCCTCAGTCGTCCTGTGTCTTCCGCTTCGTACAAGCATCATGGCTTCCATGCCGATGCCTGCGCCAAGATACAGGAATGCAGCTACCATTGTTGGCGCAACAGTCTGTAACATCACCTTCGAAACGGGTGTGCTGATGGCATACAAAGCGGCAGCAAGTATTGCCAAGAATATTGCTATGAGATTCTTGTCTTTAGACACGTAAATTCCGATTTATCCGTCTATCCACTCTCTATTTCTCACGATAGTCACATACT
>CAMHQF010000065.1:0-3551 GCA_946187445.1 uncultured Prevotellaceae bacterium
GTGCTACCAATGCGTATGATAACTATTATCTCGCCAATGCCTACAAGCGTCTCATAAAGGAGGGTAAGTTTACGACCCGCGAGTTGGATGAGAAGGTGCGCCGAGTGCTGCGTCTGATGTTCCGTACTAACATGAACCGCCAGCGTCCCTACGGCTCGATGTGCTCCGAGGCACATTATGATGCTGCCCGCAAGATAGCAGGGGAGGGTATAGTACTGCTGAAGAATGACCGTCAGTTATTACCCATTCCCACAGAAGCCCGTATTCTGGTGGTGGGTGAGAATGCCATCAAGATGATGACTGTGGGTGGCGGTTCCTCCTCGTTGAAGGTACAGCGCGAGGTCTTGCCGCTGGACGGTATGAAGGAACGTTTCCAGCGCGTTGACTATGCTCGTGGCTATGTGGGTGACACCATTCAGAGTTACAATGGTGTGACCGTAGGGCGCTCGCTCTATGAGTTGCGTACACCAGAAACGTTGATTGCTGAGGCTGTGGAGAAGGCGAAGTCTGCAGATTATGTGGTCATCTTCGGTGGACTGAACAAAGCAGACTATCAGGACTGCGAGGGGCACGACCGTAAGGAGTATGGTTTGCCCTACGGACAGGATGCTTTGGTTGAGGCGCTTGTGAAAGTCAATAAGAACGTGGTGTATGTCAATATCTCGGGTAATGCCGTTGCCATGCCGTGGGCTGCTCAGGTTCCTGCCATCCTGCAGGGATGGTTCATCGGCTCTGAGGCGGGACATGCCCTTGCCGATGTGCTCAGCGGTGATGTCAACCCCAGTGGGAAACTCCCTTACACCTGGTATCAGCGCTTGGAAGATACGGGTGCCCATGCGTTGAACGCCTTCCCCGGTGTGTGGCGTCCTGACCATCAGATTATTGACGAGGAATATAAAGAAGGTATCTTTGTGGGTTACCGATGGGCGGATATGAAGCGCATCAAACCTTTGTTCGCTTTTGGCCACGGACTCTCGTACACCTCCTTTGAAATAGGGAAGGTGACGGCAGACAAGCAGGTCGTTAAAGACGATGAAACGATATCCTTTACCGTCTCTGTCAAGAATACAGGGAAGAAAGCAGGTGCCGAAACGGTACAGCTTTATGTGACGGACAAGGCGAGTACCCTGCCCCGACCAGTGAAGGAACTGAAGGCTTTCCAGAAAGTATTCCTGCAACCAGGTGAGAGTAGGGAAGTGGTGCTGACATTGGACAAACGCTCACTGAGTTTCTTTGACGACCGTCTCCAGCAATGGGTTGCCGAGGATGGTGAGTTTGAGGCAAAAATAGGAAATTCATCTGGCAACATCATTAGAAAGTTGCCGTTCCGGTTAGTTAATGATTAGTAGTTAGTTATTAGTTGTAAAAGAGTTTTGTTAATGAGGACGTATGCGTGAGTATGCGTCCTCCTTGTATGGTTCTCTCTTTTTTCTAAAAAGAAAAGCAAGGTTTTTGGGCTTTTCTCTCTTTTTTTTCGTACCTTTGCCGTCATAATATCTAACTGAGACAATTAGACATGATGCGATATGCCTTGATCGCCCTTTTGTTGGCAATTGTGATGCCGACACCGGCAGTGGAAAGAAATCTGGAGAAATTGTATCTTCAGATAGACGATGCCATCAGCCGTTCACCCGAGTATGTGATGGCCTATGAGAATAAAATCAAAGAGGCAAAGGATGCCTATGCCCGTGAGTGGTCGAGTGAGAGGAAATTGGAGCATATCATGCGTATCTTCGATTTGTATAAGGCGTATGATAACGACTCGGCATTGGCCTATATACAGTATTATATTGACCAAGCAGAGAAACTGGGACATCCGCAACTTGTCTATCAGGGAAAGATCAAACAGGCGTTTCAGTGTTCCACGGTGGGACTGTATACGGAGTCTATTGGCATTCTCAGGTCAATCGACAGCCATTGGTTAGACAAAGAGACTTTACCCAGTTATTACATTGCCTGTATGCATGTCTGTGGTGAACTGAGCTATTATACGCGTCTGCAGACTGCTCATGATGAATATCGACAGATGCGTAATGAATACCGTGACTCGGTATTCATGACCGCCAACCCTTCCAGCGAAGATTATTTGCGGAGCTATGAGGTTATGCTCACCGAAGAACGGAAGTTTGAGGATGCACTGAAGGTTAACGACAAGCGAATGAAACTGGTGCGGGAAAACTCTCGTGAATATGCTATTGTCAGCTATTACCGTTATCTTATTTACCAACAGCTTAACCGGCTTCCTGAGGCAAAATATTGGTTGGCACAGTCAGCCCTCGGCGATGTTAGGTATGCGGTGATGGATCAGGCGGCATTATTGGCGTTGGCGGAGATTCTGAATGGGGAGGACCAGTTGGAGCGCAGCTATCGGTATATCCGTTTTACATGGGAATGCAATAACCGATTCAACACCCGCATGAGGTCATGGCAAATCTCTCCCATTCTGACAGTCATTGAGAATAACTACCAGAAGGAGATGGAACGTAACAGGCAGGTGCTTGTCGGAAGTGTCGTGATTGTGAGTGTCCTTGCCTTACTGTTAGTTGGCGTGCTCTTCTTCCTCCACAGACGGAACAAGCAGCTGGCATCGGCACGTAACTCACTGCATGACACCAATGCCCGTCTGGCTGCTCTGAATGATGAGCTGCAGCAGGCGAATGGGCAGTTGTCGGCTACCAATGAGCAGTTTGCTGTGCTTAATTCTAAACTGAAGGAGGCGAACAGTGTGAAGGATGAGTATATCGGACGCTTCCTCTCTTTGTGTGCGCAATATGTCGATAAGCTCGACAACTATCGGAAGATGGTGAATAAGAAGATGAAGAACAAGGAATTGGACGAGCTCTTCCAAATCTCGAAGTCCACAGAACTGAAAGAGCAGGAGATTGAGGAACTGAACCAGAACTTCGACATCGTATTCCTGCACCTGTTCCCCAATTTCATTGACGACTTCAATGCCTTGCTGGTGCCCGAGGCACAGATTCATCCCAAGGAGGAGAACCGACTGACCACCGATCTGCGTATCTTCGCACTCATTCGCCTGGGCATCGAGGACTCCTCGAAAATCGCAGAGTTCCTGCACTATAGTGTCAATACGGTCTATAACTATCGTGCCCGCATCAAAAACGGTGCCGTTGGCAACCGTGAGACTTTTGAGCGGCAGGTGAAAGAGTTGGGAATGCCAAGATAGTGGAAAATGTAAAACGCAGTTGACATTTTGCAGAGAGATAGTCACGCCTATTGTTAATCAATGAAAAAAAACAGTCAAACGGACTTAAAAACTATGAACTGTGAACTATGAACTATGAACTTTTTCGTACCTTTGCACGAGAAAATTATTATATCACATTTTAAATAATAAGCAATTATGGTAAATTACAAGGATTTGGGTCTCGTTAATACTCGCGAGATGTTCAAGAAAGCCGTAGCTGGTGGCTACGCTATTCCTGCTTTTAACTTTAACACAATGGAGCAGATGCAGGCTATCGTACAGGCTGCAGTTGAGACAAAGTCTCCTGTTATCATGCAGGTTTCTAAGGGTGCTCGTAACTATG
>CAMHQF010000066.1:0-3492 GCA_946187445.1 uncultured Prevotellaceae bacterium
ACTGATAACGCTGGTCAAAGATATAATAGCCTGCCTGACAATATCCGTAGAAATAATCCCGGATGATGTCGGCATCTCCCCTTCGGAATCCGTTGATAATAGCCTCGTCTGACAGTCTCTGATAATACATACAAAAAGAATTTTGCTACAAAATTACAAAAAAATCTCGTTCGCGCTTAATTTTTCTCCAAATTCTTCTTCAAAGAGATAAAAGACGTCTTAAACATTGAACATTCACCAATTTAAAAAAATTACGATTATGACAAAGATTATGCAAGATCCATTACCAACTAAAAGAGTCCACAACCTGATTATCGTTGACGAGAGTGGCTCAATGTCCATCATCCGCAAGCAGGCCTTCACGGGCATGAACGAGACCCTGCAGACCGTACGCCAGATGCAGAAGAAATTCCCCGACCAGGTGCAGTTCGTCACCCTGCTCACCTTCGACAGTGGTCACACCACCTGGCACTATGACGACACCGCCGCCCTGAAGACCCGCGATCTTAGCTGGCGAGCCTACAACCCCAGCGGCGGCACACCCCTCTACGATGCCATCGGCAAGGGTATCTCGAAGGTGATGGCTCAGACGGACGACGGTGATCACGTGCTCGTGACCATCATTACCGACGGTGAGGAGAACAGCAGCGAGGAATGGACGCTGAAGATGGTTCGCACGATGATTGAGAAGCTGAAGAAGCAGGGCTGGACATTCACCCTCATCGGCACTGACAATCTCGACGTAGAGTCGATGGCCCACTCATTTGCCATCGACGAGCACATGGAGTTCCATCAGGACGTGGAGGGTACCCGCGCCATGTTCGAACGCGAGCGCCGCAGCCGCGAACGCTATAACTGCTGCGTGGCCCAGGATGCTGCCATGCCTACTGGCAAGTTCTTTGACGAGCAAAGCAACTGAAGAGGATGACTCCGAGGAAGATCAGGGGTATAAAAAATGTAGATTATTGTGGATGTGTGTATTATAGGGATTTCGCATCAACTTTTTTGCGACAAGATGGCATTTTGCTTGGTTGGTACTTTTTTTCTTTGTACCTTTGTCACTGTATTAAAATAGAACTTATGAAGAAGCGAAAGATTTATGTAGCAAGCAGCTGGCGAAACATGTACTACCCTGAGGTAGTGCAACGTCTGAGAGAAGCTGGCCACGAGGTCTATGACTTCAGGAACCCTCCATCTGGTGACCCTGGCTTCAAGTGGAGCAGCGTCAGTGAGAACTATATGGAATGGGAGCCTGCGGAATATAGGGAACAGCTGATGCACCCAAAGGCTGTGCGACAATTTGCCAACGACATAGAGGCAATGGAGTCGTGCGACACGTGTGTGCTGGTGCTGCCCTGTGGACGTAGCGCACATACGGAAGCAGGATGGTTTGCCGGTTGTGGGAAAAAGACCATCGTTTATATTCCTGAGAGACAGGAGCCTGAACTGATGTATAAACTATTTGACAGTGTATGCTGCTCGATGGAGGAATTGGTTAGAGAGCTGAGCGATTAGCCCATCACAACATCAAGTACCATCATTAATACAAAACCGATGGCGAAACCGATGGTGCTGAGATTGGAGTGTTCACCTTGGCTGGCCTCGGGTATCAGTTCCTCAATGACTACATAGAACATGGCGCCTGCAGCGAAAGCAAGCATATAAGGAAGGATAGGAGTCATCAAGGATGCGAGCAAGATGATGGCAAGTCCACCAAGAGGCTCGACTGCTCCACTCAGACTTCCTATCAGGAAAGAACGCCACTTGGAGTTTCCTTCGGCACGCATGGGCATAGAGATGATGGCTCCTTCTGGCACGTTCTGAATGGCGATACCAATGCTGAGAGCTAATGCACTGGCTACAGACAGGCCTGACCCACTATCCTCAGCGCCAGCAAATACAACACCCACCGCCATACCTTCCGGCAGATTATGGATGGTGACAGCAAGTGTGAGCATGGCCGTACGCGACAGACGTGAACGCAAACCCTCCGGCTTGTCTGTCCCAATATGCAAGTGTGGTGTCAGCTCGTCGAGCAAAAGCAGAAAGCCCATACCCAAGAGGAAGCCTACCGCAGCCGGCATGGCCGACCAAAGGCTGTCGCCTTCGTTCATCTCCATGGCAGGTATAAGTAGTGACCATACTGATGCTGCCACCATGACGCCTGATGCGAATCCGAGCAGCGACTTCTGTAACCGAACAGACATCTCGTTCTTCATGAGAAAGACGAAGGATGCTCCTAACATAGTACCTAACAATGGTATGAGTAGTCCGATGATTAATGCCATATCTGCAAATTTTTTCTTAATACCCCTGCAAAGGTACAAGAAAAAAATGACAATGCAACGTTTTCCTAAGATAGGATGAAAAAATAATGGTTATTCTTCGTGTGATATTCGGAATATTTTATTTACTTTTGTAGCAGTTTTTATGTTTAGGGATTGCAAGGATATGTATGGTATAGCCGACTTAGACAATTGCTACTGCTCATGCGAAAGGGTTTTCCGTCCTGACCTGGAGGGAAAACCTATCGTTGTCTTGTCAAACAACGACGGCTGTGTGGTTGCCCGTAGTAATGAGGCGAAGGCGTTGGGCATCAAGGAGGGTACGCCATACTTCCAGTTGCGTCAACAGTGTGAGCTGCAGACACCCCATACCGACATAGCAGTCTTTTCCTCGAATTATGAGTTATATGGTGAGTTGACAGCGCGCGTAGTGAGCATTATCAATCAGGAAGCACCAGCTTATTTCCGCTATTCGATTGATGAGTGTTTCATGTATCTACCCTCGATGAGCGACAAGTGCGACCAGGAATGGCAGCAATGGGGTAAACGGCTGCATCAACGCATAAAGCGTGAGGTTGGTCTGCCTGTCAGCATTGGTCTGGCGCCCAACAAGACGTTAGCCAAGATAGCATCTAAGTTAGCGAAAAAGTTTGAGGTTTATCAGCATTGCTGCATGATAGACGATGAGTACAAACGCGAGAAAGCACTGGAATGGTGTACTGTGGAGGACGTATGGGGCATTGGCCATCGCTATGCTGCCAAGTTAGCATCATATGGCGTAAGGACAGCGCTCGACTTTGCCAGACACAACAAAGACTGGGTACGCCAGACATTCAACAACATCAACATAGTGCGTACATGGCAGGAACTGAATGGTGAGGATGTGGTACCCAACGAGACTCTTACCAAGAAAAAGAGTATCTGCACAAGCAGGAGTTTTAGTGACATGATTAGCGACTACGACTCTCTGCGAACACAGGTAGCAAACTATGCCTCACGCTGTGCTGAGAAACTACGTATGCAGAAGACTGTGGCATCGGTCGTGGGGGTCTTCCTCCATACAAACGTCTTCCGCGAGGACCTGGCACAATACCGGAACTTCCAAGAGTCACGAATTATCACTCCTTCAAACTCGACGACAACAGCCTCTATCGCGGCCACGTCTATCACGGCAACAGCAACTACGGGCGCGACTATTCCGACCACT
>CAMHQF010000067.1:0-2959 GCA_946187445.1 uncultured Prevotellaceae bacterium
GTGTGCTCGACACCCGTAAGACAACTCCAGGTATGCGTATGCTTGAGAAAGAGGCGGTGAAGATAGGCGGGGGCATGAACCATCGCATAGGACTCTTTGACATGATACTTCTCAAGGACAACCATGTTGATTTTGCAGGTGGAATACACAATGCCATCTCACGAGCTAAGGAATACTGCAAGGCTAAGGGTAAAAACCTGAAGATAGAGATAGAGGTGCGCAATTTCAAGGAACTGGAAGAGGCACTGGCAGAGAAACCTGACCGCATAATGTTTGACAACTTCACGCCCGAAGATACCGTCAAGGCAGTCAAGATGGTAAACCATCAGTGTGAGACCGAATCATCAGGCGGCATAACTTTTGAGACGATGATACCTTATGCTAAGGCAGGGGTGGACTATATATCATTCGGCGCACTGACGCATAGTGTCAAAGGACTCGACCTGTCGTTCAAAGCATGCTGAGGAGATACTATAGATTAAGTTTTGATTGAAAAAAAAATTGATAGTTAGGAGAGTAAAACGATGAAAATCCTTGTAACAGGTGCCAATGGTCAACTCGGCAACGAGATTCGCCTGAGAGCAAAAAGATCAAGTAACAAGTTTTTCTTTACCGATGTGGTGGAGCAGGCTGGGGTAGAGACTGTCATGCTCGATATTACTGACATCGATGCTGTGCGCAGCATGGTGAAGGAGAATGAAATAGATGTTATCGTTAACTGTGCCGCATACACCAATGTGGATAAGGCGGAAAGTGACGAGGCATTATGCCGTAAATTGAATGCTGAAGCCCCCAAACTCCTTGCTCAGGTGATGAAGGAAACTAAGGGACTGCTGATACAAATCAGTACCGACTACGTGTTTGGCGGTGACCCATACAACACCCCTTGTAATGAAAATATGAAGGGTACTCCAACTGGAGTGTATGGCAAGACGAAACTGGAGGGCGAGGAGAATATTATCGCCTCTGGCGTGAACTACGTTATCATACGTACAGCTTGGCTCTATTCTGAATTCGGAAAGAACTTCGTGAAGACCATGCTCAACCTCACGGCTACCAAGACATCACTCAAAGTGGTATTCGATCAATGTGGCACGCCAACCTATGCCGGCGACCTTGCAGAGGCTATTTCTCGCATACTCCTCGACTACAAGATAGAAACGGCAGAGGAGGGTGCTTCTACACGAGCAAAGAAATACTCTAAGAAGGGTATCTACAACTACAGTAACGAAGGCGTTTGCTCATGGTATGACTTTACCGTGAAGATAGCTGAGATTGCAGGTCATAAGGATTGCGACATCTACCCTTGCCACAGCAACGAGTTTCCTTCGCCTGTTAAGCGACCAGCTTATTCCGTACTGGACAAGACAAAGATAAAGGAAACATTCGACGTGCGCATACCACATTGGACTGTTTCCCTTAGGAAATGTATGAAGAAACTCAAAACTCCATTCTAAACAATGAACGTAATAACTACAGACATCAAGGATGTGCTCATCATAGAACCTCGAGTGTTTCAGGACGCTCGCGGCTATTTCTTTGAGTCATTCTCTCAGCGTGAGTTTGATGAAAAGGTAGCACCGATTCTTGGTCACACAATAAACTTTGTGCAAGACAACGAGTCAATGTCATCATACGGTGTGATGAGGGGACTGCATTTCCAACGTCCTCCTTTTGCCCAATCAAAATTGGTGCGTTGTGTGAGAGGTGCTGTGCTCGATGTGGTTGTTGACATCCGTAAGGACTCGCCCACGTATGGAAAGCACGTAGCTGTGGAATTGACGGAGGAGAACCATCGTCAGTTCTTTATTCCACGCGGTTTCGCCCACGGTTTTGCAGTACTTTCTGATACTGCGATTTTCCAGTATAAGTGTGATGAGTTCTATCACCCAGAAGCTGATGGCGGTATATCTATTCTTGATGACTCACTCGGCATAGACTGGAAGATACCATCAGACAAGGCTGTTCTTTCAGAGAAAGACACAAAACATGCCCTATTGAAGGATTTCGAAACACCGTTTGACATAAACGTCAGCCTTTACTGATTGTTCACCAAACGACTAAACGACAAATTCCATAAACGACCATACAATGAAGAATATAGTAATCACTGGTGGCGCAGGCTTCATAGGCAGCCATGTAGTACGCCTTTTCGTAAACAAATATCCTGAGTATAAAATCATCAACCTCGACAAGCTCACCTATGCAGGTAACTTGGCGAACCTCAAGGACATAGAGGACAAGCCAAACTATAAGTTTGTGAAGATGGATATCTGCGACTTTGATGCTTTCTATAAGCTCATGCAGGATGAGAATATAGACGGCATAATACACCTTGCAGCAGAGTCACACGTGGATCGTAGCATAAAAGACCCATTTACCTTTGCACGTACCAACGTGCTGGGCACCCTGTCACTCCTTCAGGCAGCCAAGCTGTATTGGGAGTCATTGCCAGAGAAGTATGAGGGCAAGCGTTTCTACCACATCTCCACCGATGAGGTATATGGAGCGCTTGAGATGACGAACCCTGAGGGCATAGAGCCCCCGTTCACTACAACGGCAAGCTCCAGCGAACACCACCTCGCCTATGGTAAGGACTTCTTCTATGAGACGACGAAGTACAACCCCCATTCCCCATACTCAGCATCAAAGGCAAGCTCAGACCACTTCGTGCGAGCCTTCCACGATACGTATGGAATGCCTACGATTGTCACCAATTGCTCCAACAACTACGGCCCTTACCAATTCCCCGAGAAACTCATTCCACTCTTTATAAACAACATAAGGAACAAGAAGCCCCTTCCTGTCTATGGCAAGGGCGAGAACGTGCGCGACTGGCTCTATGTGGAAGACCACGCAAGGGCTATCGACGTGATATTCCATAAGGGAAAGATTGCTGAGACCTACAACAT
Organism: uncultured Prevotellaceae bacterium; assembly: GCA_946187445.1. Taxonomy (GTDB): domain Bacteria; phylum Bacteroidota; class Bacteroidia; order Bacteroidales; family Bacteroidaceae; genus Prevotella. Next base: position 2,913 of record CAMHQF010000067.1, read on the forward strand.
CGGTGGATTCAACGAGTGGAAGAATATAGACATCATCAAGACCGTCA
>CAMHQF010000068.1:0-2688 GCA_946187445.1 uncultured Prevotellaceae bacterium
GGCGGTTATGCCACAAAATCATGGCGCGACATGATTACCTCTGGTATCACCCTTGACAAGAAGATGCAGCGTCAGTCGCTCCAATGGATTCGTGAGCAGAGCATGTCCCCAGATTGCATTGCATCGTTGGCAACTCACGATACTGATGTACAACCCCATGTGATTGAGTTATAAATTCCAATTAATGCTACAAGATGGTCGCCGTGTGCGACTGGTTGTTCAAACAAAGAAAATAAAGCAGAATGCCAAGAAAATGATTACAGAAGGTAAATACAGACACACCTACACAGCTACGGCATCGGACATTACACCATTGTATAAGCTAACGCCGAATGCTATGCTGATGTACTTCCAGGACAGTTTCGCCCGGCTGATGACCATCCACCATGTGGCTGCCTTCGACATCGTGAAGCAGCATCGTATGTGGGTCATCACGGAGGTGCAGATGGACATACGACCGACGGTTACATACTGGTCGGAGGATTTCACGGTGGAGATATGGGTGAGCGAACTTACTTCACTCCGCATCTACTGCGATTTCCGCATTGTCCGTAAGGATAACGAGCAGTTAATAGCCTCCGGCACAAGTCAGTGGAACATCCTCAATCTCGACACCAAGCGATTGGAAACAACCGATTTTCTTGCCGATAAGCTGACAGTGGTGCCTGAACTGATGACTGCCAGTCATAAGAAAGTACGGTTCCCCAAACCGCAGTCGTTCGACATGCTGATGGAGCATCGGGCAACACGTCTTGACCTTGATTTTAATTTCCATGTCAGCAACCGCAGCTATGTCACTATTGCCCTGCTGACCATGCCCGACGAAGTGCTGGCTTCGCAGACGTTGACATCCGTCATCGTCCACTGGCTGCATGAGACCTATCTTGATGAAACTCTAACTTGCCACATGTCTCACATAGATGATGGTAGTTACCTCCATACGCTTACGAATGCGGAGGGCATAGTGGTCTGTGAACTTATGAGCAGATGGCAGCAACAGCCAGAAATACCAGAAGTCAGCGAAGTGCTGAACAGGCATTTATAAAATGCTAATAGATAAATCGGATTTTCGCAAACAAGAAGTAAAGTCATTTATTTGAATGGTCTTGGCAGAGACCAGAGCCGCGACTCGAAACACTCCATAGAAAATATGAAGAGAATTTATGCAGTAATGTTAGGTGTCGAAAAAACTAAGAAATTGAGATGAAAACGAAACTAAAATCATTGCTACAGCAGTTATTGCAAAGCCCACGGCGCTTTCCTGTTGAGTTTGCCCTAGGAATAGTGTTCTTTGTCATAGCAGTGTGGGACAGTGAGTCATCGGCATGGAATGAGACATCGGCACGGATGGAGAGCGCAGTCAACAGTGATATACTTTGGTTGTTCGTTCCGTTGATGGTACTGACGTTCTGGCTCCATCGTGTTAATCGCTGGGCTTACTTCGCCTCGTTCTTCCTCTTCCTGCCACTGATAGCAATTGATCTGAAACCGTTCCTATGGACATACGGCTTTGCGTTCACCTACGTTCTTGCGGGTATTCTGCTGGTAGTAGGTAACAGGAAGATGGAGAACCGCCCATTTGCAGCTCATGCCCTCCATGTAGTCACTCAGATGTTCTTCGGTCTGCTTATTACGGGTATCCTCAATATGGCAGTGATGGCCATTGTGGCCTCGTTCTTCTACATCTTCGGCATCGAGGAACCCAAACATCTCTATGAGCATATTATCCAATTCATATGGTTCGTACTGGCTCCGCAGGTCTGCTGCACACTGATACGCCAGAACGAGGACGAGGTAGCCGAACCCTTCAAGGTGCTTAGACTTATCCTCAACTTCATCCTCTCACCAGCCGTTATCATCTACAATGTTATCCTCTATACCTATTTTATAAAGATAGTCTTCGAGTGGGACTTGCCCAAGGGCGGTGTAGCATGGATGGTGATGGGATTCGTCACGGTAGCATTGATAGGACGTGTGGCACAGTCTATTCTCAGTCAGCGTTACTACGATTGGTTCTACAACCGTTTTACGCTGATAGCCATTCCTCCGCTCATCATGTACTGGATCGGTTCCATCTATCGCATCCGTCTTTATAGCTTCACCGAAAGCCGTTTCTACTTAATGGTGGCAGGTGCGCTGATGACGCTCTTCGTGCTGATGCTATGGAAGAAACGTACACGTAAGTACCAGCTTATGGCACTCATTTTTGGTGCAGCCATCATCCTCTTCACCTACATCCCTGGCATTTCTGCCAAGAGCATCGGACTGAGTTGCCAGAAGCAGCGACTCACCCGACTCATCAGTGATCTGAAACTATCAGATGCAAAAACTGGAAAGTTAAGCGATGATATTGACATAAGGCGCATCAAGCAAGACAGTCTGTTGTGCGAACAGTACAAGGATTTCACAAGCGTAGTCAACTATGTCCGCAAAGAAATCGGAAACGACGAGTTCAAGAAGCAATTTGGTGAATGGTCTCACCCTGAATATGGTTTCAATTACAACAAGACTAAGAACCTGTATGATAATGGTAACTGGTATGAAAGACGGAAACCCGTTTATCTGGGTGAATACTGTATCATGCTTCCGGACAATCAGTATAGTTGTAATTTTGGAAATAAGAAAGTCATAGTCAAGAGCAATGACGTGGTGGTTCTTGTATACCCAATCAATTCCATCATCAGGCAG